>CAJTZM010000001.1 GCA_910583935.1 uncultured Oscillospiraceae bacterium
GTTCGAGTCCCTGATGGTGCACCAAGAAGCGCCTTCTGAACGGGGAGGCGCGAGGTTTGGCCCGTTGGTCAAGCGGTCAAGACACCGGCCTCTCACGCCGGTAACGCGGGTTCGATTCCCGCACGGGTCACCATGGATGAGCTCTGGCTTACTAAGTCAGGTTCACATATATGCTGTACGGTTCTTCTGCCGTGCTTTTAACCGGTGCTTATTACGGTGAGGTCCCACCTGTTCCCATTCCGAACACAGTAGTTAAGCTCATTCGTGCCGAAGATACTTGGCGGGTCACTGCCTGGAAAAATAGGTCGGTGCCGGTACCTTTACAAAAAAGAACGCAGTCGCGTTCTTTTTTGTTTTTTATGTTGAGAAGATTATAAAAAATTTTATTGGCGTTTCCCTAAGCTTTGCGTGAAAAAATGTTATCAAGGTTTACAATTAAATCTTTAAAAACTGTGCAATCATACCAAAGCTTGTTTTTTTCTGCAAATTTTGTTTACAAAATCTTTGTTGTGTGATACCATAACGTCATAGGATAACCTTTGAATGCAAAAGGCTGTCCAACTGGCTGAGGGGGTGACCTTCAGCGGTCTGTTCTTCTTTTAGAAGGACCAGTTTACCAAAATTAAGGAGGAAATTCCAATGGCTTGTTGTCCGAAATCCATCATTGAAGATGTCTTGAAGAAGCATGACAAAATTACTCATGTGTATTTTGTTGCTTGCGGTGGTTCTTACGCTGGTTTGTATCCTGCGAAATATTTCCTGCAGAGCGAAGCGAAGGATCTGATTATTGGTCATTATTCTTCTAATGAATTCTGCCATGCTACTCCTAAGGCCTTAGGTAAAGATTCTATCGTTATTACGCAGTCTTTCTCTGGTACTACGCCTGAGACTGTACGTGCTGCTGGTATTGCACAGGAGGCTGGTGCTGCTTCTATCGCTGTCACCTATGATGCGGAGAGCCCCTTGGCGAAAAACGGCGATCATGTTGTCACCTATGGAACGACTAAGGATGCAAATGATAACGGTCATGCAAAGGCCCTGTGGCTGGCTGTTGAGATCTTGAAGCAGACCGAGGGTTATGATCATTACGACGCTTTCATGGCCTCCTATGAGAAATACAACGAGATTGTTCCGGCTGCGAAGGAGAAATTTGCTCCTACTGCTAAGGCTTGGGCGGATAAGTACGGCGAAGAGAAACTCATTTATGTTATGGGTTCTGGCCCCAACTATGGTGTTACGTATTCTTATGCGATCTGCCTGCTGCAGGAAATGCAGTGGATCCATTCTTCTGCGATCCATTCTGGCGAGTATTTCCATGGCCCGTTTGAGATCACTGATAAGGATGTTCCCTTCATCATGATGATGAGCACCGGCCGTACCCGTGCACTGGATCAGAGAGCTCTGGACTTCCTGCACAGATTTGGCGAGAAGATCATGGTTCTGGACAACGAGGAAATGGGCCTGAATGCGCTGGATTCCAACGTTGCCGAGTTCTTCAACCAGATCTTTACCGCTGCTTTGCTGGATATGTTCTATATGGATCTGTGCGAGGTAAGAAAGCATCCGCGTCCCACGAGAAGATACATGTGGAAACTGAAATACTAATCCTGCTTTTTTAGCTACATACCATAAGGTAAGATTAGTTGTTTTGTTTCATGCAAAACAAGATTTCATCTGTGCAAAAGGGTGTAACTCATTGATTTGGGTTACACCCTTTTCATACTTTTCATAAATTGAGAAATCGCAGCTGCAGCCCCTGTATTCCATATGAAACGGATAGAGAAAACGAAAATGAGGTGCTATACGACCATGAAGGTTTTGATGATCAACGGCAGCCCTCGAAAAGAGGGAAATACCTATATTGCTTTGCGTGAAATGGAAAAAGTATTCCATGAAAAAGGCGTCGAGACAGAAATTTTGCAGGTTGGAAATCAGGATATCAGGGGATGTACCGCCTGTCTTTTCTGCAAAAAGAACGGAAAATGCGTGTTGGATGATCTGGTGAACCAGACGGCTCCCAAACTGGAAGAATGCGCCGGCCTGATAGTGGCAAGCCCAGTGTACTACGCTTCCGCCAACGGAACACTGATCTCCTTTTTGGATCGGCTTTTCTACAGCACGAGCTTTGATAAGTCCATGAAGGTCGGCGCCAGCGTTGCGGTGGCGCGGCGGGGCGGCCTGTCCGCCACCTTCGATCAGCTGAACAAGTATTTTACCATTTCCGGCATGCCGGTGGCTTCCAGCCAGTATTGGAACAGCGTTCACGGCGCCGCGCCGGGAGAAGCGGTCCGGGACGAAGAAGGCCTGCAGGTCATGCGGGTTCTTGCGAGAAATATGAGTTTTTTGATGCAGAGCATTGCACTTGGCAAGGAAAAATATGGACTTCCTGCAAAAGAAGCGCCCTGCCGAACCAATTTCATCCGATAATGGACGTTATCGCCATGACGAAAGGGAGCATATCCGATGAACGAAACTCACATTCTGCAAAAAGAAGCTTTCACGATCTTAACTGATTGGACATAATTTTTTTAAAAAATTAGAAAATAGCGGAAGACACAAATCATTTTTTTAAAAGAGGCTATTTACAAAAGAGGATAGATATGATATTATAACGTCATAGGATAACTCTTGAGGTTATAGAGTATCCAGCAATCGGAGTGATTCTCTGGTGGTACGGACCCGAAGGGTGCGTGCAGTTCATCAAAATTAAGGAGGAAATTCTAATGGCTTGTTGTCCAAAATCCATCATCGCCGACATTTTGAAAGCCCGTGAAGACAAAGGCGGCATCGTAAACGTGTATTACGTGGCCTGCGGCGGTTCCTACGCCGGCCTGCATCCGGGTAAATTCTTTTTACAGAGCGAAGCGAAAAAGGTGACGGTCGATCATTATACCGCCAACGAATTCTGCCATGCTACGCCTAAGGCGCTGGGCCCGAATTCCATCGTAATTACCCAGTCTCATTCCGGTACCACTCCTGAGACGGTAAAAGCTGCCGAAATTGCCCAGAAGTCTGGCGCTGCTTCGATTGTCATCACCTTTGACGATCAGAGTCCTCTGGCGAAAAACGGCGACTATGTGCTGAAATATGAAGCGAAGGCGACCGCTGATATGACCGGTATGGCTTTCGGTCTGAAGCTGGCTGTTGAAATCCTCAATCAGATTGAGGGCTATGAGAACTACGACGAGATGATGAACGGCTTTGACCGGATCGACGGTATTGTCAAGCATGCCAAAGAGTTCTTAACCCCCAGAGCGAAGGTCTTTGCAGAGCAGTATAAGGACGAGAAGCTCATTTATATGATGGGCTCCGGCGCAAACTACTGTGTCGCTTACTCCTTTGCCATCTGCCTGCTGATGGAGATGCAGTGGGTCAATTCCTCCGCGATCCATTCTGGCGAGTACTTCCATGGTCCGTTCGAGATCACCGACCGCGAGACCCCCTTTATTATCCTGATGAGCGAAGGCCGTACCCGTCCGCTGGATCAAAGAGCGCTGGATTTCCTCAACAGATTTGCGGAAAAGGTTATCATTCTCGACGCAAAAGAGCTGGGCCTGGAGACCATTGACGATAAGGTTTCCGAGTTCTTTAACCCGCTTTTGATGGGCGCCGCTTTGGGCTGCTACTCCTATGAGCTGTCTATCGCGAGAAAACATCCGCTGTCCTGCAGAAGATATATGTGGAAGCTGAAATACTAATTCATAGATTTTTTGGAAATATCGGTCTGCCGGTTTCCTGATTGATCCTAAAAGCCTGGCGTCTGTTTTCAAGCAGGGCCAGGCTTTTTTGGATAGAAAAACAGCGCCGAAGGGGGAGAGTTTATGAGACGAAGGGATCGGGAAGTGACAAAGGTGGAGGATCAATTATCCATTTTAAACGATTGCAAGGTTTGCCGGATTGCTGTACAAGACGCGCAGGGACTTTATATTGTACCATTAAATTTTGGTTATTCCTATGAGCAGGGCCATTTGACGCTGTACTTTCATAGTGCGGCATCGGGCAGAAAGATCAGCGCTATCGAAAAAAATGGGGCGATCGCCTTTGAAATGGACTGCCGGCATCGCCTGATTGTGGCGGAAACCGCCTGTGGATACGGCTATGCTTTTGGCAGCATCATTGGGAACGGAACCGCTTCCATCGTCTGGGATACCCAGGAAAAACAAAGGGCGCTTTCTCTGCTGATGAAGCACCAAACAGGAAGGGAATTTGTTTTTGACAGCCGGTCGGCAGACGCTGTAACCGTTTTAAAAATGGAGGTTACCGCCTTTAGCGTAAAAGAGCGCCGGTAGGAGAGGCGTACAGTGCTGTCTAGCTCCCTCCTTTGGTTGACTTTTGTCCGATTTCGTGTTACGCTGAAAGTAGAAAAAGCTGAAAGAATACGGCAAAATTTGGCTCGAGGCATAAAAATCAGAGTGGATGACGCTTTGAAATTTTTAAGTAAAGAGGAGAAAAAGAATGGCAAAAATTAATGTTGGCGAAAAAATGGAAAATTTCGTGTTCGATACTCCTTACAAAAGAGGGATGGACCTGCAAACTATTGTAAACGGCAAAAAAACGGGCCTGCTGTTTTCCCGGTACTATGGCTGTTCCTTGTGCCGTTACGATATGATCCAGCTGAAGGAGCAGTACGATAAGATTACCGCAACCGGCGGGCAGGTGGTTTTTGTGCTTCAGTCCGACCCGGACCTGCTGGCTCGTAATTTTACCGAAAGGGAGTATCCTTTCTGGGTGATCGCCGATCCGGAGCAGAAAATTTACCAGGCGTTGTCCATCGACCCGGCTGCCTCGATTAAAGACGCTATTGACGAAAAGGCGCTGAAAAAAATCCAGGCTGCAAGAAAGCTGGGTTTGGAGCATGGCGAATATGAGGGAAATGAAGATCAGCTTCCGGCGGCGTTTGTGATCGAGCCGGATCTGACGGTGACCTATGCCCATTATGCAAAAACTGCCGGGGATATTCCGGACGTAGACGAATTTGCTGGGCTTTTGGCAAAGAAATGCTGCTGCTGTAAATAACGATGAAGAGGGAGCCGGTGTTTTAGATAACGGCTCCTTTTTTAAGGAGTAGAATGAAAACAGAAATCTTTCATACGGATTACAATCTGGCTCCGGAGAAGCTGCGGTGGGAAATCGCGGCTTTACTGCATAAAATTTGGCCGGACAGCGCGTTGCAGGCGGGAAAGCTGCTCCCAACCCATCGGCCGCAGCTGAAGGCCCAATCCGTTTGCTGCTGTTGCGGCGGCAGGCTGGTGGGATATGCCGGCGTTGTGCAGAAATCGGTTCGGATCGGTGAGACGACTTTTATTGCGGCAGGACTTTCCTGCGTTGCCGCTGATCCGGATTGGCGTGGACAGGGCGTTGGAAAGAATATCGTCAAGTCGGCAACCGAATGGATTCAAAGCCAATCACAGATTGACCTGGGGGTTTTCACCTGCCATCCAGCCTTGTCCGGCTTTTATCAAGGGGCTGGCAATTGGCAGGTGCAGCCGCAGGCGGTTCTGCTGGGCAGCGAGGAATCAGGGGGCCTGTCCAGCGATTCTTTAGACGTGGATGTCCTCATGCGTCCATTTTCCCAAAAAGCAACGGAGAATTGGGACTGGATCAAGCGCTCGACCATCCAGCTGGCACTGCCTGTAGGGGATTTTTGGTGAGACAATTCTGCGTTTTGCTGAAAAAAGCCATTTAATGAAGCTTTCCGCAGAAAAAATCTGTGGGAGGAAAGAACCGCCTCCTATCATAGGAAGGCGGTTCTTTCTTTCCTTAGATCTGCAAATTTCTGCGCGGCATGAAGGAAATAATTTGAGAATGCAATAGATTTTTGTATGAGAATATCGTATAATATAAATATATGTCCATGAAAAAATCGTTTATTAAGTAGTTTTTGAAATGGAAGTTCCCTTGATAAGGTTTCTTTATAAGAAAAGCTTTCCGCAAAGGGTTGCGGATTTCAGGAGGACGTTTATGATTCGGGAAAATGAGGCGCTGCTCAACCGTTTAAATATCGCGACCGATTTGGCGGTTTTGTTTCTTTCTGTTTTTTTCAGCTATGGGATACGCTTTTATATATTTAACGCAGCGTCAGAAACCCATTTGCTGCTAAGTGCTTATATGCTGTTTGTACTGGCGCTGGTGCCGTTTTATTATCTGGTTTTGAGTACCTTTGATTTGATCAACGTCTTTACTTCCCGTTCCTTTAGCGAAGAAATCGTCAAGCTGATCCAGGCCAATACGGTGATGGCAGGAATTATCACGGCGATTTTGTTCGCCCTAAAATGGAACCTTCTGTCTCGCTGGGTAATGGTACAATACTTTTTTATCAGTACGCTGCTTTTGATTGGAAAGCATTGGCTGATCGACCGTCTGCGCCGGACAGGCTACCACAAAAAAACGCTGATCATTCTGGGATCTGGGGATTCGGCAAAGGACTATCTTGAGACGATTCGTGCCCAGAAGGGATATGTCTACGATTATCTGGGATATATTTCCGGAAAAGCCCAGCTGGATGGAGATTACCTGGGTGGATATGACCGACTGTTTGAGGTTTTAAATGAGCGCAAGCCAAATGAGCTGATCTGCGCGCTGGATATTTCGGAAGCGTCTTATCTGGAGCAGATCATGTCTGACTGCGAAAGAACCGGGACAAAGATTTCCATTATCCCTTTTTGCTATAGATACATCCCCAGCTGCCCGTCGATTGACCAGATTGACCGCATCCCGCTGATCAATATCCGCAAAATCCCTTTGGATAATTACGCCAACGCTTTTCTCAAACGGGCGATGGATTTTTTAGGCTCCCTTTTTTTGATGATTTTTCTTTCACCGGTCCTGCTGGCAACCGCTATTGGTGTGAAAATCAGCTCGCCTGGTCCGGTGATTTTTAAACAGGAGCGGGTTGGGCTGAACAAAGAGCTGTTTATGATGTATAAATTTCGCTCCATGGTGGTAAACGACCAATCAAATACGGCGTGGAGCACCAACGAGGATCCGAGAAAAACAAAATTCGGCGCGTTCATCCGCAAGTTTTCCATTGACGAGCTGCCGCAGCTTTACAACGTGCTGAAAGGGGATATGAGCTTAGTCGGTCCGCGCCCAGAGCTGCCCTATTTTGTAAAGAGCTTTCAAAACAGCGTTCCGCTTTATATGGTCAAGCATCAGGTAAAGCCGGGGATCACTGGCTTGGCGCAGGTGAAAGGGTATCGGGGGGATACATCTATCCCCAAGCGGGTGGAATGGGATATTCATTACATCGAAAACTGGAGTTTGCTTTTGGATATCAAAATCCTTTTCCAGACGGTTTTTAAGGGCTTACGTAATGAAGAGGTACTGCCGGCTGGTGAAAAAAAGGAGAAATGACAGTGAAGAATGGTTTTATTTGGGAGAAAAAAGAAAAGAATCTGTTGTTTTTTCCAGTGGCTTTTCTGCTGGCGGTCATGCCGTTTGTAATCCGTGCGACGCAGCATTTTTTACATGGCGAGCTGCGGCGGCTTTTTTCCACGGACAGCGTGACGGAAATTTTTTCCCAATACCGGGCCCGTTTCCTCTGGTTGATGGCAGCACTTATGCTGGCTTTGCTTTTTATCTTTGGACAAAAGCTTTTTGCCGGTCTGGACCGGATAGATTGGCTGTACCTTGGTTCCTGCGGTGTGTTCTTGCTGTTTTTAATCCTTTCTACGGTCTTTTCTGACAATCGTGATACGGCCCTGTGGGGGCTGTATGACCGGGCGGAGGGAATGGTCGCCCAGATCGGCTATCTGGTTTTGTTTTTGTATGCGGCCTTGACCTACCGTACGTCCCGGGATCTGAAGCTTTTACTGGCGGCAGTAGGTATTTTTATCGCCGCAAACGCTGTGATGGGCATTTCGCAGTTTGTGGGACACAATCTGTTGACCAGCGAATGGGCAAACAGGCTGATCATCCCCGACGACATTGAAGGGACGATTGGCTCCTTCGGCAGTACAAGAATGTATGGGATGATCGGCCATTATAACTATGTGGGCAGCACAGCGGCGGCGGTACTGCCGCTGTGCGCCGTTCTAGCGTTGTTCGAAAAGAATTGGAAATTTCGGATCTTCGCTCTTGTAACGGCTGCTCTTTCGCTGATGCTTTTGCTAGGCTCAACTTCCCGCGCCGGACTGATCGGTACGGCGGCAGCGGTTGTTCTGGGCGCGATTTTTTTTCGCCGTCTTTTGCTGCGGTATTGGAAAATCCTTCTTTTAAGCCTCGGCGCTCTTTTGGCAGCAGTGCTTGGGCTTAATTTTGTATTGGATAATGCGATTTTAGAGCGGGTTCCTATGCTTCTTGCGGATATCCAAACGATTTTTTCCGATACATCGGATTTCGATTATAAGGACCATATTTTCATCCGCGGGGTGGAAAATCGTGAAGACGGCGTGATTATTTTCCTCCAGGACAATTGTCTGCAGATTTCGGTACAAAACAGGGAATTTGTTTTCCGCGATGAGAATGGGGAGGAGATCCTGTACCAAGAGAATGCAGAGGGCGCCTTAGAAGCTGTGGACAGCGTTTTCTCTCCTCTTTCCTTTGTCCCAGCCAATGTAATGAACAAAGGGAAGGTTTATACCAATTTGAGCCTGATTTACAACGGACGGCGGTTGATGCAGTTTTATTATGACGACAGTCAGATTTATCTGGTCCGAAAGAATACCATAGAAAAGACCGAGCTGCTGGAGCCGCCTGTTGCCGGCTTTCTAAAAGGGAAGGAGCTTATCGGCTCCATGCGCGGCTATATCTGGTCCCGAACGCTTCCCATGCTGTCGGAGTATCTGCTGCTTGGCGCTGGTCCGGACTGTTTTATCTTCGAGTTTCCGCAGGATGATGTATTGGGAAAGCTGTATGCATATAACAATGGCACGATTGTGGTGGACAAGCCCCATAACCTTTACCTGCAGATTTTTGTCAACGAAGGAGGCATCGCGCTGTTGGCCTTTTTGACAATTTGTATCCTCTACTTTTGGGATTGCTTTCGCCTATATGCAGGCAGAAAGCAAAATTGCATGGAATTTCGCCCCGTTGCGGTGGCGCTGGGTGTAGCTGGGTATTTGTTCGCGGGCCTCTTTAACGATTCCACCGTGATCACCGCCGTACTCTTTTGGGCTCTGTTCGGGGTAGGCGTTGGCATGAACCGGCAATATAGACGAGAAAGAGAGAATCAGTAATGGCCAAAAAGATTTTGTATGCAGCTTCGACCTTTGGGCACTTAAAATCGTTTCATATTCCTTATATGGAGCAGCTTTTGTCCCTTGGAAGTCAGGTACACGCTATGGGCGCCGGGGATTCTGCAGGACTGCCCGAGGGGGTAAGGACGATTTCCATGCCTTTTCAAAAGCGGATGATTTCATTGGAGAATTTAAAATGTGCCTGGCGCATCCGAAGGCTGATTCGCCAGGGTGAATATGATTTGGTCAGCGTCCATACCTCGTTGGCGGCCTTTTTTATTCGCCTGGGGATTTTGCTCAGCGGGCGGCGTCCTTGGGTCGTCAATACGGTGCATGGCTATTTGTTCGACCGTCAGACCAGGCCTTTCAAAAGACTTGTGCTGCTGGCGGCGGAAAAGCTGACCCGCCCGGTGACAAATGTTGTGGCGGTTATGAACCGGCAGGATGAGCAAATCGCCAGGCAGCAGAGGCTGTATAAGGACCGGCTGGTTTTTTTGGATGGGATGGGGATTGACCTTGCCCGTTTTGTTCGGTCCGCTGAAACCGAGGAAAAGATACAGGCCTTGAAAAAAAAGCTGGGGTTTCAGCCGGAGGAATTTATCATGATCTGTGCGGCGGAGTTTTCCGACCGTAAAAACCAGACGTTTTTAGTCCAGGCATTGGCCCGGCTGAGAGAGGAAGGGGTTCCCTGCCGCTTGATCCTGGCGGGGGATGGGGAACGGCTTGCGCAGATTCAGGATCTGGCGGCCTTACTGCAGGTCCAGGCGTATGTCCATCTTCCCGGCTATACTCGGGATCTGGCCCCTTATTTCTATCTGTCGGATGCGAGTGTATCAGCCAGTCGGATTGAAGGATTGCCGTTCCAGATTATGGAGGCGATGGCCTGCGGCCTTCCGGTGGTGGCCAGCCGGATAAAAGGGCATGAGGATTTGATTGAGCCTGGCATCAATGGTCTGCTGTTTGATTTTGACGATCAGGATGAATTCTGCGGCGCGATACGGCAGCTATATGAGGATCAAGACCTCCGAAAACGCATGGGAGAAGCCGGACAGGAAAAAATTGAACGGTATCGGTTGGAGAAGGTTCTTTTGGAGAATATAAAAAAGCTGTATGAGGGGATATAGCTTACAGGATAAAGGGACTGCGGTGTTTTCCGCAGTCCCTTTTATGTATATATTAGCTGCGTGAGCAGTGTCCCGCGGGAAAAGATTGACAAAACAGGCCGTTGGCGGTATAATAGGGAAAATACGCTACAAATGTAGGAGAGACCTATGAAAATGAAAAAGCTGCCGGAGTCTGAATTAGAGATTATGATTGCGCTATGGGAAGCGGATGGTCCTGTACCGAGAAATTATTTTGACAAAAAGCTAAAGGAAAGCAAAAATTGGGCGGATTCTACGATCCTAAGCCTGTTGGGGCGGCTTCAGGAAAAAGGCTTTTTATCCTGCCAAAAGCAGGGGAATCGAAACCTGTACGAACCGCTGGTATCGGAAAAGGAATATCTGGCCTATGAAAACCGCCATTTTTTAAAGAAGCTGCATGGCAATTCGATTTGCAATTTGGTGGCCTCAATGGTAAAAAGCGAGGATTTGACCCAATCGGATTTGGAGGATCTGCGGCACTATTTGGATCAGGTAAAAAAGGAGGGAGAAAAGTAGTATATGGTCGATTTTTTTGCAAGCTTTTTGCGTATCACGGCGGGAATGTCTTTGCTGTCGTTGTTGATTCTGCTCAGTACCCCCCTTTTGAAAAAGCGGTATACTGCCCGCTGGCGCTGCTGGGTATGGCTGGTTATTGCGGTCCGGCTGCTCATTCCAATCCAACTGCCGGCTGTTCAGCTGTCGGATTTTGGCGGTTTTCTGGGGGAGAGCTTATCTTTTCCGGCGGCGGTGCGGCAGCCTGGCCCGGTGCTGGATGTGCCTTCCCGCCCGCAAAGCAATGCGGTTCAGGCTCCGGCTTTGATTTCACAGACAGAGGCTTTTCCCGGGCAAAATACGGCGGCTCGCCCATCCTCTGACCGGGAGGAGAAGCAACCGGAAGAAAAAACAGTGTTTTGGCAGGATTGGCGGGAGAAGCTTCAAACGTTTCCCTGGATGAAAGCGGGTATGATTCTTTGGATCTTTGGCGCCGCAGGGACGCTGGTTATCCATGGTGCCGCGTATTTTCACATGCGCCGCGTTTTAAAAGCGCATGCGCGTCCAATACAAAATCTTGCCTGCCGAGAAAGCTGGGAGAAGGTCCGCCGGCAGGCAGGATATCATGGACCGCTTCGCCTTATGCGCTGTCAAGCTGTCGCCTCGCCGGTGGTCTGCGGACCTTGGCCGCCGGTTCTTCTGCTGCCGCAGGAGGACTATCCCACGACGGTGCTGGAAATGATTTTTCGGCACGAGCTGGTCCATGTCATGCGCCGCGATTTGTGGTATAAGCTTTTGCTGCTGGCCGTTTTGGTGGTCCACTGGTTTAATCCGGTGGTCCACTGGATGGTGCAGGCGGCAAACCGGGATTTGGAGATTTCCTGCGACGAACGGGTGATTGCCCGCCAAAGCAGCGAATTTCGCGCCCAATACAGCGAAGCCATTTTTGGTGTGCTGCGCCAGAGCGTAGGGAAGCGCTTTCTGTTTTCCACCAGCTTTTGCGACGAGAAAAAGACGCTGATGCAGCGTTTTTCCGCTATTTTTGATACCAACCGCAAACGACATGGTGTTTTGCTGATGTCCTTTGTTTTCGTGGCCTGCCTGCTGACAGGCAGTCTGGCTGGATGCCAGACCAATTTGGCGCCGACCGGCGGCGAGTCAGCAGAGAAGGTCCCATCATCTGCAGAAGCGCTGTATTTAGAGCCAGGCGCTTTCGAGCAGATGCATAGGACGGCCAGTCTGTACGAGTCCTACTGCAACGGATCAGAGCGTGTACAGGGACAGGAGCAAAATTATCTTACCAGCTTTGGCTTCGGCTATCTTTTGGAGGACGGCCAGCTGGAGGAGTCGGAGCATCAGGATTATTCGGTGGAGGCCAGTGCCCTGGCGCAGATTGACCAATTCTTTTTGGATGGCGCATGGGAGGACTGGAACGCCCAGGACACGCAGGATATCTACCATTTTTCGACGGATTACCAGATCACAGGCGAAGCGTTTTTTACCTTGGAGCAAACCGATGTCCGACAGCTGGAAAATGGCGACATTGCGGTGAATTACCAGAGAAAAACAGATAAAGCAGTGCTGCGTCCGGTTTGTTACACCTTCCGCCCGCAGCAGGTAAAGACGGTTCCGGATTCGTTAAAGAGCGCTTTTTCCGTTGGCGATACGGTGTACCAAATTGTCAGTATAACCAATTTGGAGGTTCAGCCGCCCCAGTCTCAGGTCATTGAGATCGCCAACGCCGAGCAGCTGCTGGAGGCGGCAAAACGGATCAACGAGGGCGGATGGATGAACCAGGAGGACACCTATATTCTGACAGCGGATATCGATCTGACCGGCGTTGATTTCATCCCCATGGGGATGAACGAACGATATTTATCCCATTGGGATGATGACGACGCTAGAGATCCGTCTCGTCGCGGCTTCAACGGTGTTTTTGACGGGCAGGGCCATACCATCTCCCACCTGCGGCTGGACGCAGCTCAGCTGGAATATCTGGGTGATCCCCATTACGTTCTCAACGGCGTGGGGCTGTTTGCCAATATCGGTGCCAACGGCGTTGTAAAAAATCTGAAGCTGGAGGACTGTACGGTAACCTCTCCGCTGGATTACAATGCCCAATTGGGGGCAACCGGTCTGTTGGCCGCCCAATGCAGCGGCCAGGTGCAGAATGTTTCGGTACAGGGAACGGTAGAAGGCGCTTATTCTGTGGGCGGTCTGGCAGGGGATATGGGCGGCTCGGCCTACAACTGCTCGGCGGATGTGACGGCGCGGGGCTTCAGCGAGGTCGGCGCCTTTGCCGGTGACGCCAGCTATGCTGTTTTGCAAAACTGCACCGCAACCGGTCAGGTGGTCTCCCTGCCGGTCAGGGGAGTTTCCCCCGGCGATGCGACACCCATAAGCTTTGGCGGCTTTATCGGCTTTTCCGTAAGGGGGACGGTGCTGGATTGCGACGTATCGGTTTATGTTTCCACCACGGTCGTCACCAATTGGGTAGGGGCCTTTGGGGGATATGTCCAAAGCTTTTTGGCAAAGAATTGTACCTATGACCGAAAAAAAGCGGGGAATTGGGAGGCTGTGGACGTCATATATCAGACTACCACTGACTACCCGGAGGAACTGGATATCCAGGGAAGATAGGTCCGTCGGGCCTTTTCACTATAAAAAAGAGGAATCCAATTGGATTCCTCTTTTTTATAGAACAGAACTCGTAAAAATTTCTACGGTTCACCGCAGCAGATAGGCGGCGTGGGCCAGCGTGTCCAGCGTCTTTTCCGGCTTTTCACGGCCAAATGTGCTGACAGCCTGCGCAAGATTGGTGTGCTGTGTAATGCGGGCAAGGGCGACGACAGCGCGAAGTAGCCGCTGCTCCTCCGTCTGTCCTTCCACTTCAGGAAGCAGGCCCAGCAGGATGCGCAGCAGCATATACTGCTCCGCCAAGATAACACCGTGATATTCCATCGTAATCGAATGCTCAGAAAAGTAGGTGAAGGGGAATAACGAGGAGAAAATATAGTTGGCAAAATAGTTTTCCACAGCCAGCGCGTGGCGCTGTAGCAGCGGATCTCCTTTTTTCTGAGCCTGCTCGAGAATATATTCCAACGCCCGCGGTCCCACTACATACCGGCCGTTTTCCCCGTCGCATAACGGCTCCAGCGTCTTCCACATTTGGAGAAAGTCTCCTCTGCGTTCGGCCTGCATCAAATGGGATGCCGGAAGCACCAGCGCCCAAAGATGCGTGTTTTTATTATATGCCATCTGCTCAAGAACATCGGAAAATTTTCCCTCAGCCGCCTGCCGCACATACTGTCCTGCAAGATGGGGAAGCTGTTCCGCTTTTGTCTCAACCCTCAGTTTATCTCCTGCGCGGAGCAAAAGCCCGATGGCAAGAATACGGTCCGGCAGGGGAATGGTATTCAGCTGGATCAGATCTAGGCAGGCTTGACGGACAGCTTGCAGATGGTTTAACAAGGCAATGGACTCCGAATTTTGCCGTGGCTGCCCCATCATATAGCGGTCGCTCCGGCTGGACGGATCGTATGGGCGGCGGATGCGTTCCAGTTCCAGAGGCTTTCCGCTAAAAAGCGCCAGGCGGGCCGCTTCCATACAGGAAAGGGATAGGGAAAGCTCCCAAATTCCTGGCAGAAATTCTTTTTTGCTCCGAGGATAAAACGTGCAGGTGTCGGACAATGCGTCCGGCCCCAGCAAGCGGTAGATACCACAGCCGCCGTCTTCATCCTGGAAGGCACAGCGTTCGCCTGCGTTTAGGCGCATAATCCCAAAGTCCTGCGTACCATTTTTATTTTTGTTCCGTTTAACAGCATGGGAACAAATCTCCCGGAACTTTGGGTCCTGTACGGCTTTATATTGCAGATAATGCGCCTTGTCGATGGTTATAATCCAGTTGTGACAGCAATTATCCGTACAGGCGGGACCTATGCAGGAAAATTGCCGGTAAAAGGTGGGCTGTATGATTTCGAGTTCCTTAATTGCCATCGGATCGTCTCTCCTTGTTGATTGAATGCTGGCCATACAGGCTTCCCCTGCGTACCGCTGTCGTTTGAATTCGATTTTTATTTCTTGTTTTACAAGAAATAAAAGCAGCATGCTGCTTTTATAGTGTTCTATCCGCACAAATCTTCTTTCAAACGTTTCTGGCGGACCGCTTCGCTGTTTTAAAAGCTGACCGGTCCGCCAAAAAGGCTTTAAAAAATGCCAAAGCGCCTATTTGCTCAAAAGCGCAACCCCTTTGCGAATACGGGTGATAGACTCATCCTTCCCCAAAATCGCGCAGATCTCAACGCCGCCGCCGGGGGTAAACTGTTTGCCGCTTACAGCAACCCGAACCGGCCAGAGCAGATACCCGTTCTTTACGCCAAGATCAGCGATCAGCCGGAATAAAGCCTCGTGGATGGATTCTTCGGTAAAGTCCTCCAGTCCCTCCAGCACGGGTAGAACCGCCTTGAGCGCCTCTAAAGAGGTTTCCTCATTGGTTTTCATTTTTTTATGGACATACAGCGCCGTGTCGTATTCCGGCAGCCGGTCGATAAAATCCACCTGCTCCGGAATTTGATTGAGCACCTCTGTGCGGGATTGCAGCACCTTGGCGATCAGTCGAGTGTCCACATCCTCCCGCTTCACCGTCTGCCGAATCCAGGGCAGAGCGATTTCATGGAACTGCTCCAAGGGCAGCTGGCGGATGTATTCCGCGTTGACGTAATCCAGCTTCTGGCCATCGAAGATGGAAGGGGATTTGCTGATACCGGAAACGGAGAATTCTTTTTTCAGCTCGTCCATCGTAAAAATTTCCTGTTCGCCCTTGGGCGCCCATCCCAGCAGGGCCAGATAATTCACGATGGCGGCCGGCAGGTATCCCTTGGCCACCAGATCCTGATAAGAGGCGTCGCCGTTTCGCTTGGATAGCTTTTCGGTGGCGTTTTTCATGACCGGCGGGCAATGGATGTAGGTGGGGATTTCCCAGCCGAACGCCTCGTACAACAGGTTATACTTGGGGGTGGAGGACAGATACTCCGACCCGCGGATTACATGGGTAATCCCCATGGTATGGTCGTCCACTACGTTGGCAAAATTGTAGGTGGGCATTCCGTCGGCCTTAATGAGGATCTGGTCGTCCAACGTATCGTTGTCCACCGTTATCAGCCCGTATACCTCGTCGTGAAAAGAGGTGGTGCCCTCTAAAGGCATTTTCTGCCGGATGACATAAGGGGTGTTGGCCGCCAGTTTTTGGGCCACCTCCTCCTTGGAAAGATTCCTGCAGTGCCCGTCGTATTTGGGCGCGATGCCCGACGCCTTTTGCAGTACCCGGACCTCCTCCAGACGGTCTTTATCGCAGAAGCAGTAGTAGGCGTGTCCGCTTTCCACCAGCTGTTCGGCGTATTTTTTAAACATGGACATGCGTTCGCTTTGGATATAGGGTCCCACCGGTCCGCCGATATCCGGACCCTCGTCCCAGAAAAGGCCCGCTTCCCTGAGCGTGTTGTAAATAATATCTACAGCGCCTTCCACATACCGTTCCTGGTCTGTGTCCTCAATCCGAAGAATAAATGTGCCGTTTTGCGATTTGGCCATCAAATACGCATAAAGGGCGGTCCTGAGATTTCCCACATGCATATAGCCAGTAGGACTGGGGGCGAAGCGGGTGCGGACGCCTTCTGTCTTCATGTCGATTCCTCCTGCTGCCGCTTCTGCGGCAATTTTTCTAGATATAGTTATATTACATTTCCCTTGTTTTATTGTCAAGAAGCGCGGCCGGATAAAAGTTACGCCGCAGTCGGCGAAGACGACAGATTTTGACAGGTTACGTCGCCGAAAAAAGCTATACTGAAAATACCGGAACCCATAGTATATGAAAAAAAGCGGAAAAAAATTCGGGGAAAACCGGTCGGTTGAAAAGAAATGAGGGATTTTTGTGTTAAAGACAAATGAAAAGCCTATGCCGCTGTCCTCCCGTATCACAGGGTTTTTGAAGGGACAGGCGGTGCTGCTGGAGTATCTGGCCTGCGCCATTTGCGGATTTGTTTTGTCCAACGCGTTTTTGCTGGGGCAGCTGGCCCCCTTTGGCGTGGCGTTTACCGCGGCGGGAAAAAGGGACCGAACAGCAGCGGCAGGTGCCGGATCGCTGTTAGGGTATCTGTTTTCCTTCCATCCGGAAAACAATACCCGCTATGTGGCGGCGGTGGTGCTGACAGCGGCGGCCAAATGGCTGTTGCCGGATCGTCTGCTGCAAAAATACCGCCGATGGATCGCGCCAGCCATCGCCTTTGGCGCGGTTTTGCTGCCGGGGGTGGCGCTGGCGTCGCTGCGGGGGTATCTTTTGTACGATGTTGTGATTTGTCTGTCCGAATCGGTTTTAGCGGCGGGGACCTGCTTTTTCTTCCAACGGGCGCTGGAGGCGTTGGTTCGCCGGGAAAAGCTGGCTACACTCGGCGGCAGGGACATATCCTGTCTGATTATCACCTATGCGCTGCTGGTCATGGCGCTGGGTTCCTTTACCATCGCGGATATATCGGTAGGCCGGATCATTGCCGTGCTGACGATTTTGCTTTCGGCCAAATGCGCCAGGGAATCCGGCGGCGCCATCGCCGGGATCACAGCCGGGGTCACCATGGGGGTTTTGAGCGGCGACTTTACGTTTTTAGCCGCGTCTTATGGCTTTGGCGGTATGCTGGCGGGCATGTTTGCCGAATTGGGATCGGTTATGCAGGCGCTGATTTTTGTGATTGTAAACGGCCTGACCGCCCTGATTATGGGAAGTGAATACCAGGCGTACAGTGTTTTGTATGAAATCTTTTTAGGTGCGGTGTTGTTTTTATTAATTCCCCCCTCGGCGGTGCGCAGTCTGGTTTTTTGGGGAAGGCAGCGGTCCGATGCGTTTTCCAAAACCGCTCGGGAGGTTATTTTGTCCAAGCTGCGTTTTGCCTCGGCGGCGCTGGCGGATATCGGGGAGACGACCCGGCAGGTCAACCAGAAGGTTGGCACGGCAAAAAGCAAGACGATTGCGGATGTTTTTGCCTCAGCGGCGGAGAAGGTCTGCAATACCTGCCCGAAAAAGCCGGTGTGCTGGGGCGAGCAGTATCATCTGGTTATGGATGGCTTTAACAATCTGACCGAGGTGCTGCGCAAAACAGGAAAGGTCGTGGCGGCGGATTTCTCCGGCTATATGGGGGAAAACTGCGATTATAAATGGGAGCTGGCCAATGAAATCTGCACAGGATACGAACGTTTTACCGGCAGGCAGGAGGCGCGCGCCCAGTCCCAGACCCTGCGGGGGGTGGTCACCGACCAGTTTGAAGGGATGAGCGGGATGCTGGACTCCCTGGCACAGGAGCTGACCGGCATTGAGCAGGTGGAATTTCCTGTAGGGGATCGAATCAGCGCACTGTTGGAGCGGGAAAACCTTTCACCCATCTCGGTCAGCGCCTATACCGACCAGTCGGGGCGGATGACGGTGGAGGCGGCGATTCCGGCGTTTAAGCTGGCGCGGATGAACCAAACCTCCATGACGCTCTGGCTTTCGGACTTGTGCCAGCGGTGGCTGCAGCTTCCAACGATCAGCGAGGTGGAAAACGCGGCGCATCTGCGTTGGATCGAGCGGACGATATACTCGGTTGAAACGGCGATTGTCCAGCACTCCTGCAAAGGGCAGAAGGTCTGCGGCGACGCGGTAGAGGAAATCTGGGATGGCCGGGGGCGGGTACATCTGCTTTTATCCGACGGGATGGGCAGCGGCAGCCGGGCGGCGTTGGACTCCTCCATGACCGTATGCCTTTTAAAAAAGCTGGTGACCGCAGGCTTTTCCTTTGACTCCTCCTTAGAGCTGGTTAATGCTGCTTTGCTGGTCAAGTCGGAGGAGGAATCTCTTTCCACCATAGATGTAGCAACGGTGGATCTTTATACCGGCCAGACGCAGTTTTTAAAGGCGGGCGCCGCGCCCAGCTTCGTCTACCGAGATGGATCGGTGGTCAAGGTTGAGTCAGCCTCAATGCCCGCGGGTATTTTAAAAGGCGTGGATTTCGCCAAAAGCCGCCTGAAGCTGCACCAGGGAGATTGGATTATCATGGTGTCGGACGGAATGCTTTTAAACGGAAGCGAATGGATTTTTGACCAGATCAAGCTGTCCGCCCGCAAAAGCGCCGAGGAGCTTGCGCAGGATCTGTGGCAGACGGCGCAGAATCGGCGGACCGACGGGCATGACGACGACGCCAGCGTGATGGTCTGCAAAATCGTCGAAAAGCAGTAGGACTGCCGGCGATGTAAAAGCAGGATGATGGGCGGAGCCCTCCGCCCATCATCCTGCTTTTTTGACAATTTGCAGGGTCGGACGACCGAAGGCAAAGCTTTAGCGGGTTGTCCCGCGCCGGTCGATATGGTATACTTTGGGCAAGCTGCGAATAGGCAGAAGGGCTTTCGGAAATCCGAAAAGCCAGCCGGGTATACACTTTCAGCATCAAAAGCTTTAAGGGAGAAAAATATGGAGCTGTTGGATTTTACAAAAGAACACATTCCGCAGGCCAGCGCACTGGCGATGGAAAATTATGAGGAGCAACGGCAGGCGGTACCGGCGCTTCCGCCGGTAAAGCGCCTGCCGGATCTGGCGGATTTCGCCCGAAACGGTTTGGGCTGTTCCGCTTTTGATAACGGGAAAATGATCGGCTTCCTTTGCTGTCTGGACCCTTGGGAGAATGCCTTTACCACCAAAGCCCGCGGGACCTTTTCGCCCATTTATGCGCACGGTGCGGTGTCTTTGGGGCGCAGACGCATCTACCAGAGATTGTACCAGGCAGCGGCGCAAAAATGGGCCGCCGCCGGGATCGCCAGTCATTCGATTGGATTATATGCCCATGACCGGGCGGCCATCGAGGCTTTTTTTCAGTACGGCTTCGGCCTTCGCTGTATCGACGCGATCCGCCCCATGGAACCAGTGACCGCCTCAGCCTGTGGAGGCTTTTCCTTTTTTGAGGTAGAGCCGGACCGGCGCCGGCTGCTGGAACCGCTGCACAGGCAGCTTACCGCCCATTTTGCAAAAAGCCCCCTGTTTATGAAGCACACGGAGCCGGACCGGTGGATAGAGCAGGAAACCCGCCTTTTCGCGGCGGCGGATGGGAAAAAGCTTGCCGCTTATGTGGAAATTGCGGATGCGGCGGAAAACTTTGTCACCGAAGAGCCGCAGGTGCAGAATATCTGCGGCGCCTTTTGCCTGCCGGAATACCGAGGGAAGGGACTGTACCAGAACCTATTAAATCATCTAATCGGCGTATTGAAAGCAGAGGGCTATACCCATCTGGGGGTGGATTACGAAAGCTTTAATCCTACAGCCTGGGGTTTTTGGCAAAAATATTTTGTATCCTACACCAACGGCGTTGTGCGGCGCATTGATGAAAATGTGCTGGAAGCTGTGAAATCAGCCGGCCAGTTCTTTTAAGGCAGCGCCGGTACAATTGATGGGCAGACAGCTACAGCTCAGAGGCGTGATGTCTTGCATAATGGAACAAAAACTGCTGCGCAATTCCGCCGTAAGGCGCGAATTTTTCCGGCAGTCCCGTCGGGTATAGAGCGGCCATTACGCGCTTCATCCAAACATCCATGGGGATCACCTCTGTTTTGTGCAGACCGTACAGCAGTACGCAGTCCGCCACCTTGGGGCCAACGCCGTAAATGCTGCACAGCGTCTGCCGGGCTTCTTCGGTGCGCAGCTGGGAAAGCCGGGAAAAATCAATGACGCCGGAAGCAGCCTTTTGGGCGGCGTCCAGCAGATACTTGGCCCGAAAGCCGCATCGCAGCGGAGCTAAATCCTCGATTTGAAGACCGGCCAGCTGTTCTGGACCGGGAAAGGCGGCTGGTCCCTGCGGCGTATGGGAGCCGAACAGATCGCACAGCCGCCCAACAATCCCGCGGATTCGGGGAATATGATTGTTTTGGCTGATAATAAAGGTACACAGCGTCTCCCAGGGCTCCTGGCGAAGCAGACGGATGCCGGGAGCAAAGCGTATTGCCCTGGCCAAGGCCGGATCGGAGCGAAAATCTCGGCATAAGGCGGTATAGTCTTCATCCAGGCAGAAATAGGGGATCCAGAAGTCGAAAACCTCCTGCCGGCTGGTGTGGGTAAAAATGAGAACGGTTTTTTCCTGTCGGACGCGGCAAAACCGCCCGGAGGCAACGCCTTCCCAAAAGCCGTCTTCACAAAGCTGCCAGCGAAAGCTCTGGCCGCAGTCCAGGGTACGGGCGAGATGAAAGCAATAGACGCCCTGCAAAAGAAAGCGGCCGTCTTTTTCAAGAATTCGCATAAAATCACTCAAAGCCTTTCCTTCGATACAATTTCCTACAGACGATTATACCACTTTTCCACAAAATGTGGTATCATAACAGCAAAAGCAGTTTTCTGACGGCTGTCCTGTGGGTATGGCCAATACCTTCTGTGCATTGCGGCGCATAGGAGCGAAAGCTGGCGATACGGCGCTGAATCATCCGCGCCATTGAATGAAAGGGCGTTTATTATGAAAGATTCGATTTATACGATCCCGCTCAGCGAGGTGTTTGAGCCAAAGGATGGCTGCCCCATCTGCCGCTTGCGGAATATGCTGGAGGAGCGCTGTCTGGAGTATATTATGGGTGCGGCAATGATGGAGCCGGATATCCGCATTCAAACCAATGAGGCCGGATTTTGCCATGCGCATTTTGAGAGGATGCTCAAGGCAAAAAACCGTTTATCCCTGGCGCTGATGCTGGAAAGCCGGTTGGCCTATGTGGCGGAGCATGAACTGGCAGTCCAGCCGGAAAAAGCCGGATTCTTTAAGAAAAAGCAGGCGAATCCGGTCCAAAAGCAAAGCTGTTTTGTCTGCAACGAGGTGGAACGCGTATTGGATCGGATGCTCCACACTCTTCTTCATACTTGGGAAAAGGAAGAGTCGTTCCAAAACCTATACGACGAGCAGCCGTTTATCTGCCTGGAGCATTGCCGGCGCCTTACGGCGTTGGCGCCTGCCGTATTGGGCAAGAAGGCGTCTGCCTTTGTGGAACAGACCCAGCGGATTACCCGGCAGTACCTGGAGCAATTGCAAAAGGATGTGACCCATTTCTGTCGAATGTACGATTATCGAAATAAGGGGAAAGACTGGGGAAACAGCCGGGATGCTATTGAACGGTCGATTTTGTTTTTAACGACTCGAACGCCAGGAGAAGAAAAATAGAACGGAAAGCGCACCACATGCAATCATCGTGTGGCGCGCTGATTTTTTATTCAATCAAAGGATCTTTTAATAAGGGCTGACGGACAAAAGCACACAGAGACAATATAAATGCATGGATCTATTGCCTTTCCTGCAGAATGTAAAAAGAGGGGGCGGTTTTGAACTTTTACAGTCGGTAAAATACAAAAACCGCTTTTTCCGATGGAAGCCTGTATGAAAGGGAAAATTTCGGTTGATAAAGAAAAATCCACTTTATTCCATATTTTTGTCAAGTGGAAAACAGCAGTCTACGAAAAAAAATTTAAACAGTGTATTTACTGGAAAAAGCAGCTGATTTTCCACGATTTCCACCGAGCTTTCCACAAAAAACCTGTGGAAAGGCGCGATTACTGTTAGTATATTTGTTGAAAGTGTGAAAAAATAGAAAAGCAGAAAATTTGCCCAAAGAATTTGCATAGTTTTAAACGCCATGTCAAAAATATTGCAAGGAGTAAAGCATAAAGGGAGGAATTGCGATGGTACGCGGCGTGCATAAAAAAATTATTGAGGTGGCGGACACGCAGAACGAATTTTTTGAGCGGGCGATTCTGATTGTCAAGGAGGGCTTTCGGGACGAGGATCCGGAGCAGCTGCGCCGGAAAGCGGGGGACTATGTATCCCAAATGGGGAATGTGGCGCTGGCAAAGCAAAAAAAGACCCATTTTTTTTGGAATCTGGGAAAGGTACTGGCAGGAGCGGCAATTGGGATTCTACTGGTGATTGCGGCTGTCTTTTGGATTTGATTTTTTTCGAGATACCGCTTTTTTCCGAAAGAAATTTATGCTATAATAAACGCTAAATAGGACAAAATCGGCCGCAGAAAACCATTTTTCGTCACGATCTGGCGAGGATGGCAGGCTTTGGCGGCGATTGTGCAATATGACAGGCTTTTTGGCTGCTAAGGGATGAGATAAAGAAAAGAATCCAGTGAAAAAAGACAGCAAAAGGCGTTTTGACATTTGGAGGGATTGAAGAAATGTTGGAGCAGATGTCCCAAAAGGATAATCAGCTGATTTTTGGCAGGAACGCCGTTTTAGAGGCCATCAAGGCCGGCACAGCGGTAGATAAGCTGTTTGTGGCGCCAACAGAGCGAAAGGGAAGCCTTGGAAGGATTATTTCAATGGCGAAGGAGGCGGGCATCCCCGTCAAGGATGTAACCGTACAGAAGCTGGACGCGATGACGGGCAATCAGGCGCATCAGGGCGTTGCGGCGACGATTGCGGCCGCCGCTTATGCCAGCATGGAAGAAATTTGGGAATCGGCCCGCAAAAAAGGCGAAAAGCTTTTTTTAATCGTAGCGGACGAAATTGAGGATCCACACAATCTGGGTGCTTTAATCCGGACGGCCGAATGCTGCGGCGCCCACGGGATTGTTGTGCCTAAACGCCGCAGCGCAGGGCTGTCCCCAACGGTATATAAAAGCTCTGCCGGCGCGGTGAGCCATTTCCCGGTGGTGCGCGTATCCAATTTGGTGTCTTTTGTGGATGAGATGAAGGATAAGGGCGTCTGGTTTTACTGCGCCGATATGGACGGACAGACCTGGTGCCAGACGGATTTTGGCGGACATGTGGCGCTGGTAATCGGCTCGGAGGGGAGCGGTGTGGGCCGCTTGCTTAAGGAAAAGTGTGATTTTACCGTCTCGCTGCCGATGCAGGGCCGGATCAACTCGCTTAACGCCTCGGTAGCAGGCGGTGTATTGATGTATGAAATCGCAAGACAACGCCTTGCCATTCAAGCGAGATAGAGGGGGATTTTACATGCCGAATTCTTATGATTTAGACGATATCTTGGATGAAATCAAGCGAAAAAAAACGGAGAAGTCTGCGGCGGATGAAACCACCCAACCGGCAAAGCCTACGGCATGGGACAGGGTGGAGGCGAGGCCGTCTGCAGAGCCGGAGCAGCAGAGCTCGTCCTTGGAGGGACTGTCGGATTTTTTTGGCAGCAATGCCAAATTTGATATTGGCGCTCAGGATAAAAAAGCGGAAAAGTCTGCGGCCCGGCGCCCGGCCTCACAGCGGGAGGAAGCGCCGCGGGCCAAACCGCCGGAAAAAGAGCAATCGGCACCGGAGAAACCGCCGGAAAAAGAGGTCCGTTCCCGCCCGGTGGTGGATTTCAATTGGGAAAAATGGCAGGTGGAGGAGCCTTCCCCACATCCAAACTTAGAAAAAACGCAGCTGAATATCCCGCTTTATACTGTCCGGGAGCCAGAGGAGGAGTACGAGGAGGATCTGAGCAAAACCCAGGGAATCCCATCTCCCCAGCCGGCGGAGCACTTTGATTTTGAAAGCCTTCAGCGCTCTTTGCGCGAGCAGGAGGAGCAGGAAACCGGCTCCTTTTCTGCGAAAGAAGAGGAAACCGGCGAGGAAATCGACGATTTCCGCACCCAGGCGGACGCGGCCCCCATTCGGCATGATCTGCGCGCTTCCTTGTTTTCCCTTCGGGTCCGTTTAGGGGTTATAGCAGTCTTGTTTGTCGGTGCTTTATATCTTGCTTTGGCGCAGGCGGCAGAGCTTCCGCTGCCGGCCTTTATGGCGCTGGAAAGTCAGCCGCGTGTGTACATCATTGTGAATCTGGTGCTGGTCATCCTTTCCGCGCTGGTCTGCAATACAACGGTGGGCGGCGGTCTTGCCTCTCTTTTGACCCTGCATGCGGACAGCGACTCCTTAGCGGCGCTGGCGGTGATTTCCACCATCCTTCAGGGCGTTGCGGTGGCGGCGTTCCCTCAGCAGCTTTTAGAACGGCAGATGGGACTTTTCTTTGTAGCGGCGGTTTTTGGACTGCTTTGCAACGTGTGGGGAAAGAAGATGATACTTTCCCGTATTGAGGGGAACTTTCGGATCGTTTCCTCAGAGCGGCCTAAAATGGCGGCGCTGTATTTAAAAAACAGAGAGCTGGCGCGGGAATTAAGCCGTGGAATGGATTTGAATCCGCCCAATCTGACCTATGCCAGCAAAGCAGGCTTTTTAACAAGATTTTTGGAACTGTCTTATGAGCCGGACGCAAGCGAGGGCTTGTTCCGGATTATCGCACCGGCAGTTGCTTTTTGCAGTTTAGCGGTGGGCGGGGTGAGCTATTATCTGACCCACGACGTTTTTACCGCCCTGACGGCCTTCAGCGCGGTGGTTTGTATCGCCTCCCCGATTACGGCGACCCTTTACGCCAATTATCCGCTGCTGCGCGCTCAGCGCTCCCTTTCCAAGGAGGGCGCCCAACTGACCGGATTCGACGCAGTGGATGTTTTCAGTACCGTGAACGGCGTAACAGTCGACGCAAGCGAGCTTTTTCCCAACGACAACGTACTTTTGCATAATATTAAAATGTTTGAGAAGCGACGAATTGACGAAGCGATTTTAGATGCTTCTAGTGCGCTGTGTTCCTTCGATGGCACCATCAAAAATGTGTTCATGAAGATCATCCAGGGAAAGATGGAGATTCTCAAAAATGTTGAGAATCTGGTCTACGAAGAGGGGATGGGCCTGTCTGCCTGGGTCGACGGCAAACGGGTTCTCATCGGAAACGGCGCGCTGATGCGCCATCATGAGATCTACACGCCATCTGCGGATTATGAGGCGAAATACCGGGCCGGAGGCCGGGACTTGATTTATCTTTCCAATTCGGGGGAGCTGACCGCGATGTTTGTCATCAGCTATCGGCCGGATCCTCAGATCGCCCAGGCGCTGTATGGGTTGGAGAAAAAGGGAATCGGCCTGATTGTCCGTTCTACCGACCCGAATCTGACAGCGGAAAAAATTGCGCAGGTATATGATCTGCCGGTAGAAATGATTCACGTGATCCCCGCCAAGCTGCACGGCGATTTTGATATTCTGACTGGCAGGAAAGATACCGCCCCGTCCGGTCTCTCCTTCACCGGCGGGATACAGTCGTTTTTCCATGGGGTGACCGCCGCCCTTTCGGTAAAAGGGGCTGTCTCGCTGGCGATGGTCCTCCAGATCGTGGGGATTTTATTGGGCTATGGGATTATGAGCGTGTTTACCCTGCTTGGCGATATGCAAAACGCCAACGGGTTGGCGGTTGTGGCGTTTCAGCTTTTGTGGGGCGCGGGGACCATGCTGTTTTCCAATTTGCGAAGGATTTAGCAGGCCGGGCCCAAGGGCATCCGTTTTTGGCGGATGCCTTTTTTGTGGGGAAAATCCTTTTTAATGCGTTTTGTAAAACGATTATTTGGAAAATATCCGGAAAAGGTGTTGACTTTTTTCGGATATCTCTATATGATAGCGGTAGAATTGATATGATTTAGTTATAATTTATATCAATTCCATATTTTAAAAATATGGATAGGAGGAGCTTTCAAGATGAAAGAGCTGCTGGATTTGTTCTGGACCTTTGCCCGGATCGGCGGTCTGACCTTTGGCGGCGGCTATGCCATGCTGCCGATTTTGCAGCGCGAGGTGGTGGAAAAGCGCCGGTGGGTGACCGATGAGGAGCTGATGGACTATTATGCCATCGGCCAGTGTACGCCGGGGGTGATCGCGGTGAATACGGCTACCTTTGTTGGGCAGAAAACCAAGGGCTTTGCCGGCGGAATTGTGGCGACGCTGGGGGTAGTGTTCCCTTCGCTGGTCATTATCACGGTGATCGCCGGATTTATCCAGAATTTTGCGGACCTGGAGATTGTGAAAAACGCTTTTGCGGGGATCCGTGTCTGCGTCTGCGTGCTGATTGTCAACGCGGTCGTTAAGCTTTTAAAAAGCTCGGTTGTGGATAAAGCGACGCTGGTGATTTACGCGGCCGTATCGGTCGGCGCAATTTTGACAAGCGTTTCACCGGTGATTTTTGTTCTGCTGGCGGGCGTCGCTGGGATCCTGCTGCAAAAATGGAAAGGGAGGACCTCGAAATGATCTATCTGCAGCTGTTTTATGAGTTTTTTAAAGTCGGACTTTTTTCTATTGGCGGCGGCCTGGCCACCCTTCCGTTTTTATACCATATTTCCGATACAACCGGTTGGTTTACCCATAGTCAGTTGGCGGATATGGTAGCCATTTCGGAATCCACACCCGGGCCCATCGGCGTTAATATGGCAACCTACGTGGGCTTTACCACCAGCGGTATTTTAGGCGCGGTGGTCGCGACGATTGGGCTCATTACCCCATCGGTCATCGTAATTATGATTATCGCGGGCTTCTTAAAGGTTTTTCGGGACAATTCCTATGTCAAAGGCGCATTTTACGGTCTTCGTCCCGCCTCTACCGGGCTGATCACAGCGGCGGGCTTTTCGGTGATTTTGATTTCCCTTATCCAGCTGGATTTATACCGCGCCACTGGTTCCGTTTGGGATTTGTTTAACTGGAAGGGGATTTTGCTGGCAGTGGTGATATTCGCGCTGACTCGCATTTTTAAAAAGCTGCATCCGGCGGTGTTTATTCTCGCCTCCGCCGTGGTGGGGATTCTCTTTGGCTTTGCCGGAGGAGCCGTATGAACATCCGGCAGCTGCAATATTTTCTGGCCATTGCCGAAAGCGGCACGATCACGGCGGCGGCCAAAAAGCTTGGGATTTCCCAGCCGCCGCTGAGCGCACAGATGAAGCTTTTAGAGGAGGAGCTGGGTGTTACGCTGCTGGAGCGTGGCGCACGCCGGGTGCGGATTACCGACGCGGGCAGGATTCTGTATCGCCGGGCCGCCGCGATTGTGGAGCTGACCGATCTTGCTTATAAGGAGCTGGCGGATTTTCGTACGGGGACCTACGGCATATTGCGTCTGGGAACGGTATCCTCCTGCAGTATCGGGCTTTTGAAAAGCAAGATCGCAGCTTTTCGGGACCAATTTCCTCAGGTGCGTTTTGAGATCTGTGAGGGGAATACGCTGGATCTGGCCGACCAGGTTCGCAGCGGCGCCATTGACCTGGCTGTTGTTCGGGCGCCGTTTCGATCGGAGGAGTTTTCCTGTGTGTTTTTAGAAGAGGAGCCGATGCTCGCGGTGGGAGTCGAAACGTATTTTTCCGGATTTACCAGCGACTCCATTGACCTGGCCGATCTGGACGGTCTGCCGCTGATCTGCTATCGACGGTGGGAGCCGCTGATTCGGGCAACCTTTGAAGAAGAGGGAATCCTTCCCAACGTATACTGTTTAAATGATGATGCCAGAACCTCTTTGATGTGGGCTTCGGCCGGGCTTGGCGTTGCCGTTGTGCCGCGCTCGATCTGTTCTGTTTTTTCGCAGAACGGCATTGTGTACAAGGAGCTGCGGGAAAAGGGCTTATATACCCGTGTGGCGGCAATCCGTAAAAAGGACGGATACTGTTCTCCCTTTATGCAGGCGTTTTTGCAGATTTTCGCCCAGCGGGATTAAGGCTTTTTGCCGGCGATAAAACGACATAAAAAGAAAAGGGCCGGCTATCAAGCCAAGCCCTTTTCTTTTTATGCGGATTACTGCTCCGGCTGCGGCTCAGCCTGGGAGTGGACGACGGTTTTCGAACGCCAGTTCCCTTTAAAATAATAGATGCTGATCAAGCAGCAATTGACAATCATAGCGCTGGCCATGGCCGCAAAGAGTCCCATATAATTGTGCGGCAAAACCGCGAAAATGTACGCCACCGGTATGCGGACCAGCAATCCGCACAGGGAGGTAATCATGGGGGCGACGGAAGCGCCTGCGCCGCGCATTGCACCGCTGACGACCGAACCGATCCCCATAATGGTGTAGACGAAGGCCAAAAAGCGCAGTCCGTTCATGGCCATTTCAATGACCTGTGTGTTATGGGTAAACGCACGGATCAGATAATGGCCGAAGCACAAAAACAAAACGCCCATCACTAGGCCGATTCCAATCACCATAAGGGTAGCGGCGCGGATCCCTTTTTTGGTGCGGTCCAGTTTTTTCGCGCCCATATTCTGCCCTACGAAGGTCGCGATGGCACTGCCTAATCCCATCATGGGCATGACCGCAAAGCCATCGACCTTCATGATGATGCTGTTGGCGGCGATAAAGTCGGAGCCGAAGCCGTTGGAAAAGGATTGGACAATCATCATGCCGGCGGAAAAGGCCATCTCCTGTATGCCGGAGGGCAGCCCCAAGCGCAGGATGTGCATAAGGCTTTCCCTTTTTATCCCCAAATGGCTAAATTGAATCCGCACTGCATACCCGCCGAAATGAATGCGCAGCAGCACCAGTACGGCAGAGGAGCATTGAGAAAGAAGGGTGGCCCAGGCAACGCCCGCCACGCCCATTTCTAAAACAATCACAAATACCAGGTCCAGAATGACGTTCATCACCGAACAGAAGATTAAAAACAATAGCGGCCAGCGGGAATCGCCCATGCCGCGCAGGATGCCGCTGCCCATATTATAAATCAAATTACCGATGGTGGCGAAAAAGATGATGGACAGATAGGTCGACGAGTCATTCAGAATATTTGCAGGTGTCTGCATAAGGACTAGAATGCCGCGGCTTAACAGCACCCCCAGCACCGTGATGGCGGCGCCGAGCATCAGCGTTAGCGTAAATGCTGTGTTGACCGCGTCCTGCAGCTGCTCTTGCCGTTTTGCGCCGAAGCATTGGGCAATCAGGATACCAGCGCCCATGGACAGGCCAAAGAACAAGGCGTTAAAGCACATCATAACCGAAAAACAGACGCCGACGGCGGCCAGCGCGTCGGAACCGACAAAATTACCTACAACGACCGAGTCCGCTACGTTGTAAAGCTGGTTTACGATGTTGCCTGCGATTAAGGGCAGAGCGAAAAGCGTCAGCTTAGACGCGATGCTGCCCTCGGTTAGATCCCCCTTCCGGACCGACGGATTTTTTGATTCTGCCATTGAAAACTTCTTCCTTTCAATTTCAAATAGTTGAACATTTCAATTTTAACAAAAGAAAATAAAATGTCAACAAAAACGGTACAAGCGGGATCTTTTGTATAGGCAAAACAAATGAAAAGGCAGGGAGGCTGCAAAGCCTCCCTGCCTTTTTGGGCATTATCGGTATGTAATGGTTTCTTGACTTTCCGGTTCGCCAAACTTGGTTTCGATTGTTTTTTTACAGCAGGCGGGGGAGTAGCGCCAATGGGTGAGGGGGCCCTCCTCCACAAAATAGCGAAAGGGCGGGGCGGGATAGGCGGCGTCAAAGGCGTCTACCAAAATCAGCTTTACCTTCATCTTTTCCGGGATCAGGCTTTTGATGAAAACGCTGGCGTGCTGGCCGGGAAACACATCGCTTTGGGGTTCCGCCAGTCCGGCGAGATTGGGGGTCAGCTCAATAAATATGCCGTAGCTTTCACAGGAGCGGACGATTCCTGCCACCGTTTCCCCAGGGGAAAACAGCGCGGCGTTTTCCTCCCAGCTGCCTAAAAGCTCCTTGTGGCTTAAAAGGACACGGCCTTCCGGCTCAACCTGTCGGACTACCGCGCGAATCTGCTGCCCTGGGGTAAAACGATCTCTGGGATGGGAGATCCGAGAGACAGATATGGCGTCGATGGGAATGAGCGAGGGGATACCGCAGCCAATATCCACAAAGGCGCCGAAGGGCTCTAGGTGGGTGACCCGCACCGGAATGATATCGCCGGGGGAAAGCCTTTTCACATAGCGCTGCATACATTCCTCCTGCACCTGGCGGCGGGAAAGCACCGCTACAGGCTGCCCGTCGGGGCCCTGCTCAAAGCGCAGAATACGAAAGCATACAACCTTGTTCACCCGGGAAATCAGGGCGATGTCCTTGGTGGAGCCGTCCGCAATTCCAATCGCTCCCTCTGCCTTGGGAATAATCCCCTTCATACTGATTAAATCGACAGCCAGGTTGTGTTCCGAGTCGCATAACGTGACCCGTCCCTCCAATATTTTACCGCTTTTACAGCATTCTTGTAAAGACGCGGCGTTTTTTAAGGATGCGGTATTTTCTGGCGTATTCCATAAACAGCCTTCCGGCAGATATTGTTCCATTTTTCCTCCATTCTGCCCGGCTTTTTGTGAGAGGACGCCGTGCATTTTTAATCCATTCAAGAGTTTTGATGAGAAATATATATGAAACAATAGGCCGGGATATGACGGCGTCAGCGGATAAGCGCGTTAAAGCCGCCGAAGGTAAGAAGCCGGCTGCGAATTTTGCCGGCCTGCTCGTCCGGACAGGAGAATTGAACGGTACATCCCAGTTCATGGGGCGCTGTCGCGTTTTCTGGATGCAGAATAACAAATCCGTCTGGTACCGGCTGTGAGGAAAAGGTCATCAGCTGCCCGGCCATTGCCACCGGAGAAGTTTTGGACTGATGCTCCTTCACGTCAAACAGCTCGTTTGAAATGGAAAAGCCCTGTTGGCGGATGGCATGGGTTGCCTGTTCGGCCAGATCGTGGCTTGGGAATGCACAAAGAATCTGTTTCATTTTTTTCCTCCTATTATATTGGATTCTCTCTTATTTTTGCCGTATTCGGGCAAATAATCGATGAAAAGAATTGGCATTTGCTTTTAAAATCTGGTATAATATTTTTATCTGTCAGAAAAGCGAGGTGCGCGTATTGGACGTTCAGGTTGGAGACGTGCTTACAATGAAAAAAAAACATCCTTGCGGCGAAAATCGTTTTTTGGTTTTGCGGGTGGGCATGGATTTTAAAATCCGTTGTCTGGGGTGCGGACATGAAGTGATGGCGCCCCGCAGCAAGGTGGAAAAAAATATCCGGCGGATTTCCCGCGGGCAGGAGCACACCTAGGGAATCCGGCGCGCAAAATAGAGGTTGGATAAAAAGCACAGGAGAATCAGATAAACGGAGGATTTATATGTTTGAGAAATTAAAGGGCGTTGCCGCCCGTTATGAGCAGATCAACGAAAAGCTGATGGATCCGGCGGTGGTGAGCGACAACAACCAATACAAAAGCTTAATGAAGGAGCACAAAAACCTGACCCCCATTGTCGAAGCCTACCGGGAATACGAAAAGGCGCAGTCTTCTTTAGAGGAGGCCAAGGAGCTTTTGGAGGAAGGGGGACTGGAGAAGGATTTTAAAGAGATTGTCGAAGAGCAGCTTTCTTCCAGCCGGGAGGATATGGAGCGTTTAGCAGAGCAGTTAAAAATCCTGCTGCTGCCTAAGGACCCTAACGACGACAAAAACGTCATTATTGAGATTCGGGGCGGCGCCGGCGGCGACGAAGCGGCGCTGTTTGCCAATTCACTGTTTCGGATGTATTCGATGTTTGCTGAAAGCAAGCGCTGGAAAACCGAGGTGTTAAGCGCCAACGAAACCGAGCTGGGCGGCTTTAAGGAGATCAGCTTTTCTATTGAGGGCGACGGGGCCTATTCCAAATTGAAATTCGAAAGCGGCGTCCATCGGGTGCAGCGTGTGCCGGAAACCGAGACCCAGGGCCGCATCCATACCTCCACTGTCACAGTGGCGGTACTGCCGGAGGCAGAGGAAGTGGAGCTGGAAATCGCGCCGGGCGATTTACAGATTGATACCTACCGCTCCAGCGGCGCCGGCGGCCAGCACGTCAACAAGACCGAATCGGCGATCCGCATTACCCATCTGCCCACCGGGACAGTGGTGGAATGTCAGGACGAGCGCAGCCAGCATAAAAATAAGGAAAAGGCCATGAAGATCCTGCGTTCCCGGCTGTATGAACGGATGCTGGAGGAGCAGAACGCCAAAATTGCGTCGGAACGGAAATTGCAGGTGGGCACTGGAGACCGGTCAGAGCGTATCCGTACCTACAATTATCCCCAGGGCCGCATGACCGATCACCGGATTGGCCTGACGCTGTACCGGCTGGAGGCGATTTTAAACGGCGACCTGGACGAGGTGGTGGACGCGCTGCGGGCTTACGATCAGGCGGAAAAACTCAAAAGTCAGGGAGAGGAATAAAGGTGGAGACCAAAATTTTTCGGATTTCCTCGATTTTTGAAAATCCGGATGCATTACAGCAGGCGGCGGATATTTTAGCAGGCGGCGGGCTGGTGGCCTTTCCCACAGAAACCGTATACGGCCTGGGCGCCGACGGCTTAAACGAAGAGGCGGTCCGCGCCGTCTACCGGGCCAAGGGAAGGCCTGGCGACAACCCGCTGATCCTGCATATCTGTGATACAGAAATGCTTTCCCTGTTGGCCAGGCAGGTGCCGGAGCAGGCGATCCGGCTGGGGCTGGAATTCTGGCCTGGTCCGCTGACCATGGTGCTGCCCAAAACCGCCCGTGTGCCGGACGCTGTCTCCGGCGGACTGGACACGGTAGCGATCCGCTTTCCCGACAATCTGATTGCCCGGGAGCTGATTCGCCGAAGCGGCCGGCCTATTGCGGCCCCTTCGGCTAACCTGTCCGGCAGCCCCAGCCCCACGACGGCACAGCACTGTATCGATGATCTGATGGGGCGGATAGAGGCGATTGTGGACGGCGGTCCCTGCGGCGTTGGATTAGAGTCCACCGTGGTTTCGCTGACCGGGGAGGTTCCGACCGTTCTGCGGCCCGGCGGGATCACGGTGGAAGAACTGCAAAGGGTTTTAGGTCAGGTGCAGGTAGACCCGGCGGTGACCCGGCCGGTGGAGGAGGGAAAGAGGGTCTCCTCACCGGGGATGAAATATAAGCATTACGCGCCCAAGGCCAGGGTAGTTTTGGTAGACGCCGGGCGGGAAGCGTTTGTCCGGTATGTAAATGAAAGAAAGGGCGAAGGAATATTCGCGCTGTGCTTTTCGGAGGATTCCTCCGCTTTGCAGGCGCCGGCGGTCTGCTATGGCGGGCGGGCGAAGCCCGAAGAACAGGCGCAGGGTCTTTTTGGGGCGCTGCGGCAGCTGGATGATCTGGGCGCGCAGCTGGTTTTTGCCCATTGCCCTTCAAAGGACGGCGTAGGTCTGGCGGTGTATAATCGGCTTTTGCGGGCGGCGGCGTTCGAGGTTGTGACGCTGTAAGCCAGATAAGGGGTTTTTGTATGAATTGCTTGGTGGTGGGACTTACCGGCCAGACGGGGGCGGGAAAAAGTACGGTCAGCCGGCTGCTTGCGAAAGGCGGTGTCCCGGTGGTAGACTGCGACATCCTCGCCCGAGAGGCGGTTTTGCCGGGAAGCGCATGCTTAGCGCAGCTGGCCGAGGCGTTCGGCGAGGAAATTCTTCGGCCGGACGGATCTTTGGACCGGGCAAAAACGGCAAAAATCGCCTTTTCAGATCCGCAAAAGCTAAAGACGCTCAACCGGATCACCCATAAGGCGATTCTGGTTTTGCTAGAGCGGAGACTGGAAGAACTGCGAACAGACGGAAAAAGGCTGGCGGTGGTGGATGCGCCGACGCTGTTTGAAAGCGGTGCCGACCGCCTTTGCGGCGTGGTGGTCTCGGTAGTCGCGCCAAGAGAGCTACGCTACCGGCGCATCGTGGGCCGGGACGGGCTGACGCCGGATGAGGCACAGCGGCGGATGGGCGCGCAGCAGCCGGACGATTTTTATATCAGCCGTTCCGACTATGTATTGGTAAATGACGGCACGGCGGAGGAGCTGGCGGAAAAAACCGGCCGGCTGATCCGAATTTTACAAGAGAAGGCGGGTATTTAATGCGTATTCGAAAGGGCGTTGCCGCACTGTTGACGTTGCTGCTTCTGCTGGTTGGCGTTTTCTGCGCGGCAAAGGCGGTCCGCTTTTTTTACCAGAGGGCGTATCCCTTGGAATATGAACAGACGGTTCGATCCGCCAGCGAGGAGCAAAGTCTGGCGCCGTCGTTCGTTTTTGCGGTAATCCGCACCGAGAGCAGCTTTCGTCCGGATGTGGAATCCAGCGTCGGCGCCCGGGGGTTAATGCAGATCACCGAAGAAACCTTCCAGTGGATTCAGTACCGGATGAAGGAAGAAAGCGGCGCTTCGTTTGACGATTTGTTCGACGGAGAAACCAACATCCGGTATGGAACCTTTTTGCTGCGGATGCTGCTGGACGAATTCGGCAGCGAGGCCAACGCCCTTTGCGCTTACCACGCCGGATGGGGAAACGCGCAAAAATGGCTGGAGAATCCGGAATATGCGCCGGACGGCAAAAATATTACAAAGATCCCCTTTGGCGATACCAAGCGGTATGTGGAAAAGGTTTTAGATACGAAAAAAATGTATGAAAAGCTTTATGATTTTTCCGCTTCCAGGCCATAATCCCGCTCCAAAGGGAAAGAGGCCGCCGGAAAGATCGGCAGAAATTTTTAAGGAGGAAGCCATATGTCTAAGGAAAACAAAACCCAGGGTCAGCTGCTGGAGGAGCAGCTTTTGATGACGCCCCAAAACGGCGGAGAAACGCTTTCGCCAGAGCAAATTGCCCAAGCGGACGCATTCTGCGAAGGGTACAAGGCGTTTTTGAAATATGCCAAAACCGAGCGGGAGGCGGTGGCCCAGACGGTTAAAATTCTGCGGGACCATGGTTATGTGGCGTTTGATCCGGAGAAAAAATATCTGCCGGGCGATAAGGTTTATTACAACAATCGGGGAAAGGCGCTGTGCTTTGCTACCATCGGAACCCGCTCGATGAAGGAGGGCGTTCGCCTGGTGGCTTCACACATCGACTCTCCGCGGGTGGATTTAAAGCCGAATCCCCTTTATGAGGATGCGGAGATCGGTTACTTTAAGACACACTATTACGGCGGTATCCGAAAATATCAATGGACGGCGATCCCTCTGTCTTTACACGGCGTAATTGTGAAAAAGGGCGGGGAGACGGTTACCGTTTCGATCGGCGATGAACCGGGCGAGCCGGTGTTCTCTATCACCGATTTGCTGCCCCATCTAAGCAAGGACCAGGACGCACGCAAGCTGGGCGACGGCGTGCGCGGAGAGGAACTGAACATTGTAATCGGCTCCCGGCCCTTTCGGGACGACAAAGCCAGCCAGAAGGTGAAGCTGGCTGTGGCGAAGCTTCTGTTCGATAAATACGGTGTGGTGGAAAGCGACTTTCAGACAGCCGATTTGCAGGCGGTTCCGGCGTTTGCGCCCCAAGACGTGGGGCTTGACCGCAGCATGGTCGGCGCTTACGGACAGGACGACAAGGTCTGCGCCTACACCTCGCTGATGGCGGCGATTGAGGCGGATGCGCCGGAGTACACCCATGTGACAGTGATGGCCGACAAGGAAGAGGTGGGCTCCCCCGGCGCGACGGGAATGGGCTCAGATTATTTTGTATATTTTATCAGCGATTTGGCAAAGCCCTATGAGATTGAAGGGCGCACGGTGCTCAGCCATACCAAATGCCTTTCGGCGGATGTGAACTGCGCGTTCGACCCGTCCTTTCCGGACGTGGCGGAGAGACGCAACATCGCCTATGTTAACCACGGAACAGTGCTGACTAAATACACCGGCTCCCGCGGGAAGGGCGGCTGCAATGAGGCGACGGCCGAGTTTATGGGCTTTGTACGGGACCTGTTCGACGGGGAAGGGGTTCTTTGGCAGACCGGCGAAATCGGCAAGGTGGACCAGGGCGGCGGCGGGACTGTCGCGGTGGAGATTTCCAAGCACAACGCGGACGTGGTGGACATCGGCGTACCGGTATTATCCATGCACGCGCCGTTCGAGCTGGTCTCGAAGATCGATACCTATATGACCTATCGGGCGTTCAAGGCGTTTTATAAGTAAGAGATTCGAAACCATCTAAAAGCAGGACGGGAGGGGAATCCATGACCTATGTGACCCTTGGAAGAACGGGGATCCGGTCGCCGAAAAATGCTTTTGGCGCGCTGCCGATCCAGCGGGTATCGGCGGAATATGCGGCCATGCTGCTGCGAAAGGCTTACAACGCCGGCTTCACCTTCTTTGATACGGCCCGAGCTTATAGCGACAGCGAGGAAAAAATCGGCGCCGCCTTGTGGAATGTGCGGGACAAAATCACCGTTGCGACCAAGACCACCGCTAAAGATGTAAAGTCCTTTTGGGAGCAGCTGGAGACCAGCTTAAAGAACCTGCGGACTGATTATATTGATCTATATCAGTTTCACACTCCGTCCTTCTGCCCCAAGCCGGGGGACGGGACCGGATTGTATGAGGCGATGCTGGAGGCGAAGGCCAAAGGGATGATCCGGCACATCGGCATTACTAACCACCGGCTGGATGTGGCGGAGGAGGCGGTTCGGTCGGGACTGTACGAAACGCTGCAGTTTCCCTTTTGCTATCTTGCCACCGAAAAGGACCTGGCGCTGGTAGAGCTGTGCCGGCAGGAGCATGTGGGCTTTATCGCCATGAAGGGACTTTCCGGCGGGCTTTTGACCCGATCGGACGCGGCCTATGCATGGCTGGAACAGTTTGACAACGTGCTGCCCATCTGGGGCGTACAGCGGGAAAGCGAGCTGGACGAATTTATCCGGTATTTTGCTCAGCCGCCCGGGATGAGTAAGGAGATCAAAGGGCTGATTGAAAGGGATCGTCAGGAGCTGATCGGGAACTTCTGCCGGGCCTGCGGCTACTGTATGCCCTGCCCCATGGGGATCCAGATCCATACCTGTGCCCGTATGTCCCAGCTGATTCGCAGAAGTCCCTCCGCCGAGTGGCTGAGTGAGGAGAGCTGGCAGATGATGATGGATATTGAAAAATGCGTGAAGTGTGGTCGGTGCAGAGCCAAGTGCCCCTATGAGCTGGACACGCCATCGCTTTTAAAGCAAAACCTGGCGGATTATCAAAACATCCTGGCGGGAAAGACAAAAATTTAAAATGAAAATCCTTTCCGTTTCAAAAAGGGCTCATCCGGTAAAATGCGGACAAGCCCTTTTTGTTCCTGTTTAGAATTAGTAAATCCTGCCAATATTGATAGAGAATAAGCTCAGCAGAAAACAAAAAAACCGCCCAAAAAGATTGGACGGCAATGGAAAAACTATTGACAAGCTTTTCAAAGTATCATATAATTATTAAATGTATCATAATGGACAGTTATGCCATTTGATATAGCTATTATAGCAGAGAATACGGGAAAAAGCAATAGGATTTTGCAAAAACTGCGATTTTGCTTTCTGCTCGCGGCGTTTGCACAAATCGCATTGGCAATAGATGAATGGAGTGAGTAAGCCTATGGTGAAAGTCAAGCCTGTACATCTGGGTAAAAATGTCCGTATGAGCTTTAACCGCATCAATGAGGTTCTGGAGATGCCGAATCTGATTGAGGTGCAGAAAAACTCGTACCAGTGGTTTCTGGATCAGGGTCTGAAAGAGGTGTTCCAGGATGTATCTGCTATTACCGACTACACCGGTAATCTGGTGTTGGATTTCATCGACTACCATTTAGATGACACGCCGAAATACACGGTAGAAGAGTGTAAAGAACGGGACGTCACCTATGCTGCGCCTTTGCGTGTTCGTGCCAGCCTTTTGAACAAAGAGACCGGCGAGGTAAAAGAGCAGGATATTTTTATGGGAGATTTTCCGCTGATGACCGAAAGCGGAACCTTTGTCATCAACGGCGCCGAGCGGGTCATTGTTTCCCAGCTGGTCCGTTCTCCCGGCGTGTATTATGGCATGAGCTACGACAAGACTGGTAAAAAGCTGTTTACCTCTACTGTGATCCCCAACCGCGGCGCGTGGCTTGAGTATGAGACCGACGCCAACGATATTTTTTATGTTCGCATTGACAAAAACCGAAAGATCCCGATTACGACCTTTATCCGCGCTCTGCTAAAAATTCAGGACGATAAGGCGACCTTAACCGGAGACGGGCTGACCGACCAATACGGCACGGATCAGGAGATCTATGAAATCTTCGGTGAGGACGAGCGGCTGGTGAAGACCATCCAGGACAAGGACAACACCAAAAACGGCGAAGAGGGTCTGCTGGAGGTTTACCGCAAGCTGCGTCCCGGCGAGCCGCCGACGGTGGAGAGCGCCGTAACCCATTTGCAGAATCTGTTTTTCGATTCCAGAAGGTATGACTTGTCCCGGGTGGGCCGGTACAAATATAACAAAAAGCTGGGCATCGCTTTCCGGATTGCGGGCAAAACCATCGCGGAGCCGATTGCCAATCCCATGACCGGCGAGCTGATGGCCAACGTGGGGGATATCCTCACCATCGACCAGGCGCTGGAAGTGGAAAAGGCCGGTGTTTCCAAGGTAAAGCTTTCGGTGGAGGACCGGGAATTCTATGTCATTTCCAACGGCATGGTGGACATCAGGGACTTTGTGAATTTTGACTGCGCCGAATATGGGATCAACGAAAAGGTCCGTTTTGTGGTTCTCAAGGAAATTTTAGAGCAGAATGAGGATGAGGCATCCTTGCGGGAGGCGATTCGGACCAATGTGGACAGTCTGATTCCCAAGCATATTATCAAGGACGATATTTTCGCGTCCATCAACTATATCAACAACCTGTGTTATGAGGTGGGCAACACCGACGACATCGACCATCTGGGCAACCGGCGGATTCGTTCGGTGGGCGAGCTTTTGCAAAACCAGTTCCGGATCGGCTTTTCTCGGATGGAACGGGTGATTCGCGAGCGAATGACCATCCAGGCACAGGACACAGATGTGATCACCCCCCAGGCCTTGGTCAATATCCGGCCGGTGGTGGCGGCGATCAAGGAATTTTTCGGTTCCTCTCCGCTGTCTCAGTTTATGGATCAGACCAATCCTCTGGCGGAGCTGACCCACAAGCGGCGTCTGTCCGCCCTGGGTCCCGGCGGCCTTTCCCGTGACCGGGCAGGGTTTGAGGTCCGCGACGTGCATTACAGCCATTATGGCCGTATGTGCCCGATTGAGACGCCGGAAGGCCCCAACATCGGGCTGATCTCCTATTTGGCAACCTTTGCGCGGATTAACGAGTATGGGTTTATCGAGGCGCCGTACCGCCGGGTGGACAAAGCGACCCATAAGGTGCTGGACGAGGTGGTTTATATGACCGCCGACATGGAGGACAATTATGTGGTGGCTCAGGCCAACGAGCCTTTGGACGAGGACGGCCGTTTGGCGCGCGCAAGGGTAAACGCCCGCTTCCGCGACGAAATTTTGGAGGTAGAGAGGGATCGAGCGGACTTTATGGATGTCTCGCCGAAAATGGTCGTTTCGGTGGCGACGGCGATGATTCCCTTTTTGGAAAACGACGATGCCAACCGTGCACTGATGGGCTCTAACATGCAGCGGCAGGCGGTTCCGTTGTTGAAGACCGAATCGCCCATTGTTGGAACCGGCATGGAGTATAAAGCGGCGGTGGATTCAGGCGTTACGGTGGTTTCTAAGCACGACGGCGTGGTTGAGAAGGTTTCTGCCAACGAGATTTTGATCCGCACCGACGAGGGATCGCTGGAGACCTACAAGATCTTAAAGTTTATGCGCTCCAACCAGGGGACCTGCATCAACCAGCGCCCCATTGTGGAAAAAGGCGAGCGAATCACCAAGGGGATGGTGATAGCGGACGGTCCTGCCACCAGCAACGGCGAGATCAGCCTGGGCAAAAACGCGCTGGTGGGCTTTATGACCTGGGAGGGCTACAACTACGAGGACGCGGTCCTCATCAACGAAAAAATTGTGCGGGACGACGTATACACCTCGATTCACATTGAGGAGTACGAAATCGAGGCCCGGGATACCAAGCTGGGCGCCGAGGAAATCACCCGCGACATCCCCAATGTAGGCGAGGACGCCCTGAAGGAGCTGGACGAGCGGGGCATTATCCGCGTTGGCGCAGAGGTGCGCGCCGGAGACATCCTGGTCGGCAAGGTAACCCCCAAGGGAGAGACAGAGCTGACCGCAGAGGAGCGGCTGCTGCGCGCGATCTTTGGTGAAAAGGCCAGAGAGGTCCGAGATACGTCTTTGCGGGTGCCCCACGGCGAATACGGCATTATTGTAGACGTAAAGGTATTTACGAGGGAAAACTGCGACGAATTAAATCCCGGCGTCAACATGGTTGTGCGCTGCTACATCGCTCAGAAGAGAAAGATTTCGGTAGGAGACAAGATGGCGGGCCGCCATGGCAACAAGGGTGTTGTTTCCCGCATTCTGCCGCAGGAAGATATGCCCTTCCTGCCGGACGGAACACCGCTGGACATTGTGCTCAATCCTTTGGGTGTGCCGTCTCGTATGAATATCGGTCAGGTGCTGGAGGTCCATCTGGGCCGGGCCGCCGCCGCGCTGGGCTGGAAGATTATGACCCCTGTTTTCGACGGCGCCCATGAGGATGATATCCGCGAATGCTTAAAGCAGGCCGGTATGCGGGAGGACGGAAAGACCATCCTGTATGACGGACGGACCGGGGAACAGTTCGACAATCCGGTAACGGTTGGGTATATGTATTATTTAAAGCTGCACCATCTGGTTGACGATAAGATTCACGCCCGCTCCACCGGTCCTTACTCGCTGGTGACCCAGCAGCCCTTGGGCGGTAAGGCCCAGTTCGGCGGCCAGCGTTTCGGCGAGATGGAGGTGTGGGCGCTGGAGGCTTATGGCGCCGCCTACACCCTGCAGGAGATTTTGACGGTCAAATCCGATGACACGGTAGGACGAGTGAAAACCTTTGAGGCGATTGTAAAGGGCAATAATATTCCCAAGCCCGGCGTTCCCGAGTCCTTTAAGGTGCTGATTAAGGAGCTGCAGAGCCTGGCGCTGGATGTGAAGGTGTTGGATAAGGACAACGAGGAAATTGATCTGAAGCAGACCTTCGACGATGACGAGGATGTGGGTCTGGGCCATGTGGATGACGATCTGATGGATGCGGAGCATGTGAAGAATGAGGACGAAATGGCGGACTCCTATACCATTGACGAGCCGGACGCCGACGAAATAGACGGTATGTCGGACGCCGATGACCTGTTGGGGCTGGATGACGCCGACGATCTGTTTGAGGATGAAAGTTTTTAACCGGTGACTTGAGCCGGCTGCCCCTGTTTTGGATGACTGCTCACGAGTTTATACAGGAAGAAGGATCGCACTTGGAATTTAATGTTTTTGAATCGATCAAAATCGGTTTGGCTTCCCCGGATCAGATCCGCCAGTGGTCTCATGGCGTAGTGGAAAAGCCGGAAACAATCAATTACCGGACTCTGAAGCCGGAAAGGGACGGCCTGTTCTGTGAACGCATTTTTGGACCGACGAAGGACTGGGAGTGCTATTGCGGCAAGTATAAGCGTCTGCGATATAAGGGAAAGGTCTGCGAACGCTGCGGCGTTGAAGTAACCCGCGCCAAGGTTCGCCGAGAAAGAATGGGACATATTGAGCTGGCGGCGCCGGTTTCCCATATCTGGTATTTTAAGGGTATCCCCTCCAGGATGGGATTGATTCTGGATATGTCCCCGCGCCTTTTGGAAAAAGTGCTGTACTTTGCGTCCTATGTGGTTATTGACCCAGGCCAGACCCCGTTGGAGCCCAAGCAGCTTTTAAATGAAAAAGAATACCGCGACATGCGGGAAAAATATGAAAACGACTTTAAGGCAGGTATGGGTGCGGAGGCTATTAAAGAGCTGCTGGCCCAGATTGACCTGGAACAGCTTTATAATGAGCTGATCGAAGAGCTGGAAACGGCTTCCGGCCAAAAACGGATTCGTCTGTTAAAGCGGCTGGAGGTAGTGGAGGCTTTTAAAAAATCCGGGAATGATCCGACCTGGATGATCCTGGATGTTGTGCCGGTCATTCCGCCGGATATCCGGCCGATGGTGCAGCTGGACGGCGGCCGTTTTGCCACCAGCGACTTAAATGATTTGTACCGCCGGGTGATCAACCGCAACAACCGATTAAAGCGCTTGCTGGAGCTGGGCGCGCCGGATATCATTGTCCGCAACGAAAAGCGAATGCTGCAGGAGGCGGTAGACGCGCTGATTGACAACGGCCGCCGGGGCCGTCCGGTTACCGGGCCCAACAACCGGCCCTTAAAGTCTTTGTCCGACATGCTCAAGGGAAAGCAGGGGCGGTTCCGCCAGAATCTTTTGGGCAAGCGGGTGGACTATTCTGGCCGTTCGGTTATCGTTGTGGGGCCGGAGCTGAAAATGTATCAATGCGGTCTGCCCAAGGAGATGGCGCTGGAGCTGTTTAAGCCCTTTGTTATGAAACGGCTGGTGGATACCGGGGCGGCGACCAATATCAAAAACGCAAGAAAAATGGTAGAGCGCGCCCGCACCGAGGTGTGGGATGCGCTGGACATTGTGATCAAGGACCATCCGGTGCTGTTGAACCGTGCGCCGACGCTGCACCGCTTGGGTATCCAGGCCTTTGAGCCGGTACTGGTTGAAGGGCGGGCGCTGAAGCTGCATCCGCTGGTTTGTACCGCTTACAACGCCGACTTTGACGGCGATCAGATGGCGGTCCATGTGCCCCTGTCCGCAGAAGCGCAGGCGGAAGCCCGCTTCCTGATGCTGGCGGCCAACAATCTGCTCAAGCCCTCGGATGGGCGCCCTGTGGCGGTCCCAACCCAGGATATGGTGCTGGGATCCTATTATCTGACACTGGAAAAGGACGGGGAGCCTGGAGAAGGGAAGGCCTTTACCAGTGTGGATGAGGCGATGATGGCCTATCAGGAGGGCGTCATCGGTCTGCATGCCAAGATCAAAGTACGCAGAACAAAGGTTATCGAAGGGGAAACCTATTCGCAGATTATTGAGACCACCATGGGCCGGATTATTTTCAACGATCCGATTCCGCAGGATTTGGGCTATGTGGACCGCAGCAAGCCGGAAAATATGTTCAAGCTGGAGATTGAATTTTTGGTGGGCAAAAAGCAGCTGGGGCAGATCATTGAAAAATGTATCCGCATTCACGGGACTGCAACCACGGCGGAGGTTCTGGATAAGATCAAGGCCCAGGGCTTTAAGTATTCGACCCGGGGCGCGATTACCGTTGCGGTTTGCGACGCGGTAATCCCGCCACAGAAAAAACAGCTGATGGAGGAAGCAGACCAGCGGATTGAAAAGATTACGAAGCAATACCGCCGGGGCCTGATTTCAGACGACGAACGGTACCAGATGATCATCAAAACCTGGAACGAGACCACCGACCAAGTGGCGGACGCGCTGAAAAATAACCTGGATAAATACAATCCCATCTTTATGATGGCCGATTCCGGCGCACGCGGAAGCATGAATCAGATCCGTCAGCTGGCGGGTATGCGCGGTCTGATTGCCAATACCTCCGGTAAGGCGATTGAAATCCCGATTCGCGCCAACTATCGGGAAGGCTTAAATATTCTGGAATATTTTATTTCATCCAGAGGCGCGCGCAAAGGCTTGGCTGATACGGCGCTGCGCACCGCCGACTCGGGTTATCTGACCCGTCGTTTGGTAGACGTTTCCCAGGAAGTGATTATCCGCCAGCATGACTGCGGGACTCACGAAGGGATTGAGGTCTGCGATATCAAGGACGGCAACGAGATGATCGAGCCGTTTTCCGAGCGTTTGATCGGCCGTTACCCGGTGGAGGATGTGCTCCATCCGCAGACGGGCGAGCTGCTGGTTTCCAAAGATAAGCTGATGAACGAAGCAGACGCGAAGAAAATCATCGCCGCGGGTATTACCCGACTTAAGATTCGGTCGATTCTCAATTGCGAGTCCCAATACGGCGTTTGCGCCAAATGTTACGGGGATAACCTGGCAAACGGCAAGCCGGTGGCGGTGGGCGAGGCGGTTGGTATCATTGCGGCCCAGTCCATCGGCGAGCCGGGCACACAGCTGACCATGCGTACCTTCCACACCGGCGGTATCGCTTCGGCGGATGACATTACCCAGGGTCTTCCCCGCGTAGAGGAGCTGTTCGAAGCCAGAAAGCCTAAGCATCAGGCGATCATTAGCAAAACCTCCGGCGACGTCCGGATGGAGGAAATTAAGAAAAACCGCCATATTGTGGTGTTCAACAAGGAAACACTCGAGGAGGAAAGCTATCTGATTCCATACGGCTCTCGCCTGAAGGTTGCGGAAGGGGACCATGTGGAGGCCGGCGATATGCTGACCGAAGGCGCGGTGAATCCTCACGACGTATTGGCGATTAAGGGCCCGCTGGCCGTACAGGATTATCTGATTCAGGAGGTACAGCGCGTATACCGGATGCAGGGCGTTGACATCAACGATAAGCATATTGAGGTAATCGTCCGGCAGATGATGCGCAAGTGCCGCATTGAAGATGCGGGGAGCACCAGCCTGATTACCGGTTCGCTGATTGATAAAGCGGAGCTGAGTGAAAAGAATCGAGAGATCCGTGCGCGGATTGCCGCAGGGGAGGAGGGCTTGCAGGAGGCGACAGCTTCCACCCTGCTTTTGGGGATCACGAAAGCCTCCTTGGCCACCGACAGCTTCCTGTCCGCGGCATCCTTCCAGGAGACGACCCGCGTTCTGACCGAGGCAGCCATTAAGGGCAAGGTTGATCCGCTGCTGGGGTTAAAGGAAAACGTGATTATCGGCAAGCTGGTCCCGGCCGGAACAGGCATGAACTGTTACTCGGATGTGGAATACCAGGGTGTAAATGCCAATCCGTATTTTAACGATATAAAGGTAGATATTGAGTAGCGATCAACACGGATGAAAACAGAGGGAGACCGGCGTCCCCCTCTGTTTTCGTATAAAATTACCTGCTGCAAAACTGGATTTTACAGCGTCAGATCGCTGCATTTTGCATAAAACATGAGAAATATACAATAATTTTCCTGAGAAGCCGGGCGGATTTGATGAATCCGCTATTGACAAGCTTTAGTCCCCGATGATAAAATAATGAAGTTGTGTTTAATAGGTGGAGTATGCCTATCAGCCGGCAAAAACGGACGATCCGGCCATACTGCCGGCCAGCGTCCATGCTTTGTGTAAAAGAAAGCATTCGCTTTCTTTACAATAATTATTTTATGTAAGGAGGTGCAATATGCCGACTTTTAACCAGCTCGTTCGCAAAGGCAGAGAGGTAGTTGAGAAAAAGTCCACTGCGCCAGCATTGCTGAAAGGATGGAACTCCAAAAAGCGTGTGGCCATCGACCAGAATTCTCCCCAAAAGCGCGGCGTGTGTACTGCTATCAGAACCGCGACCCCGAAAAAACCGAACTCTGCACTGAGAAAGATCGCCAGAGTCAAGCTGACCAACGGAATTGAGGCTACCGCCTATATCCCCGGTATCGGCCACAACCTGCAGGAGCATAGCGTTGTACTGATTCGTGGTGGACGTGTTAAGGACCTTCCTGGTGTTCGTTACCATATTATCCGTGGTACCTTGGATGCGCAGGGCGTTGCCAAGAGAATGCAGGCCCGCTCCAAATACGGCGCCAAACGTCCGAAGGCTGGTGCTTCGAAGTAAGAAATTCCGTTTTAAGCTGATTTTGCTGCTGATGCAGCGGTTAACATAGATGATGTTGCCGTCGTATTGGCACAGCGGGAGTTTCGTCACTTTCGAGTACCGATGAATTCATACGATATGAAGGAGGGAAGCAAAGTGCCAAGAAGAGGTAATATTGCAAAACGTGATGTTTTGCCCGATCCGCTTTACAATTCCAAACTGGTTACACGCCTGATTAACAGCGTGATGTACGATGGAAAAAAGGGTGTAGCGCAGAAAATTGTATATGATGCGTTCGAAATCATTAAGGAGAAAACCGGCAAGGATCCTCTGGAAGCTTTTGAGGCTGCGATGGAGAATATCATGCCTGTTCTAGAGGTTAAAGCCCGCCGTGTCGGCGGTGCGACCTATCAGGTTCCGATGGAGGTCCGCCCGGAAAGAAGGGAGACCCTGGGACTTCGTTGGGTGACCCTGTACGCCAGAAATCGTTCCGAGAGAACCATGCGGGAAAGACTGGCGGGAGAGATTATGGACGCCATTAACGAGCAGGGCGGCGCGTTTAAGAAGCGCGAGGATACCCATAAAATGGCGGAAGCGAACAAGGCTTTTGCCCATTACAGATGGTAGTTTGTTATCCAATCTGGGTAATGTGCAGACCTTTGGTTTGCGAAAACAAAAGAAAAGAAGTCCGGCAGAAACGCATTTAAAAAATCTGCTGGGACGGATTGCGTGATTATCTTGAAGGAGGACACTATGCCAAGAGACGTTTCGCTTGAGCAAACTCGTAATATCGGCATAATGGCCCACATTGATGCTGGTAAAACCACCACAACCGAACGTATTTTGTATTACACCGGCGTAAACCACAAGATCGGTGAAACGCATGATGGTTCGGCAACAATGGACTGGATGGCGCAGGAGCAGGAGAGAGGTATTACCATCACCTCAGCTGCGACTACCGCTTACTGGAACGGCCATAGAATTAACATTATCGATACCCCCGGACACGTGGATTTTACCGTTGAGGTAGAGCGTTCTCTGCGTGTACTGGACGGTTCGGTTACCGTGTTCTGCGCAAAGGGCGGCGTAGAGCCTCAGTCTGAAACCGTATGGCGCCAGGCTGACAAATACCGTGTGCCGAGAATGGCCTTTGTCAATAAGATGGACATTATGGGCGCGGATTTTTATAACGTTCTGCAGATGATGCATGACCGTTTGAAATGTAACGCGGTTCCGATTCAGCTGCCTATTGGGTCGGAGACATTCTTCAAGGGCATTATTGACCTCCTGGAGATGAAAGCTTACATTTACAACGACAGCAAGGCGCTGGTCAACTATACCGTCGAGGAAATTCCTGAGGATATGAAGGAGAAGGCGGAAGAATACCGCGCCGCGATGATCGAGCACATTGCGGAGACAGACGACGAGCTGATGGAGAAGTATCTCGAGGGTGAGGAATTCACCATGGAAGAGATGAAGGCCGCCATCCGCAAATCGACCATCAACAATACGATGGTGCCGGTTGTCTGTGGTACCGCGTACAAAAACAAGGGCGTTCAGAAGCTGTTGGATGCCATTGTGGACTATATGCCTGCTCCCACCGATATCGAGCATATTAAGGGCATCAACCCGGATACGGAGGAGGAAGAGGAAAGACCCTCTTCTGATGACGAGCCTTTTGCGGCGCTGGCCTTTAAGATTGCAACCGACCCTTATGTGGGTAAGCTGTGCTTTTTCCGTGTTTATTCCGGTACGGTTGCTGCAGGTACCACCGTTTATAACTCGGTGAAGGATGGCCAGGAGAGAATGGGCCGTATTCTGCAGATGCATGCAAATCACAGAAAGGATCTGGAGGTTTGCTATGCCGGTGATATTGCGGCGGCGGTTGGACTGAAAAACACCACCACCGGCGATACGCTGTGCGATCCGAAGGCGCCGATCATTCTGGAGTCCATGGAGTTCCCGGAGCCGGTTATCCGCGTTGCGATTGAACCCAAGACCAAAGCCGGTCAGGAAAAGATGGGTATCGGCCTTGCTAAGCTGGCGGAAGAGGATCCCACCTTTAAAACCTACACCGACCAGGAGACCGGCCAGACGATCATTGCCGGTATGGGCGAGCTTCATCTGGAAATTATTGTCGACAGATTGCTGCGTGAGTTTAAGGTCGAGGCCAACATCGGCAGCCCACAGGTTGCTTATAAAGAAACGGTGCGCAAGCTGGTGGAGGTTGACAATAAATACGCCCGCCAGTCCGGCGGTAAGGGCCAGTACGGTCATGTTAAAATCAAGGTTGAGCCCAATGAATCCGGCAAGGGCTATGAGTTCCGCAACCAGATCGTTGGCGGCGCGATTCCTAAAGAGTATATCCCCGCAGTTGACGCCGGTATTCAAGGCGCAATGCAGGCAGGCGTGTTGGCCGGCTATCCGGTGGTAGACTGCATTGTAACCCTGTTCGATGGTTCTTACCACGAGGTGGACTCTTCGGAAATGGCGTTTAAGATCGCCGGCTCCATGGCTTTTAAAGAAGCGATGCGCAAGGCGGATCCGGTCATTCTGGAGCCGATTATGAAGGTGGCGGTTACAACGCCTGAGGATTACATGGGCGATGTCATCGGCGATTTAAATGCCCGCCGCGGACAGATTCAGGGTATGGAAACCCGCCCCGGTGCGCAGCAGATCAATGCGTTTGTTCCGCTGTCGGAAATGTTTGGCTATTCCACCGATCTGCGGTCCAAGACCCAGGGACGCGGCCAGTATGTCATGGAACCCAGTCACTATATTGAGGTTCCCAAGTCCATTGCGGAAGGCATTATGAATGCCAGGAGCAAAAAAGATTAATTTTCCTATATAATTGCCGGAAAAGTATTGAATTTTTCGGCCTTTATTGGTAAAATAACTCCATAGCGTGTACGAAATTCATCTTCTAAACAAGGGAGGAAATTCACTAATGGCAAAGGCTAAATTTGAAAGAAACAAACCCCATGTGAACATTGGTACCATTGGCCACGTTGACCATGGTAAAACAACTCTGACTGCTGCTATCACCAAAACCCTCGCGATGAAGGGACAGGCTCAGTACGAGGCTTATGATATGATCGATAAGGCGCCTGAGGAGAGAGAGCGCGGCATCACCATTAACACCGCTCATGTTGAGTATGAGACCGACAACCGTCATTACGCGCATGTTGACTGCCCCGGACATGCTGACTATGTAAAGAACATGATCACCGGCGCGGCGCAGATGGACGGTGCGATTCTGGTTGTTTCCGCGGCTGACGGCCCTATGCCGCAGACTCGTGAGCACATTCTGCTGTCTCGTCAGGTTGGCGTTCCTTACATTGTTGTGTTCATGAACAAAGCTGACCAGGTTGACGATCCTGAGCTGCTTGAGTTGGTTGAGATGGAGATCCGTGACTTGTTGAACTCTTATGAGTTCCCGGGCGATGACACCCCCATCATTGTCGGTTCTGCTCTGGCTGCTTTGGAGGCGCCGGAGGATATCTCCAACGAAGCCTACAAACCGATTTTGGATTTGATGGACGCTGTTGATAAGTATATCCCCACTCCCGAGCGTAAGGCTGATCTGCCTTTCCTGATGCCTGTTGAGGACGTATTCACCATCACCGGTCGTGGTACGGTTGCTACCGGCCGTGTGGAGAGAGGTCAGCTGAAGACCGGTGAGGAAGTTGAAATCATCGGTCTGACGGATGAAAGAAAGAAAACGGTTGTTACCGGTATTGAGATGTTCAGAAAGATTCTGGATTATGCGGAAGCAGGCGACAACATCGGTGCTCTGCTGCGTGGTATTCAGAGAACCGAGATTGAGCGCGGACAGGTTTTGTGCAAACCCGGCTCCATTAACCCTCACACCAAATTCCATGCGCAGGTTTATATCCTGAAAAAGGATGAGGGTGGCCGTCATACTCCTTTCTTCAACAACTATAGACCGCAGTTCTATTTTAGAACCACCGACGTTACCGGCGTGATCACGCTGCCCGAGGGCACCGAGATGTGTATGCCTGGCGATAACGTAGAGATGGATGTTGAGCTGATCACCCCCATCGCGATTGAAGAGGGACTTCGTTTTGCAATCCGTGAGGGCGGCAGAACCGTTGGTTCCGGCGTTGTTACCAAAATTAACGCCTAGTTTTTGAATGGAGAAAATTCCTTCAAATCCGCTTATGAAAAAAGATGGTACAGTTTAAACTGTACCATCTTTTTTCGTTATTATAAAATAAATTTGGAATTTTTCACCAATGATGTTGCATATCTGCATGGACTATGATAAAATCAGAAAATAAGTTTCAACCGCAGATAAGACGATAGGCGGCAAGTACGTCAAACTCGTAAAAAAGTTTCGGTGAATAACAGAGCCGCTGGTTGGCGATGGAAAAAGCGCTTGCGTTCATCATGCGAATGGGTGTATAATAAAAATGTATTTTGTGTCAATTTTCAAATCAGCAGGATTACATATATGGGGTGAATAGTAATGGATATTATGGAAGAAGCCTTAAAAAAACATGAAGAATGGCAGGGGAAAATAGAAATCATTTCCCGTGCTCCGATTCAAAGTAAAGAGGATTTGTCTTTGGCCTATACGCCTGGCGTTGCGCGGCCTTGTTTGGAAATTCAGAAGGATGAGGATCAATCCTTTTCTCTGACCCGCCGCGCCAATTTGGTTGCGGTTGTTACCGACGGTACGGCCGTTTTGGGCTTAGGCGATATCGGTCCTGCTGCGGCAATGCCGGTTATGGAGGGAAAATGTGCTTTATTTAAGACCTTTGGGGATGTAGATGCGTTTCCTATCTGCATTGATTCTAAGGACGTGGACGAGATTGTTCGGACTGTTTCGTTAATTTCAAAAAGCTTTGGCGGAATCAACCTGGAGGATATTGCGGCGCCTCGCTGCTTTGAAATCGAAAAACGACTGAAGGAGTGCTGTGATGTTCCGGTATTTCATGATGACCAGCACGGAACGGCGATTATCGTTGCCGCCGCTTTGCTCAATGCGATGAAGCTGACCGGCCGGGAAATGGGATCCGCCCAGATTGTAATCAATGGCGCGGGCGCGGCGGGAATCGCGATTGCCCGTTTGCTTTGGCAGATGCATTTTGGCGATATTATTTTGTGTGACAAGCAGGGCGCGATTTATCGCGGCGCGGAGTGGACCAATCCCGCTCAAAAAGAGATGGCGGAGCTGACCAACCGAGAGAACAAGAAGGGATCTTTGGCGGATATGCTAAAGGATGCGGATGTTTTCATCGGCGTTTCTGCCCCCAATATTGTCAGCCGTGAGATGATTTCTTCTATGGCGGAAAAATCCATCGTATTCCCCATGGCGAATCCAACGCCGGAGATTATGCCGGAGGAGGCGAAGGCCGGCGGGGCATATGTGATTGGTACCGGTCGATCCGATTTTCCCAATCAGATTAACAATGTCATGGCGTTTCCGGGTATTTTTAAGGGCGTCTTGCGGGTGCGTGCCCGGGATATCAGTGAGTCGATGAAGATTGCGGCAGCCTATGCGATTGCAGGTATTGTAAGCGATGAGGAATTAGAGCCGTGCTATATCCTTCCCAACCCTTTTAACGAAAGGGTTGCGGATGCGGTAGCCGACGCTGTAGCGAAGGATGCGGTGGAAAACGGGCTGGCAAGAGTAAAATAAACGGAGGTTTCAAAAAATGGAATATTTATATCAACCTAAAGGCGTCTGTTCTCGGCTGATTGCTGTCGAGCTGGATGGTGAAACAATTAAAAAGGTCACCTTTACAGGCGGCTGCAGCGGAAATGCCTCAGGAATTTCCCAGCTGGTTAAGGGCCGGAACGCGAAAGAGGTCATTCAGTCTTTGCGCGGCGTACATTGTGGATCGAAAGAGACCTCCTGCCCGGATCAGCTGTCCTGGGCGCTTGAAAAGGCGTTGGAGCAAGGAGAATAATGAAAGAAGTGAGAAGATGCTGTGGATTTTTCTGTTTTCGGCAGTTGCTTTAATGGGATTGTATTATGTACATAAAGTCAGGTGTGAAAACCGTGCCTTTCTGCGGGCCGTTGTTTTAGACGACAGCGACATGAAAATTGTCCCTTCGTCCGGAACTGCGACTTTGGTAGAAGACGATGGGGAAAAAGCGGCAAAAGAGTTTGTTGCCCAAAAGGAAAATGGAAATATTGATAAGGCATATGGCTTAGGTAACCGAATCGCAGACGTATTTTTTGAGGAGAACGGAATTGTTTTTTCATCCTGTGGGTCGGGTTCACAGCCTTTTATCCTGCTACAGAGAAAAATTTTGTTCGCTTTTACAGCAGATGCTGTTCTTGGAGAGGAATTGCCGTCGGTTTTGGCGGAGACGGTTTCGCAGCAGTTTTCCACTAGAATACAAAAAGCCGATCCGGATCTTTATGGTAAGGTGAACGATCCCAAAACGTTTTCGTATTATTTGCTTTGTACGAAAAAGGGAAAGCTGCAGCTTACAGATATTGGAAGAGCTTTTGCGCGGTTATGCGGCGATGAGAAAGAAAAGAGCCTGTGTTCTTTGGGTGAATGCCTTTATCGGGAGTATGCTGGTATTTGCAGAAAAATGATCGTAGATACAAAGTTTTGTTAAGGCAAAGAAAAAGCCCGCGAGAACGCGGGCTTTTTCTTACCTGTTTGTAAGGCTTAGTCGCAGCAGTACGGAGGAACATTACGGCCACAGTTGCAGTTGTTGGCGTAGGTGCCGCCGCCTAAGAGGTTGCACAGATTAAAATCGCAGTACAGAACGTACAGAAGAATCAGAGCCAAGACGATAATCCAGGTTTTGTTTTTGTTTTCACAGCAAGACATGAAAAAGCCTCCCAAATAAAATATTGTTACCTCATTTTATGAATTTCGCTTGGAAAGTGTTCCGGGCAAAAATTCGTATAAAACGATAGGTAAAGACCAATAGTAAGATTGTCTAACAGATGTTACCCATCAGGCAGATCATATATTGGTGTTGCTATATCATATGATGGGGCGGGAGGATGAGTTACATGTTTAAGTTTTCGGGCTTTACCAATAAAGCCAATACCGCTGTAAACGCTGCTATATCCCAGGCGTGCGTTCTAGGACATACTTATGTGGGAAGCGAGCATTTGCTTCTTGGGCTTTTAGAGGAGGAAAGCGGTGTTGCAGCAGGTATATTGCGCGGAAGAGGAGGAGACTGGGGAAAAATCCGCCAAAAATTGATCGAAATGATTGGCCGAGGGATCAAAACACAGATGTCTCCAGGGAATTTTACGCCGCGCTGTCGCAGAATATTGGAAAACTCCCTTACTGAGGCGCGCATGATGGGGAAAGAGGTTGCTGGAACAGAGCACATTCTTCTTTCGATGCTTAAAGAGCGGGAAAGCTATGCCGTTCGCTTTTTACACGAGCTTGGAGTGGATTGTGACGGGCTTTATCGGGATACAATTGACCTGATAGGAAACGAATTGGTCGAAAGCCTTTATTTAAAAGGGAAAAAGCTGGGAGGAAGACAGAAAACAATTCCGCCCAAATGCCCAAATTTGGAAAAATACAGCAGGGATTTGACCCAGTGGGCCCGTGAGGGAAAGCTGGATCCGGTGATTGGGCGGGATGAGGAGATCCTGCGGACCCTACAGATCCTTTCGAGGCGGACCAAAAATAACCCGTGCCTGATTGGCGAAGCTGGTGTAGGAAAAACGGCGGTAGTCGAAGGGCTGGCACAATTGCTTTTAACCGACGGGGCGCCGGAACACATGCAGAACATGCGGCTGCTGTCTCTGGATTTGACAAATATGATTGCTGGGACCAAATTCCGCGGAGAATTTGAAGAACGGGTGCGGACCTGCCTGCAGGAAGTAATCAGCATGGGTAATATCATCCTTTTTATAGATGAGATCCATACCATTATGGGCGCAGGCGCGGCAGAGGGGGCCATTGACGCGGCGAATATCCTAAAGCCGCAGCTGGCGCGGGGAGAGCTGCAGGTCATTGGAGCGACCACCCTGGAGGAATATCGAAAGCATATTGAAAAAGATAGCGCTTTAGCGCGTCGATTCCAAAGCGTAGAGGTCACGGAGCCCAGCGGAGAGAAAACGCTTGAGATTTTAAAGGGACTGAGAATGCGCTATGAAAGCTTTCACAACGTTCAATTTGAAGATAGTGCTTTGGAGATGGCTGTATCCTTGTCCGTTCGCTATCTGCCGGACCGTTTTTTGCCGGATAAAGCCATCGATTTAATGGACGAAGCAGCATCATATGCGCGTTTGAACGCGCGAAAGATACAGTCTAGTCCTTCACGCCGGTACACGATGATTTTAGCGGGGAAGCCCTCGTCCGATGCGGCAGGTGAATGGCCTGAAGGCAGCTGGCCGGATGACGCATCGATACAAAAGTCTCTGCCTGTTACGGTAACGGCTATAGATGTTGCGCAGGTAGCGGCAAAAATGACCGGCATCCCGCCGGAGCAATTGATGCGGGACCAGAATAAGCGCCTTTTGGAGCTGGAGGCGCATCTGCACAAACGGGTTGTTGGTCAGGAGGAAGCGGTTTGCGCCGTTGCAAAGGCGATTCGCAGAAACCAGTCCGGTATTAACGACCCTAACAGGCCGATCGGGTCCTTTTTATTTTTAGGACCTTCCGGCGTAGGAAAGACTGAGCTTTGCCGGGCGCTGTCTGAATCGCTGTTTGCCAGGGAAGACGCTATGATACGAATTGATATGTCGGAATACATGGAAAAGCACGCGGTATCCAGGCTGATCGGTACGCCACCAGGCTATATTGGCTATGAAGAGGGAGGGCAGCTGACCGAAAAGGTCCGGCGGAACCCGTATTCCGTGATCCTGTTTGACGAAGTGGAAAAAGCGCATCCGGATATTTTTCATCTTCTATTACAGGTACTGGACGAAGGGCATTTAACCGATTCTATGGGCAGGCGGGTCAACTTCAAAAACTGTGTGATTATTATGACCTCCAATATCGGGGCGCAGAGGATTGCGCAGCAAAGCAGCTTGGGCTTTGGGACTGGCAGTATCCAGGAACAGGATATGAAAAAAGAGGTGCAAAAAGAACTAAAAACATTTTTTCGGCCGGAATTTTTAAACCGGATTGACGAAATTCTCTTTTTCCAGTATTTAAGCCGTCCGCAGCTGGAGCAGATTGGAAACAAAATGATTGGTCAGATACAAAACCGCTTAAAGCAGATCGGTGTAGACGTGACCATCGACGCCGGCGCTACAGCCTGCTTATTAGGGCAAAAGGGGATTGACCCTGCGGAGGGGGCCAGGCTTTTAAAAAGAGAAATCCGCAAGCAGATTGAGGATCCGTTGGCCCAGCAATACCTGGCCGGTGCCTTTTCAAAGGGCGACACGATTTTTTGTGAAATGGGTCCGGAGCTGACCGTTCATAAAATTCTTTCCTAAGGCTTTGAAAACGTCTTTCATTGTGCTATAATTCATTTAGTTTTTTGAATCCGGCCAGCGCTTGCGCGTTTGGATGGCGGATGAAAAATCGTATCTTATAAACAGGAGAAGGATAGCTATGCGGACATTTTCGGTTGAAACGATTGTGGATGAGGACAACACGGCGTTAGCGGCCGGCAGCGGCGATTTGGAGGTTTTTGCGACGCCCATGATGGCGGCGCTGATGGAAAATGCGGCGGCGGCCTGTATCGCTGAGGAGCTAGGAGAGGGGAATACTTCGGTTGGCACGATGCTTTCGGTCAGCCATGTGCGGGCGACGCCGGTGGGGATGAAGGTCAAGGCCACTGCGGAATTGGTAAAGATCGAGGGCCGAAAGTATGATTTTAAGGTGATGGCTGAGGATGAGCGCGGCTTAATTGGCGAAGGGACGCACAGCCGTGTTTCGGTTAATCGGGAGCGGTTTTTGGATAAAACCTATCAAAAGTAATAAAAGGCTTCTTTCTTTTGAAAGAAGCCTTTTATGCTTAGTGCAGAGAGCCTGCCGCCTATGCGTTTGCAGACACCTTTTGTGGGCGGCGCAGGGTCTTAGGATCAATCGCCAGGCAGAGCGCCCCGATAATCGCCGCAGTAAGGAACATATTTGGGATCATGTATCCGCCGTTATAGGTCAAAGAGTACAGCCAAACGGGCTGCCCTTCCGGCGCGAAGGAATCCCAAATAAGAATGCCGGACAGAAAACTGCAAAGAAAGCGGATAAAGGTAACAGCCAGCGCGCCGACAGTGTATCCGGCCAGTCGATGGGAAAAGGGCTTGGCAAACAGGTCGGCGGCACCCAATACGGTGAAGGCGATTACATAATCCAAAAGGATACACAGGGTAAAGGCGAGTACAGTGCCGGCAGGCGGCGCGTAAAACCCGGTGATCAGCTGTACGATACAGTAGGTAAAGCCGGTTAGAAGGCCCCATTTGGCCCCGTGACGGTAGGAGAGGAATACAATCGGCGCCATAGAGACGGAAAAGGAGCCGCCGTTGGGCCATTTGGGAAGGGGAAGAATGTCTAGAACGGCTGCCATAGCGATCATCAGGGCGCATTCAACTAGGATGCGGGTTTTGCTTGTTTTTTGCATATGGGTCATCTCCTAAAAAAATCTACAAAAAAACGCTGCATGGATAAAAACCATACAACGCGCATGTTACACATTTCCTACGCTGGCATTATCCAGATCAGGTTATGGGTTTCGGATATCGCTTTATCCGCTCTCAGCCGCGTACACGCAGCACCCCGTATTCAATTCCCGCAACGTTTGATTGCGCTTTTATTATACTGGTTTGTCCCCAAAAGTCAAGAGGGGAGGCGGATTTCTTCAAAAAATCTCGCATCAGTTCGTTTTTTACAGGTTTACAGAGAAGAATTTTTGGGATTCTGCCCAGCTTTGAAGTGCAGACGGGAGAATCGTCGTTTATTTTTGTGAAGGCAGCTACAAAGGCGGTGATGCAGAGGAAATGACAGATGAAAAGTTTAAGGACTTGGTCATACAATATGAAAAGCTGGTTTTTACCGTTTGCTATCAGCTGGTCCATGATTATCATGAGTCACAAAACCTCACACAAGAAACCTTTCTTGCAACCTACCGCCACATTGATACGTATCAAGGCGAAAATTATAAGCCCTGGCTGATCCGTATCGCCAGCAACAAGGCGAAGGATTATTTAAAAAGCGCCTACGCGCGCCGCGTCCAGCTGGACTATGATTCGGTTGGGGAAGAGATGGTGGACCTTCGTGCCGGACCGGATGAGGCATATATCCAGCAGGAGACGCAGGATACTGTTCTACAAGCGATCCACAGCCTGAAGGAGCCCTATCAAAAGGCGGTATCAATGTATTTTTTAGAAGAAAAATCGACGGAAGAAATTGCAGAAATCCTGGGCCGCCCGGTTAAAACGGTCCAGACCCAGATTTACCGAGGGAAATTCCTTCTGCGGGAAATGCTCAAAGAAACGGTTGGAAAGGAGAGAGGCCTATGAGTTTTGCATTGTTTTACGAAGACGGACATTTGACCGACGAGGCCTTGCAGGCGCTGATTCGCGAAGAGGAGCTTGACACACTGCAGCGGCTGGAGATTTCTGAGCACCTTTCTTTTTGCGATTTATGCACACTGCGCTACACGGATCTTTTATGCGAGGAGGTTTTGCAGTCTCCCGCCGTTCCCCTTTACGGCGAGGTGATGAAAAAGGTTCGAGAGCGGGCGAGAAGGGCGTTTTTGCGCAGGTTTGCCACTGTGTCTGCCGCCGCTTGTCTGGCGATGGTTTTTTGGTGGAGCGGGGTCTTTACCTTCCCGGCGAGGAGTATGGAAAAGGAGGGGAGACCGACCCACACCATGGAAATCAGCCGGGAGGATGAAAAACCGTCGGGCTTGGCGGGAATTCGGAGCAGCTTACAGCAGCTGACATCGGGTCTGGGGAATTGGACGCAAAGCTTTTTTGATTCACCGGACGAGGCCTTTGGCGGGGAAAAGGAAAACCTGGCCAAAACCGCCGGATAAAGCGTTTATCAATGAAAAGGAGAAATTTGCATGGAGAGAAATAAGTTTTTTGTATTTTGCTGCGCATTTGTGCCGGGCGCGGGGCAGATGTATCTGGGAATGATGAAAAAAGGGCTTGCGATTCTGGCCCTTTTCTGGGGCTTCATTGGCGTGGCGGTTATGCTGGATCTGGGCGTTTTATGCTTATTTTTGCCGATCATCTGGTTTTACTCCTTTTTTGATACGTTTAACAGCGCCCGTTACAATGCAGATCAGCGCTTGATGATGGACTATAAGTTTTGGGAGGATCTGAAAAACGGCGGCTGGGTGCCCAAAATTGGAATAGGCGGGAAAATCTCTGGTAAAGCGCCGAAGTTTTTGGGATTGGGCTGTATCCTTTTGGGAATCTATTCCCTGTATGAGTCGATCATTAGGCCGCTGTACTGGAAATTCGACATGCCGGAGTGGCTGTTCTTTATCCTAAACCGCATTCCGAATTTTGTGGTTGCGGTGGCAATTATCGGCTTGGGCATCTACCTTTTAAACAGAGAAAGAACGCCGAAAGAGGCAGGGGATTTTGTAGAATATCAGGAGGGACATCATGAATAGCTTTGAACCGGAAATGGAAAACAACACAGAGGAAAATAAACAGGCTGTGACCGACAGCACGGCGCAGAATCAGCCGGCGCCGCAGGTGGATCCGCAGATGCCGCCCAGGTATCCGCAGCCGCCGGTGGTTTACCCGGTGCAGCCGCCGCAGCCGAAAGGCCGCCGGGTTGGTACGATCACCATGGCCTGTGCACTGATTGCCGTTGGCGTTCTGCTGCTGATTGGCACATTTAATCAGTCAGTCAGCTCCCTGCTGCTGGCAAAGCTGGCGCCGATTATTTTGATCGTTTTAGGAATCGAGATTCTGCTTCGCTACTTTTTGTCCAAGGGAGAAAAGCTCCATTATGACTTTTTTAGCGGGTTTATCTGCTTTATCCTGATTGTGGGAAGCATTGGGATGGCAGTGATCCCGGAGCTGTGGTACAATTGGGGCCCCCATCGGAGCATGTTGGAGGAGGATTTGCGGGTGCAGGCCAAGCAGGTTTGCGCAAAGGCGCTGAAGGATGAGACCAATCTGACTAGTATGGATATCTATTTTGATCTGCAGCGTGTGGATTTGCCGGAGACCATGTCCATAGACGATCTGCGCCCGGCGGATTACGTAAGAGCAGAACTGAGAATGGGTAATAGTTTTACTAGTGTCGAGGAATTTGCGCAAGCGGCTCAGTCGGTTCTTAAAAAAATCGCGGCAACAGGTATTCCTTTTGATTATATCAATTTGATGACTCCTTCAGTGGAGCAGCGGTATGGATATAGACTGTATCTGGATGACGGTCTGGGTTTTGATCTTTCTATTGAACAGTTGCTGGACAATATTTCCGCACAATATGACGGCTATGATGAAGAGTACCCGTATGGCCTGGAAAATGTAGCAGGCTTTGCGGAGACTTATATGGAGCGGTTCCACGCTTTTGTGGAGGAATATGCCGAGGTCATGCCACCGGAATATCCGGCGCGGTGCCGGGCGTTTGCCAGCCACTATCCGGATCAATATAATGCTTTTCTAAACGGGGAAGAGGTCATTTTCCCGGTGGAGGATGAGCAAAATCCGGTTTCTCCCGAGGCACCGGTTTCACCGGAGGATCCTTCGGATGTCGAACCGCCGGACGATACCTCCTCGCCGGAGGGGATTGCGGCATAGAGGCTTTAAAACAAAAAAATCCCTGCTTTCGGGCAGGGTTTTTTGCTGCAAAACCTAAAAGGGCCGGACGATTGTCCGGCCCTTTTGCAAAGCTTATTCGTACTGCATGCCAAGCTCGATGGCGCGAAGGTTCGCTTCGATCAAATGCCTCTTTTTGGGAGGAACGCATTTGTCGATCGCTTTTTTTACCGCTTCAAAATCCGCGAAGCCGGTGTGCTTTAAAATCGCGCCAATAAGGATTATGTTCGCCAACCCCTGCAAATCGTTCTCGCTGGCCAAAGCGGTAGCAGGGACGTAAATCGCAGTAATATCGGTTCGGCTGCTTTTTTTGTCGATCAGCGTACAGTCAATGACCGCGACGCCGCCGGGCGCCACCGAATCAATAAATTTATCGAAGGACTGCAGATTCATGGCCATCAAAACGTCCGGCGACAAGACCAGGGGAGAGCCGATGGGTTCATCCGAAATGCAAACGCTGCAATTAGCGGTGCCCCCGCGCATTTCAGGTCCGTAGGAGGGAAGCCAGGAAACCTCTTTGCCATCCATCAAACCGGAATAGGCGATCACCTTGCCGGAGAAGAGAATGCCTTGTCCGCCGAATCCAGCCAATAAAAAATTTTTCAGCGCCACTATTTATCGCCTCCCGTGATGTCTTTATAAACGCCCAGCGGGTAGTAGGGAATCATATTGTCCCGCAGCCAGTCCAATGCCTCTACCGGCGTTAACCCCCAGTTGGTCGGGCAGGAGGAGAGGACCTCGACAATGGAAAAGCCCTTTTGATTGACCTGATTTTCGAACGCCTTTTGAATCGCGGCCTTTGCCTTACGGATATTAGGCACACAGTCCACCGAAACCCGCTCGGCATAGGCGACGCCGTCGAGGGTGGAGAGCATTTCACAGATGCGGACCGGATAGCCGGCGGTAGAAACATCGCGTCCGTAAGGGGTAGTCTGGGTAATCTGGCCAGGGAGACTGGTAGGGGCCATCTGTCCGCCGGTCATGCCATAAATGGCATTGTTGACAAAAATAACGGTGATATTTTCCCCGCGGGTGGCGGAATGGACCGTTTCAGCTGTGCCGATGGCGGCCAGGTCGCCGTCTCCCTGATAGGTAAAAATGATATTCTCCGGCAACGCCCGCTTTAGGCCGGTCGCGACCGCCGGGGCTCTGCCGTGAGGCGCCTCGACCATGTCGCATGTAAAATAGTTGTAGGCCATTACCGCGCAGCCCACCGGGGCGACGCCGACGGTTTTCCCCTCAATGCCCAGCTCCTCAATGGCCTGGGCGACCAGGGTGTGGATGATACCGTGGGTGCAGCCGGGGCAATAATGCAAAGTAGCGTCGCTTAAGGTTTTGGGCTTTTCAAATACGACTGCCATTATTTTGCGCCTCCCATCGTTTTTTGAATTTGCTCCAGCACTTCGGCGGGCGAAGGAATGATGCCGCCGGTGCGTCCGAAAAAGTAGACGGGCTTTTTGCCGTTAACAGCCAGGCGGACGTCATCCACCATCTGGCCCATGCTCATCTCCACACTCATAAAGCAGGAGACGGTGTCCGCAGCCTTCTGGATTGCCTTTTCAGGGAAGGGCCACAGGGTGATGGGGCGAATCATACCCGCCTTGATGCCCATTGCGCGGGCGCTGTTGACGGCGCTTTTTACGATTCGAGAGGTTGCGCCGAAGCTGACCAGCACGATGTCCGCGTCGTCTACCAGATATTCCTCCGCCAACGGTTCCTTTTCCTTGATGCGCTCATAGCGTTTAAAACGCTCTACCACCTTTTGTTCCAGCTCGTTGGGATCCAGGTAGAGAGAATTGACGATATTGTGCGCGCGCTTGTTCTGGTGGCCGGTGGTTGCCCAAGGCTTTTCGATTTTTTGATCCGCCTCTTTTTCGGGGAATTCCACCGGCTCCATCATCTGGCCTAACATACCGTCGGCGAGAATCATGGCGGGCATACGGTACTCGTCCGCTTTATCATATGCGGTATAGACCAGGTCCACCATTTCTTGGATGGTGGAGGGGGCGAAAACTAAAATATGAAAATCGCCGTGACCGGTGGCACGGGTTGCCTGCCAATAATCCGCCTGAGAAGGCTGAATTCCGCCTAATCCGGGACCGCCGCGCTGTACGTTGATAATCAGACAGGGAAGGTCGGAACCGGCTATGTAGGAAATTCCTTCGGTTTTTAAAGAAATCCCTGGGGAAGAAGAGGATGTCATGACTCGTACGCCGGCAGAAGCGGCGCCCAGCACCATATTGATTGCAGCGATTTCCGATTCAGCCTGTAAATAGGTACCGCCGATTTTCGGCATTCTTTTTGCCATATAGGCGGCAACCTCCGTCTGGGGCGTAATCGGATAGCCAAAGAAATGACGGCACCCGCTTTTGATCGCGGCCTCGGCCAATGCTTCGTTTCCTTTCATCAGTACACGTTCAGCCAAATGATTCACTACCTTTCCACTTTAATTGCGCAGTCAGGGCACATGGTTGCGCACATGGCGCAGCCAATACAAAGGCTCATATCCGAGACCTTTGCCGGATGATATCCCTTTGCGTTTAGGATATCCTGCGCCAGAACAACGATTTTTTTGGGACATGCGGCCGTACAAAGACCGCAGCCTTTACAGATATTTTCCGAAATGGTTACCTTCGCCATTGCAATCCTCCTTATTCCTTTTGCTAATCAAAACCGATGAACGGTCCATTGGCGATTTTGGGAATCCTGGTTCCCGCAGAAAAACAGAAAAAAGCGTACTTGTATGGGAAACTATACTCAAAAAGGCAGCTTTTTCTCTTCCCAAGGGGGAAGGACATATAAGTCCACAGGGTAAACGGCAGGATCTGGTATTTGAGCGGCCAGTCTGCGCTCTGCTGTTGCTGCGACCAGCGGGATCCCTGCTAAAGATGCAACCGACCGGCCGTACGCCAGCGCGTCGAGAATATCCTGTGCCGTCGTCTGCCCGCCAAGGTTGGAATTGTTCACAACGCCGGTTGCAGCAAGACGGGAGGCCGCCTCGATTTCCCGCAGTACCTCCAGCGCCTCCCGGGGCTGCCGGGTCAGATAGCGGTACCGGTTGACCACATACAGCATATCGAACGCTTCTTCCTGAATGAGCTTTGCGTAGCGACCTAAAGCGGCGGCGCCTGCGTCGTCGCCGCCAACGTCAAAAATGACAGAACGGCTGTCATCTTTACGAAAAACGGAATAGATATCCGCGCCCAGCGCAGGAATATCCAAATTGGTGTTCGCGTAAGTAGGGCAGATCATCTCGATGCCCATACGGCCGAGCAGACCCTTGAAATCGGCGGAACGAAAATAGGGATTTACAATGTCCAGATCGACCAACACCGCCTTTTTCCCGGCCTTGCAGAAATCGACGGCAAGATTGACCGCGAAATTGGTTTTTCCGCTTCCGTAATGTCCGGTGACGATTGTAATACGTTTGCTGCTTTGGATCATCCAATCCCCCTTATTCTTTACAGAATTGTCCGGTTCCCAACAGGAGCACAGAAAACAGCGAAAAAAGCTGTCCAGAACAGTATAGCATTTTTTAGCGCTTTACACAATCGCAGTATGGCCGTTACTATTCATTATTTTCTGGGAAATAAATCAGAAAAAATTAGTTTAATTGTCAAAAGAGCAAAAATATATTGTGACGGTTTCTGGATAAAGGAGAAAGCATTTTAAGAACTGTAGTACATGTTTTCGGCAAAAATACCGTATCCTTTGGTCGGATCGTTGACAAAAACATGGGTAACCGCACCCACCAGCTTCCCATCTTGAATAATTGGGCTGCCGCTCATCCCCTGGATAATACCGCCGGTTTTTTCTAAAAGGGAAGGATCGGTGATACGGATCACCATATTTTTGGTTGGGTTATTCTGCGCAAAAGAGATTTTTTCAATCACAATATCGAAGACCTGGGGGGTATTCCCGGAAATAGTTGTCAGAATTTGGGCAGGGCCTTCCTTCACCTCCTGACGAAAGGCCAGCGGGATTTGGTAAGGGTTGGTATAGTCAAAAAGCAGCCTGCCGAAAACGCCGGTATCCCGGTTGGCTGTCAGCTCTCCCAAAAGGCTGTTTTCGTGAAATACCCCCCGCAGCTCCCCAGGGTCCCCAGGCCGGCCTTTTACCACGTCGTTAATGGATACGTCAACGATTTCACCGCTCATCAGCGGCATCAGCTCGCCTGTATCCACATCGCACACGCCGTGACCCAAGCCGGCAAAGCTCTGAGACGAAAAATCACAGTAGGTTAGGGTGCCGATGCCTGCGGCGGAGTCACGGACCCAGATACCAATACGGTAGGCGGTTCCGGCACGGCTTTGCTGCGGGGTTAAAACGGTGCTTTTGTATTCTCCGTCCCGGCGGTAGGTGCATTCCAGCTGCCGCCCGCCGCTGGCGGAGACGATTTTGGACACGTCTTCGTTAGAGCGCACCGGATGACCGTCCAGTGTGCAAAGAATGTCGCCGATTTCAAGGCCCGCTTCCTTGGCGGGATTCGCGGCCCCCATATCGGTTTCCAGATTGCTCATTCCCACAATCAGCACACCGTCGGTAAACATCTTAATGCCGAACGGCGTGCCGCACGGCGCCAGCAAAACGGTGGAGGTGTGCTGGACAGTAACCGTTTTAACAGGGATAACGCCAAACAGCTTTAGGTCTAAAAGGTCGGTGTTAGAGCGGGCGCTGGAGACCTGTGTGCCAGAAGAGGAGGGGGAAATTTTGCCTGTTTGGATATAGGGCTGGGAGGCAATCGAAAAAAGAGAATCAGATTGTGCAAGATACTGGTCGGGCAGTGCTTCACTCAGATAGCCGATTGTTCCAAAAAGGGGGATGGACAGGGCGAAAAGGGACAAAGTAAGTACATGAAATACTTTTTTATATTTTTTCAAGGTTGATCAGCTCCTTTTTATCTTACAGTAAAAAATGAACGCCTTTTAACGCACAAATTCGTTCTCTATAAATGTTCCTATCTGCGCTTCGTTTATGAAAGGCAAAATAAGCATTGCCACATTACCGGGATTTGTGCTATAATGTCAGCGTCATTTTGGAGCGTTTTTCCAAAAAATCTCAAAAAAATTGAAGCTGACTCTGCCGCCGGCTTTTTTGGTGGAATGTTGGCCAAATCCGGCTGGAACAATTGGAGGAATCGGAAAAATGAGGACAAACTATGAAAGCCCTTTTAGCACCCGCTATGCCAGCAAAGAGATGCAGTATTTGTTTTCTGCGGAGTTTAAGTTTAAAACCTGGCGTCGTTTATGGATAGCGCTGGCTAAGGCGGAAAAAGAGTTAGGACTGGAAATTACCGATGAGCAAATCGCTGAGCTGGAAGCGCATCAGGACGATATCAATTATGAAGTGGCTGAGGAGCGGGAAAAAGAGGTGCGCCACGATGTGATGAGCCATGTTTACGCATATGGCGTACAATGTCCGAAAGCAAAGGGTATTATTCATCTGGGAGCGACCTCCTGCTATGTAGGGGATAATACGGATATTGTGACCATGTATGAAGCGATGAAGGTTGTGAAAAGAAAGCTTTTGAACGTCATTTCTCTGCTTTCCGGCTTTGCGCTCCAGTATAAGGACCTTCCCGCGCTGGCCTATACCCATTTGCAGCCGGCGCAGCTGACCACTGTGGGCAAGCGGGCGACCTTGTGGATTAACGAGCTGCTGATGGATTTGGAGGAGGTGGAATACAGGCTGAATCATTTCAGCCTGTTAGGCTCCAAAGGAACCACCGGAACGCAGGCAAGCTTTGTGGAATTGTTTGACAACGACACGGAAAAAATTAAAAGGCTGGATTGGATGATTGCCCGGGCAATGGGATTTGATAAGGTGGTGCCGGTATCCGGGCAAACCTATTCCAGAAAGGTGGACGCGCAAATTCTGAGCACGCTGGGCGGTATTGCCCAAAGCGCCAGCAAATTTGCCAACGATCTTCGGATCCTGCAAAACTTTAAAGAGATGGAGGAGCCGTTTGAAGTGAACCAGATCGGTTCTTCCGCCATGCCTTATAAGCGCAACCCCATGCGCAGTGAACGGATCTGCGCCTTGGCCCGCTACGTGGTCATTGACACGCTCAATCCGGCGTTTACCGCCTCGACCCAGTGGTTTGAGCGCACGCTGGACGATTCGGCCAACAAGCGGATTTCGGTGGCAGAGGGCTTTCTGGCAGTGGATTCCATTTTAAATATCCTAATCAATGTGTGCGATGGTCTTGTGGTCTATCCAAAGGTCATTGAGCAAAGGGTCATGCGGGAGCTGCCGTTTATGGCAACGGAAAACATTATGATGAGTGCGGTGAAAAAGGGCGGGGACCGCCAAAAGCTGCATGAAAAGCTGCGGGTCCATGCACTGGCTGCGGCTAAGCGCGTGAAGGAAGAGGGCTTGGAAAACGATATGATCGACCGCGTCTGCTCTGACCCGGATTTCCAGATTTCGAAAGAGGAGTTGGCAAGCGTTCTGAAGCCGATTCACTATGTCGGACGCAGCGTGGAACAGACAGAAGAGTTTGTCCGCGAGATTGTCGGGCCTGTTTTGGAAAATAATCAAGATGTTCTGGGGGAAAAGGTCCAGCTGAACGTCTAGATAAAATGAACAAAAAACAGGGCTGTGAGCGGATCCGGCCCTGCTTTTGTCTTTCCCGGAAATACGCCTGAAGCTTTTTGGGAAAACAGAGATTCTTTGTTGACTTTTCGTGCTTTTTCACCTATAATCAAATTTATGAGTGTCGGGCCTGGACAGGCTGCAATCCCGTTTTCATAATGGGACAAGACATTGAAGAACATTGGAGGATTGCACATGAAACGAGTTGGAAAACCAGTCTTTTTCATCGTTGTAATATTGATTGCAGTCCTTACTTATCTGTCTTTTTTTGGCGTTACATCTTATTTTGGAGATGTGGAAAGGACGATAATTAAGGGTGCGGACGATATTCGATGGGGTATTGATATTCGCGGAGGGGTAGATGTTACCTTCAGCGCGCCGGCAGATGTCAGCCCAACGCAGGAGCAGATGGCGGCGGCAGAGTCGATTATCAAGCTTCGCCTGATCAATCAGAATATTACGGATTATGAAGTATATACGGATTTAAATAAAAACCGCATTATCGTCCGCTTCCCCTGGAAGGAGGACGAAACGGACTTTGATCCGGAAAAGGCTGTGGCCGAGCTGGGAGAGACTGCGCTGTTGAGCTTTCGTGAAGGCTATGAGGTGGACGCAGGCGGAAAACCCACCGGCATTACGGCGGAAAAGGTGATTTTGACTGGCAGCGATGTGAAAAGGGCTGCTGTGGGCGTGGACGAGAATAACCAGTATGTGGTTTTGCTGGAGCTGGAGGCTTCGGGTATCGAAGCATTCTCGGAGGCGACGGGCCGTCTGGCGGGGACAAATATTCCCATCTCCATCTGGATGGACGAAAACGTCATCTCCTATCCAACGGTAAGCACCCAGATCACTGATGGCTCCGCCACCATCACAGGAAATTTTACCTTGGCGTCTGCAACGGATCTTGCCAATAAAATTAACGGCGGCGCACTTCCTTTCCGCCTGGAGACGGAGAATTTCCGTTCGATTTCCGCAACCCTGGGTATGGGAGCGAAAGACGCGATGGTACTGGCTGGTGCAATTGCGTTTGCCTTGGTAGCAATTTTTGTGATCATATTCTATCGACTGCCCGGCGTGGTAGCGGTCATTGCTCTGCTGGGTCAGCTGACCGGGACCATCGCCGCAATTACCGGATTTTTCTCCACCATTCCTAGCTTTACCTTAACACTGCCCGGCATCGCGGGTATTATTCTGTCGCTGGGTGTTGGGGTTGACGCCAATATCATTACGGCGGAACGGATTAAAGAGGAGTTAAAAGCGGGAAAATCTTTGGACAATGCTCTGAATATCGGATTTAAACGCGGATTTACCGCCATTTTTGACGGAAATATTACGGTGATTTTTGTCGCGGTCATTTTAATGGGCGCATTTGGGCCGACCGACAGTATTTTCGCAACGCTTTTGTCCCCGGTATTTTTTGCGTTCGGCGCTTCCACTGCCGGCACGATTTATTCGTTTGGCTATACGCTACTGGTTGGTATCATCATGAACTTTATCATGGGCGTTACCGCTTCCAGACTGATGCTAAAATCTCTTTCTAAATTCAAACCCTTCCGCAAGGCATGGCTGTACGGAGGTGACAAATAATGATAAATTTTGTTGGAAAACGAAAATGGTTTTATATTATTGCCGCAGTATGTATGGTAGTTGTTTTTGCAACGGCAGTTTTTTGGGGCGTCCCGCTGGATATTCAGTTTAAAGGCGGCTCTATGGTTACCTATTCCTATACAGGGGATATTTCTTCCGCCGATGTTTCGAATATTGCACAGGGCGTGGTTGGATCGGTAAATGTGCAGGAATCGCAGGATGTTTCCAGTGGCGTTCACTCGATGGTTATCACGGTGGCGGGCTCCGGCAGCCTTACGACAGAGCTGCATGAAAAGCTGACTCATGCAATGGAGGAAGCTTTTCCGGAAAACAATATAAAGATTGAACAAACGGATAATGTCGATCCAACGATGGGAAAAGAGTTTTTTGCCAAATGCTTGGTAGCGGTGGCCTTTGCTTCTTTGCTGATGGTGGTTTACATCGCTTTTCGCTTTCGTAAAATTGGCGGATGGTCTGCTGGCGCTATGTGCGTTGTGGCGCTGGTGCATGATATAATTTGGGTATTCGCCGCATTTCTGTTCCTGCGTATTCCGCTTAACGATAATTTTATTGCGGCGGCTTTGACCATTTTGGGATATTCGATCAATAATACCATCGTCATTTACGACCGTGTGCGGGAAAATAAACGTCTCATGGGTGGCAACGCCCCCTTAGAGGATTTGGTCAATACCAGCATCAATCAGACGCTGAAGAGAAGCATCATGACAACGGTTACCACAATGATCGCTCTGATAACCGTTTGTGTTGTGGCAATGGTCTACCAGCTGAATTCCATTCTCTCCTTTGCTTTCCCTATGGTTGTGGGTATGATTGCCGGGTTGTTCTCATCTCTTTGCCTGGCGCCGGAGCTGTGGGTAACCTGGAAAGGAAGAAGGAGTCTTCAAGAGAAAAAGGCCTGATGCTGCTTAAACTTTGGCTTCCAAGGTTTGCAAGAGCAAAGATAGGAGGCTTTGAATCGAAATTGGATAAACAGCATCCCGCAAGGGGTGCTGTTTTTTTGTAAAATATTCGAAAAATTTTATTTTCTGAGGGTCGAATAGAAGAGAAAAAAGATTGTAATTTTTTAAGAAATATGCTATGATTAATTTGATTTGGATATTTTTTAGAATCTATTGTGCTGTTGATACGATTCTGTACAAATCACAGGAATAGGGCTTGTCCTTTCAGGCTTTGTTTGATTCTTTTCATTCTATAAATGAGAAGATAAATTTAGTCGTTAAGAGGCAATTGTGGAGGAAAGGAGGTACGAAAAATGTCAAATCTTTTTGTGCTGTGTCTAGGTCTTGGTACTGTCTTTGTGGGGTTGATTTGTATTATTGTGCTGTGTAAATTGATGAGTGCAATTTGCACAAAATTCAGTAAAAAACCGGTTCAGCCGGCAGTGACGGCTGCTCCTGTGGCTGCACCTGCTGCTCCAGCCACAGCGGCGATTCCCAACCGGCAGGCGCTTATTGCGGCTGTTTCTGCCGCCATTGCTGAGGAAATGGGAACGGATGTCTCCAAAATCCGCATTCTTTCTGTACAAAAAATCTAATTTTAAATTCAGAGGAGAGGTCGTTGAATTATGAAAAAGTACCGCGTAAATGTAAATGGAACCGACTATGAAATTACTTTAGAAGAAGTAACGGGAGCCGAGGCCTCTAAACCCGCTGCGGCGCCAGCTCCTGCTGCTGCTCCCGCGGCTGCTCCGGTCGTTCCGACTGCTGGAAGCGAAAAGATTGTCAGCCCCATGCCTGGCAACATCCTGAGCGTTAATGTCAAAGTAGGCGACTCGGTGAAAAAAGGACAGGTTCTGCTGATACTGGAAGCAATGAAAATGGAAAATGAAATCATGGCGCCGAAGGATGGTACAATTACCTCAGTGAATGTTCAGAAAGGTTCTACGGTTGAAAGTGGCGCACTCCTTGTAACCATCGACTAGTCCTTTGAAATTTTTGAAAGGAGTGTGAAAACACCATGGAAGCAATTTTAGATTTTTTGCGTCAAACCGGTTTCTACCTGATTGGTTCGGATCCGAAGGTTTTGATCATGATGGTAATTGCCTGTGTGTTGATGTATTTGGCCATTAAAAAGCAGTTTGAACCGCTGCTTCTTTTGCCGATTGCTTTTGGTATGCTGCTGACCAATTTGCCTGGGGCCGGTATGTATCATGCGGATTTTTTCCTGGGCGGCCATGTGGATTGGACGCAGTTTGCGCAGGGGAATGCCGGTTTGATTGACATTTTGTACTTAGGCGTTAAGCTGGGTATTTATCCCTGCTTGATTTTTATCGGTGTAGGCGCTATGACCGATTTTGGTCCGCTGATTGCCAATCCCAAGAGCCTTCTGTTGGGCGCAGCCGCACAGATGGGCATCTTTATCACCTTTATTGGAATGCGCTATCTGAGCTTTTTGCCGGAGGAGGCGGCTTCTGTCGGCATTATCGGCGGTGCGGACGGTCCGACCGCGATTTATGTAGCTTCCCGTTTGGCTCCTGCGTTGTTGGGCCCGATTGCGGTGGCGGCTTATTCCTATATGGCCTTGGTGCCGGTAATCCAGCCGCCGATTATGCGCGCTTTGACCACCCAAAAAGAGCGAGAGATCGTTATGAAGCAGCTTCGGCCGGTCTCTAAAATTGAAAAAATCATTTTCCCGATTGTTGTTACCGCGTTTGTGGCGCTTTTGGTTCCGTCCGCTGGTGCTTTGATCGGCTGCCTGATGCTCGGCAACCTAATGAGAGAATGCGGCGTGGTGGAGCGTTTGAGCAAAACGGTCCAAAATGAGCTGATGAATATTGTTACAGTTTTGCTGGGTATTTCTGTGGGCGCCACCGCTACAGCAGAAAACTTCCTGAATCTGAAAACCTTAGCTATCCTTGGAATGGGTATCGTTGCGTTTGGCGTTGGAACCGCCGGCGGTGTACTGCTGGCGAAATTCATGAATCTGTTCGTCAAAGAGAAAATTAACCCGCTGATTGGTTCTGCCGGTGTTTCTGCCGTTCCGATGGCCGCGAGAGTCTCGAATGTAGAAGGGCAGAAAGCAAAGCCTGGAAACTTTTTGCTGATGCACGCCATGGGACCCAATGTTGCCGGTGTTATTGGCTCTGCCATCGCCGCTGGCGTATTTATGGCGTTGTTTGGCGCGAAATAAGGAGGGGATAAGTGATGGCGAAAAATCCGCTGAAAATTACTGATACGATTTTGCGTGACGCTCATCAGTCCCAAGCGGCTACTCGTATGCGCCTGGAGGATATGCTCCCGGCATGTGAGCTGCTGGACAATATGGGCTATTGGTCTTTAGAGTGTTGGGGCGGAGCGACCTTTGACGCCTGTATGCGCTTTTTAAAGGAAGATCCTTGGGAGCGTTTGCGTACTTTGCGCAAAGCCATGCCAAAAACAAAGCTGCAAATGCTTTTGCGCGGACAAAATATTTTGGGCTATAAGCATTATGCCGATGACGTTGTTGAGGAGTTCTGCAAAAAATCCATCGAAAATGGCATTAACGTAGTACGTATTTTCGACGCCTTGAATGATCCGAGAAATATGGCGGCTGCAATGAAGTATACTAAGGAATATGGCGGCATCTGCGAAGCGGCGATCAGCTATACGGTCAGTCCGGTTCACAATGAGGATTATTTTGTCAAGCTGGCTGTTCAATTGCAGGAAATGGGCGCGGACGTTATTTGTATCAAGGATATGGCCAATCTGCTGCTGCCCTACGACGCCTATTCTCTGGTGAAAAAATTAAAAGAAAATCTGGATGTACCAATTCATCTGCACACTCATAACACAACCGGTACCGGAGATATGACCAATTTGATGGCGGCCACTGCCGGGGTGGATATTGTAGACTGCGCGCTGTCTCCGCTGGCAAATGGTACGTCTCAGCCGGCTACCGAATCTTTGGTTGCGACCCTAAAGGGAACAGAACGGGATACCGGTCTGGATTTGGAAAAGCTCAGCGAGGCGGCGACCCATTTCCGTAAGGTTGCCAACAAGCTGAAGGCAGACGGTATTTTGGATCCCAAGGTGTTGAGCGTGGATACCAATACGCTGCTGTATCAGGTTCCCGGCGGTATGCTCTCCAACCTGATTTCTCAGCTGAAGCAGGCCAATGCGGAAGACAAATATTATGAGGTGTTGGCCGAGGTGCCGCGAGTCAGAAAAGATTTTGGCTATCCTCCGCTGGTTACGCCGACCAGCCAGATTGTCGGCTCTCAGGCGGTTTTGAACGTTGTTGCCGGTGAGAGATACAAAATGTTCCCCAAAGAGTCGAAGGGCTTGCTTCGTGGTGAATATGGCGCTTTGCCGGCTCCTGTCAATGAGGAGGTTCGGAAAAAGGCAATCGGCGATGAGCAGGTCATTACCTGCCGTCCTGCCGATCTTCTGGAACCGGAGCTGGAGAAGTATCGCGAAGAAATAAAGGACCACATGGAGCAGGAGGAGGACATTTTAAGTTACGCGTTGTTCCCCCAGGTTGCCATGAAGTTCTTTGAAGCTCGCGAGCAGGCGAAAAATCCGCAGGTTAAAGAGGCGGCGCCTGTCAATGAAGCGGGTGAGCGCGTTCTGTATGTAGAGGATCTTTCCAAATAAAAAATGATTCTTCTAAAAAAAGCCCGCTAAAAACGGGCTTTTTTTACGCCTAGGCGGGGAAGAGGATAGGCAAACAAAAAATCCGGCGCATTTAGGCGCCGGATTTTTGCGGTTCTATCCCGCCTGGAATAGAGAGGTCCTTCTATTTTGCGGTATTTTCACTGGCTTTTCGAATGTCGACCCGGCGAATTTTCCCGCTGATTGTCTTGGGCAGCTCATCAACAAATTCAATGATGCGGGGATATTTATAAGGAGCCGTCTGTTTCTTTACGTAGACCTGCAGCTCCTTTACCAGTTCATTGGAAGGCGGGTAGCTTTTCGTCAGCACGATGGTCGCTTTGACAACCTGTCCGCGGACCGGATCGGGCGCGCCGGTAACCGCGCATTCCAATACGGCCGGATGCTCCATCAGCACACTTTCGATTTCAAAGGGTCCAATCCGATAGCCAGAGGCCTTGATTACATCGTCCGTACGGCCGACATACCAATAGTATCCATCTTCATCCATCCATGCCGTATCGCCGGTATGGTATAATCCGTCGTGCCAGGCGCTGCGGCTCATTTCGTCGTCACGGTAATAACCCATAAATAAGCCAACCTGTTTTTCTCCATGGGTGCGAACGCAGATTTCACCTACCAATCCAGGCTGGACCTCTTTGCCGTTTTCATCCACGATCACAATATCATAAAGGGGAGAGGGCTTTCCCATAGAACCGGGCTTAGGGGTTGTCCCAGCCAAATTGGCCAGTGTTAAGGTCGTTTCCGTCTGACCAAAGCCCTCATATAGCTTTAATCCGGTATATTCGTAAAAACGATTATATACTTCTGGATTCAGCGCTTCACCAGCAGTGGTAGCATATTTTAAAGAGCTGAGATCATACCCTTCCATCCCTTCCTTAATAAAAAAACGATAGATGGTAGGCGGCGCACAAAAGGAGGTGATACGGTATTTTTCAATCAGGTGCAATAGATCGTGAGGGGTAAATTTTTCATAATCGTATACAAAAACGGTGCAGCCAACCATCCATTGGCCATACAGCTTTCCCCAAACCGCTTTTCCCCAGCCGGTATCGGACACGGTGAGTTGCAGGCCGTCCGCCGGTATATTGTGCCAGTATTTTGCGGTGATCAAATGACCGAGGGCATAGGTATAATCGTGCAGAACCATTTTTGGATAACCGGTGGTTCCGGAGGAAAAGTACATGAGCATCGGTTCAAGGGCTTTGGTGTCGGCCCGGGGAAATTCATCCGGCATGGTCTCCAGCTCGGTATCGAAATCAATCCATCCCGGACAGGCGCCCATAGCGGTAAAGCGGGAGGTAAGACCCTGGTACTCTGTGCAGGCCGCTTCAACCTGCTTGACCACCTGTTGAGCAGAGGTTGCCACAATTGCGCTGACGCCGGCGGCTTTAAAGCGGTAGATATAATCCTTTTTGGTCAGCAAATTGGTGGCGGGGATCGCTATAGCGCCAATTTTATGCAAAGCCAGAATGGCGAACCAGAACTGGTAATGGCGTTTTAATACCAGCATTACCATATCGCCTTTTTGAATCCCATGTTTTGCAAACAGGTTGGCGGCTTTGTTGGAGTACCGGCGCATATCTTCAAAGGTAAAGATTTTTTCTTCCCCAAAATCATTACACCAGATCATCGCGCGCCGGTTTGGCTCCATTCGGGCGATTTCGTCCACCACATCGTAAGCAAAATTAAAGTTCTCTTTATAAACAGGGTGAAAGGTTTTTAATACACCATGCTTATCAAAGCTTTCGTCGCAAAAGCGTTCATAAAAATCCTCAACAGGCAACGTTTTCATGGAATTACTCCTCCTCTTCCTTTAATACTACCGCAATAAAGCGGCATTCCTTCCCGCCGGTGGCAATCATGCCATGCCCGTGCCCGGCGTTATAATAAATGGCGTCGCCTGCATGGAGGATCTCGCAATGCTCCTCCAGCTGGACCTTTAAATCACCCTCCAAAATATAATCAAATTCCTGGCCCTTGTGATAGGAAAGGTGGATCGGCTTTTCCTGTTCCTCTTCGGAATAGGGGGCGGTTACCAGAAAGGGCTCACAGGTTTTATTCTTAAAAAGATACGCCAGATGCTGATAGTTGAATCCCGCCCGCCGCTTAATGGGGAGCCCTTCATCTTTGCGGACGATGGAATAAAAGCTTAAGCGGGGATTTTCTCCTGTAACCAGCTCCACCATATCAACGCCAAACAGCTTGGCGCATTGATATAAAAAGGTAAAAGAGAAATCCCTTTCGCCCTTTTCGCAGGAAAGGTACTCTTCGACGGATACATTGGTCGCTTCTGCCGCTTCTTGGGGCGTAATCTCTAAAATTTCCCGCAGTTCTCGGATTCGTATTGCAATTTCGATCAGTTTGGTTTCCATAATAATCCTCCTACTTAAAAATAAAAGCTCGTCCCAATTATGGGACGAGCTGAAACCCGCGTTACCACCCAATTTGCGCAAAATCCGCGCCTCTCGACAGGGTTCCAACAAACCCCCGGCTTTAACGCAGCCTTACGGAGGACATCTACTTGCGTACAAGCGCTTTGGTGCCCCGGCTTGGGAGGGATTCGCCTGTTTTTTCCTTATTGTCTTGCAGCAGCCGACAACTCTCTGAAAAGGAAGATAAAACCGGCACGTCTCCGTCATTGCCTTTCTGGTAGTCTATCAAATTACTAGCATTATAAAAAGTTTTTTCCCAAATGTCAAGTCCTACGCGAAAATTATTTTAGAAAGAGCCTGAGGATCTGAAACAATAAAATCCGCGCCGTTTTCCTCCAGCTCTTGTTTCGTGCGAAATCCCCATAACACGCCGCAGGAGGACAGTCCGCTGTTTTTGGCGGTCTGTATATCCACACAGGTATCGCCGACATACAACGCGTCAGAAGGGGAGACGCCTGTCTGGCTTAGGACCAGCTTGACGCCGGTTGGGTCCGGCTTTTTGGGGACATCATCCTTTTGCCCAACAACCGCCGCGAAGCTAATTTGCGGAAAATAATGATGGACGACCTCTTTTGCAATAGCATGAGGCTTATTGGAAACCACCGCTATCAGTACACCTTTTTTGTTGCATTGCATCAAAAGGGCTTCAACACCGGGGTAGGGGCGGGTTTTATCCTGGCTATGGGCAGCGTAATAGGGCAGATAAATGGATTTTACCCTTTGGAACAGCTCTCGATTTTCCCGATCTTCCGGCGGCAGGCAGCGGAGGATTTTTGTATCTACACCGTCGCCCACAATATATTTATACTCTTCAACAGTATGCAGCGGAAGACCGCATTGTTTTAACGCGTAATTGCCGCTGTCGGCAAGATCTTCAATGGAATCAATCAAGGTTCCATCCAGATCAAAAAGAACCAGCTTTTTCATGGCGTCATCTCCCATTTCTTCTGGAAGTAGTGTATCACTTTTGACCGGTTTATGCAATGATCATTGATCATTTACAAAGGAAAATGGCATAAAAACAGAGCTGGCGTTTTGCCAGCTCTGTTTGCACTCTATTGGAGTGGTTGTGCCAAAATAAGTAACTGCAATTGGTAACTGGAAAATGAAATTATTTCGCGTTATCGTTTGCTTTTTTCAGAGCATCCAGGAAAGAACCGATATCAATGGTGCAGCTGCTCTCCAGATCGGTTACATCCGGTACACGGGTGTGGCTCTCATCTCTCTGCTTTACAGGGGTGTTGATCGCGTCAGAAGCGGTTTTGCCTTTCAGATAATCCTCCAGGGCAACCATCTGCTCGCCAACCTCTTTGCCAATTCCAGAGGAATCTCTCATGCCATACTCGTCGCCCAGCTCTTTTTTGGTTTTGCGCTCTTCGCTGAAGGAAACAACCTTACCGGAAGCATCGTAGGAAACCTGCGGCTGAATCGCGTCGAAGGAAACGCCCAGGATTTTACCGTTTGCGTCAAATGTAGCAGCGCAGATGGTAACATTCGCCTGGAATTTGCCGTCGGCATCATCAGTAGCGTCAGAAGCGGTGCCAGTGGTGATGGCGCCCAGACCGGTTTTTACAGTGGTAGCTCCACAGCCAGCCAGCATCAACAGAGCCAGGGTCAAAGCGATCATTTTTTTCATTTTGTAGACCTCCAATTCTTGTTATACAGAACAAGCGTCTTGATTTTAGTATTCCTCATTTATGCACAACTATAAACTCTGAATACTACGCTCCTTATTATATCGTAAAAGCTTGTAAAATTCAAGCTGATTTTTTTCACTAAGAATTGGCTTGCATCCTACCTGTTTTTTGCTATAATAGAGAAGAAAAAGCAAGAGTATAGAATCTGTTGACGATTAGGATTTGGAATGAAAATGATATGAAGAAAAAAATGGTCAGCTTAATTTGCTGTGTGCTCTGCCTTCTTTTTTCCGGATGCGGGCCATCGGGTTACGAGCGGTATCGAGGGGAGTTTTTCGGTACCTTCGATACGGTGGTATCCCTTGTGGGATATGTTCACCGGGAGAAGGATTTTGACCGCTATCTTGGCTACGCGCAGGAGCGTTTTCAGTATTTCCACCAGCTTTTTGACCGGTACGAGCTGTATGAGGATGTGGTCAACATCAAAACGGTCAATGACAATGCGGGCATCGCTCCGGTGAAGGTATCGGAAGATCTGTTTGCCTTTTTGGAATACTGTATGCAGTGGTGCGAAAAAAGCGGTGGACAGGTCAACATCGCTTTAGGACCGGTGTTGGAAATCTGGCATGATTATCGGGAACGATACGAAAACACCGCAGAGGGAATGCTTCCGGCAGCAGAACAGCTGCAGGCGGCAAACCGTCTGACCGATCCCAAGAAGGTCCAGCTGGACGCGGAAAATCGAACGGTTTTTCTGATGGAGAAGGGCATGTCGCTGGATGTAGGAGCGCTGGCAAAGGGTTATGCAACCGAAAAGGTTGGAAATGAGCTGTACGAAATGGGCTTGACCTCCTTTAGCATCAGTGCCGGCGGCAATGTGAGAGCTTTCTCGCCTCCGGCCGGCGGTGAGCGGTCCAAATGGAGCATCAGCATCCGCAATCCCAACACAGAGGAGCAGCCGGATGCGGAGCCGGTGGATTTTTTGTATTTAAACGAGCTGTCTGTCGTTACCAGCGGGGATTACCAGCGCTACTATCGGGTGAACGGAGAAAAAATCCATCATATTATCGATCCGTTCAGTTTGTATCCGGCTAACTATTATAAATCGGTTACGGTAATTGTCGAGGATTCCGCAAAGGCGGATCTGCTTTCAACCTGGTTATACATTCTGCCCTTGGATAAGGCGAAGAAAACGGCAAAAGAAATGGGAGCAGAGGCGCTTTGGGTATTGCCGGACGATTCAATCGATTATACCGACGGGTATTTGGTTTATTCCAAAAATTATGGCGGTGCAGCAGCGGATTAGGAGGGGCATATGGAACAGAAAAAAAATATTTTTGATCTAAAGAAGAGCTGGCAGTGGATGGTCTATATTTACGGCGTTCTTCCAGTTTTCATGTTTTTGTTGGGGTGGCTGATGGGCGACAACGACATGGGAAAGTTTTTTTCCGGGCTTTTTCATGCGTATAATCTCTATATCCTGAACCCCATTTTGGATCTCGACAAAAAAATGGGGATTATGGGTATTCTTATACCACTGTTTTTGTTCGGCTGGGCCGTTAAACGGAAGGATTATTGGGATTTAGCTATCAGCGCCGGCATTGAGGCTGTGGCGGTGCTTTATTTTTGGCAGGAGTGGAACTATCTGGCGATTCGTCCGCTGAATTTTTAATTTGCTTGTGGGAAACGTTAGATTCTTTAGCTTTGGTGAAGAAATATTAGCCGGATTTCTGAAAAGAAGACCGCCTACTTGACAGAAGTCATAGATTTTATTATACTGATCACAACTTTTAAACCATGTGACTGACGGATAGTGGGGAACCACAGGGGAGCATGGGAGTTTACGCCGACCGTCTGGGCAATCTTTTTTTAGATTGCCCTTTTTCTTTTATACAGGCAATTGAAAAAAGATGGAGATCTCATTTTGATTACAGGGAAAGGGAGGAAAGTTTTATGGAGCATAAGAATTGGACGGGGTTTGCAGGGGAGTCATGGAAAAACAGTATTGATGTACGCGCCTTTATCCAGGATAATTATACTTTTTACGATGGAGATGAAAAATTCCTTTCCGGACCGACTGAACGGACGGCGAAGCTTCTCGAAAAGTTTGAGGAGCTTTTGCGCCAGGAACAGGAAAAGGGCGGCGTTTTGGATGTGGATACAGAGCACGTCTCTTCGCTGACCAATTACCAGCCATCGTATTTGGATAAGGATTTGGAGCTGATTGTGGGATATCAGACGGAAAAGCCTTTGACCCGCGGTGTCAATCCTTTTGGCGGCATTCGAATGGCCCGGTCCGCCTGCGAGGCCTACGGATACCGGTTGTCTGATAAGGTGGAGCAGGAGTTTTTGTACCGCACCACCCATAACGACGGCGTTTACCGAGTCTATTCGGACGAGATGCGCAAGGCGAGAAAATGCGGCGTGATCACTGGGCTGCCGGACGCTTACGGCCGCGGCCGCATTATCGGGGATTACCGCCGGGTGGCCCTTTACGGTATAGACCGGCTGATCGAAGAAAAGAAACGGGACAAAGCGGAAATCGCCATGGGGGTTATGAATACCGATACGATCCGCCAAAGCGAGGAGCTTTTTCAGCAAATCGCTTTTTTGCAGAAGCTAAAAGAGATGGCGGCAATGTACGGCTATGATATTAGCGAACCGGCCGCCAACGCCAAAGAAGCGGTCCAGTGGCTGTATTTTGGCTATCTGGGCGCGATTAAAGAGCAAAACGGCGCGGCCATGTCTTTAGGACGGGTCAGCACCTTTTTGGATATTTATTTTACGAGAGATATGAAAAAGGGGCTTTTGGACGAAACCGGCGTCCAGGAACTGGTGGACGATTTTGTTATGAAGCTGCGGGCGGCGCGTCATCTGCGCACGGTAGAATATAACGAGTTGTTTGGCGGCGATCCGATGTGGATTACCGAAAGCATCGGCGGAATAAGCGAAAACGGAAAGCCCCTGGTGACCAAGAGCTCCTTCCGTTTTCTGCATACGCTGTACAACCTGGGTTCTGCGCCGGAGCCCAATCTGACGGTTTTGTGGTCGGAGAAGCTGCCGGAGGCGTTTAAACAATACTGCGCCCGCGTATCCATAGAAACAGACGCTATCCAGTATGAAAACGACGATGTAATGCGGCCGGTTTACGGCGATGATTATGCAATTGCCTGCTGTGTTTCCGCCATGAAGGTGGGGAAACAGATGCAGTTTTTCGGTGCGCGCTGCAATCTGCCAAAGCTTCTGTTGCTGGCGCTTAACGGTGGTCGGGATCAAATGACCGGCGTTCAACTGGGCCCGCAGATGGAGCCTTATGCCGGAGATGTTCTGGATTTTGAAGCGGTATGCGGCAGATGGCAGATTTATCTGGAATGGCTGTGCAAGCTGTATGTCAATACGATGAACGTCATCCACTATATGCACGATAAATATGCCTATGAAAAAACCCAGATGGCGCTGCACGACACGGATGTCGAGCGGTTTATGGCGTTTGGCGTAGCGGGATTGTCGGTTCTGACAGATTCGCTGAGTGCAATCCGCTATGCTAAGGTACAGGTGGTGCGGGATGAAAACGGGCTGATCGAAAGCTTTAAAACAGCTGGAGATTTTCCAAAATACGGAAATGACGACGACCGGGTAGATCAGATCGGAAAGAAGGTTTTGGAGGAGGTTTACGCGCAGCTTAAACGCAATCCCACCTACCGGGGAGCGATCCACACCTTGTCGGTTCTGACGATTACTTCCAATGTGGTATACGGCAAAAAGACCGGCGCTACACCGGATGGCCGTGAAAAAGGGCAGCCGTTTGCGCCAGGTGCGAACCCTATGCACAACCGGGAGCAGAACGGGGCGCTGGCGTCGCTGAATTCAGTGGCGAAAATGCCCTATGATGCCTGCCGGGACGGCATCTCCAATACGTTTTCGATTACCCCCGCTACACTGGGAAAAGATCTAAAGCAGCAGGAAGAAAATCTGGTTGGCATTTTAGACGGATATTTTGCACAGAATGCGCATCACATCAATGTAAATGTGCTCAATAAGGAAAAGCTGATGGATGCATATGAAAACCCGCAGAAATACCCGAATTTGACAATCCGGGTTTCCGGCTATGCCGTTCATTTTCACCGTCTTTCCAAAGAACAGCAGCGAGAGGTAATCAGCCGCACTTTCCATCAGGCGATGTAGGCCGGGAGGATATATGTTAAAGGGTTTGGTTCATTCGTTTGAGTCCTTGGGAACTTTAGATGGGCCGGGTGTGCGCTGCGTTGTTTTTCTGCAGGGCTGTCCGCTTCGGTGTGTCTATTGCCATAATCCCGATACGTGGGATCGGTCTAAAGGGGTACGCATGAGCGCGCAGGAGGTTGTCGAGCGGGTGAAGCGCTATCGCGCGTATTTCGGCAGCACTGGCGGGATTACCGTATCCGGCGGGGAACCGCTGCTTCAGTCAGAATTTGTTGCGGAGGTTTTTGCGCTGTGCCGGGAAGAGGGAATTCATACGGTGCTGGATACCAGTGGGCATGGAGGTCAGCGGGACAGATTGGCCCCGTTGCTGCGGGAAACCGATTTGGTACTGTTGGACATCAAGATGACGACAGAGCAGGACTATCTGCAAAATACCAACGGATCCTTGCAAAAGGCGATGAATTTTTTAGAGGAGCTGGAGCAGCAGGAAATCCCGGTTTGGATCCGGCAGGTAGTGGTGCCGGGAGTAACCGATTCTCAGGAAAATCTTATCCGGCTGGCGCAGCTTCTCGCTGGGAAAAAATGCGTGCAGAAGGTCGAGTTTTTGCCATTTCGTAAGCTTTGCCAGGAAAAATATGAACAGCTGGGGCTCCCCTTTCCATTGGGCAGGGTTCCAGAGGCTACAGATTCTTTTTGCAGAGAGTATGCCAATCGTTTTTATGCGCTGTTTTCCGCAGGGCAAATATAGGAAAAAGGGGAAAGGCCGCCCGTCCAACAGCAGTGGACGGGCGGCCTTTTTCACAAAATGTATGGGGAATATAAAAATCTTAACAGATTACGGCAAAAAAGATTGTCGAATTTAGAGGGAAAAGAAATTTTTATTTGATTTTTCGCAAAAATCGCGGGCGGAAAAAATGCTGGTAAAAATAGAAAATACGGCTTAAGGCCAGCTCAAAAACGATAAAAACAGCATTGCCCGCCAGCAGCGTGACAAGACCGGTGAATCGCCCTAAGCTTCCCATATCTGTCATGATATCCGGCATTTTAAAAACGTACAGCATCAAGCTGTAGGCCAAAAGGATGGACAGGTTAAAAATAGAAAACTTGATGATCCACTGCAAAAGTTTTCTTTTCATATGATGGTCCAGATAATCTTTGATAATCGGGTAATATCCAAGAAAGACAAAAATGATTGCAGCCTGTTTATCCGGGACAATAAATAGGCTGAGCACAGAGACGACCAGATACACCAATATAGCCCACCGGTAGCCGCAATCGACAATAATGGCAATCAGCAGAAAACCCGCAGCAGCAGGAGCAGCATAGGTCAGAAAGGGAAACAGGCCGGTCAGGAGCATGAGCAGGGTGCAAAGAGATGCGATAACGCCGCCTAGCGCGACCTGAGAACTTTTTTTCAACACGATGGCGAACCCCTTCCCAAAAAGACGTCAAAATCAGATCAGCAGCATCCGCGCCCGCCCATACACTGGCAACAGCAATCGGCGCAGACCATAGAGGTGCAGAAGTTGCAGGGGGAACAGTACATCCCGCCTGGCATTGCGCCGGGATTGGAGCCGTGGGCGCGCTGCCAGCTCATCTGCTGCAGGGCCATGCGGTATTCCGGATTGTTGGGATTTTGCTGCACCGCCTGGTTAAAATGACGGTACGCCTCGTCCAGCCATCCTCTGGTATAGAAGACACTCCCCTTTAAAAAGTACCATTCTGCATCACGGGAGACCTGGGGAACGCCGTCTAGCAGCTCTTCGGCTTCCGCAATGCGATTGCTGTTGATCATGCGGCGGATATCAGAAAACTGAGAAGCTCCTCCCGCAGAGCTCTGCGCCGCCGCGCCGCCGCGCCGCATATCCATAATCTGATCGTACGCAGCGGTGATTTCCTTCATCTTTTCTTCAGCCAGATCAAACAGAGGATCGCCCTGATAATGGTCGGGATGATATTTTCTCGCCAGTTCCCGATATGCTTTTTTCACTTCTTCATCAGAAGCCGCAGAGGAAACGCCTAACACTTTATAAGGGTCGATCATGTATTCTTCTCCTTTTTCTGCAAAGCTTTTTGCAGAGATTGTTTTAGTCCAAAAGAAACGATATTCTCCAAAATGGGACGCCAGTCGTTTAACTCCAGCAGGGCAAAGGCTTTTTCCAGCTCCGCAATCGTGCCATGTATGCTTTCAACAGCAGGAGAATAGGAAAGGTTTTTGATTTTTTCGACGGTATATTGCTGCAAAAACGGATTAAAGCGCTGCTTCTTTTCATCCTTTTCCAGATCATCCAGCGCATCCATAAGATAAATATATCTCCCAAGCAAATAGCCGAAGCGGGAAAGGACGCGCCTTTGTGTTGGGTCGTCCGACAGCTTTTCGCAGATGGCAGACAAAGCGTGCGCGGTAGGCTCCGCCGATAAATCCAGCCCGGCAAACTGCAGCTCCACCTGCCTTTGCTGCCGCATCATCTCTTCCATCAGGCAGTCAAAAGCGGGTAAGGACGCTCTCGCCCTTTTCCAGCTGCGGCCAAAAAGGGGAAACAGCCCATAAACCGGCAGCCGGCATAGCAGCTTTTCGTCAGAAAGATGATCCCTGCATTTATAATACAGCGTAACGGCGGCCTGTGCGGCAACCTGGCTGGTAACGCCCTCTAAACGGCAGGCAGAACATTTTTTAAAGGGATTGATCGGGCAGCGAATTGCAAAAAAATCGGGAGACGACTGCCGCAGGCTCATGGAAAGAATAGCAAGAAAGGTAAAATCATAGCTTAAAGTCAGGCGAAAAAAAACACCATACCGGCGGCCTAACTCTTTGCAAAGGCCGCAGTAAACGGACCGATATGCTTCATATTCCTTTATCCTTAACTCCGGCTGAAAAGGCCTGATATATCCAAACAAAAAAGCAGTCCATCCTTTGCATTGTTTTGCCCATATTCTAATAAAATATTTTACAACATACAAATGGATTATTTGGTGAAGAATTTGTGAATTCGAAGAAAAATGACTCTTTTTTACAGTATTGAAAGGGACTATATTCCGCTTTAAAGCTTTGAATTGACATCATATGCGGATTATATTATAATGAAATTCATTAAGTAGGCGGTGGTGGGAATTCTTTGGATATTTTAACACTGTTTTTTCTGGCTGTCGGCCTTTCAATGGATGCCATGGCGGTATCTATTTCGGACGGGCTGTGCTTTCGAAAGCTGCGTGGATCAGCGTTTTTTCTGATTGCGTTTTCCTTTGGCCTGTTTCAGGGATTGATGCCGGTAATCGGGTATTTTGCGGGGCAGACCTTTAGTGTGTACATAAAAGAGTTTGACCATTGGATCGCCTTGCTTTTGTTAGGTTTCATCGGCGGTAAAATGATTTGGGAGTCTATTTCTCAGATGCGGCATCCGGAAGAGGGGGTCGAAGAAAAGAGCTTTACCTGCCGGCTTTTGCTTGTGCAGGCGATTGCCACCAGCATTGACGCTTTAGCTGTTGGTATTGGCTTTGCTGTGCTGGATATCAACATCTGGGCAGCCGCTGGATTTATCGCGGCAACCACCTTTCTTTTTTCCGCTATAGGTGTTTGGATCGGGAGAAAATTTGGTTCTTTTCTCCAGGAAAAGGCGGCGCTGTCGGGCGGACTGATTCTGGTATCAATTGGCGTGAAGATTTTTGTGGAGCATATGCTCGGATAATAATAGGAGGAAATGTATGAAAAGGCTGATGCTTGGAAATGAGGCGGTGGCCAGAGGACTGTATGAGGCGGGATGCCGGGTGATTTCCAGTTATCCGGGAACGCCCAGTACAGAAATCTCTGAATATGCGTCTAAGTATGAGGAGATTTATGCGGAATGGGCACCGAATGAAAAGGTCGCGGCAGAGGTCGCGTTAGGCGCAAGCTTTGGCGGGGCCAGATCCTTCTGCGCAATGAAGCATGTAGGGTTAAATGTGGCTGCGGACCCGTTGTTCACTTCAAGCTATACGGGGGTTAACGGCGGTATGATTTATACTGTGGCAGACGACCCGGGGATGCATTCTTCGCAAAATGAACAGGATTCCAGACATTATGCGGTTGCGGCAAAGCTGCCGATGCTGGAGCCCTCGGATTCTCTGGAGTGCAGGGATTTTATCAAAGAAGCTTATGAGATTTCGGAAAAATTCGATACGCCGGTGCTTTTTCGGCTGTCAACCCGAGTATCCCATTCTCAAAGTATTGTAGAGGAAGGACCGCGAGAAGAGGTTCCCTTAAAAAATTATGTGAAAAATCCGCAGAAATATGTCATGATGCCAGCCTTTGCAAAAAGCCGGCATGAGACGGTGGAGCAGCGGTTGGAAGCGTTGTCACGCTTTGCTGAAAGCACAGGGTTAAATCGTGTGGAGTGGGCGAGTAAAAAAATCGGTGTCATCTGTTCCGGAATTGCATATCAGTATGTAAAAGAGGCTTTAGGCGAGCAGGCAAGTATTTTGAAATTGGGTTTGATTCATCCGCTGCCTCAAAAGCTGATGCAGGATTTTGCCAGTCAGGTGGACAAGCTCTATGTAATAGAGGAGCTAGACGACGTTTTTGAAACGCAGGTGAAAAAGCTGGGTATTTCCTGCGAAGGAAAGGCTTTGTTTACAAAGCTGGGAGAGTATTCGCCGCAGATGATTGCAAAAAGCATCCTCGGTCAAGAGACGGAATGGGTGAATTTTGACGAAGCGGTTCCGGCGCGTCCACCAGCTATGTGCCCCGGATGTCCGCATCGGGGATTGTACTACGTTTTGTCTAAGCTTGGCGTAATGGTCAGCGGCGATATAGGCTGCTATACCCTCGGCGCGGCGGCGCCCTTAAATGCAATGGACAGCTGTGTCTGCATGGGTGCTTCCGTCTCTGCGCTGCACGGCTTTAACAAGGCAAGGAATATGCCGGGACAATCTGTTGCGGTAATCGGCGATTCGACCTTTATGCATTCGGGCATAACCGGTCTTATCAACATTGGATATAACAAGGGAAATTCGACTGTCATTATTCTGGATAACCGCATTACCGGTATGACAGGGCATCAGCAAAACCCCACCACCGGAAAAACGTTGAAGGGGGAAGAGGTACCCCAGATCCAGCTTGAGGCGGTATGCCGCGCAGCGGGGATCAACAGGGTTACGGTGGTCGATCCTTATAATGTGGCGCAGGTGGAAGCTATTTTGAAGGAGGAGCTGGCATCGCCGCAGCCTTCGGTCATCATCAGCCGGCGCCCCTGCGTACTGTTAAAATCTGTCCGGAAGCAAGAGCCGCTTTTTGTCGATGCCAAAAAGTGCCGGACCTGTAAGGCCTGCCTTAAAATCGGGTGCCCTGCCATACATATAGAGGGTGGGAAAGCGGCGATTGATCCGACCCTTTGTGTTGGCTGCGGTTTATGTGCGTCCCTTTGCCCGTTCCATGCCATTGGAGCACAAGGAGGTACGAAAAAATGAAAACAAAAAGTGTTATGATTGTCGGCGTTGGCGGCCAAGGGTCCTTATTGGCCAGCCGGATTTTGGGACATGTATTTCAGGCGGAAGGGTTTGACGTTAAGGTTTCTGAGGTACATGGCATGTCCCAGCGGGGAGGCTCGGTGGTCACCTACATCAAATATGGCGAAAAGGTGTATTCTCCGATTGTTGAGCGGGGAGAAGCGGATTACATTCTGTCCTTTGAACAACTGGAGGCGGCGAGATGGGTTTCCTATCTCAAAAAGGATGGAGTAATGGTTGCAAGCACCCAAAAGATTGATCCAATGCCGGTGATTACCGGTGCGGCGGTGTATCCCCAGGAGATTTTTTCCAGGATACAGCAGCTTGGCGTAAACCTGTTGGAAGTTGAGGCGCTGGATTTGGCGCGTCAGGCGGGGTCATTAAAGGCCACGAATACGGTTTTGATCGGCGTTCTTTCAGTGTTGATGCCGTTTGCGAAGGAGAAATGGGAAGATGCGATTCGCCAAATCGCTCCTACGCAATTTGTGGAGCTGAACTTAAGAGCCTTTTCCTTGGGACGCGAGGCTGCCTGCTCGAAATAGGAACAAAATCAGGAGGAATGACAAATGGAACGCTATTGGAATACAATTGAAACAGCGCCCGCTCATGAAATGAAGGCGCTGCAAAGTCTGCGGCTGTCGCAAACCGTCCGACATGTTTATGAGCATGTGCCCTTCTACCGGAAAAAGTTTGACGAAATGCATATTAAGCCGGAAGATATCCAGTCGATTGACGATATTTCCAAGCTTCCGTTTACCTATAAGCAGGATTTGAGAGACAATTATCCCTATGGTCTTTTTGCCGTACCAGTAGAGCAGCTGGTCCGGATTCACGCTTCCAGCGGGACCACTGGAAAACAGACGGTTGTTGGCTATACGGCCAACGATATACAAATATGGGGGAATTGCTGCGGCCGCGCCCTGACTGCCGCCGGGGCAGACGCCAGCGACTTTGTTCATGTATCCTATGGATACGGCCTGTTTACCGGAGGGCTGGGCCTTCACGCGGGGGCGGAGGAAATCCATGCAACGGTTATCCCGGTTTCTTCCGGAAACACAAAACGTCAGCTGCAAATCTTTAAGGATTTTGGATCGACAATTTTGTGCTGCACTCCTTCCTATGCGTTATTTTTGGGTGAAAGCCTGCGGGATATGGGGATGGATCAATCACAGATCAGCCTGAAAGCGGGTATTTTCGGAGCGGAGCCCTGGAGTGATGAAATGCGCTGGAAAATTGAGGATTTGCTGGGCATAAAGGCTTACGATATTTACGGTCTTTCTGAGATCATGGGACCAGGCGTTGCTTTTGAGTGCAGCGAGCAAACGGGAATGCATGTAAACGAGGATCACTTTTACCCGGAAATCATCGACCCCGATACCGGCGAGGTACTGCCGGAGGGGGAAGTAGGCGAACTGGTCTTTACCTGTATTACAAAAGAGGCTCTGCCATTAATTCGATATCGGACCCGTGACATCGCCTCGCTGACCCGCGAGAAGTGCAGCTGTGGACGCACGCTGATTAAAATGAAAAAACCCAGCGGAAGAACTGACGATATGCTGATTATCCGTGGTGTAAATGTATTCCCCTCTCAGGTTGAGGCGGTCTTGCTGGAGCTGGGCGATACGGCGCCCCATTATATGCTGATTGTTGACCGTGTGGGCAATCTGGATACACTGGAGATCCAGGTTGAAATGAAAGAGGATATGGAGTTCGACGCGGTTCGGTTGATCGAGGAAACAGAAGCCAAAATCAAATCGGCAGTTGCCTCCACCTTGGGAATTTCCGCAAAGGTTACACTGCTTCCGCCCAAGTCGATTGCCAGAAGCGAGGGGAAAGCGGTCCGCGTAATAGACAAGCGGAAGATTTAGCCGCCCACTGTCATCTGCAAAAAGCTGGGTTTTCCTTATGAACGTGCGATCAGGAAAGGAGAGAAAACGATATGACAATGAAGCAATTGTCCGTTTTTGTGGAGAATAAGCCGGGTACTTTAGCGGAAATTACCGGAATTTTAGGAGAAAATTCGATTGATATGCGTGCTTTGTCGGTCGCGGACACCGAGCGTTATGGAATTTTAAGATTGATTGTGGATCATCCGAAGGAGGCGGAAGCCGCGTTAAAAGAAGCCGGCTTTAAGGTTTCACTGACCGATGTCATTGCCATCGCGGTGTCCAACCAGCCGGGAGGATTGTCGCAGGCTCTGCGGTATTTGGCGAAGGCGGGGATCGCGGTGGAATATATGTATGCGTTTGTTTCGCAGAAGGCGGACACAGCATACGTTATCCTCCGTGTGCAGGATAATGCGAAGGCCGTGAAAGCTCTAGAGGAGGGCGGAATCCCCATTGTTCGTGGGGAAGAGGTATACAGAAAATAACAGGGTAAAAAACAGTTAAGGCTGTTTTTTCGCCGAAAAATCCATTTGGATTGATCGGCAAATACAAATTGAATTGTCATTGGCAGAGTAGATTTTTGTGCGTTAAGTGCTGTCTGGACGGGGAGTTGCCAGGCGGACGAAAAGGAAACTTGCGGTACAAATTTCGCATCCCGCTGCCGCATAAAGAGAGGACTCCCTCTCTTTCTGTGGCTTGCAGTAGCCGGCGACAGGAAGAGGGGGAGTTTTTATGTGTAAAAGCATCTCGACTGGGTAGGCCGTTTCCAAGCGTGATACGCGCCCATATTCTTGATAAAAGAATGGAATCAGAAGCGGAAATGTCCTAAAACAAAAAACAGTGAAGGGATGATTTTATGAAAGTTAAGCGTATGGTGACCAATGCTATGCTAATTGCTATGTATGTGGTGCTGAGCCTGTTTTCCATCAATCTGGGAAATATGAAAATTACATTGGATAGCTTTCCAATTATCGTCGGGGCTGCTCTGTTTGGCCCTGTAGATGGACTGATCATCGGTTTTTTTGGGAGCTTTATGAATCAGCTTTTGCTTTATGGCTTTACGCCAACCACCCTTTTGTGGGTGACGCCGGCGGCGGTCCGGGGACTTCTCATTGGCCTTTACGCAAAACGACGCCAGTTTAACATGAACTTTGGGCAAACACAGTTTATTACGATCTCCACAGCGCTTTTGGTTACTTTTCTGAACACAGGCGTTATGTATTTGGATAGTAAAATTTATGATTATTATTCCTTTGCCTACGTTTTTGGTGCGGTTCTACCAAGAATTTTTACAGGAGTACTGGTCGCCTTTGTATTCGGCAGCATTTTACCTTATGTGATAAAACCGGTAAAAAGCTTTCTTGACCGAAGGTAAGGGAATTTTTTGTCAGCAGTTAAAAAGGAATGCCGCGGTATACGCGGCATTCCTTTTTAAAGATCATCCACATCCTGGACGGGCTTTTCGTGAGGATCACAGTTTTTTCCTGTATAGCTTCCCTGTGGATCCGTTTGAAAAGAAGAAGCCTTTACAAATGCCTTGGCCACTTGCTCCGCTTTTTTTTGCGGTTCTTTTTTCGCGTGCTGCTCCATTTTTTTGCTCCTTTGTGATAAAATAAAATCAAAAATTAGATTGCACAAAGGCCAATCATTTATGAAAGGAAATATCTTGATGAAAAAAGAGCTTTTGCTGTTCGACTTAGACGGTACGATCATTGATTCAAAGGATGGGATTTTGGAAGCGGTACAGCATACGCTTTGTCAATACGGAATTAGGGAGGAAAAGGAAAGCCTGATTGGTTACGTAGGCCCGCCCATGCTTGACGCTTTGCTTCAATTCCATCATTTTACGTTGGAAGATGCACAAAAGGCAGTAGCGGAATATCGCCGCTACTATGCTGCCCATGGAATGGAGAAGAACACGCTTTTCCCGGGAATCAGGGAGGTGATGGAAACCTTTCTGCAAAGAGGGAAGAAATTAGCAGTTGCCACTTCAAAACCTGTTGAGGTAGCAGCTCCGATACTCCAGAGCTTGGGCCTGACTTCTTTTTTCCTTTTAATCGGCGGGAGCAGCTTATCGGGAGAAAGGCCCCATAAGATAGACGTCATTCGTTATGTTTTCGAGAAACTCGAAATTTATGATCCGAGCTGCGCGGTGATGATTGGCGATCGAAGTTATGATATGGAGGGGGCGAGTTTGGCGAGGATAGATTCCATAGGCGTTTTGTATGGATATGGAAGCCTAGACGAGTTAAAGAAATCGGGAGCGAACTATATTGCCGAAACACCGACAGATTTGCTCAGCCTAATAGAATAGTATAAAAAAGAGGCGCTTTCTTATTCGAAGCGCCTCTTTAAACATTAAGAAAATCAGGATAAAAACCAGGTTTTGATCAATAAAGATGAAATACAAAATAAAACGGATTATTCTTTATTTTGAAAAAGGCGCTATTTTAATAGGCCCTTTAAATATTGACCAGTATAAGATTTTTTACATTTTACCAGCTCTTCCGGCGTGCCGCAGAAGACAACCTGCCCGCCCTGATCGCCGCCCTCCGGCCCCAGGTCGACCAGATAGTCGGCGGTTTTGATCACATCCAGGTTATGTTCGATAAAGATGACAGTATTTCCGGTGTCCACCAGGGTTTGTAAGACCTCAATCAGCTTATGAACGTCCGCCGTATGCAGCCCGGTGGTGGGCTCGTCCAAAATGTAGATGGTTTTTCCGGTGGGCTTGCGGCAGAGCTCCGCTGCTAGCTTAACCCGCTGCGCTTCGCCGCCGGATAGGGTAGTGGCAGGCTGTCCAATCTTTATATAGCCAAGACCAACATCAAATAAGGTCTGCAATTTGCGTTTTATTTTCGGAAGGTTGTCAAAGAAAGCTAACCCTTCTTCTACCGTCATTTCCAGCACATCGTAGATGCTTTTGTCTTTGTATTTTACCTCCAGCGTTTCGCGGTTATAGCGTTTGCCCTTACAAACCTCGCAGGGGACAAAAATATCGGGAAGAAAATGCATTTCAATCTTAATGATCCCGTCGCCCTCACAGGCCTCACAGCGCCCGCCTTTCACGTTGAAGGAAAAACGGCTGGAGGTATATCCGTGCATTTTGGCTTGATTGGTCGAGGCAAAAAGATTTCGGATATCTGTAAAAACGCCAGTATAGGTGGCTGGGTTGGAGCGAGGCGTGCGCCCGATGGGGGATTGATTAATTTCAATGACCTTATCCAGCTGCTCGATGCCCAGAATATCCTGATGCTTACCGGGACGGACACGCGTGCCGTTTAAGTCGCCCGCCAAGCGCTTATACAAAATTTCGTTGATGAGGGAAGATTTTCCGGAGCCGGAAACGCCGGTGACACCGGTAAAGGTTCCCAAAGGAATTTTTACCGAAATATTTTTTAGGTTATTTTCTGCCGCCCCAACAATTTCAATAAATTTTCCGTTTCCTTTCCGGCGGACAGCAGGGACTTCCACCTTTCTCTTTCCAGATAGGTATTGGCCGGTAATAGAGTTTTCGCAGGAAAGAATCTCGTCCAGGGTGCCGGAGCAGACTACCTCGCCTCCATGAACGCCAGCGCCGGGACCAATGTCCACAATATAGTCGGATGCGCGCATGGTGTCCTCATCGTGCTCTACAACGATCAGTGTATTTCCTATATCCCGCAGGCGCTTTAGGGTAGAGATGAGCTTATGATTGTCCCTTTGATGCAGCCCAATACTGGGCTCATCCAAAATATAGAGAACCCCCATTAGTGAGGAACCGATTTGTGTGGCCAGCCGGATGCGCTGGCTTTCTCCGCCGGACAGGGTGCTGGCCGACCGTGCCAGCGTGAGATATTCCAGTCCTACACTTTGTAAAAAGCCCAGGCGCGCGCGGATTTCCTTCAAAATCTGTGCAGAAATCATTTTTTGCCGATCGGTTAATTGCAGAGAATGCAAAAAGTCTAAAGCTTGTACAATAGACATCCGGCAAAAATCCGAAATATTTTTATCGCCGACGGTAACGGCCAGATATTCCGGCTTGAGCCGATGACCGTGGCAATCGGGACATTGCTCGGAGCTCATTAGGGAGGCGATGTCATTTCGAATCCAGTTGCTGTTCGTCGTGCGGAACCGGCGTTCCAGGTTATGGATGATTCCTTCAAAGTCGGTTGTAAAGCTGCTGCCGCGAACGCCGGATTCCCGCTGCACAGTGATTTTTTCCCCATGGTTGCCATAGAGAATGATATCCTGTACATCTTTTGAAAGCTGATCAAACGGCGTATCCAAGCTGAAATGATAGTGCTTGGACAACGCTTCAAAATAGCTTTGCACAAGGCCGCCCTCGGCAAAGTACCAGCCGCTGGCACGGATGGCGCCGCCCCGGATGCTTCGGCTTCGGTCCGGGATGACCAGCGCCGGATCCACCTTCATGAAGGTACCGAGACCGGTGCATTTTTCACAGGCGCCGGCGGGATTGTTAAACGAGAACATGCGGGGAGAGAGGTCTTCAATACTAATTCCATGGTCCGGACAGGCATAATTTTGTGAAAATAGCAATTCTTCTCCGTCAATGATGTCAATTAAAACCAGCCCGCCGGAAATCGCCATAGAAGCTTCCAAGGAATCGGACAAACGAGAACGGACATCGGCCTTTAAAATCAGGCGGTCTACAACGATTTCAATAGAATGCTTTTTATTTTTTTCCAGTTTAATTTCTTCTGAAAGGTCGTACAGGATGCCGTCGGCCCGTACGCGGACAAAGCCGGACCGCTTGGCGTTTTCAAATTCCTTTTTGTGCTCCCCTTTTCTTCCGCGGACAACCGGCGCTAAAATCTGGATGCGGGTGGATTCTGGGAGCGCCATAATCTGATCTACCATCTGGTCAACTGTTTGCTGTTCGATCACCCGCCCGCAAATTGGGCAATGGGGAACGCCGATTCGCGCATAAAGCAGGCGCAGATAGTCGTAAACCTCTGTTACAGTACCCACAGTGGAACGGGGATTTTTAGATGTGGTTTTCTGGTCAATGGAAATCGCGGGGGAGAGCCCTTCGATGCTGTCAACGTCCGGCTTTTCCATCTGCCCTAAAAACATACGCGCGTAAGAGGAAAGGCTTTCGACATACCGGCGCTGCCCGTCCGCATAGATGGTGTCGAAGGCAAGAGAAGACTTTCCGGAACCGGAAAGCCCGGTAAAAACGATAAATTTATCCCGCGGAAGCTCTAAATCAATATTTTTCAAATTGTGCTCTCTTGCGCCTTTAATCACAATTTTATCTAAAGCCATTGCGATCTCCTCCATTTTTATTTTTCATTTTGCAGCTTTTTTATTTTATCCCGCAGATAGGCGGCATGCTCGAATTCCAGTAGCTTGGCGGCATTTTTCATCTCTGCCGTCCATTTTGCAATCTGCATCTTTTTCTCGGCGGGGCTTAAACGCCTGCCGGATTTCTTCTTGTCATGATCCTTTGCAGAAATCTCCAAAATATCCCGGACGCTTTTATGGATGGTTTGCGGGACAATGTGATGCTCGGTATTGTACGCCGTTTGAATCGACCGCCGGCGTTCCGTCTCCCGAATCGCCCGCTCCATGGAATTGGTTACCGTATCCGCATACATAATGACCTTGCCGTCGGCGTTTCGCGCCGCCCGCCCGATGGTCTGGACCAAAGACGTTTCGGACCGCAGAAAGCCTTCCTTATCGGCGTCGAGAATAGCGACAAGCGATACCTCCGGGATATCCAGCCCTTCCCGCAGAAGGTTGATCCCCACCAATACGTCGAATTCCCCTAAACGAAGATCGCGGATGATTTCCATTCGTTCCATGGTGTCCACGTCATAATGCATATAGCGGACTTTAATTCCCATATTTTCGAAATAGGCTGTCAGGTCCTCCGCCATTTTTTTCGTCAGCGTGGTAATCAATACCCGTTCTTTTCGTTCTATACGCAGATGGATTTCAGATAAAAGATCGTCGATCTGCCCCTCAACAGGCCGGACGGAGATTTCCGGATCGACTAATCCGGTAGGGCGGATAACCTGCTCTACCTGTTGTGCGCTGTGCTCCTGCTCAAAGGGGCCTGGCGTTGCGCTGACGTAGATGGCCTGGTGAATCTTACCGTAAAATTCGTCAAAGTTTAAAGGGCGGTTATCAATCGCTGAGGGAAGGCGAAAGCCAAAATCAATCAAGTTTTTTTTTCGAGCGGCGTCGCCGGCGTTCATTCCGCGGACCTGTGGCAGCGTAACGTGAGATTCATCCACAAAAAGCAAAAAATCCTCCGGGAAATAATCCATCAGCGTATAGGGGCTGGAGCCGGGAGCCCGTCCTGAAATGACGCGGGAATAATTTTCGATTCCCTTGCAAAAGCCGATCTCCTGCATCATTTCCATATCGTAGCGAGTTCGCTCCGCAATACGCTGTGCCTCAATCAGCTTTCCCTGGGACTGAAAATATTTGACCCGTTCATTGCATTCCTCTTCAATCTCGGTTAAAGCCGTCCTCATTTTTTCCGGCGGCGCGATATAATGGGATGCAGGATAAATTGCCACATGGGAGACGATATTTTTTAATTCTCCCGTCACAGTATTGATCTCGCTGATGCGGTCTATTTCGTCCCCAAAGAACTCTACGCGGATGGCCGTATCGCTCCAATAAGAAGGGAAGATCTCCACAACATCCCCCCGGACGCGGAATTTGTTGCGGACAAAATTGATGTCGTTTCGCTCGTATTGCAGCTGGACCAGCTTGCCAAGCAGCTCATCCCGGTCCTTTTTCATCCCTTGACGCAGTGAGATGACCATATTTCGATAGTCAATGGGATCGCCCAGGCTATAAATGCAGGAAACGCTGGATACAATGATGACGTCGTTTCGTTCCGATAGGGCGGAGGTAGCCGAGTGACGGAGCTTCTCAATCTCCTCGTTGATGGCGCTGTCCTTTTCGATATAGGTATCGGTACTGGCGATATATGCTTCAGGCTGGTAATAGTCGTAGTAGGACACAAAGTATTCTACAGCATTGTGGGGGAAAAACTCCTTAAATTCCGAACAGAGCTGTGCTGCCAACGTTTTGTTATGCGCCAGAATCAGCGTGGGTTTATTAATTTGTTCGATGACATTCGCCATCGTAAAGGTTTTTCCGGATCCGGTTACGCCCAGCAGCGTCTGCTCGTGCATACCGGCTTTTAGGCCTTCAACCAATTGGCTGATTGCGACAGGCTGATCTCCTGTCGGTCGATATTCTGATATCAACTGAAATTTATCCATCCGGAAAACCTCCATTTACAATATGAACGAATGTTCTACCATATTATACTTGGTTCTTTTTTATCTGTCAATTGCTCATCGACAATATTTTTGCCAGCCCAGGAAGGGCCTTGTAAGAAAAGGGCTTCGCCGCAGACAGATCTTTGCTCTTATTTTTTCTGCTGTCCGGCTTTCCAGGAAATATACTCGTCAAAGGTCATGGACCGGTCGATCATGCCGTCTTCGGTCAGCTCGATAATCCGGTTGGCGATAGAATCGACAAACTGGTGATCGTGGGAGGTAAAGAGGATGTTGCCGCCAAAATCCATCAGCCCGTTATTCAAAGCGGTAATTGCCTCTAGGTCCAGATGATTGGTAGGCTGGTCCAGAATCAAAACGTTGGCGCCCTTTAGCATCATGCGGGAGAGCATACAGCGGACCTTTTCGCCGCCGGAAAGCACCTTTGCCGGCTTGAGTGCGTCGTCGCCGCTGAACAGCATTCGTCCTAAAAAGCCACGCAGGTAGCTGATGTCCTGATCCTCTGAAAACTGGCCCAGCCAACGAATTAAGTCAAGGTCGCAGTCTTGGAAATAAGCGGTATTATCCTGGGGAAAGTAAGATTGGCTGGTGCTGACGCCCCATTTATAAAAGCCTTCGTCCGGCTCCAGTTCACCGGCCAAAATCTGAAAGAGTGTGGTTTTGGCGATTTCGTTTTCCCCTACAAAGGCGACCTTCTCGCCGCGATTCAGGCGAAAAGAAAGATTTGTGAGTACTTTGACTCCGTCCACTGTTTTGCACAGGTTTTCCACCTGCAAAATCTCCTTGCCGACCTCTCGGTCCATTTTGAATTGTACAAAGGGATAGCGGCGAGAGGAGGCGGGCATTTCCTCAATTGTCAGCTTTTCTAGCAGCTTTTTGCGCGAGGTTGCCTGCCGGGATTTGGATTTATTCGCCGAAAAACGGGCGATAAAATTTTGCAGCTCCTTTGCCTTTTCCTCATTTTTTCGGTTTTGGTCCCGCAGCATCTGTTGGATCAGGCGGCTGGATTCGTACCAGAAATCGTAATTGCCCACATAGAGCTTGATTTTGTTGTAATCGATATCCACAATGTGGGTACAGACGGTATTTAAAAAGTGCCGGTCGTGGGATACGACGATAACCGTTCCGGGAAAATCCAGTAGAAAATCCTCCAGCCAATCCACCGAGGGAAGGTCCAAGCCGTTGGTCGGCTCGTCCAGCAAAATAATCTGCGGCTGGCCGAACAGCGCCTGAGCCAGCAGAACCTTAACCTTTTCGCTTTCCTTTAGCGCCTTCATCTGTATGGACAAAAGGGAGGAGCTGAGGCCAAGCCCCTGCAAAATCTGCTGGGCCTCTGTTTCAGCCTCCCATCCGTTCATTTCAGCAAATTCCCCCTCAAGGTAGGAGGCGCGTTCACCATCCTCATCGGAAAAGTCCTCCTTGGCATATAAAGCATCCTTTTCCTTCATGATGTCGTATAGCTTCTGATTTCCCATGATTACCGTATCCAGTACGGTGAATTCATCATATTGAAAGTGATCCTGTTTTAAAACAGACATCCGCTCATTGTCCGGTATCGAGATTTCCCCGGAGGAAGGCTCCAGCTCGCCGGATAGAATCCGCAGAAAGGTGGATTTTCCTGCGCCATTAGCGCCGATAATGCCATAACAATTGCCCGCTCCGAACATAAGATCGACATTTTTAAACAGGGTGCTTCCGCCGAACTGAAGACTTAAATTTGATACAGTAAGCATGATTTCTCCATTTCCGCCTCAAGGCAAAGGTATACTTAAACGGTGTTAGTATACCATAGAATGATAGGATTTCATACCGGATAAAAGGATTTTCTGTTTTTTGAGCAAAGAACGAAGGAAAAACTTTTTTCTTTTGTGAAAAAGGCGAAAAGAGAAGACCTGACGCAAAAAGCCTTTCAGGACTTCTCTTCAAAACAAGAATCATTCGCTTATTGAAAATCTTCGATGGTCCGGATCATCCCGTCAGCCACGCCTAAGGCTGTTTGATAAATGCGGATCGATTGGCAGAGGTCTTCATATTCGACCGGATTGACTACGAAGCCCAGCTCCACCAGCAAAGAGGGGGCGTAGGTCATCCGCGTGACGCGGTAGTAGCTTTGGTATGCGCCGCGAGCGTTGCGCTGGGCGGCGGTTGTAATACTGCTTAAAATGTTTTCTGCAAATGCCTTTGACTGCTCTTCATGATAATATACCTCTGTGCCAAAGGATTTGCTGCTGTCCGTCGATTCTCCTGTACTGTTATGATGGAAGGAGAGGAAGAAATCTGCCCGCATACTGCGCGCCGGATCCATTCGTTCTTCAAAGCTTAACCGGGCGTTGTCTTCAGAAACAAGATGGACGGTGGCGCCCAAGGCCTCCAGAACCTGCTTGACGGCATAGGCGTTGATAAAATTCAAATCCTTTTCTGTTGGCCCTTTGGTGCCGGCAACGCCTAATGCGCCGGGATCCTCACCACCATGGCCGGCGTCGATGACAACCACAATCCCTTCTAAGGGCTTTTGGGCCGACGCAGAGAGGGAAGGCGCTTTTTTGGCGAAAATCACAATCGAATCATCGCTGTATTCAACGTTGTACCCCCAAAGCTTTACCCCATCCTGATAAAAAAAGGTCAGGGTAACCGATCCGTCCTGGTTCTGGACAGCGGTAATCTCTCGGAAAAGGGAGGAGCCTGCAGGATCGATTTTTTCCGGGATGCCGTCGGTGTTCCACAGGGTGACAGTCAGCTTCGAATCGGTCATCTGCGCCTTATAAGGCGCTTTTGCGGTACCGGTTAGAGTCAGGCTCTCGCTGCGCTCATCCACGGAAAAAGCCGCGTTTGAAACTTGATTATCCACTGTCGGGGTTCCGATGAGAATATCCGCAGTCGACTTGGGAAGATATCCGCCGGAACGAAGCTTATAATAGCTGCCGGTCGTTTCCTCCACATAGTCACAGGCGCCATAAAAAAGCGTCATATAAAAATCGTCTTCGATGGTAACGTCCCCATAGACATTATTGATATAATCATTGGCAGATACGGCCAATACTGCGTTTTTACCGATCGCATACAGACTTCCAGAGGAGGTATAGCTGCTGGTCGTCCCATTATAGGTAAGGATATAAGTAACCGTTCCGATTTTGTCGGTGGCGTTGTCCTGTCCCAGATCCGGCATGGTCATCGTTCCGTTGAAGGTAGCGGGAACACCGGGCTGCGCCGCTGCTTTTTGGGTTAATGCAACGGTTTTCCCCTGAAAGGTAGCAGATACGCTGGCGCCCGCTGGCGCCGTACAGGTAAAGGAAATCTGTTCTCCGGATTTTACCGCTTCGTCGTAGTACGGATACATGGAATTTTGGATAATCCGGGAAACACTGCCGCTTTGATTGGGGTCGGTCCGCGTGATGGCGATGGTCCTGCTCTGACCGCCTTGAGAGAAGGTATAGGTGCTGGTTCCTACGGGGATATTGGTCAAGTACATACCGAACCCGCCATTGGAGGTTTGCCTTTCAATGGGCTTTCCATCCAAATACAAGGGAAGATCCGGATTCGAGGTACCCATTACATAATAGGAAGAGGCGGAAATGGTGATATCCGTACTTGGTCTGGATACAGAAAAGGTCTGGGGGATTTTTAACGAGTAACCTTTCGGAATCAGGTTTAGATCCCCGGAAAGGACCGCGGGAAGAAGCATGGTAACACCAGAGGGGTTCTCAGACAGCCTTTTGTAGTCGGAAACCGCTACGGAGGAAACGCCCATCTGCCGCATTAAAAAGATTTGGCTGCTGATTTCAAAAGACAGATCCGTGGGGGCGGAAACCTCTGTTTCCAGACAGGGGATCACCTTTAGGCCGCCTGATAGGTCGCTCCATTGTTCCGCCTGCTTTTGGCATCCTTCCAGATGATGGTCCACTGTGGGATAAATCGTATTGGCCAGCTGATTTTCCACCAAGGTCTGAGGCAGCAGGCCTGGTTGCGCAAGAAGCCGGGCGTTTGCCAAGCTAGGAGAGGAAATGGAACGATAAAGTACCGAAACAGAAAGTCCACCGCCGCTGGTTCCCTCTAGAAACGCCGCCATTTTCTGCGCTTGGGAGACTTGGTCGTTTGCTTGTCCATCGGCTGTAGGGTAGAGGAATGTAGTGCTTTTAAAAAGAATTTCATCGGCCGTGCTTCCAGCGGCGAGCAGCTTCTGCAAATCCCATCGGGCAAGCGACTGGTTTCGGTCCAGCGCAGGATCTAAATAAAGGGATTCCCCGTTTAAGACTGCAATGGAGCCGCCGTTTTCCACAACTGTTCGAACAAAGCGGTAAGCCGGATGTGTATTTCCCAGCACAAAAGGATCCAGTGCCAAAGAAAGGGAAATCCCTTCCTTTTCCAATTGCGCCGTCAGGTAAGAAAGGCTCTCCAAGCCGCTGTTTTTCTGCGCATGTAAGCGGATAGGCGGCAATTCCGAAAATGGTTCGCCGTCAGAAGGGAGCATGGAAAAATAAATCCGGTTAAAGCCGCTGCTTTTCACAAAGGAAAGAAGCTGGTCTACCTGGGAGACATCTGTTTTGTTTTGTGAAAAAGTGTCGTGATAAAAAAGTCCCTTTGAAAAATCGGAAACAGCCGACGACCGCGCTTCAGGCTCCTGCGCTGCCGCCTGCAGCGGAACTGCGGAAAGTACGGCAGCAAGGAAGAAGCAAATCCAATTCCTTTTGTTTTTTTTCATTTCTTTTCCCCCTATGCACTGTCATATAGTGAAATCTTCTTGCTGAAAGGTTTGCCGGATCGGCTTTTGTGGTTTGCGCTTGAGCGGGTCGTATACAAACCGGCGGCAAAAATAATCGTTGGCGACAATACCTTTTTTAGGGCAGAGAATATTCTGTCCAGCAGAAGAAAGTGTTCCAAATATACAGTAGCAGCATTTAGGAACAATCTGAGAATCAAAAAGTGCCTTTGTCATAGTAAAACCCCCCGAGCAGCTGACAATTTTCGATTTTATGTTTTTTATTATAGCAAAAATCGCTGAGAAATGCTAATCCAATCTGCGGAAATTCCAGGTTGAAAAAGAAAAAAGAAGTACGCCGCAAAGAAAAATCAGCAGAATCGCGACGGTAGGAGTGCTGGAAAATTCGGGATGAACGGAATTGGAAAAATTTGAAAAAACAGTTTCGACCGTTTGGGGAAATAAAGAGATTCCGATTTTCACAAAAATGGCTGTAATCGCTCCATGTGCCAGACGAGACAGGAAAAAAGGAACGAAGGATGGAACGACTCCCTTAAAAAAGGAGATCGCTTGGAAAAATACGGAGAAACCTGAAAACGAGACAAAAAATCCGATTAAAACAAGATCTTTTTGCGCGGCCGCATGTATGCAGCCGGTTGTTACTTCCATGAAACCGGCGATCCATGAAAGTAGGTAGCCGTCTGTACCGGCAAATACGGCGAAGATTTCTAAAACGGCGGAAAATAAAAGGACATAGGCGATCACCGAAAGCATACCGTTAATTCCGCTTTGCACGCCATGAACCAGAGCGGCTGAAAAGGGCCGTCCTCGATGCTCACCGACCGGATTGCTATCTGCGGTGGGAAGCGGATGCTTTTGACCAAGCAAAAAGCCGATTGTAAGAGCGGAAATCCATTGGCAGCATAAGAGGAGAAGACCGGATTGCAGATTTCCCAATAGACCGGCGCCTACAGCTGAAATGAGAAAGGATGGACCGGCGTTTACACAAAAACAAAGCATTCGCCCTGCTGTTTGAAGGTCGATCCGCTTCTGTTCAAGCAAAGCTGCCGTCATTTTGGCGCCGATTGGATATCCGCCAATCATTCCCATTAACACGGCGCAGGCTGTACAGGCCGGGAGGTGAAAAAAATGGCGCATCACCGGCGCCAGAGCTTTTTGCAGGGTATCCGCCGCGCGGCTTTCAGACAAAATTCCCGACAGGGCCATAAAGGGAAAAAGAGATGGGATCAACACATAGGCACAGGATTGAAGGCCATTTAACACACCAAGGCGGATAATATCGGAATATACCAGCAGCAAAATTGCCGCAAGCAAAAAGAATACAGGGGGGAGAAGCCTTGGCGCCTTTTTAATTTTGAAAAAAGTCATATTGCCACCGCCTTTCTCATTCCCTATATCTTATAAACCCTGTTGTCTAAAAATGTATAACAATTCCTTTCAAAACATATAGTGAAACAGAGTTGGAGGAGGGGAGCAGCTGAGAAATGAGGAAAAGAGAGCGAAAAATGAACAAACAAACTTCCCCAGAAAAGCTGGCAAAGATTTTAGATGTTCCACAAAATATGTTTGAGTCCTATTCTCAGATTGTTCTGTCCGGTAACCGGGAGGCGATTTTAGACGGGTGCCAGGGCGTAATCGAATATGAGGATAATTTTATCAAGCTGAAAATCGGGAAACAGATGGTGAAATTTACCGGACAGAATCTACAGATTAAGTGTATGACCGGGGAAAATGTGATTATTGACGGTGTGATTCTGTTGGTGGAATTTGCAGAATAAAATCGGAGGAATTTATGTTTATCGTTCGTTTTTTGCGTTTTATAAACGGCTATGTTCGTTTTCGTGTGACCGGTGTATTTATCGAGCGATTTCTCAATTTGGCGTCCCGTGGCGGAATCAATTTGTGGAACGGTTCAAAAACGCAGACAGAATATGTTGGTTATACACTGATGAAGCATTATAAACAGCTGCGCCCTTTTGCTAAAAAGACCGGTGTATACATGCAGATTGAGGAACGGTTTGGATGGCCTTTTTGGCGTAAAAAATACCGCCGGCGGGTTGGTCTGGCGGTGGGAGTTGGACTGTTTCTGGGAATCCTTGCATTTTTGGGGAATTTTGTTTGGACCATTGAGGTAGTGGGAAACGAGATCGTCTCATCCGACGAGATTTTGGATTATCTGCAGGAACAAGGGCTAAAGGTCGGCTCCTTCAAAAGCTCGTTAGATCCACGGGAGCTGGAACGCAAAACCCTTTTGGAGATCAAAGAGCTTTCCTGGATCGCGGTGAATATTACGGGAAGCACTGCGACGGTGGAGGTGAATGAAAGAATCCTCCCGCCGGATATGTATTTAGACAACGATAAGGCCTGCAATATTATCGCCCGGTATACCGGGCAAATCCGCTCAATGGATGTTTATGATGGGCAGAGCGATCTACAGGTAGGGGATACTGTTTTAGCTGGTGATCTGATCGTCAGCGGCATTGTTGAGGATGGAAAAGGGCAGACGCGATTTGTCCATGCCAGAGCGGATGTAAAGGCATATACCAGCTATGAAATTGAAATAGAGGTTCCGTTGCAGCAAATTAAACGTATTCCTACAGGGGAAACATCTTTAAAAAAGTATTTGAAAGTCTTAACCTGGAAGATTCCCCTTTTCTGGGAGTCGGATCAGGAGAAAAGCTATGACGCACAGCAAAGAACGGTTTCGTTTGTTCCGTTTGGATTGTCAACTCCTTTTGGGATCTTAGAGGAAAATCGCGTTTACTATACGCAGAAAACTGTAGAATACAATGAGGTACAGGCAAAGGAGGAAGCCCTGCAGCAGCTGCAGGAACAGGAAAAGGTACAGCTGGGAGAGGCAGAGATTCTAAAAAAAGAGCTTTCCGGATCATTGGATAAAGAGATTTACAGGCTGAAAGCCTCTTATACGTGCATTATGGAGATAGGAAGGGAACAGGAGATTTTGTTGGACAGATAGAGGTTAATGTTCTGGAAGCTTTTCTTGCGGCCAGACTAGATCAAAAAGCAGCCGACCGTAAGCCGGCTGCTTTTTGTCAATTCGTGACTTATGGCAAAAAAGCTTTGCAGGGATTTAATCCTGTTAACGCCCTGGCCGCGCCAATTTTTCTGTATAGACGCAGCATTTCAACACAGGCGCACATCTTATCCGCCAGATTGACGACAATCGATTCCCGATAGCGCGGAATTTTTCGGAAAGTCAAAGGCCACATATGTTTTTCGATGATATCCCGTTCCAGCCTGGATAGTCCGTGGGCTTCAGCGTTTCGCAAAGCAATCTGCGGATGGATCAGCAGTCTTTTCCAAGGCCCGATGTTTGTTTGGGACCAGTTGCACAGGTAAAGATCATGCAGCAGTCCGGCACGGGCGGCAGCAGACGCGTTAAGCCTTAGCTTTTTACAGATGGAAAAGCTAAGATAAGCCACAAAGATGCAGTGGTCCAGACAGCTGACATTTTTAACATGCTGTTTAATTTGTTCCATTGTTTGGATATTGGGCTGCTGAATTAAATCAGCAATACAAAGACGAAATTCATCCAGTAAAAGCGGATTCCACATATTTTGCAATCATCTCCTTCTTTTCCAGTGTATACGTTTTTGTGAGAAAAAGAAATAGAAACAAAAAAGTTTTCATTTAAGAAAAGAAAAAGCGATATTTTGGCTATTTATAAGGAGAAAATAGGTTGAGGGACAAAGCATCAAAAAAGGTCTGGACCCAATAGGACCCAGACCTTTTTTGATACTGCAGTATAAGATGATTACAGTGCCAGCATTAAATTATTATAATTTAACTCCCGCGCTTTTTTCTGGATAGAGAACCAGTCTATGATAGTTAAAACACCGCACAAACCGCCGGTAAGTAGCTTCAGGATCCCCATACCAGTATCGCCCAGCATAAAGCGGTCGATTCCTAAGCCACCGACGAAAATGGATATTAACAAAAGTGTCGTCGGATCTTTATAATCAATAGTAGAAGCGAGGGAAAATTTGGTCTCATCCGCTGCCATCAGCTTTTCTCTAATAAAAGCAATTTTTTCTGGCGGAAAAAATTTTTGATTGGTCATAATGTACATATCAACCTTATCCTGTGTCATTTTACTTACTTCCTTTCCTTTTATTGTTTAATTAAATAAACAAAAGACAAAACAACTATGGCCAAAAATATAAAGAACGATCTACCATACGGTGATTTTTGGCATTTTAAGGGCATACAGATTCTTCTAGAAAAAAACAGGATAAAGACATGCACAAAGGAATACAAGAGCGTCCTGCCAGCTTCCAAAAGAAAATAAGGCCAAGCCCATCAAACTGTATCTTGGGCAACAAATATGGAAAACGGTGAGGAGTCAAATCGTAAATACTGTAAAGGCATATTTCCTACGACATTTTTCGACATCAAGGTACAAAAATAAAATACCATGGTATTTATAAAAAGTCAAGAAAAACAATATAATAGTATTGTAATTTTTAACAATTGAGGTTTATCTATGCTGAATCAACAGATTCGTTTGATGCGTTTATCCCGAAAAATGAGTCAGGTGGAACTGGCAAAGGAATTAAACGTAACAAAGCAAAGTGTTTCCAATTGGGAAAATGATAATATTCAGCCGTCGGTCGAGATGGTTATGAAAATTGCCAAGGTGTTTTCGGTTTCTGTAGACTATTTATTGGGGACAGATCAGCATGTGTATATTGACGTCAGCGGGTTGCCGGAGGGTGTAATTTCTCATCTTCGCCAATTGGTAGACGACCTGCGCAAAACAGGGGAGTCTTGTTAAGCACAAAAGACCGGTGGGTGATCACCGGGCTTTTGTCGCTCCTGGACAGGAATTGATCGAAGGAAAGTCAAATAAAAAAGTCGCCGCAAGCTTGTATATCGCTTGCGGCGACGTGGCGGAGAAGGAGGGATTCGAACCCTCGATGAGCTATTAACCCATACACGAGTTCCAGTCGTGCGCCATAAACCGGGCTAGGCGACTTCTCCATAACGCTCTATTATTATAGCGGATATCCTTTTCTTTGTCAAGCATCAGCTGCAAAATAAATGTATGGACAGGAAATGTATGGACAGGCCGAATCCTGCGCCGAAAACAAGGATACAAAAAGACAAGACCGGACCAAATGTATTGGTCCGGTCTCTATTTTGGAGCGGGCAACGAGAATCGAACTCGCAACCTCAGCTTGGGAAGCTGATGTTTTACCACTAAACTATGCCCGCATCAGACTGCCTAATTATTATCCTATAAAGTCAGACAAAAGTCAAGTTTTTTGTGGTAAAACAGATTTGAAATTTTGTAAAGATGTCTACGAAAGATACCATAAACGCTTGTGCCGGGGACCGAGTCCATAAAAAGCGCAGCCTACAAAAGTTTTTTGGCTGAGATAGAGCAGCAAATGGGCGGAGAAAGATTTTCTAAGGGATCGGCGGAAAATGTGTCCACCAAAAGCTCCGCATCATCCTCTAACTGGTATGTATCGTGCTCCAAAACCGTCAGCCGGTATCCGCTTTGCTTGCGGACATGACGAATGGTTCGGTCTAGTACATCGGTATTGCAGCGCAGAAAGAAATCGGCTTCGATTGTGTGGGAGGGTGGAATAGAGATGGTGTAGGACAACTCATATGTACCGCCCTTTTTTAAATGCAGGGCACATCCTTTCCAATGGGTGGACCGGTTCTGTTCCACAAAAAAACTCCAATCTCCGCGCCCATATTTGAGGACATTCCCGGCACGGCAGGGATAGAATTTCTGACCTCCCTTTATAGTATGCAATGTCGGAATGGTTGGTACTGTCAGCCTTTTCTTTTGGAGCGATCCATTAAATCTCCGATTAAAGCCGCAATGAAACCGGATACAAAGCAGGAGGGCGCCGCCTCCATGGCTGTTTGACAGATAAGCATCTGCTGGTGATAATCCCAATAAAATGCCATTCGGTAAGATAAAAGCGCAAGGGCAAAAAGGATCACAGAAAGCCAAAAGCTAAAAGCAATCACCTGCTGGGAATAGCGGCAAATTCCGTCTAATTCTTTTCTGATTTCTTTGACCCACTGCATATTTTTTCTCCTTTCCCAAAAGGATTTACCTTTATCTTACGGAAAAGACAGAATGAAAGCAAGACAAAAACTCTGCCAGAAAACATGGAGAAATCCGGCAGAGTTTGGTTTTTGGCATTATTGCGTTTTTTCCATCCATGCGTCCAGCAGGGCCAAAGCTACAGCGGCTTCCACACAGGGGACCGCCCGAGGCACCACACAGGGATCATGCCGTCCTTTGATGGACAGCTGTACAGGCTCCAGCCGTTTAAAATCAACCGTGTCCTGCTCGCGGGAGATAGAGGGGGTGGGCTTAAAGGCGACCCGAAGAAGAATCGGCATACCGGAGGAAATACCGCCCAAAATCCCGCCATGATGATTGGTTCGGGTGCGAATTTCGCCGTTTTCCAGGCAAAAAGGATCATTCATCTGGGATCCGAAGCTGCGGGAAGCACCAAACCCCGCGCCAAATTCCAGTCCTTTTACAGCGGGAATCCCGAACAGCAGGGAGGCCAAGCGGTTTTCCAGCCCGTCGAACATAGGGGAGCCAATGCCGGCGGGGAACCCGAGCGCCGCGCATTCCACCACGCCGCCTACCGAATCCTGATTCTTCCGGCAGTCTTCAATCAGCTGCTGCATTTTTTCACCGGAAGGGTCGTTTTGTACCGGAAAACGCTTTTTTCCCGGCGCTAAAATCGCTTTGGGAGAGAGATGAACACCGTCAAAAGGTGTATCGTCCACTTTTCCAATCGAGGCGATATGCCCGCCGATTTGAACGCCGCGCCGGTTCAGGACCTGCATGGCAATTCCACCGGCAGCAACCAAAGGAGCGGTCAGTCTCCCGGAAAAATGTCCGCCTCCGCGTGGGTCCTGTGCGCCGTGATACCGCAGATGGCCGGTATAATCCGCGTGGGCCGGCCGGGCGACACTGTCCATCTGCGCGTAATCTGCGCTGTGGGTATCGCCGTTGCGGATCACGACCGAAAGTGGTGTGCCGGTGGTCCGCCCCTCATAAAAGCCGGAGAGAATGTGAGGGTGATCACTCTCCTTCCGGGGCGTTGAAAAGCGGTTTTGGCCGGGACGCCTGCGGTCCATAAAGGCCAGCAGCGCATCAAAATCGATTGGTTCCCCAGGGGGCAAGCCGTCGATTACCACGCCAATGGCCGTGCCGTGAGATTCGCCGAAAATAGAAATTTTGATCTGTTTTCCCCAGCTAGACGACATGCAAAACACCTCCCAAAGCTTGAAAATCCGCAAAGAATCCGGGATAAGACTTTTCTACTGCCTGCGCATCTTCGATCACAACCGGCGCGTCGGCCAAACCGGCGGCAATTGCCATGGACATGGCGATTCGGTGGTCTCCATAGGAGGATACCCTTGCGCCGTGTAAGGGAAATCCGCCGTCGATTACAAGGGCGTTGGGCTCCTCGCGGATTTTTGCGCCTAAGCGGGTCAGACAATCAGTGATAGCGGCGGCGCGGTCGCTTTCCTTGATTTTTAGACGTCGTGTTTCGTGAATAACAGTTTGACCGGGAACCGCAGTGGCGGCTACGCATAAAATGGGAAGAAGGTCCGGAATATCCCGCCCGAAAATCTGTGTGGCTCGGCAGACAGGATGCTGGATTTCCAAAACGCCTTGGTCCCAGACCGGGGAAGCGCCAAAGCTGGATAATACACTTAAGATTTCTCGGTCACCCTGCAAAGAATCTTGTGACAAGCTAAAAAGCTTTATAGGGCTCCCCAGCGCGGCGGCGGTGAGAAAAAAGGCGGCGTTGGAATAATCGGACTCCACCGCAAAATTCTGCGGCTGATAACGCTGCCCCCCTGGAATGACAAAACGATTTTCCTCCCGAAAAATCTGAATGCCGAACGCTCTTAAAACGTCTATTGTCAAATCAATATAGGGTGCGGATTCCAAGGGAGTCGAAAGGAAAATGACGCTGTCGCCGCAAAGGATTGGAAGCGCGAACAGAAGTCCGGTGATAAATTGAGAGCTGACATCGCCGGGGATTTGATAAGCTCCCGGTTCCAGTTGGCCGAAACAGTTAGCGGGGATAAAACAGCTATCAAGCTTTACGCCTTTACACAAAAAAGTGTCGACATAAGGAGTAAGAGGACGCTGCGGCAGCCGGCCGGATCCTGTAAAGCGGCAGGAAATGCCCAGCGCAGCGGCGACAGGGATTAAAAAGCGCAGAGTTGAACCGGATTCTATACAATCGATCTGCGCCTGCTTTGGCGGCGTACTGATTCCGGTGACAGAAATCCTTTTGCCCTCACGGACAATTGCCGCACCCATTGCGCGAAGCGCGCCGATGGTCGCATCCATATCTTTTGATGAATCCACCGGGGAAATGACGCTGGTTCCGCCGGCCAGCGCCGCACAAATCAGGGCACGGTGGGCAATGCTTTTGGAAGGCGGTACACAAACCGTCCCGCTCAGAGGCCCCGGCGTAATTTGGATGTTCATCGTCCTTCACCGCCTTTGATGAAGCCTTCAAATTCTGCAAAGGGAAGGGTTTTGATAAAGCTGTCGCCAATCTCTCGCAGAAGAATCGCCCGAATTCCATGGGTCGTATTCTTTTTGTCCTGACGGCAGATTTCGAACAGGTCTTCCCAGGCGGCATCACAGGTGGTGGGGAGGCAGTACTTTTGGCATACGGCCAGAAAACGGTCAAGCACCAATGAGGGAAGAGTTCCGGCTGCCACCTGGGCACGGATGATCATCGCTATACCTACGGCGACGCACTGCCCGTGACGCTGGCGGTACTGCATCCAGTTTTCCACTGCATGTCCCATCGTGTGGCCAAAATTTAAAAGCATCCGATTACCGGTATCCAGCTCGTCCGCTTCCACAACGTCTCGCTTAATACAGATACAGCGGCTGATGATCTCCTCCAGCTTCTCCTGCGGATCCTTTTTTTCCAAAAGCTCGAATAGCAGGGGATCTTTTATCATGCCGCATTTGATTGTCTCAGCGATTCCGTCGGAAAAAACCTCTTCCGGCAGGGTGGAGAGGGTATCTGGGTCGCACAGCACCAAGGATGGCTGCCAAAAGGTGCCCACCAGATTTTTCCCCGACGGCAGATTGATCGCGGTTTTTCCCCCAACAGAAGAATCCACCTGCGCTAAAAGAGTGGTAGGAATCTGGATAAAAGCAATGCCCCGCAGGTAGGTGGACGCCACAAATCCGGTTAGATCGCCAATCACCCCGCCGCCTAATGCGATTAGACAGCAGTCCCGGGAAATCTTGCTCTGAGAAAGAAGCTGATACAAAAGCCCAGCACTTTCCAGCGATTTGGTGTTTTCCCCCGCCTGCATCGTAAAGGAGGGGACATCCCGATAGCCTGCGTTCTCTAATGAATCCAGCAGTCTGCGCAGATAGATGGGCGCCACATTGGAGTCGGTTATAACGGCAAGTCTCGCGTGCGGCTTGACTTTTTGGATTTTCTGCCCGGCTTCCCGCAAAATCCCGCGCTGGATCAGCACATCGTAAGGAGCTTGGGTTTTTACTTGTATGCGGTTCATGACCATTCCTCCGTTTTCTTAGTCAATCGAAAAAAGCCGATACCAAAATCGTACCGGCGGTTCCTGCTTTGCCTTTTTAAAGTAAGAATAAACAGCCGAAACATGTTTGTCAATATCTGTTGATGAAAAAAAGCGGATGTGATAAAATAAAAATAATGTTAGGATAAAAAAGGATACAAAATTATGGTGCTTTCAATAGAACAACTCAATAAAAGCTTCGGCGCTAATGTTGTGCTTGAGAATATCACAGCCAAAATTGAGGATGGGGACCGCATCGGCTTGATCGGTGTGAACGGCGCGGGAAAATCCACCCTTCTCAACCTGATTACAGGCGACCTCCAGGCGGACAGCGGCTCCATCGCCGTTTCCAACGACGTGCGCGTCGGATTTCTGCGCCAAAACAGCGGACTTTCAACCAGCCACACCATTTGGGAGGAAATGCGCGGCGTATTTCGCTCTGTCTTAGAAATGGAGCAGAGACTGCGCGGACTGGAAGAGCAGATGTCCTGCGCCGGTTTGGATCATGAGGGAGAAGAGTATCGCGTCTTAGCGGAGGAGTACGCGGTTTTGGATGAGCAGTTCAGCAAAGCGGAAGGGTATCTGGTTGACGTAAAAATCCGCACCATTTTAAATGGGATGGGCTTTTCCAATAAGGCGGAGGATACGGTGATCCAAACCCTTTCCGGCGGAGAAAAGACCCGCTTGGCCTTGGCAAAGCTTTTGCTGGAGCAGCCGGATCTGCTGATCCTGGACGAGCCGACAAACCATCTGGACTTTAAAACGCTGACCTGGCTGGAGGAGTATCTTTCCGGCTACAAAGGCGCGCTTTTGCTGGTCTCGCACGACCGCTACTTTTTGGATAAGCTGGTTTTGGGAATCTGGGAGGTAGAGCGGCATAGGCTGGAAACCTATAAAGGGAACTACTCAAAATACGTGCTGCTCAAAAAGGAACGGCGGGAACGCCAGCAAAAGGAATACGAATTGCAGCAGAAGGAAATTGCCTCGATGGAGGATTTTGTGGCGCGCAACCTGGTCCGTGCCTCAACGACAAAGCGCGCCCAAAGCCGGATTGCCGCTTTGGAGCGGATGGAACGGGTGGAAAAACCGCAGGGCGATTTAAAAGCGGCTCGGATGTCCTTTTCCTATGACCGAGAACCGGTTAAGGATGTGCTGGTGGTAGAAAATCTGTCTCTTTCAGTAGGGGAGGGAGAAAATCGCAAGCATTTGGCGGATGGAATTCATCTGCATGTTGAGAGGGGCAATAAGATTGCGATTATCGGCGCCAACGGTGTGGGAAAATCCAGCTTTCTCAAGGCGGTTTTAAAGCAAATTCCCGTCGATTCCGGCAGATTTTATTGGGGAAAGAATGTCAAAACGGCTTATTATGAACAGGAGCTGAGAGGGTTGGATCCCGGCAAAACGGCCCTGGAGGAAATTTGGTCAAGATATCCACAGATGACGGAGCACCAGGTGCGCAGCATTTTGGGAAGCGTTCTTCTCACTGGGGAAGCGGTGTACAAAAAAGTATCGGTTCTTTCGGGAGGGGAGAAAGCGAAGCTGGCCTTCGCGGCGCTGATGCTTCAGCGAGGCAACGTTCTTTTGCTTGACGAGCCGACCAACCATCTGGATCTTTCGTCCAAAGAGGTATTGGAAGAGGCGCTGCAGGAATATGAGGGAACGGTGCTGATGGTCTCGCACGACCGCTATATGCTCAATCGGGTGCCGGATTATATTATGGAGTTTACCGGCCTTGGGGTGGAGATATACAAGGGCGGGTACGATGAATATCTGGCCGAAAAGGATCGGAGAAGAGGCAAAACGGCCGCCAGACAGCAGAGCAAGCCCCCTGCGCCGGCCAAGGCGGCAAGCACTGGAGGGTACCGAACCCGGCAGCAGAAAAACGAAGAGGTCAAACGCCGTCAGCTTTTAAAGGAAACAGAGACGCGCATTGCCGGACTGGAGGAAGAAATCAGGCGGTTGGAGGAAGAGATCTCTTTGCCTAAGATTTACGAAAATTATCTTTTAATGGGAGAGAAATGCCGGGAACTGGATGAAGCAAAGCAGCACCTTTCCCTCGTTATGGAGGAATGGGTACAGCTGAGCGAATAAAATTCTTCCAAAAAAAGGAAGAAATCGTCCTTTTTAGAAAGAATGGGCCTGCTTTTTCGATCCCTGTGTGATAGAATATTTTGTAAAGGGCGGCGTTTATTTTGAAAATTGAATGGAACCGAAAATATACAACCATCGCTGTTTATGCCGTGCTGGTGGTTATTGCATCCTTGGTCTGCTATAATGTACTGCACAATTTTAATTCCTATAAAGCGGCTTTTCACAAATTGATTGATATCCTTCTGCCGGTTATTTACGGGTTTTCCATCGCTTTTGTGCTCGACCCGGTGACACGTTTTTTTGAAAAAAAGGTGCTGCCGAAAATCAGCAGGGGAAAGCTTTCCTCAAAATGGAACAAAGGGCTTTCGGTTTTGCTTACCTACCTTGTAGCGGTTTTGGTAATCGGTATTTTTTTGTCGGTGGTTATTCCACAGGTTACGGCGAGTATTGCAGGAATTATATCGAACCTTTCTATTTATTTGGGGAGGGTGAGTGAATGGCTCAACGACCTGTTTGAAATGCTGCCGAAGGAGGAATGGTTTCAGGAAACGCTGGAAAAGATCAATGAATCGGCAAAAGCGATTCTGGAAACTTTCTACAATTGGCTTTCAGCCTCTTTGCCGTTGGTGTTTAACGCCACAAAAAATCTGACAACGGGTCTTACCAATCTGGTTTTAGGCGTGATTATTTCGATTTACTTCCTCTTTGGGAAGGAGCGCTTTTTCGCGCAGATCAAAAAATTTCTTTATGCGATGCTTCCGAAGGGCTTTGTGGAGAGGCTGATCGATATGACGCATACCAGCAACCGGATTTTCAGCGGCTTTATTTCCGGAAAACTTTTAGATTCCTTGATTATCGGTATTTTATGCTTTGTTGGTATGTCGGTTTTTAGAATGCCAATGGCAATGCTTGTCAGCGTAATTGTCGGCGTAACGAATGTTATTCCCTATTTCGGACCATTTATCGGCGCAATCCCCTCCGCTTTGATCGTTTTTCTGATCGACCCGATTAAGGCCCTCTGGTTTGTCCTTTTTGTCATCTGCCTGCAGCAGTTTGACGGAAATATTCTTGGCCCTCGTATCTTAGGAGACTCTATTGGTATGCCATCCTTTTGGGTTATTTTTTCCATTTTGCTGTTTGGCGGTTATTTGGGGGTGCTCGGCATGTTTATCGGCGTCCCGACATTCGCGGTTATCTACTCAATTTTTAAGATTTGGACTGAGAGCCGTCTGAACCGGAAAAATTTGCCGGTGGATACAAAAAGCTATGCCTCTAAGGAGAATCCTTTGCTGTAAAGGCGGAGAAACATCCTTTTTCGTTGACGGTTGCCCTGTAAAAGGATATAATAATCCACAAGAACAAAAAGAAACGATGTCCTTTTGGAGGAATGTATGAGCGGTAGAATCGAGTTGAACAGGAAGGATTTGGCCGAACAGGAGAAATGCATGGAAGCGGTGCGTAAAATCCTGTTGGATCGGTATCCGAACAGGCAGCCTTTGGCCTTTGTTCATAGCTATGGCTGTCAGCAGAATGTTTCCGACGGGGAGAAGCTTTGCGGAATGCTGGCGGAAATGGGCTATGGCTTTACCAATCAGGAATCGCAGGCGGACTGCATTCTTTTCAACACCTGCGCCGTTCGAGAAAATGCGGAATTCCGCATTTTCGGCAATGTCGGCAACCTGAAACGCTATAAAAGGGTAAATCCGAATCTCATTATCGGTCTGTGCGGCTGTATGATGCAGCAGGAGCATGTGGCAAAAAAAATCAGGGAAAGCTATCCTTATGTCGACTTGATTTTTGGTACACACGCCTCGCACCTTTTTCCTTTTATGCTGAAAAAGCGTCTGGAGGGACAAAAGCATGTGGAGGAAATTGAAAATCACAATGGATTGATTGTAGAGGATTTGCCTGTTTTGCGGGACGGCGCGTTTAAAGCCTGGCTTCCGGTGATGTATGGATGCGATAATTTTTGTACCTATTGCATTGTCCCGTATGTTCGGGGCCGGGAACGCAGCCGCCGGCCGGAAAAAATTTTAGAAGAGGTAGAACAGTTAGCCAAAAAAGGATATAAAGAGATTATGCTTTTAGGGCAGAACGTCAATTCTTATGGAAAGGGCTTGGAGGAGCCGGTTGATTTTACCGAACTGCTGCGCCGGATTGACGATGTGGAAGGGGACTTTCGGGTTCGGTTTATGACCTCCCACCCCAAAGACTGCACCCGTGAGATGATTGATACAATCGCCCAAAGCCAAAAGCTGTGCCATCATATTCATCTGCCGGTACAAAGCGGATCAAACCGGATTCTTCGGCAGATGAACCGCTGCTATGATACAAAGCAGTATCTGGATTTGATTGCATATGCCAAGGAAAAAATTCCGGATGTGACGCTTTCCAGCGATATCATTGTCGGCTTTCCCGGTGAGACATATGAGGATTTTTGCCGGACGCTGGATTTGATCCGACAGGTGGAATACGATTTTCTGTTCACCTTTATCTACTCCAAAAGAGTTGGAACCAAAGCGGCGCAGATGGAGGATCCCGTTCCGGCACAGGAGAAATCAAAATGGTTTCGTGCGCTTTTAGAAGAGCAGAGCACTATTGGACAAAAACGCAACGAAAAGCGAATTGGCACCGTTTTGCAGGTGTTGGTGGACGGCTCTGGCAAGGAAGGGACAGGCCGGGTGGGAGGCAAAAGCGGCGGAAACATTACGGTCGAGTTTTTGGGCGATGCTTCTTTGATCGGGCAGCTGGTAAACGTAAAAATTACACAGGCGCATAATTGGGGCGTTATCGGAGAAAAACTGGAGTAGAGCAATCCAGCAGATGGGCGTTTGCATCAAGATTTTGTTAAATTTAGGAGGAAGTACAATGGATATTATCAAGATGGCAAGAGAACTGGGAAAGGCGATTCAGGAGGATGACAGATATCTTGCCCTGCGCTTGGCAACACAGTCAAATGATGAGGATCAGGCCCTGCAGGATATGATCGGCGAGTTTAACCTCAAGCGGGTGGCGCTGAATCAGGAGGTGCAAAAGCAGGATAAGGACCAGGAGAAAATGAATCAGCTGGACCAGCAGATCAAACAGCTGTATCAGAAAATTATGTCTTACCCGAAAATGGTGGTTTACAATGGGGCCAAAAAAGAAGTGGATGCGATGATGAACTATATTAACCGCATTTTGGTCCTGAGTGTAAACGGCGAGGACCCGGACTCGGTAGAAATGTCGGATACATCCTGTACCGGCAGCTGCTCTACCTGCGGCGGCTGCAATTAGCAATTTTGGGCCGCACCGAAAAATTCGGTGCGGTTTCTCGTATTGGACAATGGAGGCGCACAGATGGCAAAACTATCTCCGATGATGGAGCAGTATTTTTCAATCAAAAAGAATCACCCAGATCAGATCCTGTTTTTTCGACTGGGCGATTTTTATGAAATGTTCTTTGACGATGCGAAGTTGGCCTCGAAAGAACTGGAACTGACCCTTACCGGGCGGGATTGCGGGCAGGAGGAGCGGGCTCCCATGTGCGGAATCCCGTATCATAGCTGCGAGGCGTATATTCAGCGCCTGATCAAAAAAGGCTATAAGGTGGCAATCTGTGAGCAGATGGAGGATCCTGCGCTTGCAAAGGGGCTGGTAAAGCGAGAGGTTACCCGCGTGATTACGCCGGGAACGATCATAGAAACCAGTATGCTTGACGAAGGCTCCAACAATTATATCGGCAGTATTTTTTGTCGGCCGGATGGGTATGGACTATGCTTTACAGATATTTCCACCGGCGAAATTCAAGCCACGCAGCTGGAGGAAAATGAGTATGAAGAAAAGCTGATCAATGATCTAGCACGCTTTTCTCTTTCGGAACTGATTTTTAACGGCGCGATGTTGGATCGAAAAAATGTCTGCGATTTTATAAAAAACAAGCTTGACTGTTCCACCAATCTGCTGGATGATGAGGATATTGGCTATCAGGATAGCGAGCAGATTGTTTTGCGGCATTTTCATATAGCTGATTTGGCGAAAATTTCGTTGGATAACAAGCCGTTTTGCAGAATGGCGGTTTCTTCCTTGCTACAATATCTAAGCCAGACGCAGAAAAACGGGCTGGAGCGGCTTTTGTCGATCCATTTTTATCAGGAAAGCCAGTATATGAATTTGGATTTGACTGCGCGGCGGAATCTGGAATTGACGCAAACCCTGCGGACGGGAGAAAAACGCGGCTCCCTTTTATGGGTGCTGGACCGGACCCGTACCGCGATGGGTAAGCGAATGATCAAAAGCTTTATCGAGCAGCCGCTTAATCATCCGTCTTTTATCAATAAACGGCTTAACGCGGTGGAGGAACTGTACAGGGAAGGCGTTTTGCGCCAGGAACTCATTTATGCTTTGGGCGGCATTTTTGATTTGGACAGACTGATGACCAAGGTGGTCTATGGAAGCGCTACGCCCCGAGATTTAAAGGCGCTGCAAAGTACGGCGGAAAAAATTCCGCCGCTTCGCATGCGGCTGGAGCCGGTACAAAGCCAATATCTGCGGGAAATTTTTGCGGATCTGGATCCTTTGGAGGATTTGGCGGCCTTACTGAGCAAAGCGATTTGCGACGATCCGCCGGTTGCGGTAAAGGAAGGCGGCGTGATCAAAGAAGGTTACAGCGCCGAGCTGGATGAGCTGCGTAATTTGGTTGGGAACACAAAGGAATATATTGCCAGGATTGAAGCGAGAGAAAAAGAAAACACCGGGATCCGAACGTTAAAAATTGGATATAACCGGGTATTCGGCTATTATTTGGAGGTTTCCAAGTCTTTTCTGTCCGAGGTGCCGGACACCTACATTCGAAAACAAACCTTGGCCAACTGCGAGCGATATATTACTCAGGAGTTAAAGGAGCTGGAAGATAAAATTGTGACGGCCGGAGAGCGCATCCTGCGCTTAGAAGCGGCGCTTTTTGACGAGGTGCGCCGTTTTGCCGCCCAGCAGCTTTCGCGGACACAGCAGACCTCCAACGCCGTTGCGCGGCTGGACGTGTTTTGCTCCTTGGCGGCAGTCGCTGTCAGCAACCGCTATGTACGCCCTTCGGTTGATCTATCGGACGAAATCAAAATCCAGGATGGACGGCACCCTGTAGTAGAGGAAATTTTAAAAGATGTACCTTTTGTGGCAAACGATACATATCTGAACCGAAGCGACCGCCAGATTGCCATTATTACCGGTCCGAACATGGCCGGCAAGTCGACCTATATGCGGCAGACGGCTTTGATTGTTTTAATGGCGCAGCTGGGTTCCTTCGTGCCGGCATCTTCCGCCTCCATTGGTGTAGTGGATGGAATTTTTACACGAGTCGGTGCATCGGACGATTTGACCTCTGGCCAATCCACCTTCATGGTGGAGATGAACGAGGTGGCGCGCATTTTAAAAAATGCTACCCGAAAGAGCCTTTTGATCCTCGATGAAATTGGAAGAGGAACATCAACCTTTGATGGGATGAGCATAGCCCGTGCTGTATTAGAGTATATTGCGGACCGGCGCGGATTAGGCGCTAAAACGCTGTTTGCCACCCATTATCACGAGCTGACGGATTTGGAGTCGGTACTAAGCTGCGTAAAAAACTATAATATTGCAGTGAAAAAACGGGGAGATGAAATCACTTTTTTGAGAAGGATCGTGCCTGGCGGTGCGGACGACAGCTATGGAATCGAGGTTTCTAAGCTGGCCGGTATCCCTGATCCGGTGATTAAAAGAGCCCATGAAATCCTTTCTAAGCTGGAAAAAGGCGAGTTGATTTCTCTTCCGCAAAGCGAAAAGAGAAAAACCGCTTCCCAAGAGGCGCAAACGGGTCAGCTGGCTTTTCTCCCTTTGCAGGATGGCGCGTTGCGGGAGCGTCTGACAAGAGTTGATTTGAATGCATTGACGCCGATTGAAGCGCTGAACATTTTATTTGAGTTAAAGGCTATGCTGAAATAAGAAAAAAGGAGGCCGCATTTTGGGTATTATCCATGTGTTGGATAAAACAGTAGCGGAGCTGATCGCTGCCGGAGAGGTTGTGGAGCGTCCTTCTTCTGCGGTGAAAGAACTGATCGAAAATGCAATCGACGCAAAAGCGGCGGCAATTACGGTTGAAATCAAAAAAGGCGGCCTGTCTTTTATACGGGTAACGGACGATGGATGCGGATTCTATCCGGAGGATGTGAAAAACGCTTTTTTGCGCCATGCGACCAGTAAGGTAAAAAGCGCGCAGGATTTAGATGCGATTTGTACCATGGGCTTTCGCGGCGAGGCACTGGCCTCTATCGCTGCGGTGGCAAAGGTCGAGCTGTTGTCCCGGCAAAAGGCTGCGGTCGAAGGGGTCCGTTACCAGATTGACGCTTCGGAGGAAATTGCCTGCGAGCCGGCAGGCTGTCCTGTTGGGACGACAATTATCGTAAGAGATTTGTTTTATAATACGCCTGCCAGATTGAAATTTTTGAAAAAGGACGCGTCGGAAGCTAATTCGGTGAGCGCAATTGTGGAAAAAATTGCGTTGGCGCATCCAGAGGTTTCCTTCTGTCTGATTCGCGACGGACAGCAGAAGCTTCGTACCCCGGGGGATGGCCAGCTGCTTTCGGCGATCTACTCGGTGTTTGGCCGGGATTTTGCATCAGGGCTTTTGCCGGTAGATTATCAATCGAACGGCCTTTCGATTAAAGGCTTTATTTCAAAGCCCCATATGGCCAGAGCAAGCCGTTCCATGCAGAATTTTTATGTGAATCGCCGTTATGTAAAATCAAGAACCTGTGCTGCGGCATTGGAAGAAGGCTATAAGCATTCGATTATGACAGGAAAATTTCCAGCCTGCGTTTTGGACCTTCAAATTTCCCCGCAGTCAGTGGATGTGAATGTGCATCCGGCAAAAATCGAGGTGCGCTTTGAAAAGGAAAAGCCAGTTTTTGATTTGGTGTATTTTGCGGTAAAAAGCGCTCTGCGTACTGGCGATCTGACAGTAGAGGGACATTTTGGAAAATCCGAATTTTCCGCGCCAAAACGGCCGGATACAGAACAGATGAAGGAAAGGATGAACGCCGGGGAGTTTCGAAGTCTTTTTGTGAAAGAACCGGTGGTGTATCAGGGCCTTCCTTTCAACAAGAAGCTGCCGGATTTGGCTGTCGAAGGGTATTTTGAAGATGATTCCTCTAAATGGCTTTTTTCCGATTATTCGTCACCGGCCCCTTTGGATCCAAATGCTTTTATAGATCAGCAAAATGGAAGGCTGAATCCCCCACAGAATGTCAAAAGCTCATTGGATATTGAGGTGGAAGAGGCCTTTATACCCCATTATTCAAAGACGGATAGGGGAGAAAGCGCGCAAAAAACAGCTGGAGAGCCTGCTTTTTGGAATGGAGGAAAGAGCGCATCTGCCTTTTCTGAGCAGCAAACGATTCTTCCGTCCTTCTCCACCTATGAGAATCTGCGTTATATTGGTGAAGTATTCTGTACCTATATACTATTCGAAGGGGAAAACCGTTTGGTTTTGGTAGATAAGCATGCAGCACATGAAAGAATTCTGTATAACCGGCTGAAAAAAGGTGAGGTTCGGCAGTTTATGCAGAACCTGCTGTCTCCCATTCCGGTATTGTTGTCCCGGCAGGAGCATTCTGCCGCACTGGATCATCTGGATACGCTTTTGGAATGCGGATTTGAAGCAGAGGATTTTGGAAACGGTACTCTATTGATTCGCAGCGCCCCTATGTGGCTGGAAAACGCGCAGATTGAACAAACGGTAGGAGAGATTTGCGGTTATCTTGTGCAGGGAAGACAGGATGTTTCCCCTGAAAAGCTGGATTGGCTGTATCACAATATTTCCTGTCGTGCCGCGATCAAGGGAGGAGATCATAGCACGCCAGAGGAATTAAAGGAAATTCTCAGACTGATGCAGGAGGATAAAACGGTGTTTCACTGCCCGCACGGAAGACCGGTAGCGATTAATCTGACCAAAAAAGAAATAGAAAAACAATTTGGGAGGGTATAGTATGTCGGAAAAGGCGCAGTCTATCCCTGTCGTTGCCGTTGTAGGGCCTACCGCGTCGGGAAAAAGCGCTTTAGCGGTTGCATTGGCGCAGTTGTGGGACGGGGAAATCGTGTCTGCCGATTCAAAGCAGATTTACCGTTATATGTCGGTAGGCACGGCTGTGCCCACTTTTGAGGAAATGGCGGGGGTCCCGCACCATCTTCTGCAATTTTTAGATCCAGACGAAACCTTTAGCGTAGCGGACTATGTCTGTTTGGCAAAAGCGGTTATCCAAGAAATTTACGACAGAAAAAAGCTTCCTGTCCTGGCCGGCGGAACCGGCTTATACATTCGTTCTTTATTGGACAATATAACCTTTTTTGAAAACAAAAGCGATCCTGCGCTTCGTCAAGAGCTGGAGAAAACGGCGGCAGAAAAGGGAAATCTATTTTTGCTGGATATATTAAGAGGCTTTGACCCGCAGCTGGCGCAGAGCCTGCACCCCAACAATCTGGGGCGGATTATCCGCGGGATTGAGGCGTATCGTCTGACAGGTATTCCTCTATCTGAGCAGCAAAAGGCATCCAGACAGCGTCCCTCTCCCTACCATTGCTGTATGATCGGGCTTGCGTTTAGAGACCGCCAGCTTCTTTATCAGAGAATTGACAGAAGGGTAGAAAGGATGATGGAAAACGGCCTGCTGGAAGAAATCCAGGAGCTGGTGCGCAGAGGATACTCCCAAACGGCAGCTCAGGCAATCGGCTATAAGGAGTTTTTCGATTATTTGCAAGGGAAAGGCACGTTAGGTGAAGCGATCAGTCAGGTGCAGCAGGAATCAAGACGGTATGCCAAGCGGCAGATGACCTGGTTTCGGAAGGATGAAAAGGTAAATTGGCTTTACATTGACGATTATGACGATTATAATGAAGTTGTGGCACAGGCGGCTGAGATCGTGAGAAATCAGCTTGGGAAACCGGCTGTTTTTTAGTTATTTCATCTGAAAGAAGAAAGGACGGAGAATATGAACAAAGGTATGAATTTACAGGACGTTTTTCTAAATCAGGCGAGAAGAGAAAAAATTGCCGTAACCATCTTTTTAACCAACGGTTTTCAGTTTAAAGGAACTGTAAAAGGGTTTGACACCTATGTGGTCATTCTGGATTCGGATGGAAAACAGAATTTGGTCTATAAGCATGCGGTGTCAACCATCATTCCGGCAAAACCAATCAGCATTCTGGATTCAGTAGACAGAGATGAGGAAGGGGACCGATAAAGCGTCATGAACAGCCTGAGCGGAAAAATCCTCGCAGTTGTTATGTCGCTGTTCTTGGTAGCATATGTGGGGTATCAGGTTTATCGTTATATGTACTCACCTGTAAAAACAGAGCCAGTACAGCAATACGTTGTTGACGATGTGGTATATGCCCAAGGAATTGCTATTCGGGACGAGATCCCGATAGAAGGGAGTTCTTCGGGCATCGTCAGCTATTTTTATGACGATGGGGTCCGGGTTATTACGGGCACTTCGGTGGCAGAGATACATGCGAGCCGGCAGAGCGTTCAAAACAAGCATCGGGCTGAAAAAATCGACGCGGAAATAGAGCGTCTGGCCAGAATCCAAAAAACGGCCGGCAATATTGCGAATGTTTCGTCGATTTCTCTTACGATTGAAGAACAGATCGGCAGTCTGATTTTTATGAATGAATCGGGAAATTTACAGGATGCAGAGCAGATTTGCAACAGCTTACAGGATGTATTAAACAAAAAAGCGGTTGCTATACGGGAAATTACGGACTTTTCCGATAGAATTCACCGACTCGAAAACGAGAAGGCGTCGTTACAAAGCCAGACATCTGCCCAAATTAGCCAGATTGTCTCTCCGGCATATGGATATTTTGGCAGTTACTGCGATACGGCCTCTGACAGCATCACGACGGATTTGCTTTCGACAGTAACGGTTTCACAATTGGAAGAACTAGCGTCCGCCAGATATGAACAAAATAACGCATATGTTGGAAAGGTTATTTTAGGTTATATCTGGTATTATGCGGCGTTGGTTAGCCCGGAAGATGCGGATAAGTTTTCTGTCGGCACGACGGCGTCGCTGTATTTTGGCTCCTCTTCAGAAGAGGTTCCCGGCACGGTAATACAGCTGATTCAGGACGCGGACAAGGGAAAAACGGCGGTTGTTTTTTCCTGTGACTATATGTCTCAGGATATTTCGCGTCTGCGCAGCTCAGCAGTCCGGATTGAATTGGGAAGCTATAAGGGATTAAAAATCCCTTATAAGGCGCTGAGATTTCAAGATGGAGTACAGGGCGTTTATGTAGTGAAAAACCAGATATTGGAGTTTAAAAAGGTTGAGATTGTTTACGAAAGCGTAGGCTTTTTTGTAAGCAGGATCGACAGTAACGACGAAGAACGAGTACAGCTTTATGATGATATTGTAACGGAAGGAACCGATTTGTATGAGGGAAGAGCCATCAATTCCTGACTGGGAGCTACAGGAGAATATTCGTGAAATCCGGGAGCGGGTTGGAGCGGCCGCAGTAAAAAGTGGGAGAGCTTTTGAGGATATTTCTATTATGGCAGTGACAAAAACGGTTCCGGTTCAGCGCGTCAATCAGGTAATTCAGAGTGGAATTACGCTGCTGGGAGAGAATCGCGTACAGGAATATCTGGAAAAATATCCGCTTTATGAAAAGAAAAATTGCTCAGTCCATTTTATTGGCAGATTACAAACCAATAAGGTTCGGTATATTGTGGATAAAATTGATATGGTTGAATCGGTTGATAGTATTCGTCTAGCCCAAGAGCTGGAGAAGCGTTGCGCTGCTTTAGAAAAGACGATAGGGGTTTTATTAGAGGTAAATATTGGGGCGGAACCGACTAAATCCGGTATTCTGCCAGAGGATTTACCGGAATTGATGAAAACGGTTGCGATTTTGCCTCATCTTCGTTTGTCTGGCCTAATGGCAATTCCTCCGGCAGGTGGGAAGGAAGAGGAAAACCGATATTATTTTTCCAAGATGTATGATCTGTTCCTTGACATACAGGCAAAAAATAGAGATAATAGTGATGTGCGATTTCTGTCAATGGGAATGTCTAATGATTTTGAGACTGCGATTGCCTGTGGGGCCAATATTGTCCGACTGGGTACGATTTTATTTGGGAAACGAAAATAACAGGAGGAACCAGCATGAGTTTAATGGATAGCATCAGAAGGTTGTTTGATTATCCGGAAGAAGATGAGTATGAGGAGGAAGACGAATTTCTGGCTCATGAGGGGACAAATGGTGCGCCTATAGCAGAACAGGGCTCCAGAAGAAATAAAGTGGTGAATATCCACGCAACAACCCAGCTGGCGGTTGTGCTGGTAAAGCCGGAGCGTTTTGACGACGCACGTTCCATTGCCGATCATTTGAATACAAAGCGAACGGTTGTTTTAAATTTAGAGCAGACAAGCAAAGACGTATCCCGCCGGCTGATTGACTTTCTCAGTGGCGTTGCCTACGCGAATAACGGTCAGATTCAGCGAGTAGCGAACAGCACATACATTATCACGCCTTATAATGTGGACATTATGGGCGATTTGTTAGACGAATTGGAAAACAGCGGTGTCTTTTTCTAACAATGATTCATTTAAAGGAGCTTTCAGGGGACGAAAAAATCCTTCAGTCCCGTTTTCAAGATGCGATTTATTTAGCACAGGTTCGAAATCAACCGAAATTTACCGGATTTTTGGATATCCGCCAACAGGAGATTCTTAAAGCGGTGTCGGCGGCGGCTGGTTTTTCGTCTTGGCGGCTTTATGGTGGTTTTCCGGAGGCGGAAAGAAAAGTAGCCGGCTTTTTTCCAGATTACGTAGAGCCGGACGGGCTGGATATGTTTCCGATTATGCCGCTTACAGCGCATTTCCGTGAGCAGGATAAGCTCTCTCATCGGGATTTTTTAGGTTCTCTGATGGGACTTCGTATTTCAAGAGAATTGGTTGGCGATATTCTCGTCGGGAATGGTATGGCGGTTTTTTTTGTTTTAGAAAAAGCTGCGCCGGTCCTGCTGGATGAGTTCCTGAAAGTTGGACGGGTGGGTATTACTTTGTCCAAGGGCGCGCAGAATCTGGAAGAGTTGCGGCCAAAACTAGTCTGTGTATCTGGAACTGTATCCAGCGCCCGGTTAGATGCAGTCGTAGCTTTTTTAACCCATTTGTCACGTGGAAATGCGCAGGAAATGATCCGGCAGGAGCGGGTGAAGGTAGATGGACAGGTGCGTACGGATATAGCTGGACAAGTACAGGTGCCAAGTCTATTATCCATTCGTGGATATGGCAAATATGCGCTTCATTCTTTCTATGGGGTTTCGAAAAAAGGCCGGTTGCACATAAAGGCAGGGCATTATCAATAAGGAGTGGGATCATGCTGAATGCACAGGAAATATTAGAGAAAAAATTTGAAAAATCAGCATTTGGATATCGGATTGACGAGGTGGAGGGATATCTTCAGGAAATTTCCGAAGCTTTTGATAAAATGCAGAATGAAAAAATGCAAATGGAAAGAAAATTGGAGGTATTAGCGGAAAAAATAGAAGAGTATCGCGCAGATGAAGATAGTATGAGAGATGCCATTTTGGATGCACGTAAATTGGGCTCTTCGATCGTGAAGGATGCTCAACGGCAGGCGGATTCCATTTTATCAGATGCGAACGCCCAGTCCGCAAGGGTAATCGACAGCATTCAAATGCGTGCGGAACGGGAAAAAATGAACCTTTCCCATCTGCAAAAAGAGGTGGCAACCTTCAAAAATCAGCTTTTGGCCTTGTATAAAAACCATTTAGAGCTGATCAGCTCCTTGCCAGAGAATATAAAAAAAGAAGCGTCAAATCCAGAGAAAGCAGCCGCTGTCCAGGAGGATATCCGCCATGAGCAGCCACATGAGCCGCCAGTACCGGCGCAGGATGCTTTGGATTTTGACGAGCCTGCTGTTTTGGAAGAAGAACCTGCACCAGCAGAGGAAAGAGAGTCTCGATTTGGTCCTCTGCGCTTTGGCGCCGGATATGATTTGAAAAGAGACTGATTAAAAGGATCTTCGGAAAATTCTGAACAGGAGGGGAAATAAATGAAAATGCCCAATGTGCTCATACTGCCCTGTTCATGCATTTTCTCAGATAGAAAAAAACGAGTTGAAGCCATTCAGAAAGTAAATCATTGGAACGTAGAATACGCCTGCTATCAAATGGGAATAAGAAATTGTGCAGATGTCTGTCTTTTAATGGAAAGTATGCAACAATGTGCTTTTTCCCTGTTGTAAGGCGTTTTTATTTTGCTTTTAGGAGGAAAGTTTTTGGCTATAGGGATTTTCGTTTTCATTGCCGCCCTTGTTGGGATAGACCAGCTTTTTAAATATCTGATTATTACATATCTTGCGCCAATAGGATCGGTTCCATTGGTAGAGGGAATCTTTCATTTGACCTATGTAGAAAATTTTGGAGCAGCAGGAGGGATTTTACAGGGTAAACAGCTCTTTCTAATTATAGTGACCTCTGTTGTGATTATAGGGCTGCTGATTTTACTAATTTTAAAAAAAATTCCGGGACAGCTTCTTCCTTGGATGCTGGGTCTGGTGGTCGCGGGTGGAATCGGAAATCTGCTGGATCGAATTTTCCGAGGATTTGTCATAGATTATTTAGATTTTTGTTGGATTCATTATCCTGTTTTTAATTTTGCCGATTGCTGTGTTGTTATTGGCGTCTTTTTTATTGCGTTTTACATCCTTAGAAGCGAACGAAAGCAAGGGAAAAAAGCCGATTCTTCAACAGGTGATACAGATGGGATCTGAGGAAAAGGCATACTTTATTGTGCAGCCGGAAAGTGAAGGGATCCGAGCTGATCAGTTTTTGGTTCAGGCGGACCCGGCGCACACTCGTTCTTTTTGGCAAAAGCGTATTAAAAACGGTGAGGTTTTGGTAAACGGCCGGCCGATTTTAAAAAGTGTGCGCCTAAAGGGAGGCGACCAGATACAATCTTACCTGCCGAAGCCAATGTCTGATTCTGCGCAGCCGGAGAATATCCCATTGGACATTCTTTATGAGGATGACAATTTACTGGTGGTCAATAAGCCGAAAGGGATGGTTGTACATCCCGCTCCGGGAAATTATACCGGAACTTTGGTAAACGGCCTGCTGTATCATTGTAAGGGAAGGCTTTCTGGGATTAACGGCGTGATCCGGCCGGGAATCGTCCATCGCATTGATAAAGATACCAGCGGTCTCTTGATGGTTGCCAAAGAGGATTATGCGCATCAGTTTTTAGCGGCACAGATTCAGGCACATAGCTTTACCCGTGAGTATGAAGCGGTGGTTTACGGCTGTTTGAAACAGGAAAAGGGAACGGTGGACGCCCCGATCGGACGCAGTAAAAAGGACCGCAAAAAAATGGCGGTAACTTATGAACATGCCAGAAATGCAGTTACTCACTATTCGTTACTAAAAGAATACAGAGATTTTACGCATATACGCTGCCGCCTGGAAACAGGGCGTACGCATCAAATACGCGTCCATATGTCCTATATTGGACATCCTATAGCCGGAGACCCGTTGTATGGTCCTCCCAAAGTAATTGGGTCGTTGCAAGGGCAATGTTTGCACGCCAAAAAAATTGGTTTTATCCACCCGGTGAGCAAGGAATATATGGAATTTGACAGTCCTTTGCCTGAATACTTCATGCAGTTTTTAAAGGGACTGCCGCAAACAGACCAGATAGAATAGAGGAGGAATTATTTTGGAAAACACTCTGTCGCGCTATTTAGTTGTAACAGATATTGACGACACTCTTCTTCCGCATAAAGGGAAAATTCCAAAAAGAAATTTAGAGGCCATCCACCGTTTTCAGCAGAAGGGAGGAAAATTTACCTTTGCAACAGGACGCTCTCATTACCATTGTACCTCGTTGTATCGCGACTTAAAAATCAATGTACCGTCCGCTCAAAATAATGGAGCTTATCTTTATGATTGCAGGACGCAGACGGTGATGGAGCGCACCTTTGTTCCGCGTACCGCCAACGCTTATATTAAAGAGGCGTGCAAAGTTTTTCCGGATATGGCAGTAGGTGTATCTATGGAAGACGACTTTAAGGTGATTTCTTCATTAGAAAGCTTGGAGCTGCAAAAAGAGCGGATTGACAGCCGTCTTTTATGCAAAATTGATGAGATTGGGCAGGATTGGTTCAAAATACTTTTTGTTCGGGCGCCGGAAAAAATGGACGAGCTGCATAAATGGATGGACGAGCATCCGCTGGAGGGAACCTATTACATCCATTCCAGCGCGGTGTTCTGTGAGATTATGGCAAATGGGGTGGACAAGGGCGAAGGGCTTCGCAAGCTTGCCCGCGTCATGAAGGTTGATATACAAAATACCTTTGCGATTGGTGATTTTTATAACGATATAGATATGCTTAAGGCTGCAGGAACTTCGGTGGCGGTAGGGGATGGCTCACAGGATATTATTGATATGTGTGATATGGTAGTCGGCCCTTGCGCGGAAGGCGCAGTTGCCGATTTGATCGAATATATTGAACGTTTATAATTTTCAGAGGAGGCGTTTATGATGGAAGCAACATTCAAACATCAGCTGCAAAAAACTTCCGGTCAGGTTCGTCTGGGCGCGTTAGAGGCGGTTTATTCTGGAAAATCCGGACATCCTGGCGGGTCGCTATCGGTGGCTGACATCCTGACCTATTTGTATTTTGCAGAAATGCGTGTAGATCCTCAAAATCCGCAGTGGCCGGAACGGGACCGCTTTGTGCTTTCAAAGGGCCACACCTGTCCCGCGCTTTATGCGGCGCTGGCTTTAAAGGGTTTTTTTCCGCTGGATGAGCTGAAAAAGTTTCGGCATCCAGGCGCTATGCTCCAGGGCCATCCGGATATGAAGCACATTCCCGGTGTCGATATGTCTACCGGATCGTTAGGGCAGGGCTTGTCTGCCGCTTGCGGTATGGCGCTTGCCGGTAAGCTCGAACAAAAGAGCTATCGTGTTTATGCGGTAGCTGGTGACGGCGAGATTCAGGAAGGGCAAATTTGGGAGGCAGCGATGTTTGCAGGGCATCAGAAATTGGACAATCTGTGTTTGGTTGTGGACAACAATGGCCTTCAGATTGACGGCAGGGTAAATGAAATCTGTTCGCCTTATCCAATCGCTGAAAAATTTGCCGCTTTTGGTTTTCGTACTCTTGAGGTGGATGGCCACGACTTTGAGGCTTTGGCAGATGCGTTTGAACAAGCCAAGCGGACAAAGGGCCAGCCGACGGTGATCGTTGCAAAAACGATCAAAGGAAAGGATGTTTCCTTTATGTCCGATAACGTTGCATGGCATGGCGCTGCGCCGAATGAGGATCAATACAAAACAGCGGTCGCTGACATTGAAAAGGTTCTTGCAGGTTTGAAATAAAGATCCTGAAAGAGGTTTTACTTTTGGAAAAGAAAGGGTGTTCTAAATGGCTCATTCGATCAAAAAAGCCACTCGTGAAAGTTATGGCGAGGCATTAGCTCTTCTGGCTGATGAAAATAAAGATATCGTTGTATTAGATGCGGATCTTTCTAAATCGACAAAAACGGATCTCTTTCACAAGAAAGCGCCGGAACGTTTTTTTGACTGCGGCATTGCCGAAGGAAATATGATCGGCGTTGCAGCGGGTCTTGCGGCTGCGGGGAAAATACCGTTTGCCTCTTCTTTCGCCATGTTTGCCGCCGGCCGGGCCTTTGAGCAAATTCGAAATTCGGTGGGGTATCCACATCTGAATGTAAAAATCTGCGCTACCCATGCCGGGATCTCTGTAGGGGAAGACGGCGCTACTCATCAATGCTGTGAGGATGTTGGCTTAATGCGGACCATTCCTGGTATGGTTGTACTCAGCCCGGCAGACGATCTGGAAACCCGGGAAGCAGTCAAAGCCATTGCACAGTATAACGGTCCTGTTTATATGCGGTTGGGGAGATTGTCGGTTGAAAGCGTAAACGACCCTTCCAGCTATCGTTTTGAGATTGGAAAAGGCGTGACTCTGCGTGACGGAAAGGATGTAACAATTATCTCTACAGGGCTTATGGTCACCAGGTCTTTACAGGCGGCTGAGCAGCTGGAAAAAGAGGGGATATCTGTGCGCGTGTTGAATATTCACACCATAAAGCCTCTGGACCAGGAGCTTGTCGTTCGGGCGGCAAGAGAAACCGGAGCAATTGTTACAGCTGAGGAACACAGTGTAATCGGAGGGCTGGGAGAAGCGGTTTGTACGGTGGTTTGTGAGGAATATCCGGTCCCAGTTATTCGGGTGGGCGTTAATGATGTTTTTGGCAGCTCTGGGCCTGCTGAAAAAATGTTGGAATTCTATGGCCTTACTGCCGAAAATATCCGGCAAAAAGTCAAAGAAGTACTGGCAAAGAAAAAATAGTCTTTAAAGAAATCGATGCAAAACCCCTCCTGTCAGAGAAAAGCAATTGCCTTAATGGCTTTTCTCTGACAGGAGGGGTTTTATTGCGCACATTATCAGAATTTTTTGAGAAAGTTCTCAAATGGGAAGGACAGACATATCTATAGTGCATAGGACAAGTTTGTTGAGAGGACGATGGAAGATGCGAAGATATGCCAAAACACCTGCGGAAAGGGCATGATAAAGGGTTTATATGTTGATTTTTCCATAGGATCAGCAGCTTTGAGCAGGGAGGAGAAAACGATGGACGTAGATTTGATTTTTAAAATTGCCGCTATTGGGATTATTGTAGCGGTGCTTAACCAGGTACTGATCCGATCGGGCAGAGAGGAACAGGCAATGATGACCACATTAGCAGGATTAATCGTGGTTCTGATGATGATTATCAATGAAATTAATACGCTGTTTGAAACGGTTAAAACCATTTTTGGACTGGGGTGATCATAATGGAATGGGTCAGCGTTATTGGGATCGGGTTGATCGGGATGATTCTCTCAGTGATGATTCGGCAATATAAACCGGAATATGCTATTTTTATATCCCTTGCAGTAGGATTTCTGATTATTTGGAAATTATGTGAACAATTATTTCCGATTTTTGAGGAAATGAAAGAAATGTTGTCCGGTGCAAATTTATCAATGGAATATATTGGGGTTTTAGCTAAAAGTCTGGGCATTTGCTATTTGACGCAGTTGGCAAGTGATGCTTGTCGGGATGCGGGAGAAACAGCCATCAGTTCAAAGGTAGAATTGGCAGGAAAAATTACTGTACTTTCCCTGGGTATGCCCTTGTTTGGAAAGCTTTTAGAGATTATAAAAAAATTGATTGTACAATAAAGGATTCTAAAAATGAGACAAAGGATACTAAGTATATTTTTTCTCTGTGTGTTTTTGTTTTCTGGTGTCGTGTGGGGGGAAGAATCGTCCGATGAAATGACTGACCAAAATCTGCAAGGACAGTTGGCAGCATCCGGCGCTGAGGAGCTCGCTTCACAGGTGCCGGATCAAACACAGGAAATCCTTGCACAGCTGGACTTAAATAATTTGGATTATCGGCTGCTTTTGTCGTTAACGCCGAGTCAAATCTGGCAGGTATGTAAGGCTGCCTTTTCAAAAATGATTCGTGCGCCGCTTTTGCTATTGGGAATGCTGGTCGCAGTTATCCTGCTTTGCGCGGTAATGGATGCGCTGAAAATTGGATTCAACGCTAAAGGATTGGAGAAGGTATTTAACGGTGTTGCAGTATTATGTTTAATTACCATTGTACTGGAACCGGTAACAGACTGTATCCAAAAAGCATCACAGGCTATTTTTCAGGGTTCCATGTTTATGAATGGATTTATTCCCGTATTTTGTGGAATATTGGCATCTGGAGGGCAGCCGGTTTCAGCTGGCGTATATCATCTTTTGCTTTTTGGTACTTCCCAGGTAGTTGGGCAGGCGGCTTCCCAAATTTTGGTACCATTGATCAGCATTTTTTTAGCATTTTGCTTTACTGGAGCCATTGTACCGGAATTGCATTTGGACCAGATTGGAAAAACTGTAAAAAAATTTGTAAACTGGGCGCTTGGCTTGCTGTTAACTATTTATGTAGGATTGTTGGGTATTCAAAGTATCGTGGCGGTCAGTGCGGATACAGTAACGGTGAAGACAGCGAAATTCGTGACCAGCAGCTTTGTACCGGTTATCGGCAGTGCTTTATCCGACGCGCTTGTCACAGCACAAGCGTGCTTAAAGCTCTTAAAAGCTTCGGTCGGCGTATATGGAATCTTAATTGCTGTCTTTACCTTTTTGCCACTGTTTGTAGAGATTATTTGTTGGTATTTGGCCATGCAGGCCGCCGCCTTTTTGGGACAGCTTATGGGAACGGGGAGTATTACAAAGGTCTTGGAGGGAACGGCATCAGCACTTGGACTTTTAATGTCCATCACTTTGCTTTTTGGACTTTTATTTATTATCTCAACCACTGTGATGCTGGTTGTAGGGGCGGGGGGATAAAATGAATGCCATACGAATCTGGGCGGCAGCGGTCTGTGCTGCCGCTATTGCGTCTTCCATCGCACAGATTGCCGTGCCGGACGGAAAGGTGCAAAAGGCAATGAGATGCGTTATAGGCCTGTTCTTCGTCTGCTGTGTTATCATGCCATTTGCGCAGGGCCTGCCGCCAATGTCTAGCGAAAAACTCCAGTGGGAGGAAGCTGCTTTTCTCGAGGTGACGGATGATTTATCGCAGGAATTGACCAACCAAACGGCAAAGAGATTTGAAGAAAACGTTCGTCAGATTGTCCAGGATATGCTTTCTGCACAGCAAATCCCTGCGAAAAAAATAGAGGTTGACGTACATGTTGGGGAAGATTCCAGCATATATATTAACAGTCTGAAGATTCAAATATCAAAGGGAGAAGAAGAGAATATTGAACAAATCTCTCAAATCGTACAAAAAGAAACAGGAATTACGCCTGAAGTTTGGGCAGAAGGAGAGGAAGTGCTATGAATGGAAAGGAAAAAATAACAGATCTATGGAACAAGGCAATCGCTCTTTTTAAGGGAGATAAAAAGGTCAAATGGGTGGTTTTTCTTGGTCTTGCTGGGATTTTATTGATCCTGCTTTCTGAATTGGTTCCACAAAAGAGCGCCCAGCCTCCGCAGGACGCAGTATCTGTTTTGGTAGACAATGAGGAGTTTTGCAAAAAAACAGAGGAAAAAATATATCGATTGGTCAGCAGCATCCAAGGAGTGGGCGACGTAAAAGTCTGGGTCACGCTGGAAAGCGGGGTGGAATATGTCTATCTACAAGAGCAGGTGCGCAATACCGATTTGACGACAGATTACAATGATGGGAATGTTAAAACACTGCGTGAAAAAGATAACAGCGAACAAAAATATATATTGGTTAATAAAAATGGCGAGGAACAGCCTTTGGTACAAAAGCAGTTGGAGCCGACCATACAGGGTGTCGTCGTCGTATGTGAAGGGGCTGGCAGCGCTCAGGTCAATGAGCAGGTTGTCAATGCCGTTACCTGTGCGCTGGGAATATCATCTAATCGGGTGTATGTCGCACAGCTGACAGATCCCTCAAAATAAATTATAAGAACGGAGGATTTTCCATGAACATGATTTTAGGAAAAAGGCATATTATTTTAGCTGCTTTGGTTTTGGTTTTAGGTATTGCGGTATACCTAAATTGGACGTTCGGAGGGAAGGATGGCGGCTTTAATATTACTGACCAGCTGGAGGCGGGAAAGAATTATGGCGATGCCCAATATGTTGGTACGGATACAAACGATGGGAAAGATGATTTGGAAGTAAATGCTTCTGGCGGAACCTTTTTTAGCGAGGCAAGACTAACCAGACAAAAGTCACGCGACAGCGCGATTGATACATTGACCCAGATGTTCCAGGATACTTCGTTAAGCGACGAGCAGAAATCTCAGCTGACAATCAAGGCCGCGAGCGTTGCCGAGGCGATTGAAACTGAAGGGAAAATTGAAAATATGATTAAAGCCAAAGGTTTTTCCGACTGTATGGTATACATAGATGGCGATCGGGTAGACGCCATTGTAAAGACCAATGGATTGTTAAAAGAAGAAGTGGCACAAATTAAGGATATCCTGGTAACAGAAACCGGAGCAATTGAGGAGAACATTTCCATAACAGAGGCACAATAATAAAAACTGATCCCAAAGTCCAATCAGAGATTTTGGGATCTTTAATTTTCAGGCGATCATTTTTGAAATTTATAACTATGAGATTTTGTCTTTTCAAAAGAAAAATTTCTATGAAAAACTTGCAAATATTCCCTTCAAATGGTTGTGTCTTACCTTTTTTGTGGTATAATAACGATAGAATCATTATATATAAAAAATTTGTTTTTGTATTTTTTCTATGGGAAAATTTTGAAGTAGTTTTAAAGTATTTTTAATGATAATAATGAATATCTGCCGGTCATCTTCCCGGCAGCAGGAGGAATTTTGATGGAACAAGAGAAACGTGAAACTATTGGAAACCTGAGAATTTCTCAAGAGGTTTTAGCGACAATTGCCAATTTTTCTACCAAGGAAATTGACGGCGTGGCTTCAATGGCTTATTGCCCCGCAAGCGTAAATTTAAAGAAGTTTCTGACAAAATCACAGACAGCGAAGTCAATCAACATTGAAATGAATGACGATGTTGCAGTGATTGATGTGTATGTTAATTTGAAATATGGCGCAAAAATTCCGGTTGTTTCTGAGAATATTCAGAAAAGCGTAAAAAATGCGGTACAGAATATGACCGGAATCGTTGTGGCAAGGGTAAACGTATTTGTTGTTGGAATTGCCTTTGACGAGGCGGCGGCCCAGTAAAACAGCATAAGCCCTCCCGATATAGGAGGGCTTCTTTTTCGTATCAATAGAAAAAGGACTCAATTAGACCGGAGGTTAGAAAATGACGAGGCGTGAGGCGAGGGAAGAAGCATTTTTCATTGTTTTTGAGCATTCTTTTTCCAATGAACAGGTCGATGATATCATCGCGAATGCGGTGGAGGGAAGGGCCTTACAGATTAATCCATTTGCCTATTCTTTAGCGAAAAATTCCATTGATCGACTGGAGGAACTAGATCAATTGATAGAAAAACACGCGATTCGTTGGAAAAAGAATCGTATTTCCAGAGTATCTTTGGCGGTTTTGCGGCTGGCTCTTTATGAGATGCGTTTTGAAGAATCTATTCCGGAAAGCGTCTCGATTAACGAGGCAGTGGAATTAGCGAAAAAGTTTGGCGGAGAAGAGGATTCCTCCTTTGTAAACGGTGTGTTAGGAGCGGTCTCACGCGAAAAGGGCCTTTTAAAAAAGGCAGATGAAAAAGCGTAATGGGCGTATTTCTTGGAATTGATACGAGTAATTACACTACTTCCATGGCACTATGGGATACCGGCTCGAAGAAGCTGATTCAGCGAAAAAAGCTGCTTGCTGTGCGGGAAGGCGCTTTGGGACTCAGACAAAGCGAAGCACTGTTCCAACATATTCGTCAGCTGCCGGATATGGCTGCAGAGCTGTGCGAAAATCTGACGGGTTCTTTGTCCGGAATCGGTGTTTCGACCCAGCCGCGGCGGCGAAAGGATTCTTATATGCCCTGCTTTTTGGCTGGGGAGTCGCAGGCCAGGACGATGGCGGCGGTGTTTCATGTGCCGCTGTTTTCTTTTTCCCACCAAGAGGGGCATATTGCCGCGGCACTTTATGGATCGGGCCATCTGGATTGGCTGCAGCGCCCTTTTCTCGCTTTTCATTTTTCCGGCGGTACCTCAGAAGGGTTATATATTCGCCCTAAAGGAAAATGGATAGAGATTGAGCGAGTAGCCGCCTCTTTAGATCTTAAAGCAGGACAAGCGGTAGACCGGGTAGGGCAAATGCTTGGCTTGCCGTTTCCGTCCGGGCCCAGATTAGAGGAGCTGGCATCCAGAAGTCAAAGAAGCTTTTCGGTCCGGCCGATAATAAAGGGCTATAATTGCAGTCTTTCTGGTGTTGAAAACCGATGCAGGACAATGCTAAAAAATGGAGAATCGCCGGAAGATATTGCCCAGTATTGCCTTGTTTTTTTGACTGAATCCATTTGTGCGATGACCGAGGCGCTTTTACAACAGTATAAAAGCGTTCCTCTGCTGTTTGCCGGAGGGGTTATGTGCAACCGTTTTATCCGGCAAAATGTTGAGCAAAGATATGGCGGTGTTTTTTGCCCGCCGGTTTTTTCCAGTGATAATGCGGCTGGTGTTGCGGTTTTGGCTGCCAGAGCTGCGCAGGAGGTTTAGAATGCCCCAAAATACAGTGGTAAGTGTTTCTCAGCTCAACCGATATATAAAATCTCTTTTTGAACAGAATATACAATTAAAGGATCTCTTTATTAAGGGGGAAATTTCCAACTTTAAGGGACAATATGCTTCTGGGCATTTTTATTTTACTTTAAAAGATAAAGATTCTGTCATAAAAGCGGTTATGTTCCGCAATTATGCATCAAAAGTCCATTTTGTTCCGGAAAACGGCATGACGGTATTAGTACGAGGCGAGGTTGGAGTTTACGATCGAGATGGCGTGTATCAAATTTATTGCCGTGAAATGCAGCCGGACGGTGTGGGGGATCTAAGCCTTGCTTTTGAACAGCTGAAAAGGAAGCTTTCAGAAGAAGGGCTGTTTGATTTAAAGAAAAAGAAATCTATTCCGCGTTTTCCGCAGGTTATTGGCGTGATTACCGCAAAAACGGGGGCGGCCTTGCAGGATATGCTGAATATTTTGGAGCGGAGGTATCCTTTGGCAACAGTGCTGGTTCGTTCGGTGCTGGTTCAAGGGGAAAAATCGGCCGCTGATTTGTGTGCTGCTGTACGCCAGATGGACGAGCTTGGTCAGTGCGATCTGCTGATTATTGGACGCGGCGGTGGCTCGTTGGAGGATCTTTGGAGCTTTAATGACGAAATGCTGGCAAGGGAAATTTTCCGGTGCCGCACGCCAGTGATTTCGGCGGTGGGTCATGAAATTGATTTTACCATTTGTGATTTTGTGGCGGATCTGCGGGCGCCGACTCCTTCGGCAGCGGCAGAGCTGGCGGTACCAGATCAAACAGATTTGCAGTTTCAGCTCCTTTCGTATGAACAGCAGCTGGTGCAGAAGCTGGAAAAAAAGATTCAACGCTTAGAAAACGATTTTGGCCAGCAGTATAGAATAACCGATCGTTTCAGTCGCTGTATTGCAGCCTTGCAGGCAAAAATAGAAGCTTATCAAAATCATCTGTCTTTGCGCTCTCCTCACTTGAAGGTTAAACGAGAGCAAGCGCTTGTTCAGGAGCAATTGGATCGTCTGAATGCATCCGTTTTTAGGCGCCTGGAGAGGGAAGAGATCCGCTTAAAGAACGCTGCCAGTATGCTCAATACGTTAAGCCCTCTTCAGGTAATGGCTCGGGGATTTTCTGTTATTATGGCACAGGGAAAGGTTGTCTGCTGCACAGAACAGCTAAGCTTAGGAGAACAAGTATTCCTGCATATGTTGGATGGAACCGCCTCCGCACAAATTTTGTCAAAGGAGATGCAAAAGGATGGGAAAAAGCACGCAGAAAAAGGAATTGACATTTGAACAGGCAATGATGCGCATTGAACAGATTTTGCAGACTTTAGACGATGGACAGGAAACGTTGGATGAATCGCTGGCATTGTTTGAAGAAGGTACAGGTCTTGTTCGATTTTGTAATGAAAAATTACAAAATGCAAAGCTGAAGATAAAAGAGGTTGTAGCAAAAAATGAGTCAAGCAAATGTGAGGAAGTCCTTTCCTGAGCAGTTTAAAATCTATCAATCAGCGGTAGAAAAAGGATTAGATCAAAGTCTAAAAGTATTTCCCTGCCGTCAGAGAAAAGTTTTGGAAGCGATGCGCTATTCTCTTTTGGGTGGGGGAAAACGCATTCGGGCAATCCTTGTTCTTGAATTTGCCAGACTGGGCGGCGTATTGATGGAGCAGGCCATGCCAGCGGCGTGCGCAATCGAGATGATTCAGGCCTATTCGCTAATCCACGATGATCTTCCTTGTATGGACGACGATGATCTTCGCAGAGGAAAAGCTTCTTGTCATATTCAGTTTGGAGAAGCAACGGCCCTTCTTGCAGGAGATGGACTATTGACCTGTGCGTTTGCAACAATCTGCCGCGCAGCTGATTGTTTTCCTGCTCAGAGGATTTTAGCTGCTATCCAAAAAATATCTGAATATGCGGGGTATCATGGGATGATTGGCGGTCAGATGATTGATTTGGAGAGTGAAGGGAAGAAAATCGATCCGAAAACGCTGGAGGAAATGTATTCTTTAAAAACAAGCGCTTTATTAAAGGCGGCCTGTACGTCCGGTTGTTTGTTGGCCGGCCGGGAGGATCTTGTACCCGCGGCGGAGGCTTATGCCCAATATTTAGGGTTGGCATTTCAAATAGTAGATGATATACTGGACATAACTGGGGACCAGGCTCTCTTAGGAAAACCGGTTGGCAGTGACTCGCAAAATGAAAAAAACACATTTGTTACCTTATTCGGATTGAATCAAGCAAAAGAGATGGCGAAGGAATATACACAAAAGGCGCAATATCAGCTGACCTGTTTGGGCGCGAAGCAAAGCTTTTTAGAAGATTTGACCGATGCATTGCTTAACAGACTGCAATAAAAAGGATTGGAAAAAATGGACTTTTTAAAAGGGCTCACCGCCAATTATTATATTAATGTTGCCATTACAGCTTGGTTTTTGGCACAGGTTTCAAAAACATTGCTGACGTTGGCGGTCCAGAAAAAACTGGTAATGGAGAGAATGATCGGTGCAGGGGGAATGCCCAGCTCTCATACGGCGCTGGTTTGCTCTTTAACGGTTGCCATGGCAAGAAAGACTGGCGTATCTTCAGCAGAGTTTGCTTTGGCCTTGACCCTGGCGTGTATTGTTATGTACGATGCGATGGGTGTCCGGCGCGCTGCTGGAGAACATGCAAAAGTACTGAACAAATTAGTATTTGGTTTCCAACTTTTTTCTGAAGAATCTGATAATACGGAGGATGATCAGATAGCGGAAGAACTTGGGGATAAAACGCTGAAGGAATATTTGGGTCATACGCCGCTAGAGGTGCTGGGGGGTATGCTGCTTGGCATATTGGTCGCAATGGTTTTTCCGGTGCAGTAGCTTAAAAGAAAAGGATTGTTGAGATTTGAGTAGTTTGCTGGATCGAATTGATCAGCCGAGGGATTTAAAAAAACTGTCATTTAAACAGCTGGATTTGTTGTGTCAGGAAATTCGAGAGATTTTAATTCAAACTGTTTCTCAGACAGGCGGCCACCTGTCCTCCAACCTTGGCGTAGTAGAGTTGACCGTGGCGTTACATAAAATCTTTGACGTACCCCAGGATCAATTGGTGTGGGATGTTGGGCATCAATCCTATACGCATAAAATGTTAACCGGTAGGAAAAACAGGATGCACACATTGCGCCAGAAAGGCGGGCTATCCGGTTTCCCCAAACCGACGGAAAGTCCTTATGACGCATTTGTGGCAGGGCACAGCAGCACATCTATTTCGGTAGCGTCGGGATTGGCTCGGGCGAAAAGCTTGAAAGGCGACCCAGGCTTTGTCGTCGCAATTATTGGCGACGGCGCTTTTACAGGAGGGCTCGCCTACGAGGCTTTAAACAATGCCGGGCATTATAAAGACCGGATTATTGTGGTATTAAACGATAACGAAATGTCCATATCCAAAAATGTCGGTGCTTTTGCCCGTTATTTGGCACAGATTCGCGCGAAACCAGGCTATTATTCGACACGTAATAAGATCAAAAAGCTTTTATCATCTGTCCCGCTTGTAGGCGAACCACTGGCTCGCATGGTCTCAGACTCCAAAAGCTTTATCAAGGAAATTCTTTACCACAGCAACTTATTTGAGGATTTTGGATTTGAGTATGTCGGTCCGATTGATGGACATGATCTTGAAGGACTTTGTGGCGCCTTTGAGCGAGCAAAAGCTTCAAACGGACCCGTTTTGGTCCATGTAGATACGATGAAGGGAAAGGGCTATAGCTTTGCGGAAAAGAAGCCAGATACCTACCATGGCGTACCGCAGTTTGACATTCAGTTTGGAAGCTGTGAGAATCGTCCACAGGATTTCTCAACGGTTTTTGGCAAATGGATAGCGGAAGCAGCCGAAAAGGATGAGAGGATTTGTGCGGTTACAGCGGCCATGAAAGATGGAATCGGTCTTGAGGAGTTTGCTGTTCGATATCCGGATAGATTTTACGATGTTGGAATTGCTGAGTCTCATGCAGCGGTGTTTTCTGCCGGGTTGGCCCAAGGTGGACTTCTTCCGGTATTTGCAGTATATTCTACTTTTTTACAACGGGCCTATGATCAGATTATGCAGGATATGGCCATTGCCAATGAGCATGTTCTGTTGGCGGTAGACCGCGCTGGCGTGGTCGGAGAGGATGGGGAAACCCATCAGGGGATTTTTGATATTGCCTTTTTATCCTCTGTTCCAGGAATTACAATTCTTTCTCCCGCAACCTATTCCGAGCTGCGCGCTTGTTTAGAACGGGCGATGTACCATTGTACGGGACCGGTTGCGGTTCGATATCCTAAAGGCAGGGAAAAGCAATTCCCCGCAGGATTACATGGTAATGAACGATATCAGCTTACAGAAGATGGAGAAATTCTGTTAATTTCTTATGGAAGGCTTGCGGCAAACTGTTGCCAAGCGGCGGAGCTCTTGCGCCAGAAGGGAATTTCTGCTGGTGTGCTAAAATTGACGCAGCTGCTCCCTTATTGCGAAGAGTTAATTCCTTTGATGTTGGAGAAGAAAAAGATTTTTTGGGTGGAAGAGACGGTAGAACAAGGGTCAATTGCTCAAATGACAGGGAATTTTCTTTTGCAGCATGGATACCGAGGGGATTTCTTTTATAGAACAGCTCCAAATGCTTTTTTACCGCAGGCCTCGGTAGATGAGATATTTGAAGAATTGGGCTGGACGCCTGATGCAATTTCTGATTGGGTAGAAAAGTCCTGCAGGGGGAACGAATGAAAACGCGTTTAGACTTAAAGCTGGTGCAATCTGGATTGATTTCAGGTCGGGACAAAGCAAAAGCAGTGATTATGGCAGGAAGCGTCTATGTAAATGGTCAAAAAGCAGACAAAGCGGGAATAGAGGTAAGCGACCAGGATGAGATTGAAATCAGAGGAGAAAAACTGCGGTATGTTTCTCGAGGTGGATTGAAGCTGGAAAAGGCTTTTGAGCAGTTCCCAATTTCCGTTCGAGATGCTGTTTGTATGGATATTGGTGCCTCTACCGGCGGCTTTAGCGATTGTATGCTGCAAAATAGTGCAAAAAAGGTCTATGCTATTGATGTAGGTTACGGTCAGCTAGCGTGGAAATTACGAACGGATGAAAGAGTGATCAATTTAGAACGGACAAATTTTCGCTATATCACAAAAGAGCAGATAAAAGATCCGATTGATTTTGCAAGCGTAGATGTATCTTTTATTTCATTGACGCTCATTCTGCCTGCCGCATATCCTTTGTTAACAGAAAATGGCGAAATGGTCTGCTTGATTAAGCCGCAGTTTGAGGCAGGGAAAGGGTTAATTGGGAAAAAAGGTGTGGTAAAAGATCCGCAGGTCCATGAGGATGTCATTGTAAAGGTTATAAACTTTGCGGTTGAGTCCGGATTTTCCGTATGCGGTCTCACGTTCTCTCCGGTAAAAGGGCCGGAAGGGAATATTGAATATCTCCTTTATATCAAAAAGCAAAGTCAGGCGCAATCTTTTGTGGATGGGGAGTGTATTTGTTTAACTGTGAAATCCTCCCATGAATCTCTGGATCAGCCTTAAAGAGGAGACTTTTATGAAAGCGTATATTGTCCCCAATTTAGAAAAGGTAAATTCACGGGCCTGTACGATTGCAGCTATCCGTGTTATGGAAAGCTGCGGAATTACCGCTGTGATGCCTGAGGCGATGGAAAAGGAATTTTCGTCGCAAAAAATCCTTTTTCAATCGAAAGAGCAGGGTCTGAAGAAAAGTGATTTCATCGTTGCAATTGGCGGAGACGGTACGATTTTACATGTGGCTCGAGATGCGGTTTCCCATGACCTTCCTGTTTTGGGGATTAATGCAGGGCGGGTTGGTTTTCTTGCCACAATGGAGATGGAAGAAACAAATCTTATTCAAAAAATTGCTGCAGGCAATTATAAAATTGAAGAACGAATGCTGATTGAAGCAGATGTTGGAAAGGAGCAATACTGGGCTATCAATGAAATTGTTTTGACGCGCGGAGAATATTCTCATATTGTGGATATTGATATTTTCTGCGATGGCAAGCCCCTTTATACCATTCGAGGAGACGGCGTTATCCTTTCTACGCCTACCGGGTCAACCGCATATGCCATGAGTGCTGGGGGACCAGTTGTAGATCCGGCTATTCCTTCTATTGGACTTTCTCCAATCTGTCCCTACTCCCTTTTTTCCCGAACGATCCTTTTTTCTCCAGAAAGGCATATAACTTTACAGGTTTCATCCGCCGATCCGAATGGTGATTTGCTTTTATCGGCAGATGGAAATTTGGGCATAAAGGTGCCAATCAAACAGGAAATTTTGATTAAACGTTCCAACAAAGTTTTTCGGTTAATCCGCTTTGAAGGGAAGGGATTTTACGAAGTTTTGAACCAGAAAGTCATGTGGGGAGGGAGTCATAAATGAAGTCGAAACGCCATCAGAAAATTTTGGAATTGATCCAGATGAACGCAGTTGATACGCAGGAGGAGCTTCTTCGCTTGCTTAGAGAGAGTGGGTATGAGGTGACACAGGCGACTGTGTCTCGGGATATAAAGGAATTACGTTTGATTAAAACTGCCGCAAGTGATGGTAAATACCGGTACAGCACAGCTGTTCATAAGCCACAGCCAGATCTATCGTCACAGTTTTATGCTTTTTTTAATAAATCTGTTTATGGTGTAGATTATTGTAAAAATTTCGTCGTTGTCAAATGTCATACAGGAATGGCAAATGCCGTTTGTGAAATGTTGGATACAATGAATATAGATGGGATTGTCGGAACTCTTTCTGGAGATAATACATTTTTTGTAATGATGCGCGAGGATCAATTGGCGCAAAAATTGGCAGAAGAATTAAGCAAGTATCTGTAGGGCAGGTGAAATTATGCTTTCTCGGCTTTATATCCAAAATATTGCGGTTATTGAAAAGGTTGAGGTTCCTTTTGAAAAAGGTTTAAATATCTTTACAGGCGAGACAGGTGCTGGTAAGTCAATTGTCATTGATGCGATCAATGCCGTTCTCGGAAATCGTACGTCTCGCGATCTTGTACGTAGCGGAGCCTCGAAAGCATTGGTAACCGCCCTATTTGAGCGAATCGGGATACAAACGAAGGAGAAGCTTCAATCATTGGGGTTTGAACCGGAAGAGGATGATACGCTTCTGCTGTCCAGAGAAATTTCTGCAGACGGTAAAACGCTTTGCAAAATTGGAGGACGGCCTGCTACTGTGTCCATTTTACGCGAAATTGCGCAAAGTCTCATCAGCATTCATGGGCAGCACGAAAATCAATCGCTTTCTTTGCCGGAACAGCATCTTATCTATATTGACCGATTTGGAAAAACAGAAGAGCTGTTCAGCAAGTATCGGCTGCAATATATGCGTTATACTCAATTGCAGCAAAAGCTCCGTCAGCTTCAGACTGACGAGAGAGAAAAGGTACAAAAGGTTGATTTGTTATCATACCAAATTCAGGAAATTGAGGCTGCACGTCTTCAGCCGGGAGAAGAGGAAGATCTGCAAACAGTAAAAAAGAAAATGCAAAACAGCGCGAGGATTTTGGATGCGTTGCATATAGCTTATGCTCTGCTGCAAGGGACAGAGGAAAGCGACGGCGTTCTCTCTATGCTGGATCAGCTATGCGGACAAATGGACGAACTGGAAAATTTTTATCCGCAGATTCAATCTGAGCAGGTTTTGGATGTACGATATGAATTAGAAGAAGTTGGAGAAATATTACGGGATGCGTTATCGGATATTGAGATGGATCCGACAGAGCTGGAGCGGATTGAAGACCGATTAGATCTGATTCATCAATTTAAAAGAAAGTATGGAGGTTCAATCGAGGAAATCCTGTCTTTTGCTGAGCAGGCCCAAGCACAGTTGGATGCAATCAATCATACCGAGGAAATGCAGGAGCGTTTGGAAAAGGAAAGTCTCCAAACTGAAAAGAAATTGTTAGAGTTTGCGGACCAATTAAGCAAAAGGCGGAGGTCTGCCGCTGTACAGCTGCAAAAACTGGTCTGTGATGAGCTGACATTTTTAGATATGCCTGCAGTCCGTTTTATGGTACATATGGAGACTGGACGTCCAGACGAAACAGGTATTGACCGGATGGAGTTTTATATTTCTACCAATCCTGGGGAGCCACCTAAGCCTCTTGGAAAAATTGCATCCGGCGGTGAGCTTTCCCGAATTATGTTAAGCCTAAAAAATGTGATCGCGGAAGGTGATCAGATTGGCACTTTAATTTTTGATGAGGTTGACACAGGGGTAAGCGGCCGAGCCGCGCAGAAAATTGGGCGCAAGCTCAAGCAGGCATCTGAGAATAGGCAAATTATTTGCGTAACCCATCTAGCGCAGGTGGCGGCTTTTGCAGACGCGCATCTATTGATCGAAAAAAATGTACAGAATGAGAGGACCTTTACAACGGTCCATACGCTGCAGCAGCAGGAACGAGTTCGAGAGCTTGCGCGCATTATGGGCGGAGAAAATATGACTTCGACTGTTTTGGCCAGCGCACAGGAACTGATTTCGCAGTCAGAGGGGGACAGCTGATGGAAGACGAAAAATTGCTTCAGCTTGTGACAGATGTTGGATTTCATATGTTGTCCTATGGGGGAGAGATTTATCGGGTAGAGGAAACCGTTAAGCGGATTTGCGCAGCCTATGGGGCGGATAGCGCCGATATCTTTGCCATACCGAGCACGATCATTGTTTCGATTACTCATCAAAACAAAACCTGCAGTAAAACGCGTCGGCTTTCAACAAAGGGGACCGATTTAGATAAGGTCGACCATCTGAATGATCTTTCTCGCCGCTTATGCCGGGAAAAACCCGATTATGCTGAAGCAAAGCAGATGCTTTCACAGGTCAATGCCGGAGAGGAATACCCTCTGTGGGTGCTTTGTTGTGCCCATGGAGGCGCCGCGCTAATTTTTGCTTTGTTTTTTGGCGGGAATTGGAAGGATGGACTGTGGGCACTTCCAATCGGCGTTGTCATTAAACTGACCTCCTATTGGCTTGGAAAATGCGGCGCGAATAGTTTTTTTATTACAGTGATCTGCGGAGCCCTATCTGCCTTGCTGGCAGGATTTGGCGCACAGCTTCGTTTTATTGATCAGATCAGTCATGTGCTGATGGGCGCGATTATGAACCTTGTACCGGGACTTATGCTGACCAACGCCATGCGAGATATTATGGCGGGGGATTTTATCGCTGGATTAATGCGTATAGCTGAAGCAGTGTTGATTGGTGCAGGTATTGCAGTGGGTGTTATGATTCCTCTAACACTTTTTCAGCCTTTATTGGGAAAAAGCAGTGTCCGAGGGGATTTTTTAACCTGTCTATATGCAGCGGCAGGGGTTATAGCCTTTGGCATTGTTTTTAATATCAGGAGCAAAAAATTGCTGTTCTCTGCTCTGGGCGGTACAATGAGCTGGTTTGCCTATCTTTTAACCTGTAATTATTTTTCGTCGGATATATTCGGCTATTTTTTTGCAGCGGTTGTAATGTCTGTTTATGCAGAGGTATTTTCTAGGATTCACAAAATGCCAGTGACGATCTATCTGGTAGCGGGTTTAATTCCGTTGGTACCTGGCAGCGGAATCTATAGAACGATGGAATATTGCGTTATGGGGGAGAATCAGCTGTTTTGGCAAACAGGACTTTATACGCTTGAAATTTCCGCTGTCATCGGATTTGCGATGATTTGTGTCTCGTCGATTGTTCGAATTTTATTTACAATCCAAAGCAGAGGAGCTGGATTCGCTAAGGAAGGAGAGAAAAGATGACCTGTAAAATAAGAAAATGGAAGTTGGAAGATGCAAAGGATCTGGCGGCCGCTCTTTCAAACACAAAAATTCTGGATAATCTTCGAGATGGATTGCCATATCCTTATACCGAACAAGATGGAATAGAGTATATTTCCGAAATGCTTTTTGCAGATAAAAATGAAAGTTTTGCTTTTGCGATTACGGTCGATAAGAAGGTCATTGGCAGTATCGGAGCTTTTCGGCAGAAAAATATACACAGACAGACCGCAGAATTGGGATATTTATTGCAGAAGACTATTGGGGTAAGGGGATTATGACAGAGGCTGTGAAACAAATTTGCCGATTTGTTTTTGACCATAGCGATATTATCCGTATTTATGCCGAACCGTTTGCATACAATATGGCATCTTGCCGAGTGCTTGAAAAGGCAGGATTTCAATATGAGGGTACGTTAAGAAACAATGCCGTAAAAAATGGAAAAATTGTAGATATGAAGATGTTTGCTTTATTAAAAAGAGATATTTAAGCTGGATTATAAAATTTGGACGGAGTGATGTTTGTCAGAATACTAACTCATTGCCAACAGTGGGTAAGACAAAAGATCAAGGAAAGTTCTTTTTGAGGCTTGACAAAAAATGAAAATTTATTATAATAAAATTCAATAAGAATAAAAACGGTGAAGAGAAGAAGTAGCAATTCTGATTTTGGGCAAAGAGAGCCTTTGGTTGGTGGAAAAAGGACTCAGATCGTTTTGCGAATACATCTTGGAGTTACCTTTCTGAATGGAGGAATCTTTAGTAGGAAGGGGCGGGTTCTCCCGTTATAGAGAGAGGATATCGGTTTGTTTTGCCTGTATCCAGTAAGGCTACAGAAATGTGGTGAACGAGGTGGTACCGCGTAGATTTACGCCCTCTTATTCCTATGTAGGGAATAAGAGGGCTTTTTTAATTAAAGGAGGACTTATAATATGACACTTTTTGAAGAATTTAAGCGCCGTGGCTTGATTGCGCAATGCACGGATGAAGAAAAGGTAAGAGAACTTTTAGAAAAGGAGAAAGTGACTTTTTATATCGGGTTTGATGCTACAGCGGATAGCCTGCATATTGGTCATTTTTTGCAGCTAATCGTCATAAAACACATGCAAATGGCAGGACATATGCCGATTCTGCTTTTAGGTACTGGTACCACAATGGTGGGAGATCCAACCGGAAAAACTGACATGCGTAAAATGATGACAGTAGAGGAAATCAATTATAATGCAGATCAATTTTTGAAACAAATGGGAAAATATGTGGATATCGCACCGGGAAAGGCGATTGTTGCTCGTAACGGTGATTGGCTGATGAATTTAAAATACATTGAATTGCTGCGAGATGTAGGGGCTCATTTTTCGGTTAATAGGATGCTAACTGCTGATAGTGTCAAAACCCGTCTGGAACGGGGCTGCACTTTTTTAGAGTTTAACTACATGATTATGCAAAGCTATGACTTTCTCCAGCTATTTCGGGAATATAACTGTAAAATAGAACTGGGCGGCAATGACCAATGGTCAAACATTTTGGGCGGAGTTGATCTTGTTCGTCGGATCGAGCATCAAGATGTATATGGTCTGACCTTTACACTTTTAACTACCAAAGAAGGAAAAAAGATGGGTAAGACTGAAAATGGCGCCGTTTGGCTGGATCCGCAGAAAACGACACCCTATGAGTTTTTCCAGTATTGGCGTAATGTAGACGACGCGGATGTAATCAACTGCCTAAAGCTTTTGACGTTTATTCCTATTGAAGAAATTGAGGCTATGGAGAACTGGCAAGGTAATGAGCTTAACAAAGCAAAAGAAATTTTAGCCTACGATTTGACAAAAATGGTTCATAGCCAGGAAGAAGCGGATAAAGCCCTTGCTGCAGCAAGAGCTTTGTTTTCCGGTGGTACAGACAACAGCAATATGCCGACTACACAGCTTCCCTCCGATCTGTTCCAGGAAGGCACAATAGGCATTTTGGATCTGCTGATTGCCGCTGGTCTGGCCCCGTCCAAAGCGGAGGGACGCCGTTTGGTTCAGCAAGGCGGAATTTCTGTCAATGAGCAGAAGGTCAGCGATCCGATGGCGCGCATTTCTGCAGATTTGTTCGATAAGGGAGAAGTGATTGTGAAAAAGGGGAAAAAAGTGTTCCATAAAGTTATTCGCTAAATGGAAATTTGTCAAAACAGGGGGGGATTGCAAAAATCCTCCCTGTTTTTCGTCTTTCTACGATAAACGAAAATAGGGGCAGGCAACTTTCGGTGCCTGCCCCTAAAGAGTCAATAATTTGATTAAGCCATCGTATACACGGCGTGTTGTTTTCTGTAAGCATCGTTATCCTTCTGGCTCAGTTCTCTTTCGATTTGCGCCAGATTTTTTTCTAAACGGTTTCTTTTTGTTTCATCTGTCTCGGATTGAAGCTGCTGGCTCAGATCCTGCTGTTTTCTTTTAAGCTTCTCAATCTCACGATCGACCGCATCCGTATTGCAGGTCCAGCTTTTCTCCTTTTGACTCTCCTGTTTCGGGGCGGAGACTTTCGGACCATTAGGGTCATCTTCTTTTGATGCTTTGTCCGGCTGTTTTAAATCGGGATCGTCGAAATAAATTTGGGGATTTCCATCGGCATCTTTTCCCAAACGGTAAAGCCCAATTGGTTCTTCCTTTTTCTCAGGGATAAACCGATCCTGCGCCGGTTCACGAGAAAAAACTTGATCGGAAGAAAGTGTCTGGTTGATTTTTGACAATTCTTGTGCATGGGAAACGTTCGGGCGCATTTGTCCGGCATTTGAAAGGATAGAAGAAACAGATCCCATAGCTAAACCTCCATCAGAAAATTACAACACCTTTAGTATAACAAAATTTCCTGGGAAATACAAGGATAAATTCAGGAAAGAGATACCTGCTCCTTTTTCTGTCGCACATCCTGCCCAACAAAAAAGAGGGGAATATAGCTGCCGATTAAGCGGGAAAAAACCCGTTCGCCGTAAAGCTTTAACAGTTCCTGCAAAGTCAGGTTGGTGCTGATAATCGTGGGCAGGCGTTTGTTTAAGCGGGAATTCATCAGCTGATAGACAGCGGCGTTTGTAAAAGAAGTGGAGAATTCCGCGCCTAGGTCATCCAAAATCAACAAATCACATTCCAGCATCAGCTGCATTGGCTGCAAATCCGTTTCAGAACGGGAGAAGCGTTCCCGTTCGATTTGGGATAATAGATCCGGCGCAGACCCATAGATAACTCCAAAACCATTTTCAATAACCTGTTTTGCAATAGCAAGAGATAAGTGAGTTTTGCCAAGCCCGGTCCGCCCGCTCATTAAAAGATTGGCGCTTGAAAGGGAAAAGGTTTGGGCATAACGTTGGCAGTACTGAAAGATTTTTCCGACCTGTTCTCTGGGGGAGGCATCTTCTTTGCGGGAAAGAGGAGAATAGTAGGCAAGATCAAAATTAGAAAAATCGCATAGGATCAAAGGGGATTGGCTGTTCAACCTACGAAAAGACTCATCCTTCAGAATTTTTTCATAGCATTGGCATCGCTTTCCGTCTTTGTATCCTTCATCGTGACAGAAAGGACAGAAAAAAGATTCCGTCAAGTAGTTTTCCGGAAGATTCAAGGAACAAAGAATATCTCGCCGTTCCTGCTGTAGGGACAGATTCTTTTCTTTGATCTTTTCTAATTCATCAGGTTCTTTGTTACCGGATATAACTGTTCGAATGGCGTCGTATCCGGTTACGCTTAACTCGCTTTCAATCTGTCTTAACCTTGGAAAGCAGGGATACAATTCTTTTTTCCGTTCCTCTAATCGATAGGATGCTTGCTGCCGCCGGCGGTTTAACACAGTTTGGCCATATTCTAACAGTTCTTTGGAATAAGACATATAACACTCTCCTAATCAATTGTTGGAACATGCCAGCGATGCTGCCGCTCAAATTCCTCCAGGTCAAAGGAATACTCTTTCTGCTTTTCAGCATTTGGCTTTATTTTTGGCATCGATTTAGCCAAAGCATCTTCCGGCGTTTTAAATCCTTTTTCATGCCAAGAAGACAAAATTTTGTGGATATAGGGAAAACTAATTTTTCCGGTGTTGTCTACTGTTTTTTCATACGCCAATCGGATCATGTCGACCGAAAATTGATAGTCAGAATACCACTGATCAATATATTTTTGTTCTTTTGGGGTTAAGCGTCTGTCATATATTCCGAAAGCGCTCTGCACCTCTTGCTCTCGTTTTCGTAAAATAGATTGACGGTCTAAATATTCTTCGATGGCTTTATCGTTGTCCAGCCCCATTTCCTGCCAGGAAAGTGCTGTTTTTTCAATATATCGAAGGTTTCGTTTATCATTAGAAGCACAATAGGCGACTACCATTAAAATGACATCGGCTGGGATACCTGCCCAGTCGTATAGAGAAATAACTGTGGAGATATCCGTAGAGGTGAGTGTTTTTCCCAAAATCGCTTCTGTTTCGTGCAGCAGCGACCGGATAACCGGCTGCCTTTTTGTCATTTCATGGATTTCACTGGCAGTCATACGAGCAGGAGAGGGCTTTCCTGCAGCAGAGGCTCTATCCGAGGCTTTTACCATCGGATTTGGGAGAGATACCGTCACAGGCGCTTGTTTCTCTGTCTTTTCTTCCGGTAAGTCGGTTTCGTTAAAATTGGCTTGGTCAGAGGTCTTTGCCAGAATGCCAGCCGAGACCCAATAGTTAAGCGCATCCCGGATATCAGAAGAAGGAAGCGAAAGGGACTGGGAGATTTTCTCGGGAGAAATGATTTTATCCTGGTGGCGCAGAACCAGAAGCAAAACCTTTAACTGTACGGCTCCACAGCTCAATAAAAATCTGTCGGCTACATCGCACGGAATGGAAAACGTATTTTTCCAATTTTCATAGCATATTTGATATCCCATCGCTTCTCCTCAATCCATTATACCAGAACTTTTCCTTTTTTGATTATAGCAGATAAAAAAGAAAAAAGACAGTCTTTTGCCCAGAAAATCTACTTGACAGATTAAGCTGATTTAGCTATACTAAGAGAGTAGTTGCGGGTTTAGCTCATCTGGTAGAGCGCCACCTTGCCAAGGTGGAGGTAGCGAGTTCGAGCCTCGTAACCCGCTCCAAAAAGACCTGCAGGTTTGCAGGTCTTTTTTTATAAAAATTTTGTTTGATAAATTCTTTTCTATTAGATCCAATAAGAGTGAATACATGATGAAGGGAGTAGATTTTATATGAGAAAAACCAAAATCGTTTGTACGGTTGGACCGGCATGCGATAAAAAAGATACGCTGCTCAAAATGATTTATGCGGGGATGAACGTTGTCCGGTTTAATTTATCTCATGGCACCCATGAAGAGCTTGAAAGTCGAATGAATTTAGTAAAAGAGGTCATTCAGGAAAGCGGCAAGCCGGTTGCTATTCTGATCGATACAAAGGGACCAGAGGTGCGGATTGGAACTTTCCAAAATGGTTTTGTCATGCTCAGCGAAGGGCAGAAATTTTCTCTTGTAAAGGAGCCTTGCTGTGGAGATGAAGAAAAAGTCAGCATCACATATACCAGACTGATTGAGCTTTTGGCTCAAAAATCCGCTGGTGAACTGGAAAAGATGGAAATTCTGATTGACGATGGTAAAATCGCTCTGTCCATATCCCATGTACAATCGGATCGGATTGTCTGTACAGTTGTAAAAGGGGGAAAGCTTTCCGACCGTAAAAGCATCAATATTCCTGATTTTACAATTTCCATGCCCTATATTAGCAAGGCGGATCGTGAGGATCTGGAATTTGGGCTTACTATGGGGGTAGACTATGTTGCGGCCTCGTTTGTCCGTTCCGAGGATGATGTCATGATGCTGCGTGATTATCTGGATAGCCTGGGGTACGAAGAAGTAGAAATTATAGCGAAAATTGAAAATCAAAGCGGTGTTGACAATATTGATGGCATTCTTCAGAAAAGCGATGGCATAATGGTCGCGAGGGGAGATATGGGCGTCGAAGTTCCTTTTATCAAACTGCCGGCCATTCAGAAAATGTTAATCAGTAAGTGTATTGCCAGTGGGAAATATGTTATTACGGCAACACAAATGCTGGAGTCTATGACAGCTTCTCCCCGCCCAACACGAGCGGAAATCAGTGATGTGGCAAACGCGGTTTATGACGGGACCAGCGCTGTTATGCTCTCTGGCGAGTCAGCAGCTGGACAGTACCCGGTTGAAAGCGTTCAAGCGTTAGCCGCAATCTGCCAGGAAGCTGAATCCAATGAAAAATATATGACAAAGCAGGAGCTGATTCAAACTCTACCATGTAATGAATCTTCGTTCCGTCATACCATTTGTATGATCGCCAAAAATGCCGCCCTGCACATTGGTGCCAAGGCGATTATTGTTGAGAGTAAAACAGGGAAGGCGGCCAGAACAATGGCAGGGTACCGCCCAGGCTGCCCTGTGATAGCCGTTGTGACTTCCCAAAAGGTTTGCAGCCGACTTGCGCTGAATTGGGGGATAACGGCAATCAGCGGAGAAGAAAAATGCTCTTCGGATGAAATTACCTGTCAAGCGCTGATAAAAGCTGAGGAGACTGGAATTGTTCAAAAGGGTGATTCAGTAATTGTCATTTCCTCCAACCGAGCCAATCCCACCAGCAGTACGGATACATTGAATATCAGGATTATTTAAATCTTCCATCTGCTTTTGGGAACGTATAGAAAAGGAGTAACTCTTTATGAAACAAACACCCTTCAGTATTTTTTGTTTCCGGCTGTTCTTGGGATCTGTTTTCGGTATTTTTGTTTGTTTTTGTATTGACCGTATCTTAAATATTCAGGAAGCCAATTTTTGGCAAAGTCTTTTCATGGCGCTTTTTTATCTTTTTATGTACTGTATTTTCCCCTATTATGTCGCTTCCCGTCAGGCAGATCAGGACAGGAAAATTCTGCGGTATAAGGAACATTATCCTGAGGAAATACCTTATTCGCTCGAGAGCTTAAATCAACCCCAAAAAGGGCTGAAAGCGGGCTTAATTGTTATGATCCCTCATATGCTGACCACCATTATCCCGTTTTTGACATTTTTTGGAATAACGGAAAATATCAATTCAGTGTATTGCCTTTTGAATATACATCTGCGGGAATGGATTGATTTTGCTGTTCCGGCCAGCACGCAGGGGACATGGCATGGGATGTTTTTTCTCATTGCATATCAATTTGTTGTGCCGTTCATCAGCCATTTTGGTTATTATGTCACCTTTAAGGAAATTCCGGTTGTTCATAATATTTTGTTTAAAAAAGAAACCAATAAAAAATAGTTTTGCGTAAATATGCCAAAGGTTAAGATAAATAACGCAATTTTGCCGAATTTGACATAATGTTCCGAATAAGCTTCATAAATTGATTTGAGGTGAAGTTTGGAATGCGAAAGAAAATTAATCGCTTTTGGGTGCTTTTTTGTTTTGTCGCGCTAAGCTTTGTCAGCATTGCAGGCGTTTTGTTTCATATCCATCAGTCAAAGCCGATTTTGGCTGCCTATTCGCCTTCTCCAGTGATTATCATTGATGCAGGACATGGAGGAATGGATGGAGGTGCCGTTGGGGTTGATGGACAGATTGAAAAAGAAATCAATTTGTCCATCGCCTTGAAATTAGACGTTATGCTGCGAGCTTACGGATTTCAGACGATTTTAACTCGGGATAGCGATAAATCTATTCACAGTGCTGAAGCGCAAACAGTACGGCAGCAAAAAACCTCCGATTTAAAAAATCGGCTAAAATTATTGGAGGACACATCCTCTGGCATTTTAATCAGTATTCATCAAAACAAGTATTCGCAAAGCTCTGCCCATGGAACACAGGTCTTTTATGGAAGAAACTGTGCGGAAAGTAAAGAATTGGCCGAGATGCTGCAAAAAACGATTACTGGATATCTTCAGCCAGAGAATAAAAGAGAAGTTAAACAGGCAACCAAGGATATTTATATTCTTTATCAGGCCTCCAAGCCGGCGGTAATGGTTGAATGCGGATTTTTATCGAATTCTTCTGAGGCGGAGCGTTTGATGGATGAAGAGTATCAGGAGCAAATTGCATTCTCAATCTGTGCGGCACTGATGAACTGTCTTGCAGATTCCTAAGAGAGGATAGGTAAGCATGGCGAAAACAGCGAAAACGGTTTATGTATGTTCTAACTGTGGATATGAATCTCCAAAATGGTATGGCCGCTGCCCTGAATGTGGAGAATGGAATACCTTTTCGGAAGAGCTCAGACAGCCTGCGGCAAAGGCGCCTTCTGTTTCTGCCGCACTTGGTGCTGTTGCTCCCGCTGGATATAACCCTGACGAGGTAATGCGTTTGAAGGATGTAGACTCTAATAGAGAAGTCCGTTACTATACCGGCATCAGCGAATTGGATCGAGTGTTAGGCGGCGGGATTGTACGTGGTTCTCTGGTTTTATTAGGCGGAGACCCTGGAATAGGAAAATCGACCTTGCTACTCCAGATCTGTGAATATCTTGGCGAAAAAAAGAAGATTTTATATGTATCCGGAGAGGAAAGCCGTTCACAAGTTAAGCTGCGTGCAAAGCGTCTCGGGGTGGAAACAGACAATCTTCTGCTTGCCTCGATGACCGATATCGAAAACGTAGTGCATACGATTGTACAAACAAAACCGGATATTGTGATGGTGGACTCAATCCAGACGATGAACTTTGCCTCAGTTAATTCTTCTTCTGGTAGTGTTTCCCAAGTAAGAGAGTGTACGCAGATTTTGGCCAGAGTTGCTAAAAATGAGGAAATCGCGATTTTTCTGGTTGGCCATGTAAATAAGGATGGAGCAATTGCTGGCCCGAAGGTGTTAGAGCACATCGTAGATGCAGTTTTATATTTTGAGGGAGAACGTCACTTGTCCTACAGAATTTTGCGGGCTGTAAAAAACCGGTATGGCTCCACTAACGAAATCGGTGTGTTTGAAATGACAGGTACAGGGCTTACACAGGTGAAGAATCCATCCATGATGCTTTTGTCAGGCAGGCCCAGCAATGTTTCCGGCACATGCGTTGCCTGCGTTATAGAAGGCTCTCGTCCGATTATGGTAGAAGTACAGGCGTTGGCTTCAAAAACCAGCTTTGGTGTGCCTCGCAGAATGTCTACGGGATTTGATTATAACCGAACCGCACTTTTGATTGCGGTATTGGAAAAGCGCGCAGGTTATTTTTTCGGCAATCTGGATACCTATATCAATGTTGTCGGCGGCTTGCGTCTAGATGAGCCAGCAGCGGATCTTCCAATTTCTTTGGCATTGATATCCAGTCTTCTTGATAAACCAATCGACGATCATGTGATAGCTTTTGGCGAAGTTGGACTAGCTGGAGAGATACGAGCTATTGCGAATGCGGAAATGCGAGTGAACGAAGCACAAAGATTAGGTTTTCAAAAGTGTTTGCTTCCCAAAGCTTCCATGAAAAATTTGCGTCAAGAGCAATATGAAATTGAATTAATCGGTCTTCGTTCTGTTGCCGAGGCTTTTCAGTACGTGAGCAGATAAGGAATCGTTGTTTGCTTGATAGTATAAACATCCCTTCTCGGCAGTCCCGGAAATACCCGTCATGCCAGTCAGATTGCAATAGCCTTCTACTTGGTTAACACAGTCTTTGTCGCATGGAATCAAATTCAAAGCCGATCACCTCGGGCTTATTATACGTTACAGAAATTTAAATATTCTTATGCGTATGTTTTTCTCCTCCTCAGGGATACTAATTTTTGTAGAAAAAAACAGGGGAGGAATATCTATGAAAAAAAGGCTTATCCTGCTGTTTGCGCCAATTCTGTTCAGCTCACTGCTTTCCTTTCTTCCATCTATCATTTATAATACGGCGATGCCAATCAAAATTGTAAGGCCTAATACCATTACTTATCAGAAAACACTTTCCTATACTGGTCAGGTTGAGTCGGTTGAAACAAGAGAAATCTACTTGGAAACAGCGGTAATTCCAGAAGATGTTTTTGTCGAACCAGGTACACGTGTACAAAAGGGGGAGGTGTTGGCAAAAATTGATACGAGACTGACAAAAAGCGTATTGAGCCAAGGAATAAATGAATCGAATAAAAACCAGGATTTAAAAGAGAAAACACTCCTTGAACAATATGGAAAGGTATATGGCTTAACAGGTGAAGCGGCAGCCCAAGTATTTCACACTGAGAAAACAGCATCGCCGATACAGCAATTGGACGGCGATTTTTTAGTCCCCTCCGAGATTGTTTCACCCATTGATGGGATTATCACACAGGTTCATTTATTTGCCGATACGCTTTATTCTCCCAATCAAGCGGCAATTGTAGTCAATTCAGCAGAAAGCTGCAAAATTACCATTCAATTGCGGCAAAGTGACGTTGATGATGTACAGGTTGGAACAAAAGCGCTTGTACAGGGAGAAGGATTAAACGGAAGAATTTATCAGGCTGAAGTACAAAAAATTTTTCCGGCGGCACAAAAGGAATATAGCGGTTTTACCAGTGAAACGGTTATCCAAACAGAGTTGCGTGTTCAAGATTGGGATGAAAATTTGAAAAGTGGGTATTCTGTAGAGGTTATTCTGATGCCGGAAGAACCAGTGGAGTATTTTTCCTTGCCATATGAGGCGATATGCCAAGATGAAAATAATATAGAATATGTTTGGGTGGTCCAAAAGGGAAGGGCTGTTCGCCGCGATATTATAACTGGTGAGGAATTGCCAGAAGCCATAGAAATTCAAGAGGGTCTTTCCTTTTCCGATAATGTGATTTTTTCACCATCCGCCATTGAGGACAATCAGTTGGTTCATGTCCAGATGGAGGGATCAAATGATTGATTTATTCAGATGTACAGTCCAAAATTTGGGTAGAAAAAAATCACGCGCATTTTTAACGATTCTTTCCATTTCTGTCGGTGTTGCATCAGTTGTACTGATTTCCTCGATTGGCGCCGTTGGAACACAAATGGTGAATCAGGAAATGGACAGCTTAGGTCTTGGTGCGTTGACAGTTTCGATTGATAGCCTGACAGGAGAAAATGTAGAGCTGGGAGAAAATCATCTTGCTTTCCTGCGTACGCAGCCCCAAATTGTTGAGGCTGTTCCGATCCTTACAAAAAAAGCGAAAATCCAAATGAGAGGCTTATCCGCTGACGGAATGATCTGGGGAGTGGATGCCGGGGCAAAACAGATTTTTAATTTAGATCTGCAATTTGGAAGGCTGCTTCGAAAAGAAGATATTCGCTCCAGTAAAAAAGTTTGTCTAATCGATGAAACAATGGCACAGGCTTTCTATCATCGGGGAAACATTGTTGGAAAAGAGATGAAAATTACCCTTGACGGGCATAAGGAGAGCTTTGAGATTGTAGGTGTTGTATCCTCCGGCGGAAACCTCATGCAGAGTATTATTGGGGAATATATGCCGTCTTTTGTGTATATTCCTTATTCATCTATGCAGCAGATCTTTGGACAAAAAGGATTTGATCAAATCGCCCTGAAGTTGGAAGATGTAACAGAGGTAGAAGTATTTTCAGAGCAGCTCACAACGCAGTTGGATGAAAGGGAGGGAAGAAGCGGTATTTTTCGAACTCAGAATATTGCCCAGCAAAAAGAGAAGCTCAATTATATTATGCAGCTTGTATCCCGCATTTTAGCTGTCATTGCAGGAATATCCATGATTGTGGCGGGTTTAGGGATTATGTCTGTGATGCTGGCTTCCGTCAGTGAAAGAACACGTGAAATTGGGATTAAAAAATCCATTGGTGCAACAAAAGCCATGATTGTGCAGGAGTTTTTAATCGAGGCATTTGCATTGTCACTTTTAGGAAGCTTTGCGGGAACAGCAGCAGGATTAGGAGTTTTCTGGATCAGCTGTCAGATTTTCCAGATAGACTTTTTACTGGAAACAGGATCAATCGGATTCGCAATCTTATTTGCGGTAACCATAGGAATGATTTTTGGCGCTTATCCCTCACTAAAGGCGGCAAATCTAAACCCTGTTGAGGCGTTGCGCCAAGATCGTTAATTTTGTTTGGCTTTTTTTTTATTTTGGGGAGGCTTAACGTTTTTAAGAGGGGAGCTTTCCGCAGCTTCTTTTAATTGTTGACTTGATGTATGTGTATAGATTTCTGTTGTTCCAAGATTAACATGACCGAGCATCTCCTGGAGGACCCGTATATCTACACCGCCCTGTTGATATAAAAGGGTAGCAGCTGTATGCCGTAATTTATGTGTGGAAAATCCCTGGCCGGCTAATCCAGCCTGCTCTAACGATCTTTGGATGATTTGCTGTACTCGCCGTGCGGTGATCCGTGTTCCACGGCTGGACAAAAAAAGGGCATTTTTTTCTTTGATTCCAGCAATTTGCGAACGCTCACGTAAATATTCTTCAATGGATCGGATGCAGGCGTCATTTAAATAAAGAAGACGTTCCTTATTTCCTTTTCCTAGAACTGTCATGCTTTTTTCATGCATATGAATATTGGAAAGGTTGAGCCCAACCAATTCTGAAAGGCGAATGCCGCAATTCAAAAAAAGCGTTACCATACAAAAATCACGCTTGGGAGAAGAAGAATCCATATGAGAAAGAAGCTCCAGACTTTGCTCTAGGGTGAGATACTTTGGGAGAGATTTTTTCAATGCAGGAATTTCCAGCTCTTGAATGGGATTTTCCTCTAAAATATGCGCTTTAGTTGTAAGATATTTGAAAAATGAGCGCAAGGAAGAGACCTTTCTTGCACGAGTTTTGGCGTTATTTTCCCGTTCAGACATGGTGTAGTTCAGATATTCATAAACATCTGAAAGGGTAATAGAGCGAATAAATTCTGGTCCGATATCGGAAATATCCATTTCGCTTAATTTATCTTTGGCCAAATTGTTTTTATAAGCCTTCATAAAACAAAAAAAAGTGTGAAGATCTGTGTAATAAGCTTCGACTGTTTTGGGAGAGCGCCCGCGAATTGTTTCCATATAAAAAAGAAAATCCCGCAAAAGGAGCGGACATTTTTTTAAAATTGCAGAATTCATAATGAAGACCTCACTTTAAAACATTTTATTTTATTATAAGTGCTAAAAAGCATTTTGGCAATTAGGAGAAGGGTAATAGATGAAACCCTTAATTTCGCTAAATCAAAATTTAGCGAAATTAAGGGAGGAGAATAACGGATAATGAAAATCAAAAGGCTTTGTAATAAAATTCCTGGGTTTTATCTTGTCTTAGGTTGTCTTGTGTGTTATCATTGTCTTATCTCATAAAAGGAGTTGTTACAATGTCGGCAGATATTCTTTTGTATTCGCAAAATGTTTTTACGGCAAAAACCTTGGAGCCTTCACCACTATATGTTGCAGTTAAGGATGGATTAATAGCTGGAGTTGGTCCAATTGATGAAAAGGATCAATGGATTGATGGGCATACAAAGGTTTATGATTTGGGAGATCGTGTGATTTCTCCTGGGTTTACGGACACACATTCCTTTTTTACCGGGTATGAGTTTGGTTTTTTAGGTGCAGATTTGGCAAATATCAAAAGTCTGGATGAAGCTCTTCAGGTGGTTAAAGATTATGCCGATAACAATCCCAAAAAGAAAATCGTTTTTGGTCATGGGATTACTTGGGAGAATGTTGGCGGAACAATACCTGGCGCAGCTGCTTTGGATCAGGTTATTTCGGATCGTCCAGTCATTATTGTACACGCGAATCGCCGTCAGGCTTGGCTGAACACGATGGCATTGGAATTCTACCGGATTGACCCAGAGCGTGTTTTTGCTGAAGGCAATTGGCGCGCAATGAACGCTTATCTTTCAGATGAAGATTTTGTCGTCGACGATTTTGTTTCCTATATGAAGCTATTGAATAGCCGCGGTATCACGACCACCATGGAAATGGGCTTTGATGAGTTCTATGGCTTTACAAATATCCTCAAGAAGCTGGAAGAGGAAGATCGGCTGACCCTTCGCATTGCCTTTATGTCCCAGGCCGTTGCGGACATACCCAATGTTCCATTTGGTGTTTGGGCGAAAAGGAATTTTAACAGCGATAAATTGTTTTTCGATGGCTATAATTTATACTATCCAGCCAGCGATCTGCTTACAAAAGATGGTAACTATGCAGAGGATTTTGGGAAGGAAAAAATCGGTGTATTTGAGGACTTCGATTATGAATCCTTAGAAAAATGGGTTTTGGAGATCGACCGCGTTGGCTTGCGCAGCACGCTGACTGCTGGCGGGGATGCATCTGTGCGCCGCATTTTGGATATGTATGACAAGTGCCAGAAGGATGAAAATGGTCGCCTAATCAATCGTCAGGGATTCGTTTTATTCACTTCGGTTATCCATCCTGACGACCTGAAGCGAATGGCGAAAATGGACACGCCTGCCGAAGTTTGTCTGCAAATGGGCGCTTTTGGAAGCTGGGAACGTCTTGGTACAATGGCTGAAAAATTTGGCGAATGGCGCATGGATCGTCACAATAACTATCGTGCTATGGTGGATGCAGGCGTTAAAATCGGCGCTCAGACAGATCTTCCTTTGTTTATTCCGGATGTAGCGCAATCTATTTACCACTGTGTAAGCGGGCGTTTAGGGAACGATACTGAACCAGCCTATGATGGCAAGCATACGATGACCGTTGGAGAGGTTATGCAGGCCTGGACGATTAACAATCATATTGGCATGGCGCGCGAGGACCGTGTCGGTACATTGGAAACGGGAAAATGGGCGGATATTGCCGTGTTGGACGGAGACGTTTTTACCGCTTCTATGGACTCTATGAAAGATATAAAGGTATGTCTGACCATTTGTGACGGAAAAGTTGTTTATTCTACTCTCGACTAAAACCCAAATTATGTAAAAATAAGCAGTGCTTAAGGCACTGCTTATTTTTTCATATAGAATCAATACCGAAGTTTTGCCAGATTGGTATCCGTAGAAAAGTTCATAAAATTATAAAGTATGAGAATATCGTCAAATTTAGTTTTCTCTAAAAGCTCACTTATTTTAATAGGAATTGCCCGAAGGTCAACGATATAGACTTCATCATATTGATAGGTCAAAAAGGGAGAAAAACAGTTTCCATATGAATCCTTTATAATCAAAATTCTGCTGGTCTTCCCTTTTTCTTTCTGAAGGTTGCTTCCGCTTTGAATTACTGTAATACCATGATTTCCCCACAAAAAAGCGGCATATTTATCTCTTTGCTGGAATTTGTCCAGATCATATAAGCCGTCAACTTTTTTATCATCAATTGTGATACTTTCTACGGGAATATCATAATAAGTTATTGTATCCGGAACTGCATTGTACAATTTACTTTTAGAAAAATAGGTTCCATAGAAATCCTTTACCTCTGTTTTGGGGATGGTATCCAGTATAACCGGTTCCCATCCCTTTTCTGCGCAAAATTTTGCATATCCATAATATGCGCCCAAAGTGGTCCAGTGATGATCGGTACGATAATACAGATACTCCCCTTTGTTTTCCCATAAAGAGGAAAAAACATCCAATGTTCGGACAGAATCCGGCAGCTGCTGGTAAATCTCCTCAGTTGCTCTTACCTGGTCAACCTGCCCGGCCCCCACTGGTACTTTATCCGGATAGATTGTATAAGCATTTGGAATAATTGCCATTGTAACAGTAATGTCAGGATATTTTTCGATAAATTCATTAATAAACCTTGTATTGGTCTGAATACGCTCTAGATCTACTGTAGGACAGTGCTGGAACATGAACCCATCTTCCCCATACATAATACCATTGTTTTCAATTTTGCCAAGCAATTTTTCCAAACGGGATTTCAAACTGATCCACTGATCTCGCAACACAAATTGATCATTAATATAGTTTTCGTATTTAGGAGAAAACTTGTTATTGTAAAATGAGGATAGCGTAAAGTTTGGCCGCTGAGCGAGTTCCCTATTCTCGAGCTCGGAAACCATTTTTTTGGAATAAGAGATATCAAAAATCAAATATCCCAGCAAAAATAGGAAAAAGATGAAAACTAATGGATATTTTACAATTTTTTTCATATTCTCCCCCCTTAAAATCGAAAGTATAAAAAAGGATTATAGGTAGCGTCTACCAGATAGGCTACCGAGGAAAGGAAAATCATGGACAGAATCAGTAGGTTTATAATCGAAAAACGCTTTATTTTATTATACAGCTTTTCAATCAATGGCACAGAGCAAAAAATGGCCACTAGAAAAGTAATAAAATAATTGCGCATATAGTACATCCAATCGTTTCCTCCAGAAAGGGAAAAAAGCTTTTGTAAAAAGATTCCTAATTGTGAAAAATCCGTTATAGCAAAAAGGGCCCAGCTCAAAACTAAGAAAAAGCATACGTAAATATGAGCAAAAAAATGGCTTTTTTCGAGATGTTTTAGTAAAAATGCTTTTTCTATTATCAAGAAAAGGAAAAAAAACAGTCCCCATAGGACAAAATTCCAGCTGGCTCCATGCCAAAAGCCAGTAGCAGCCCAAACGATGAAGATATTAAAATATGTGCGTGGTTTGGATACACGGTTTCCCCCTAAAGGAATGTAAACATATTCCCGGAACCAGGACCCTAATGTGATATGCCAACGACGCCAGAATTCGGTCATACTTTTTGAAATGTACGGATAATGGAAATTCTGGGGAAATTCAAAGCCTAGCATTTTGCCCATACCAATGGCCATCAGCGAATATCCGCTAAAGTCAAAATAGATTTGGAAAGAATATGCCAGAATTCCCAGCCAAGCAAGAGGTGTTGACACATTTGTAAATCCTAAATCCTGCACCTGATTCCACAGGCTGCCAATATTATTTGCGATGAGTACCTTTTTCCCCAGTCCAAAAATAAATGTAGTGATTCCGTCATTGATTTGAGCCAAATCAAATTTCCGATTTCGCAGCTCCTGACTGATATCTGTATACTTGACAATTGGCCCCGCAATCAGCTGAGGAAATAAAGTGACAAAAGCTGCGAAATCAATAATATTCTGTTCCGCAGTTGTTTTATTTCGGTACACATCAATGGTATAGGACAGGGTTTGAAAAGTATAAAAGCTGATGCCTAACGGTAAAGTTAAAGCAATCCCTTTTAAGGATAATCCGGTAAGAGCATTGAAATTTTCTATAAAGAAATTGGTATATTTAAAGAAAAATAGCATCCCCAGATTAAAGAATAAAGAAATTCCCATACATATTCTGCAAATAACTGTGCTGCTTCTGTTTTTTTCAATGATTAAAGAGACGGTATAATCTACTAGAACAGAAGCGATCATAATAGGAAAATACCGAACCTCTCCCCAGGAATAAAAAAATAAGCTGCAAACGACCAAAACAGCATTTTTTATTTTTGAGGGTGCGATATAATAAAGTAAAAGCGTGATGGGTAAAAAGCGAAATAGAAAAATAATACTGCTGAAAACCATGTCATGCTCCTTCAATTGTTATTCAAAAAGGGATGCAATTTGTTCTTTGGCCTGCTGGTATTGTGCGTTCCAATCGGATTGAAGATCACCCAGCAAAATAAACACAGCAAAATTTCCTTTTGTTACAATCTGCCCCGCACAGGCTTTTTCATACTGCTCAGGAAGATACTCCTTGAAATTCTCCTTAAGATCCTCCTGCCGCTGTTGCATACCGGAAAGGATTTGATCTACCTTCCCCTCCTTTGCTTGGACGGCCAAAAGGTTGTCCGCTGAGGTAATCGCGCGGGAATAGAATCCAATATAGGCTTCCACATCCTCAGGATCAATATAAAAAAGCTCCTGTAAGGAAGTATCGTCTATCTCAGCACTGTAAGGAATATCGTAATCTCCAAAGGAGGACTGTATGCAGTTTATAAGACTGACAAGAGATTCCCCCGCCTTTAGGCGGGCGGAACCCGCTTCCCTTTGACAGGAAGAGAATATCTGCAACAGAATCAAAAGAGAGATAAACCGTATAAGCATCCGCCTTCTCAATGATTTTTCAACCTTTCCTCCAAAAATACAATCAAAAAAAGTATGGATTTATGGTCGGTATATTATACGGCTAAGAATGAGAAAAAGCTGCGAACACAAATGTGTCCGCAGCTTTCCCATCCCCTTAAAATGAACAGATTTTCTTCTGTTTACGTAAAACAACACGCGGACCCTATTCAGCCTCTTCAGACTCCGGTGCAGCTTCGTTAACAGCACGCATAGACAAGCTTACACGTTTTTTCTCAAAGTCAATTTCGGTGATCTTTGCCTCGACCTCGTCGCCAACATTCAATACGTCAGAGACTTTATTGACTCTTTCAGAAGAGATTTGAGAAATATGAATCAAACCGTCAATACCGGGAATAATCTGCGCAAAAGCACCAAAGGTGGTGACAGATACGACTTTAACCTTGGAAATCGTTCCAACTGGATATTCATTTTTCAGAATTTCCCACGGATTGTCCTTTTCATTTTTGTAGCCTAAAGAGATTTTATGCTTTTCCGTATCGATATCCTTAATATAAACCTCTAAAACATCGCCAATATTCACAACCTCTGACGGATGCTTGATTCGATTCCAGGATAGCTCAGAAATATGAATCATGCCATCCACACCGCCTAAGTCAACAAAAGCACCATAGGAGGTAAGGGATTTTACTGCGCCAGTGTATTTCTTGCCAATCTCGACTGTCTTCCAGAATTCTTCTTCCTGCGCTTTTCTTTGTTCCTTCAAAACGGATTTTATGGAACCGATAATACGTTTACGACCGCGTCCCGCATCTTTGCACTCCAGAATTCTTAAGGAAACATGCTGTTTGACCAATTCCTCTAAATTCTCCACACGAGACAGGCTGGCCTGAGAGGCAGGAACAAAAACTCGTACGCCGTTGGTCGAAACGATTACGCCGCCTTTTACCGCTTCGATTACATTGCCTTCCAAAATTTCTCCAGATTCAACAGCCTCTTGAACCTTCATCATACCAGCGATCGCGTCCAAACGCTTTTTAGAGAGGACAACTGTACCCTCCACATCGTTTACACGGACAACCAGCAACTCAATTTCATCTCCAACCTTGACAAGATCTTCAATTTTTGCATTGGGATCGTCGGTCAACTCATTTAACGGCACATAACCAGTGTGTTTTGTACCAATATCAACCTGGACCTCGGTGGGGGTAATACCAACAACAACACCTGTCTCCTTCTTACCGTTATATGTACTCTTGAAAGACTGATCCAGCATCTCTCCAAAGCTTAATTCGTCGTTTGTAATAAATTCACTCATGGTTTCTTGTACCTCCTTAATTATGCAAGCCGGAGTCGAAGCACCGGCAGTGACACCAACCAAAAGATTTGCGGAAAAATCAAACTGCGGCAGCTCGTTGGCCTTTTCAATATGAGCCGTCGGACAAAATTGGCTACAAATTTCTGCCAATTTTACAGTGTTAGAACTGTTTTTACCCCCGATCACCACCATTTGATCTGACTCTTGAGCCAACAAAACCGCTTCCTGCTGTCGCATTTCGGTAGCATTACATATTGTATCAAAAATAATTAGATTTGTATAGACTTTTTTCGCGAAAAATGAAGATTTTCTCCATTCTTGGGTGTGAAAAGTGGTCTGTGCAACTAAAATGCATGGATCATTTTTCCAATTATTTGCATCCGCTGTGATATCCATGAGATCTTCTAAAGATTTAAACACAGCTGCGCCGTTCTGACAAAACCCAATAATCCCTTCCACTTCCGGGTGTTTTTTGTCTCCAGCCACCAGAACGTGGTAACCCTTTTCACTGTATTCCTCTACAATTCTATGAATTTTTGCTACGAAAGGACAGGTAGCGTCGATATATGGAATTTGTTGCTTTTTTAAATAATCATACACAAAATGACCAACCCCGTGGGAACGGATGACTGCAGTTGCGCCTTGAGGAATATCTTCTGGTCTCTCTACTGAAAATACGCCGGCCTTCTCCAGTTGTTGTACAATCTGCGGGTTATGGATAATAGGACCGAGCGTTACCGCATGCGGATACACTTGTGCCGCCTGAAACGCCATTTTTACCGCTCTATCAACGCCAAAACAAAACCCAGCTGTTTTGGCTACCTTAACTCGCACGATTTTGTCTCCTCCAAAAGCTTTTCTACTTCGTTGTGCAGACGAGAAACAACTTCCTTAATTTGTTTAGCTGCGTGCTCCTCGATGAGAATCTCACTGTTAGGAATGGGTTTGCCATATCGAATAATTACTTTAGAGCGGAATTTTTTTCCACTGTACCAAATAGCAGCCGGCAGTAAATCGCCTTTGCTCTGAGCGGCAATGACCACAGCGCCGGATTTAAAGCGCAGCAGCTGACCATCAGGGGAACGGGTTCCCTCGGGAAATAAGCCCAGGACCCTGCCGCCTTTTACTGTCTCTACCGCAGTATCAATGGCGCTGGTGTCGCCTTTCCCGCGCGCCACCGGAAAGGCGCCTAAATGACGGATAATAAAGCTGACGAATTTGTTTTGAAAAAGCTCTGACTTTGCCATATATCGAATTGGCTTTTTCACTTTTTGCGCTACCAATACTGGATCCAGCCCGGAGCGATGATTGCAGCATAGGATGTAACCGTGATCTTTTGGTTGATTTTCTTGGCCATAAAATTCCAGGTGAAACCAGATGCGGAAAATAAAACCCGTCAAAGCTTTTCCCAAATAGTAAAACCAGTTTGTCATTTTGTTCCCTGCCCTATTTTCTTTTTGATAATTGTCAGAATTGCCTGAACCGATTGTGCCAAATCCATTTTAGATGTATCAACTACAATGGCATCCGGTGCTTGACGAAGAGGAGATACTTTTCGGTTCATATCGTTTTCATCCCTTTTTATCAGGTCGGAAAGTACCGCCTGAAAGCTAACACTTTCCCCTTTTTTCCACAATTCGTCAAAACGGCGGCGAGCCCGTTCCTCCGTTGTGGCAGTCAGATAAATTTTTACCTGCGCGTTTGGAAGAACTACCGTACCAATATCCCGTCCGTCCATTATAATATTATTTTCCCGGGCAATATCCTGCTGTTGTGAGAATAGAAACTGCCGCACAGGTCCAATGGCTGAAACTAAGGACGCAGCGGCTGAAACCTGCGGTGTACGCAGTTTGTCTGTCACGTTTTCTTTATTCAAATAAACCTGCTGCTCTTTGCCTTCGTAGCCAAAATGCACCTCAATTGCAGACAAGCGCTCGCAAACCGCTTTCTGGTCGGTAGGATCAATCCGATTTTTTAATATGTCATATGCAACTGCCCGATATAAAGCGCCAGTATCTACATATAAAAACCCAATTTCCTTTGCGGCCGCGCGGGAGATGGTGCTTTTTCCAGCTCCGGCAGGACCGTCTATCGCAACGGCAAACATTATGATTTCCCCTTTCCTGCGCTTTTTCCAGCAACAAAACCGGTTGAAAATGCAATTTGCAGATTAAATCCACCCGTTTTTCCGTCAAGGTCTAATACTTCACCTGCAAAATATAGGCCGCGACATAATTTGGACTCCATTGTTTGAGGGATCACTTCTTTTACATTCACTCCGCCTGCGGTGACAATTGCTTCCTCAATGGGTAACAGTCTTTTAGGATGCAAAGGCAAATGCTTCATCGTTTCAATCAGCTGATCGCGCTGTTCTTTAGTTATTTGATGCACCTTTTTATCCGGTGGAATCTGGGATAAGCGTATGACAGAAGAAATCATTTTGCGGGGAAGAAGCTCAGACAAAGCGTTAAAAAAATTCTTGTTTTGCCTTGCTTCAAAATCTCGTAGGATGCGTTGCTCCAACTGATTTTCATTTAGCGCAGGCTTCAAATCAATCTCCATAAAATAGGAGGTTAATTCTTTTTTTAGATAGGTGCTGGCGGTGAGCACCAGTGGTCCTGACACACCAAAATGGGTAAAAAGCATCTCGCCTAATTCACTGTAAAGTGGTTTCTTTTTCCCTTTTTCCCATAAAGTCAGGGTGACGTTTTTTAGAGAAAGGCCCATGCAATCCCGGCACCAGTCCTCCTGTGTTTCGATAGGAATCAGGGATGGTCTGGGCGGCACGATGGTATGACCGGCTTGAGCGGCAAGGCAATATCCGTCTCCTGAAGACCCGGTCAAAGGATAACTTTTTCCTCCGGTTGCGATGATCACCTTTGAGGCTGCAAAGAAGTTTTTTTCCTCATCATAAACCCCGCAGACCAATCCGCCAGATGTTTCCAACCCGGTGATGCGCCTTTGTAGAAAAGTAACACCTGCTTTTTGCGCAAATGCTACCAATGCGTCCACGATATCTACAGCCTTGTCAGAAACAGGAAAAACACGACCTCCCCGCTCGATCTTGAGAGGAACACCTAAGCTTTCCATCCATTTCATTGTTTGCTGCGGTGGAAATCGATGGATCGGCCCAAAAAGGAATTTACGATTGTTGCAAACGTTTTGTAAGAAAGCTTCTTCACTGCAATGATTGGTCAAATTACAGCGGCCTTTCCCGGTAATCATCACCTTACGCGCCATGCGTGTGTTGCGCTCGATTAAAAGCACCTGCGCACCTTCTTTTGCCGCAGTTCCGCTGGCAATCAGGCCGGCAGCTCCGCCGCCTATGACAATCAGGTCAAATTGCTTCATCGGTGAGGCTCCTCTATCTTCTCATATACACCATAATCATCCCAAATTTTCTCTAATCGCTCATAGATTATAGAAATTTCGTCCTTTTTTCGGATACCAATCGCGACTATCAACGCATTAATCATACTCAGCGGCGCTACCAATGAATCGACAAATGAAGCCATATCACTGCGCGCTAAGAGAAGATGGTCCGCTACTTCGGCAATCGGAGACACTTCCGAATCTGTAATGGCAATTACCTTTGCATTGTTTTGCTTTGCAAAGGCAGCGGCATTTACAGTTCGCTTGGAATAGCGCGGGAACGTTATGCCGATAAATACGTCTCCTTCTTTAATGCGCATGATTTGCTCAAACATTTCACTGGTACTTGTGGTATTTACCAGCCGTACGCTGTCAAATATCTGATTAAAATAAAATCCTATAAAGCCGGATAAGGCCGAGGCGCTTCGTACGCCAAGAATGTAGATATTTTTGGCGCTGACAATTGTATCGACCGCCTTTTCAAAATCTTCAACCGAAATTTTTTCCATTGTACGGCGGATTTTTTCAATATCCAAATTCAGCACCTTATGTAAAACATTAGTCTCTCCTAATTGATCGCTTGTAACCTCCATACGCTGTACAGAGGTCAAACGGTTGCGGATCAATTCCTGCAGGGACCTTTGTAATTGTGGATATCCTTCAAATCCCAGTTCGGAGGCGAAGCGCACTACCGTTGATTCGCTTACGCCGACGGTTGTTCCCAATTTAGCCGCCGTCATAAAAGCGGCTTTATCATAGTGCTCCAGAATATACTGCGCAATTCGTTTTTGCCCTTTTGAAAATCCGGGCACCTGCTGTCTTATCGAATGAATCAAGTCCCTGCTCATGCTCTCACCTCTTTAAAATAAACCTATCCGCTACTATTGTAGCTTTCTTAAGAAAAAAATGCAAGAGAATTTGCAGGAGATTCATTTTTATTCGTCATTTATGTAAAAAGGATAGCCTTTGTAGACGGCTATCCTTTTTCTTACCAGCGGTTTTTTCCTCCATTTTCCGCGTAGGCTTCTTGTTGAGAAAGATGCTTATGATATTCTTCTAAAATGAGGCCTTCTAATGTTTTTCGCCCTTCCATGGTAATGGGATGAACGATGTCGCGGAATACACCGTTATCGTCCTTTCTGCTTGGCATTGCTACAAATAGCCGCTCGCTCCCCTCAATAACTTTAATATCATGTACAGCCAGATCCTGGTCAATTGTCACAGATACTAACGCTTTGAGTTTTCCCTCTTCATAGGTTTTTCTGATTCGGATGTCTGTTACATTCATCGTGATTTTCCCTCCTTGTTGATGTTTTTAGTATGGAACAAAGGAAAAACCTTATGCAGTCTGAAAAAATCTTTGTAAATTTTTTAAAAGGTGTTTATTTTATGTTGATGAAGCAATATAATAAACATACGGATTCTACATTTTTAGGGGGCTTATTTGTGTGCGGCAGCTATGAAGAGATCTTAAAAAGCAAGAAACACTTTCATTTTATCGGAATTGGCGGATCCGGTATGTTTCCACTTGTACAGATCCTTCACCAAAAGGGCTGTTATATTACCGGATCGGACAACAACGAAACGGATACGGTCGAGTATGAGCGCAACGTGCTGGGAATCCCTGTTTTTATTGGCCATGACCCAGCACATTTAGATGGAGCAGACTGCGTCGTCTATACTGCTGCTGTTTCTAAAGAGAACCCTGAGCTGGCTGCTGCGTTCGCCTCTGGTGTATTGGTTTTGGAACGGGCAAAACTGCTGGGACTCATTACCCAGGATTACCATAACGCAATCTGCGTTTCCGGTACTCATGGGAAAACGACGACTTCTTCTATGATTACGCAGATTTTACTTAGCGCCGGCTTAGACCCTTCGGTTGTAATCGGCGGTAAGCTGCCTTTGCTGCACGGCAGCGGGCGGGTTGGCAAAAAGGACTTGATGGTCTGCGAAGCCTGCGAGTTCAACGATCATTTTTTGGAATTATCCCCTGATATATCGGTTATCCTCAATATCGATGCGGATCACTTGGAGTATTTTGGAACTTTGGAAAATATTATCCACTCGTTTCGTAAGTTTGCGGAAAAAACAAGCCGTACTCTGATTGTCAACGCCGACGATGAAAATACAAAGAGAGCGATTGAAGGACTGACGGAAAAAGAAATCATCACCTTTGGGTCAGGCTCCTCCTGTGATTATTATCCGACCCAGATCTCTTACCATCCACAAGGGAAAACGGTTTTTACCCTCATGCATCGGGGAGAAAAAATAGCGGATATTTCCCTCTCTGTTCCTGGAAAACACAATATCTTAAACGCTGTCGCCGCCTGCGCCGCCTGTTTGAAAGCAGGCGCTTCTCCCCAACAGCTCTCTGAAACCCTCAGCGATTTTCATGGGGCCAAACGTCGGTTCGAAATTTTAGGAGAGAAAAACGGGATTACTATTGCCGACGATTACGCGCACCATCCAACTGAATTGGAGGCAACTTTAAAAGCCGCAAAGGAAATGCACTTCCGGCAGGTCTGGGCAGTGTTTCAACCTTTTACTTTTTCGCGCACAAAGATTCTGCTTGACGATTTTGCCCGGGTACTTCCGATCGCCGACCAGGTCGTTCTTGCCCCGATTATGGGAGGGAGAGAAAAAAATGAATATGGTATTTCTTCTGAGGATTTGGCGAAAAAGGTGCCTGGGACAATTTGCCTTCCCTCTTTTGAAAGCATCACAGAGTATGTGTTGTCTCATGCGCGGCCAGGGGATTTAGTAATTACACTAGGTTGCGGCGACATCAATAAATGCTCTAAAATGATGATGAAAAGGTAAACATTTTTTGATTTTTAAGGAAAATAAGTGGTTTTATAAAAAAGAAAAAGGGTGCATACGCGCCCTTTTTCTTTTATTGACATGCAAAACCAACTAGTTTTTAGCAGCCCAGATAAGCCAAAAGTAGCTGGATCGTATTTTCCAGTCCTTTATAGTGTGTTCGTTCCATACCGTGAGACGCATGGACGCCTGGACCGATTAACGCTCCCTTAACATCGTTGCCCGCAGACCAAGCGGCACCGACATCCGAACCGTAACGGGGATAGATATCTACTGCGTACTGTAAATCCTTTTCCTGCGCTAAGGATACCAGCCGGCTGACCATTTCGTAATCGTAAGGCCCATGAGAATCCTTTGCACAAATCGAAACATCATATTCTGTACAGCTCAAGTCGTCACCGATACAGCCCATATCCACAGCCAGCAGTTCTGTGCAGTCCGGCGGAAGATAAGCGGCGCCATGTCCGGTTTCTTCATAAACGGAAAAGAAAAACACAGTATTGTATTGAGGCCGCAGATTCTGATCCCGCAAAATTTTTAAAACCGTCAATAGACAGGCGGCGCTTCCTTTATCGTCGATAAACCGGGATTTTAAAAAGCCGCTGGAAGTAATTTCAGTTTTAGGATCGATAAAAATATAATCGCCGGGGGCAATTCCCAGATTTTCTACATCTTCTTTTTTTGATACCTCTTCGTCAATGCGAACAGCCATATTGGCGTCGTCTCGGGTCCTGGTGGAAGCATCCCCAAAAACATGCGCCGCCGGACTCAAGCTTAAAATCGTACCTGTGTGAATGTTCCCTTCACGGGTAAGGATCTTGCAGTATTCTCCGTCAAGTGTTGGCAGAATCGGACCGCCAACCGGTGTAAACTTGATCATACCATTTGCCGTGATAGAGCGAACCATTGCACCAAGCGTATCCACATGAGCGGAAACCGCCACCCTTTTGCTGCTGTCCCGTCCGGGTATACAGACCATACCACACCCTTTAACCGTCCTTTCGAAACCAAAATCAAGGCTCTGCGCAACCTGACCGATTGCATCAATGACTTTAGCGGTATAGCCTGTAGGGCTGTCGATTCCCAAAAGTAGCTTAGCATAGGTAAAAAGATCGTGCTGATATTGTTGCAGCTTCATTGTACTTCCACTCCTCTCATCGTTTCCAGTATACACAAAATAACCACCCGATTGCAACCAATCTAACAAAATGACCACACAAAAACGGCTATGGCAACAAGCGTGTTCCATAGTCGTTTTTTAAATGGAGAGATTTTTATCGAGGCAGATCGGCAAAAAAAGCGTCATGTATCGCTGTTACAGCACGAGCTGAATCTTTTAGATCAATCAAAACTGAAATTTTGATTTCACTGGTGGAAATCATCTGAATATTGATATGGGCGTCCATCAAAGCCTCAAACATTTTTGCGGCGACGCCGGGATTGCTCTGCATACCAGCGCCGACTACCGAAACCTTGGAAATGTCCTCCGACCGCTCGATCGACTGGAAGCAAAGTACTTCTTTGAGCGATTTAACGACTTTGACGGCTTCTTCTGAATTCCCTTTGGACACGGTAAAGCTGATGTCCTTTGTCCCATCCCGGCCGATCGATTGCAAAATAATATCCACATCAATTTTTTTCGAAGCCAATGTAGAAAACAGCCGGAAAGCAATACCGGGATTATCTGGTACGCCAACAACCGAAATCCGAGCGACGTCATCATCCCTTGCCACACCTTTGATTAACATTTTTTCCACGTCTGTTGCCTCCTTAACCTTTGTTCCAGGTTTCCTCTCCAGGCTGGAAACCACTTCAAGGTTTACATTATATTTTTTCGCCATTTCTACCGACCGATTGTGCAGGACATTTGCCCCAAGACTGGCCAGCTCCAGCATCTCGTCATATGTAATTTCATCCAGCTTTCTTGCGTTTGGAGCAATGCGGGGATCAGCGGTATAAACGCCGTCAACATCGGTAAAAATCTGACATAAATCAGCGTGAAATACCGCTGCTAAAGCTACCGCACTGGTATCTGAGCCGCCACGCCCAAGCGTTGTAATGTTATCATAGCGATTGATTCCCTGAAATCCCGCGACGATAACAATATTATGTTTTTCAATTTCATTTTCTATCCGTTCCTTTTCAATCCGGCGGATACGGGCTTTGCTATGGTTTGAATCGGTGATAAATCCAGCCTGCGGACCAGTCAAAGAGATGACTGGATATCCAAGCTTTTCGATAGCCATGGCCAGTAGCGCAATAGAGATTTGTTCACCTGTAGAAAGAAGCACGTCCATTTCCCGTTTGGAAGGATTTGGATTAATCTGTGCCGCTTTTTCGATCAGATCATCGGTCGTATCCCCCTGCGCAGAAACGACTACAATTACATCGTTGCCTTTGTCATAAGCTTCTGTAACGATATGCGCAACGTTAAATACCCGCTCAGTGTTGGCAACCGATGAACCGCCGAATTTTTGAACGATTAGACTCATGTTTTCGTACCCCCTATTCTTCTAATACACGAGCCCCCACATTGGTGACGGACAGCTCATGAATTCTCCACTGCTTCAGACCTAATTGGTCGCAGCCTGCGCGAATCTGTTGGACAAAATCTTTTTTTTCTGCGCTTACAATTGCCATAAGCGTAGAACCGGAACCGCTGATATATATGGCATAAGCCCCAAGCTGGTAGGCCAAATCGAACACCTCATGGGCGCCGTTGATGAGCGAGAGACGGTATGGCTGATGCAGACGGTCGTCACAGGCGATTTTTAAATTGTTGTAGTTTCCGGAATAAAGGGAAACCGACATCAGCGCCGATCGTGAAAGATTAAAAACAGCGTCTTTGTGGGAAACATCTCTTGGCAGCGCCTGACGGGCAAAAGAGGTTTTTAGCGGAAAATCCGGAACGATGGCCACAAACCGAAGATCCTGCGCAATGGCCTGCTTAACATAATAAACCTTCCCCTTTTCCAGCACGGCGGTGACCAATCCGCCTAACAGCGCTGGCGCCGCATTATCCGGATGTCCCTCCATTGTAGCGGCGATATTTACAAGCTCCTGCTGACATAAGGGCTCTCCTAAAAGATGGTTCGCGCCTACAATGCCGCCTACAATACAGGCAGACGAGCTTCCTAATCCCCGGGCAATAGGGATTTGGTTCTTCTGCCGGATTTTCATCCCTTTAAAAGGTCTGCCGCACAGATCATAGATATATTGGATACTTTGATACACCAGATTGGATTCATCCAAGGGAATCTGGGTATCATCCATCGCTTGGATATCAAGATGGTCCGATTCTTCCAGTTCAATCGAATTATACATTGTAACTGCCAGACCTAATGAGTCAAAGCCTGAACCGATGTTGGCGCTGGTGGCAGGAATCTGCACTTTTATCATATGTTTTTTTCCTTTCGTTGGTTTATGCCAGCAGTCGGATTTTTCCCAGAATTTCGGTTTGGCCGCCAAGTTTCTGTTCGATAGCGGCTGCACGCGCCTGCAGCATACATCCGGTCAGAAACGCGATCTCATCAGCCGGCTGGCCTTTGCGGGAAAGAAATGTGAGCGGTCCCCAAAGCTCCTCTGCTTTTTTGGGAGAAATCGAGCCACGCAGCCGGTAATAAAAGGCGTTTTCGTATGTTGAGATATCCGCAACACTATCCGCATTCGAATCCTCCCAGGTTAGCGAAAGACTTGTATGAGAAGATTTCGCGATATGGACGATATCCGCAACTACGGCGGAGGCAGTCGGCAGCTTGCCAGCGCCTTTCCCGTAGAACAATACTTCTCCGGCAGCATCGCCTTTTATCAGCACACCGTTAAAAACATCGTCGATGCCGGACAGTTGATTGTCAATCGGGACAAAGGCCGGACTTACCAGCACACAGCATTTATCCTTTGAAAGTCGTTTTGCCTGCCCGATTAGTTTGATCGCATAGCCGGCATTTTTGGCATATTCTACATCCTCTAGTGTAATTTTGGAGATTCCTTCGGTGTACACCTCTCGAGGATAAATTTGCCTTCCAAATGCCAACGATGCTAAAATACAGATTTTTCGACAGGCATCGACCCCATCCACATCGGCCGATGGATCCTTTTCCGCATAGCCCAGCTTCTGAGCCAAAAGCAGCGCATCTTGAAAAGTCATCTGTTCTTTGATCATCTTGGTGAGAATAAAATTAGTAGTGCCGTTTAAAATGCCATAAATCTCATCAATTTGGTTGGCGGCAAGACACAGATGCATTGGCCGTATAATTGGGATACCTCCGCCTACGCTGGCCTCAAAAAAGAAGTTTACATTTTTTTCCTTTGCCAGCCGCAACAATTCGGAACCCTTTTCTGCCACCAGCTCTTTATTAGATGTAACCACGCTTTTGCCTTTTTCCAAACACGCTTTTACAAATTCGTAAGCAGGATGCAGCCCCCCCATTGCTTCTACCACAATTTGAATGGCCGAGTCGGATACAATTTCATTGAAATCTTTTGTAAACCGATCAGCATATGGCGTATCGGGAAAATCACGAAGGTCCAAAATTTTGGCACAGGATAAGGTCTCTCCTGCCTTGTGTTCAAGCTCTCTGCTTTTATCCTCCAATAACTCCGCAACGCCAGAGCCTACCACACCGTGCCCCATAAGCGCTATTTTTATCAATTTTTCCGCCTCCCTAGTTTGTTTATTAATTTCCTGAAGCAAATTGGATATTCAATACACCAGGTAGCTGCTTTGCTTTTTCCAGCAGTTCCTCCTGCGAGCACTTTAATTGGTCGGTTCTAAGGGAAATCAAAACAGGCGCTACAGAATCCATAGGGATATTTTGATGAATGGTTAGAATATTCCCGCCGCTTTCTGAAATCTGCGCCATCAGTGAAGATAAAACACCTGCCTCATCCGCCAATGCCGCAGATATCGTTATGATACAGCCGTTTAAGCTTGTATGGTACTCATGGACGAAATCCTTGTATTTGTAAAAGGCACTGCGGGAAATACCGGCTGCCTTAGCTGCATCCGACGCACTTTTTGCTTTTCCTTGGGCCAATAATTTTTTTGCTGCAACTGCCTTTAAATATACTTCGGGCAAAATCTGAGAATCAACTAAGAGGTATTTTGCTTTTTTCTCCATTTTGTCTTCTCCTAAAATACGTTTGTCCTCGAATAAAAAACAATATAGCAAAACTATCTGCTGATCACAATTCGGAAAAAAGCTGATTCAGCAGAGAATACAGCAAAATATACCGATTATAAAAAATTAGCGAACGTATACTTATAAAATCGTTATTTTTCGATGATATTTGTATAAAAACCTATTTTTTTCGCACGATATTAATTAGATTTTATGCGATTTTTCTTTTCACATAAAGGCACTGCAAAGGTTTTAAGACTTTTATTTATAAGGCCTGTCAGGCGGATGGAGGGGATTTACATTCATGAACATTGACCAAAAAAAAGATTTTCTTTTAAATACCGCCTTTTGGTCTGCTATATTTTTCTTTGCTTATTTCGGCATAAAATTTGTTTTTCAATTGTTTTGGCCTTTTTTAGCAGGTCTCTTTTTAGCCTTTCTGCTTCATCCGGCAGTAAACTGGATCAGCCGTTTTTCCTGTGCCAAAAAAAGCTTTTGGTCGGTGGCTCTTCTGGTTCTTCTGTACCTTTTAAGCGGCATCCTGCTTTGGCTGCTAAGCTGTTTGATTGTAACGGGGATTCAGCACCTGTTTGTTTTTCTTCCCAAAGTATATAAAGAACAGATCGAACCGTTTTTGACCATTCTTTCAGAACAATTTTCTGGAGGGAATATGTATGAATCCTCACGAGTCCGATCCTCTAACGAATTAATGTCACAGCTGCAAAAAACGCTAGTCGAATATTCAGCAAAAGCATTAGCTTTTTTTAGCAGTTGGCTTGGAAAAGCGCCGGGAATATTCACTGCCTTTCTATTTGCAATACTCTCTTCTTTTATGATTTCGGTAGAGTATCAAAATATCAGTCTCTGGATCCAGCATAATACACCACGAACCGTTCACAGAATACTGCTGGATCTAAAGGAGTTTATTTTTTCTACCTTGTTTCAAATTTTGAAAGCTTATGGAATTTTGTTTCTGATTACCTTTTTAGAGCTTTCACTGGGCCTTTGGCTGCTGGAGGTGGAAAACTTTTTGTCCATGGCATTTTTTATTGCAGCAGCGGACGCGTTGCCAATTGTGGGACCTGGTATTGTATTAGTGCCTTGGGCAGTCACCTGTTGTGTAGGGGGAAGTTATTTTCAGGGAATCGGTCTTTTGGTTTTATATGGAATCATATCGTTGGTCCGAACAATTATTGAGCCGAAAATTCTTGGAAAGCAGTTTGGTCTTCATCCATTAGTTACTATTACCGCTATGTATGCCGGCGCGCAAATTTGGGGTATTTGGGGATTTATACTCGCCCCGGTGATTGTTTTGTATGGACTGCATTTGAAGCAAAAGCAGAATTGGAATTTTTCGCTGAAGAATCTATTTTAAGCGGGAAATATGGCTTTAGGGATAAAAAAGTATTAAAAGGAGTCAATCCGGATTGGACTGACTCCTTTTAATACTTTTTTCCATTTAATTTTCCTCTAATGGATAGTGTAACTTTATTTCTTCCTGCCGTTTCTTGGTTTTACGTTTATGCTGATAGGAGATGGACAGAGAGGACAAAACAGGAACGGTAGCGCAATAAGCGGCAATTTGCCCAATTTGTCTCCAGGTGAGCGTCGTCGTCTGAAACAGCAGATTGCAGACCGGCAGATTGATGCTTAGCACTAAAACAAAGGCGGAAAATAAGACGGCGGCAATAAGCTTCCAGTTATCCAGCAGGTTGATTCTAAAAATCCCTTCGTCCTCCCTTTTACACTCGAACACATGGATAAGCTGTGTAAGCACAAGCGTTGTCAGCGCACCTGTCCGCGCTACTGTCAAATCTGCGGTGCTGCGGTAGAAAGAGGTGAAAATTGCCAGTGTGGTAAAGCCGATCAGAATTCCACGAAATACGATAGTGGATAAAAGACCATCGGAAAAAATCCCCTCCTGCCTTTTTCTTGGCGGCCTTTGCATAATGTCTTTTTCTGCCGGTTCCAGGCCTAAAGCGATGGCGGGCAGTCCGTCCGTAACCAAATTGACAATTAGAATCTGGATAGGGAGCAAAACAACGGGCATTCCCATCAGCATGCCAAAAAACATGGTCACAATCTCTCCGATATTGCATGAGAGCAGATATCGGATAAACTTCCGGATATTTTTATAGATTACCCTTCCCTCTTCGATAGCGCTTACCAAAGTGGCAAAGGAGCTGTCTAAAAGTACAACAGATGCTGCTTCTTTGGTCACATCGGTGCCATTGCCCATTGCCACCCCAATATCCGCCTCTTTGATCGCAGGCGCGTCGTTGACGCCATCACCGGTCATGGCAACGACTTTCCCCTTCTTTTTAAAGGCTTTAACGATTCGCAGCTTATGGGCGGGTGCAACTCTCGCAAAAACGCGGATCTGCTCCAATTCTCGATCTAATTGGGCGTCGGTGATTTTATCAAGCTCCGCACCGGTTACTACCCGTCCGCCAGGATCAAGAATTTTCAATTCCTTGGCAATTGCTGAAGCAGTAGCCATGTGATCTCCAGTGATCATAACCGTTTGAATTCCAGCTCTTTTACAGGTCTGCACCGCTTGGTATACCTCTGGTCTTGGAGGATCAATCATTCCAGACAGCCCAACAAAGATGAGATCCTTTTCCGCCTGTTCCGATTCCTCCGGCTCCTCTTTATAAGCAAAGCTCAATACCCGCAGCGCTTTCTGGGCCATCTGCTCATTTTGCGCCTGGATTTTTTTCCGGACTGAGGCACTTAACAGCTTCACCTTTCCGTCCTCTAAATAATAGCTGCACAGCTCCAGAAGATAGTCAGGCGCACCTTTGGAAAAAAGCCATCGGTCTCCTTGGCGATCCCGGACAATAACACTCATTCTCTTTCGCTGTGAATCAAAGGGGATTTCGAAGGTACGGGAAAAATCCCTTAGGGTTTTGTTGACGGAAAAATGTGCATTTTTTGCCATGGTCAGAAGAGCTGTCTCTGTTGGATCGCCTTGTATAGCCTGTTTTTCCTTTTCCTCTTGTGCGGAAAGTACCGAATTGTTGCACAAAATCGCGATCTCCATCAAGCGTTTTACATCTTGTGATTCTGCAGCGTCCATATTATCCTGCGAGAGGAAACGCTGGTCCTTTTTCGCAGAAGCGTTTAAATAAAAATGCTGTTTGGGGACTGCGATTTCCTGTACAGTCATTCGATTTTCGGTGAGTGTCCCTGTTTTATCCGTGCAGATAACCTGGGCGCATCCCATCGTTTCCACCGCATGCAGTTTTCGAATCAAAGCCCCTCTTTTTACCATTCTGGATACGGCGAGGGCAAGGGCAATCGTCACGACGGCAGGCAGCCCTTCCGGGATGGCGGCAACCGCTAAAGAAATCCCTGTTAACAGCATATCGAATATGGGTTCTCCCCGAAGGATTCCTGTTAAAGTGACAATTGCACAGATTAAAAGGCATCCAACGCCGATATATTTTCCCAGACTGCCCAGCTTTTCCTGCAAGGGTGTTTTCTCCGTTCCAATGGTGTCCAGCATACCGGCGATCTGCCCCATCTGTGTTTTCATGCCTGTATCGGACACAATGGCTTTTCCCCGCCCTTTTGTGATGGTAGTGCCCATGTAGACCATGTCTTTGCGAAAGCCATCTGAGCCCTCGTCTTGCGGCAGCTGTGTTTTGTTTACCGGATGGGACTCACCGGACAGCATAGCTTCGTCGGCTTGTAAAAGCACAGCCTCGACTATTTGGGCGTCAGCCGCAACCCGGTCCCCCGCCTCTAGTACCAGTAGATCACCTGGAACGGCATCGGCCGCGGGAATTTCTGTCTGTATTCCGTCACGAATTACCTTTGCGGTGGGAGCGGCCATATTTTTTAACGCTTCCAAAGTCTTTTCCGTTTTATATTCCTGTAAAAAGCCAAGGGTCGCGTTAATCAATACAATAACTACGATGGTTAATGCCTCAACAGCTTCACCCATTAAAACCGAAATGATGGTAGCGCCTAATAAAATCATCACCATGAAATCCTTAAACTGTCCAGCAAAAATTTTCGCTGGATGGACAGCTTTTTTATGTGATAAGAGATTTTCTCCGTATTTTGCCAGTCTTTTTTCCGCTTCTGTGGTCGAAAGACCGGTACGAAGGGAATCCGTTCGGCTTGCTCTTGCCATTTTCATCCTCCCAATCTTTTCCTGTGTGACAGTTCGTCCGATTGATATCTATTCTAGGCCAGTCCGATTTATTCCTTTACGACAGAGGACAAAATGTGTAAAATAAGGAGTGTGTGGAAGGAGATTGCCTATAATGAAATGGATTCATACGTCCGATCTACATATCGGAAAGCAGATAAACGAATTTTCTCTGCTGGAGGACCAGCGCTTTTTTCTGGATCAGCTGGCAAAACTTGCTCAGATAGAGCAGGCGGATGCGCTTTTACTTTCTGGGGATCTATACGATCGTTCTGTCCCTCCTGCCGAGGCAGTAAAAGTGTTGGATGCATTTTTAAGCCATGTAATTTTGGAGCTAAAAATTCCTGTGATCGCCATTGCAGGAAATCATGACAGTCCGCAGCGTCTGGATTTTTGCAGCAGGCTTTTGCGTTCCTCCGGCCTGTACATTACGGGGCAATATCAAAAGCAATGGGAAAAGGTCACTCTTTTCGATACATTAGGTCCGGTTCATTTTTATCTGTGTCCATATTTGGAACCAGCGCTGGTCCGCGCGGATTTCCCGGGAAAAGAGCTCCGTTCTTTTGACGATGCGTTTTCTGCTGTCTGCCGCCAAAACCTTCCATCGATTGATTTTTCACAGCGGAATGTTCTTTTGGCCCATGGCTTTTTTTCTTATCTGAAAAATCCCGATTCTGTGGCCCGAAGCGAATCGGAGGTATCTTTAGGCGGCAGTGATTTGATTGATGCTAAGCAGCTGGAAAATTTTGATTATGTTGCCTTAGGCCATATTCACCGGCCTCAAAGCACCGGAAAAGAACATCTATGCTATAGTGGATCTCCGCTTAAATATTCACAGTCAGAAATTCCTTATTCTAAATCAGTCGTTGTTGCCGAGCTAAAGGAAAAAGGCAGTCTTTACCTGAAAAGGCAGGCGCTTCCGCCTCTGCGGGAAATGCGGGTGATCCAAGGATATTTTGATCAGATCCTGCAAAGAGTTCCGGAACTGCGGGAAAAGGAAGATCTGATTTTTTTCTCTTTGTTCGATCACACTTTAATTCCGAATGCGATGAATCGTCTGCGGGCGGTTTATCCCAACGCGCTGGGCCTTTCTATGAAACGACAGGAAGATGACAGCGCAGATCTTTTGCCTGCGCGAAAAGCATCAAAACCGGTGAAAGACCTATTCGAGGAATTTTATCAATTCATCACCGGAGAAGAGCTGATACAGGAACAAAGCGAGATTGTGCAGGAGGCCTGTGACTGGATACAATTGGGAGGTGAAGCGGATGAAACCCATTCGCCTGGAATTTAATGCGTTTGGCCCTTTTTCCAAAAACGAAGCGATTGATTTTGAAGCGGTCACAGCATCCGGGATTTTTTTGATCAGCGGCCCCACTGGGGCAGGCAAAACAACCATTTTTGACGGGATATGCTTCGCTTTATATGGAGAGGCCAGCGGATCATTGCGGCAGAATGAAGATTTTAAAAGCGATTTTTCGGACCCCTCTGCCTGTTGCTTTGTCCGATATACCTTCTCTGTTCGGGACAAAAGATTTGAGGTTTACCGTGCGCCTAAACAGAAAAAACAGAAGAAAAATGGAGAGATGGCCACAGCAGCAGCCAAAGCAGAGCTGGTCCTGCCGGATCAGACCATCGTTACAGGTCCTGCTGCCGTCAACGCCAGGCTAAAGGAGATTATAGGGCTTTCTGCCAAGCAGTTTAAGCAGATCACCATGCTGGCACAGGGCGATTTTCGGCGTTTTTTAGATGCATCCAGTGAAGAAAAAACGTTAATTTTTCGCCATATTTTTGATACGGAAAAGTTTGACCGCTTTACACTCTTTTTGGAGAAGGAGACGCAAAGGTCCTCTTCCCAAATGGAACGAGAGCAGCAAATGCTCGATTTTCACCTTAAATGCCTTACGAAACGGGAGGATAAAGCTTTTTCTCAGCTTTTGGAAACAGAATATCCGGTGGTTCCACGGATCTTAGATCGTCTCTCTGTTTTTTTAAAGGAAGACCAAGAAGCGCTTTCACAATGTCAAAAAAGGATATCCCAGCTCGAAAAGCAATGCGCTGGTTTGCATATTGAAGCACACCGGCTAAACAACCAGCGGCTGCGGGATTTGGAAAAACGTAAAAGTGAATGGCAAGAGCTCTCCGCAAAAAAGCCGAAGATGCAGCGCTTACAAAAGCAAGTAAAGCTATTAAAAAATACAAAGGAGCTGCTTCCTCTCTGGCAAAAAAAAGAGGAAGAGTCCGAAGAAATCAAAACGCTGGAAAAAGCTTTGATGGAGAAGCAAGAGACCCTAGCTTCCCTTTTTGTAAAGCAGAAGCAAGCCCAAGAAAAAGCGGAAAAAGCAGGTATGGATCTGGCGGGAAAAGATGGCCTTCTTTCTGAAATCACATTTTTGCAAACGCTTTTCCCACTGCTTGAAGAACAGGAGGAACTGAATCGATCCATTGCAGAATGCCAAAAAAGCCTTTTGCAAACGGAGCAGGAGCTGGCTTTTTCCGATGTATTGACCGCATACAATTTGCAGAAGGATATAGCAGCTAATCTAAAAAAGCAGGATGAAATTTTGCGGAGTATGACGCATGCTATAAAAGAAAAAGAACAGATGACGGTCCTTTTTCGCCGCCAAAAAGAACAATATTTGTCCCTTTATGCCCTTTTTTTTGACGCGCAGGCCGGCATTCTCGCCTCAAAATTAGAAAACGGCGTCCCTTGTCCGGTTTGCGGCAGCCGGGAGCATCCGCATCCCGCTGCGCTGCAAAGCCACCCTCCAACCCAGGAGGAGCTCCGCGCGGCCCACGATGCAGCAGAGAAAACGGCTCAGCAGCTGGCTGCTTTAAAACTGCAGATAGAGAAAATAAGCAGCGATTCTGAGAAAAGCCTTTTTCCTTTACAGGAAATTATTCAGAAAAATGAAACAGAACAAAGGGAATTACTGACAAATGCAATGAAAAAAACTTCCCTTTTACAAAAGCAGTCCCAAATACAGCTTTATGATTTAAAAAGCTCACTTCAGGAAAAGAGGACTGCGCTATCCCATCCGCCGGATTTACCAGATCAGGATGCCGTTCAAAGATTTGTCGAAAACAGCCGCCGCCGTCAACAATCGAATCAAAGCGTTTTGGCGCTGCAGCAAAAAAGGTTAGAAGCACTAATGAAAAAGCTGCCCGCCAAGGTTCAGTCTAAGGAGGATCTGACGAGCAAAGTCATGCAGCTTCAGTCATCTATCGCACTTTTGGAAGCTTCAGCAGAAAAAACGCAGAAGGATCTACAGGAAATCCAATCGCAGATCCGACTTTCTCATCAGTCGATAGATGATAGCAAAGCCCGAATCGAAACGCTTCGAAAAAAGAGCGAATTGACACAATCTCATTTTTTTGCCACTCTTTCTTCCCTTTTTCCCCAGGGCCAGGATGATTTTTTAGACGCCTGCGCCCAAATTGGGCAAATTCCAGCAATGGAAGCAGAGCTTGAGCATTATAAGCTTACTGCTACCTCTCTGTCCGGGCAAATTCGCCAGCTACAGGAGCAGACAAATCATGTAAAGCAAATAGACATTACAGAATTACTGAGACAGGAGCGGAGATTTCAAGAACAAATTCAAAAAGAACGGGAGTGCGCTTCTTCCGTTCAGCTTCGTTTGCGTAACGATACGGCACATTTCGAGGAAATTCAGTCGTCCTATCAGGCGATTGAAAAGGTGGAGGCGCACTACCGGCAGGTCAACGAGCTTTTTCGAATCGCCAGTGGAAATAATGCGCAGCGGATATCCTTTGAGCGTTATGTTCTGGGATTTTATTTCGACGCTATTGTCTCTTTTGCCAACCATCGGCTGGAAACATTGAGTGAGGGCCGGTATGTCCTGTGTCGGAAAAAAGACAGGGAGAAGTTTGGCCGCTCCTCCGGGTTGGATCTGGAGGTTCTAGATCAATACAGTGGAAAAAAACGTCCTACCTCTACCCTTTCCGGCGGAGAGTCCTTCAAAACAGCTTTAGCCCTGGCTCTTAGTCTGGCGGATGTTGTACAGATGTTTGCCGGCGGTATTGTGATTGACACAATGTTTATTGATGAAGGGTTTGGTTCATTGGATTCGGAATCTCTAAAAAATGCGGTCGATACGCTCCTTGCGCTTGGTAACGGCGATCGCCTGGTAGGGATTATTTCCCATGTGCCGCAGCTCAAGGAGCAGATCAACCGCCAAATTCAGGTACTGCCTGATTATAATGGGAGTACCATAAAAATACAGGCTTAGCGGAGGGATGTAAAATGAAAACGATCGATGAATACTCCTACCAGTGCGGCGTCATTGACTGCTTTAACGAGATGGTTCGGGCCGGATTGAAAAAAATTGCTTTGAGCCATCCGACTGATTCTGTAATACAGCGAGATGACCTGCTCCCCTTTTCCCGGGAAATATGCCGAAAATACAAAACGCAATTTTATGTCGAGGATGATCCGCTGATCACAGACCTGTTTCCAGTGTCGTTGAATCGGGGAAAATACAATATCATCTTTTATAAGGATGCGGCGGAGCTTCAGGAATATCTGGATATCAAGTCAGAAAAAAAGCGGCTTCTCACAAAAAATCTATATTGCGGTAAGGCCCGAACAGAAATTGCCCTCCGTTTTGGAAGACTTCTTTCCTATCCGGATGAAGGAATTCTCCATCTGATACAGGAAAATCGGGAATTAGAATAAAATCATTTTTCTCCCGCTGTTTTGACAGAAAAAACCTTCTGATTTTATAAGCCGCGTTCTGCCGCCAAACAAAATCAGAAGGTTTTATGTGCCTGCTTGTAGAATCTTTTATTTTACGGTAATCAGCTCATACGCACGGGTGCCAAGCCCAATTTTTTCTGCATGCTCCAGACAGGTTTTCCATTCAGATTCTGGTGTAGAATTGGTAAAATGATCGTGATGATCGACAAAATCGGCCCTCGCCATATTTTTTGCCAGTTGTCCGCCCGGCAGGGGATCAGCAGCCATACAGGCGTCAACGCAGGCCTGATCCAACGCCAGCGGATCAAAGGATGCGAACATCCCGATATTCGGCAGAATCGGCAGGTCATTTTCGCAATGGCAGTCACAATTGGGCGATACGTCAACTACTAGGGAAATGTGAAAACAGGGCCGGCCGTCCACAACTGCTTTTGTATATTCAGCCATCCGGCAGTTTAAATCGGAAAGGGCGGCGCTGCTGTCAAAAGAAATCGCATCAAAATTACAGGAGCCAAGACAACGGCCACATCCAACACAATTTTCCTGATTTACCCACATTTTTTTGCTGTCAGCATCAAACGTTAAACCGTTGTTTGCGCATTCCTGCTGGCAGCGGCGGCATCCGCGGCATTTCTCACGATTAATACTGGGCTTGCCGTCTTTATGCTGATCCTTTTTACCGGCACGAGAGCCGCATCCCATGCCGATATTCTTGATTGCTCCGCCAAAACCAGTCATCTCATGCCCTTTAAAATGGGTAAGACTGATAAAAACATCCGCATCCATAATAGCGCGCCCAATTTTCGCCTCTTGGATGTATTCTCCTCCCTTTACCGGAACAGAAACATCATCCGTCCCTTTCAGTCCGTCTCCGATTAAAATTGGGCAGCCGACCGTCAGCGGCGTAAATCCGTTTTCCCATGCGCAATACAGGTGCTCCAACGCGTTTTTACGGCTACCAGGATACAACGTATTGCAATCAGTCAAAAAGGGATGGCCACCTAATTCTTTTACCACATCAGCTACTGCTTTTGCATAATTGGGCCGCAGAAAGCTGATATTCCCCAGTTCACCAAAATGCATTTTTATCGCTGCAAATTTGCCATCCATTTCAATTTTATGAATTCCTGCCGCTTTAATCAATTTTTTGAGCTTAGCTGGCAGGCCGTCGCCAAAAGCTTCTGTATGAAAGTCGGTAAAATAAACCTTAGCCTTTTCCATTTGGTTTCCTCCTATTTCATTTGTAAGTTTCTTATAAGATGACATATATTGACTCTATTGTCAATCATTTTTAGAAAATCATGCCAAATTTTTGTAACATGGCTTTATCAAACCCACGTTTTCAAGAAATAATGATAAAAATCTCTTGAGAAAACATTCTTTATATAGTAGTATAAGGGATTGTAGTAATAAAAAGTATTGTAAACGAGAAAGGGAGCATAGAATGGATTTAAAAAAATACAAACATGAAGCCGCTTATTCCTATACATTGGGAATGGCGCCTACGCTTGAACTGATTCAGTACCATAGAGAAGCAATCGACAAGGTTTATGTCCATCCGGACTATGTACCCCGTGACGAATCATACAATATTTTTGAGGTATGCAGCAGCCAAGATCTTCCCTGGGAGGTAAATAAAAAAGTCTTTGACCGGCTTTCGGCCAAAGAAAATGTTTATGTTATTGGCGTATTCAGCAAATATTCTGCACCGGTTGCTGCGGACCAACCACACATCGTTCTGGTTAATCCAAGCAATTCTGGAAATTTAGGTACAATTATCCGCACTGGCGTTGGTTTTGGATTAAAAAATCTGGCGATTATCCGCCCAGCGGTAGATCCTTATGATCCAAAGACCATTCGTTCTTCTATGGGCGCATTGTTTCATATCAATCTTTCCTTTTTTGCTTCCTTCCAAGAATATCAAGAGCAATTTTTCGCACACAGAATTTACTCCTTCATGTTAAAAGGGCAAAAAAGTCTGCGGGAGCTTCATCCGCCTTTTCCTCCGCTTTTTTCACTGGTTTTTGGGAACGAGGCGACTGGCCTGCCAGATTGCTTTTTAGATTATGGAGAGAGCATTATCATCCGTCACAGCCATGCAATTGATTCTTTAAATTTGTCCATCGCATTCGGAATTGCTGCTCACACTTTTTCTCAGTGTGAATAAAGCCGGCGAAGCAGGTTTTCGCCGGGCTTTTCCATACTGTTACCAAAATAAAATTACCAGCGCCAGACCTCCCATGAGACCTAGAGACTGATATAGCTTTCCGCTGGTTTGATATCGCTGTGCCGCCGCATCCCGCTGGATCTGTAAACGATTTTCTAAAAGATTCAGTTGATCTAACTGGCCTTGTAAACCAGTACTGCCCAAAATTCCCCCTAAATCGATTAAAATTTGCCGGTCCTCGCTGTTTAATGCATCGGATCGCTCTGCCAGTAAGCTTTTTTGCCATGCATCAGGAAAAACCTCCCCCTGTTTATAGAAATCCAGGCAGGTCGAAAGAAAAGGAAGATTTTTTACTGCTTTTCTAGAAACCGCCTCTTGCAAAATGCGCGCTGGCTCTGCCATGGTAAAAACAAGCTGTGCTTTAAAAAATTCTATTAGGGATATGGCAGCTTCCAACTGCTGCACTCGCTTGTTCATCTGTGCCGACGCCCATCGGCCAATCGATAAACAAGCTGTTGCCGCCAGAAAAAAACCGATCCATCTCATACTTCATTTCCTCCTGATTAATCCATTGCCTGATTTTTCCCGCATTCTCCTGCCCATCGAGGATCACAACTGTACTAAAGGACCCCATCCGCAGTAAATTTACAATTGCAGGCTTTTGGCACAGATCCTGAAAACTTCTGGCATGTACGGTTGCTGCTATCGTCACACCTGACGCCATAGCCATTGCGATAGGGGGCACCTCGCTTTCCTGGCCAATTTCGTCGCAAAATATCATATGAGGAGATAATGTTCGTACCGCAATAGAAATTCCGTCGCTTTTCGCGATACCATTGAGCACATCGGTACAGAAGCCTATATTGTTTTGTGGATATCCTCCTACTAAAGCTGCAATTTCTTCCCGTTCGTCTATCAAAACAATTTTTCGTATCCTCCCTTTCCACATGCTTCCCAGCTGGCGCGCAAGATCTCGTAAGATCGTTGTTTTTCCGCTGGCAGGAGGACCGGCCAGCAAAATCCCGCCGGCTCCATCCCAATACCGGAGGACTTCGTCCGCTACCCCAAAAACCTGGTGTGCAATTCGAATATTGATAGAGGAAATTTCCCTCATGCCCGCCAGTTTTCCCTCCTGATAGACGCCTGTCCCACAAATTCCGGCACGATGGCCTCCGGTCAGGGTAACGAATCCATTTTTTAGCTCGTTTTGATGGGTATGAACCGAATAGCTGCAAATTGCCCGAAAGCATTCTTCCAGCATTTCCCGCTGAACAAAAAAGCTGTTTTGATCTGGAAAATTTTTGATCTCCCCTGTTCGTGACAGAAATTGTCCTCTGGTCCCTGTCTGAAGATATAATGGCTGTCCCAATCGCAGGCGAATTTCCCGGACCTTCTTTTGCAGCTCCGGGTCTAAAGTGCCTAAAACCCGGCGGAATGGTTCAGGTAAGATGGATATAACGTTTTTAAAAGGGTTGTCTTTTTTAGGTTCGTCCATCTTTCACACTCCTTTGTTCCATTTTATGAAGGCCTGTGGAAAAAAAGAACCATACTGCCAGAGTATAATGAAAAGGCTGGCATTCTATGAACGCCAGCCTCTTTTTATCGGATAGTATGGCAATCTGTCGTGGATTCACTGAGCTAGAACAGAAATTCTACCTGGGGATAAACGTCTATTTTTCTATCGGTGCGTATTGCGCCATGATATGCTGTGCTACCCGAATTCCGTCTACCGCCGCGCTGACGATACCGCCGGCATATCCGGCTCCCTCTCCGCAGGGATACAATCCTTTCAGTCCCGGCGACTGTAAATTCTCTTCCCGCAGGATCCGCACCGGTGAAGATGTTCGGGTTTCTACACCGGTTAAAAAAGCGTTAGAGCCGGAAAAACCTGGGATGCGCCGCTCAAATTTTTTTAAACCTGCGCAAAGCATCCGATTGATTGAATTTGGGAAAAGGCGATTCAGCTGGTAAGCGCGGACACCAAGCGCATAGGTTGGTTCCAGCTGGTCCGGCAGAGCAGGGATACCATTTTCTAAAAAACTTTTAGCAGTCTGGCCTGGAGCGATATAGTTTCCTCCGCCGGCCAAAAAGGCTGCCTGCTCCAAATTGCGTTGAAATGAGATGCCATCCTGAGGTTTTTTCCCAAAATCTGAACCATCTACCGAAACCACCAGCGCTGCATTGGCGTTTTTTCCGTCTCGGGCGTATTCACTCATCCCATTGGTTACAACGGTGTTTTGCTCAGAAGAAGAAGGAACGACCATTCCGCCGGGACACATGCAGAAGGTATAGACCCCCCTTTCTCCTTCCCGGTAGGAAAATTGGTACTCTCCTTTGTCCAAAGCCGGATGACCAGCAAATTTTCCATATAACCCTTGGTCAACAACTGTTTGCAGCTGCTCAATGCGTACGCCAACTGAAAAGGCTTTGGAAATCATCGGAATTTCTCGCTTCAACAACACCGAAAAAGTATCTCTCGCACTGTGTCCAATTGCCATAATCAGCTGATCGCAGGGAATGCTTTCTCCATTTGCCGTCACACCAGCCAGCTTTCCGTTGCGGATCAATAGGTCCTGCACCTGTGTGCCGAACAGAATTTCGCCTCCCAGGCGTTCAATTTGATGGCGCATATTCTTTACAACCATCCGCAATTGATCGGTTCCAATATGGGGTTTGGAACGCTGCAAAATCTCAGAAGGTGCGCCAAATTTCGTCAACTGTTCCATAACATACTCACATCTGGGATCGTGGATTCGGGTGGTCAGCTTGCCGTCAGAGAAGGTGCCAGCACCGCCTTCTCCAAACTGTACGTTGGTTTTGGTGTCTAGCACCCCAGATTTCCAGAAACCTTCTACCGCCAGCACGCGGGTATCCACATCCATTCCGCGCTCCAATACCATTGGGCAATATCCGTGCTGTGCCAACAAAAGCGCCGCAAACATCCCAGCAGGGCCAAATCCCGCGATAACCGGGCGATGAGACATTAAGCGGCTGCCAAGAGAAATATCCAGAGAATACTTTTTTCGCAAAGAGCCGTTCGACAAATGGGCGTCCCGCAAAACGCTTTCCTCATCCTGATCTTCTTTTAGCGCAACACCAACCGAATAAACAAGCTTGATTTTATTGGAGTGCCGCGCATCGATTGAATTTTTAACTGGATACACGGAAACAACATTCTGGGGATTGATCTTCAGCTGTTTATAAGCCAGCTGAGCCGCTTTTTCAAACGAATCATCCAAATCAATTTGTATCCCGCTCAAAACAATTGCCATGTCCTCGCCTCCTTCTCTCAAAAAAACGCCTGAACAGTCACCTGTTCAAACGTTTTTTGCATGCGAAAAAAATCAATCTTTTTCGCTAATTACTACAACAGCAGTATAATCTCCTACAGCCCAAACAAGATCTTTTAATGGCGCTGAGATAGATACGGCCGTTCGAAATTGTCCAGTCTCTACCGAGCGTTTGCTCAAATCAATCTGCGCTACCAGGTCGTCAGACGTTAACGTCTCCAAAACCGCCGCCGGGCCGACCACTTTAACCTTGGCGATTCTGTTGGTAAGGAGCTTCGCATCATAGCCGGCAGGTTCATTGATTAAGGAAAGGTTGGTAACGGTAAATTCTTTTGCTTCCATATCCGTCCAGTCAAAGCTAACGGCTATCGTTTCAGTATGGGCCACATTGATAAAGTTCTCTGGCAGCTCCACATCAAAAGTGTAGCTGCTTTCCAGATCTAATGTTTTAAAATCAATATATCCCAAAAGAATTTCACTATATTTATCAATTTCGTCCGCCGTTCCTGCAACGGTAATTGTTTCATTCGAAACCGTATATTTTAAATTCTTCAGATTCAGACTGGCGGGGACATTCAGAAAATCTACCTTTACCGGCAGATCAACCGTCTTTAAAATTGGTATCGTTACCTCCGCTTGCTTTACATCTATTGTCAAACCTGATGTATCAATTTCATTTCCATCCTTATCCAAAAGAAGGATATCACAAGAAAATACGGTAGTTTTGGTAAGACTCCCTTCATGATCCACCGGCGCAACACATCTGGAAATTTTTGCAATATCTGTATCAGGCCCAGTAACTGATATCTCAGTCGGGCTGATAACAGCTTCTTCCATCAAATAGCCTTCTTCCGGAACGGTCAGCCCTTCTATCTGCAGATCCAGGCCAAATTTTTTCGTGACCATCCGATCAAATTTCAGATTCACGGTAGACGGAGAAATCGACGAAATGGTAAAGTTTTTGCCAGACACATTTTCCGCAACCAATGGTAAAGAAAAATTACCTGCGCCATTAACAGAGGTAAGATCCACCGAAACAGCAATATCTTCTGGTTTAATGCTGCCCACAACCAGCCGCTGCCCTTCGATCGTCACATCCACAAACAAGTTTTCTTCTCCGATGGTAGTAAGCCCCATTCGCGTGATAAAGGAGGTTTGATTGTCCATTGCCACTGGAACCTCTTTGATTTCCCGTGGAATGTCCGTTTTCATATTCATCGCCGCCACAACCCAAATAATGAAGGCGATAAGCACAGAGATCACTTTAAAAAAGGTATTATTCTGCCAAAGGGACTCCAAATGGAATTTTGGATTTTTCATTTTGTAATCGCCCTCCAAAATCCTGGCTTTCTATCCTCCGCCTTTTTTTCAGGCAGAAGCGTTTTTTCTAAAAGCTCACGCAGCATTTCCGCATCATAGCCACGGGTAAGCTTTCCTTCCAGCGCCACTGAAATTACGCCGTTTTCTTCGGATACGACAATAACCAGCGCATCGGAATTCTCACTCATTCCCAGTGCAGCTCTATGGCGGGTACCCAGCTGCTTGCTGATATCATAATTATCGGAAAGCGGCAAAAAGCATCCGGCCGCATATAGCTTTCCATCCCGCAGAATCATTGCGCCGTCATGCAGTGGGGAATTATGGAAAAAGATATTGCCAATCAATTCCATGCTGGGAACTGAATCAATTACCGTACCAGTTTTTATTATCTCGCCTAAGCGGGACTTTCGCTCAATCACCATCAAGGCACCGGTTTTCTGTCTGGAAAGAACAGGCGCCGCTTCACAGATAGCGGAAATCGCTGCTTTCCACTGCTGATCTGCCGACTTTTCCTCCTGATGGGAAAAAAGATCCAGCTTTGAAATACGGCTACGGCCAACCCGCTCCAGGGCGGTGCGCAGTTCCGGCTGAAAAATAACTGCCAGAAGGATCAGTCCATTGGAAAACAAATACTGCATCGTATATTTCATGGTTTGCAGCTGCATCCAGTCCGCTAAAAAATAAGCAACGACCAACGCCAGTAATCCCTTGACCAACTGACCGGTCCTGGTAACCTTCGCCCAGGTGATCAATTTATAGACTAAAAACGAAGTGATCAGAATATCCAGAACGTCCGTTGGCCGAAAGCTTTTTAAAACGTTTATTAAATTAATCCATGCTTCGGAAAAGCTAATCACGCGTCTTCCCCCCTGACTGTCCAAAACAATGTACAGGACACAAATCTATTTTATCACATCCTGCGGTGAATTCAACGCTTGTTTTTAGAAAAATAGATTTTTCTTCGTCCTACGCATCCTTTTTTAATAGGCATACTGCGTGGGCGGAAATTCCTTCCATATTTCCGGTGAATCCCAGTCCTTCTTCTGTTGTCGCCTTAACGCTTACCCGCCCTATATCTATTTGGCAGACGCTGGAGATTTTTTCCCGCATCGGTAGTATATATGCAGCCAGCTTAGGCCGTTGGGCGACTACTGTACTATCAATATTTTCCACACGATATTCTTGCTTTTGAAGAAGCTGGACCACCGCCGCTAAAAGCTTCAGGCTGTCAGCGCCAGCATAAGCCGTATCACTATCCGGAAAGAGCTTGCCAATATCTCCTAAAGCCGCTGCGCCCAACAGTGCATCCATGATGGCATGCAGAAGAACATCCGCGTCTGAGTGGCCTAATAATCCCATTTCAAAGGGAATTTCAATCCCGCCAACGACGCATTTTCTATCTTTTGCAAATCGGTGAACATCATAACCGTGCCCAATTCGGAACATTTATTCCATCCCTTCTTCCCACCCGCTTTGATAGGTCAAAATCCCCGCAGCAACCGCAAGATCCTCCGGTGTAGTGATTTTAATATTGCTGTAAGATCCCTTGACCATCTGAACCGGTATCCCCATAGATTCCAACAGCTGGCAGTCGTCGGTAAAATCCAGCGCCAAGGCAAGCGCATTTTCCATCGCTCTTTTGTAGTCGTCGACAAAAAATACCTGCGGCGTTTGGGTTAAATACAAAAATTGGCGGTCCGGCGTGGCAATAATCCTCCCCTGCTTGTCTATCTGCTTGACAGTATCTTTTACCGGAACACCCAAAGCCGCCGCGCCGTTTTGCCTGGCTGATGCGATACACGCTTCGATATCCTCCGGCCGGACGAATGGGCGGGCGCCGTCGTGAATCGCTACAAGCCGGCTTTGGACGCAGATTTCCCGGAGCCCTTTTTCCACCGATTGCTGCCGTGTCTTTCCGCCGGTTACAATGGTCTGGATTTTTTGCAGCTGATATTCTGCGATCATCTGATGCAAAAGCGGGATCGATTCTTCCTTTGTCACTACAATTATCTCACAGATTGAGGGAGAGATTTCGAATTTTTGCAGGGTACGAATCAAAACTGGGATACCATCGACAGAGAGAAACTGTTTGTCCAGCCCACCCATTCTTGAAGCGTTTCCAGCCGCTACAAGAATAGCGGATGTATCCGCTAATTCAATTTTCTTCTTTTTTCCAGAAAACATGCGTATCCTCCCCTTTCATTAAAAGGTTCTTTCCCGCCATTTATCACTATATTATTTTATCGGGTGACGGATAACTGTTTTACATTTTTCCGGAGCAATTTTTCGAGGATCGCTCAGATAGATTTCATGATGGAACCGGTCCTGGGAAAAATCTTCTGCATAACCGTTTGCTGTTAAAAAATCTCCCATCCGGGCAATCGTTGCAGGTTCATCATTATAAGGGCCAACGTGCATTGCCTGTACGCAAAGTCCTTCCTCCCAGCAAAACAGTTCTGCCGGACTGGTGTCAATCTTTTTCTTTTTCGCCGCCGCCTCTTTTGCCCAATCAAATATCTCCTGGTCAACAAATTCGGGAAGACGAATCATTGAAATCCAACAAAAGTCAGATTTACGGCTGTAATCTATGCCGGATTCCCCGTCCGGCATCCACCAAAGCCCTTCCAGCGGCGGAACAACATAGGGAAAATACCCTTCAATGTCTCTTGCCCCTTTGTAGCTCATTTTAACGGTAAAAGAAATGCCGTACAGCACCGATAACGCACGGGCATAAGCGCCGTCCTCTTCGTTGGGATCCCCCTGCCCCTTCACCGCGACGAAGGAGATTTTCGGTACGTCAATGATTCCCGGTTGACTTTTAGGCTGATATAAAGCTTTATACGCTTTTTTGTAATCCAATGCTTCCATTTGATCAATCCTTTCTCATAGCGATCCAGTTTTAGGAAAACATAAACGTCTATTTTTCCTCCGGCCATCCTTCCGGGATCGCTACCGGCAGATTCCAAAGATATTTCGCTGCCAGCATACGAACGATAACCACGATCGCCGCGCCTAAAAGCATAGCGGCCCAATGGTTGATAAACGGGTAGGAGCAGGCATATAACACCGCGCCTAAAAACGAAGCCGAGGCATAAATTTGCTTACGCAGTACAATCGGCGTAACGCCGGCCAGCATATCGCGGAGAATGCCGCCTCCCACCCCGGTGGTCACTCCAACAAAAATCTGCAAAAAACGATTCTCGGCAAATCCGGCGCTGATTGCTGTATTAATGCCGATTACCGTGAAAATACCAAGGCCCATAGCGTCGAGAAAATTAAAAAGCGACAAGTTTTGAATTCGATTGCTGAGGATAATTTCCGGCTCACTTTTTCCCACGAAAAAAATCAAAGCGGAGGCCAGCGCCGCCACCAGCGCGTATACAGGGTTTCGAAAGGTATTCGGCGGCGTAATGCCAAGCAAAAGATCTCGAATTACCCCGCCGCCGACCGCTGTACAGACCCCTAAAACCAGAACGCCAAAAATATCCATTCGCCGCTGTACGGCCATTACCGCACCGGATAAAGCGAAGGCCACAGTTCCCACGATTTCTACAAAAAAGACAATGGTATCTCCAATCTCCAACCTAGAACACCCTCTTTTGTTTTGTGTTTATTCTTATCATACTCGTTTCGCTTGTCTTTGGCAATTATGCAAAAAACAACAAAATTCGATTTGACAGCATCTATTTTTTCAGCTATACTGCAAATAAAAATGGTTATATTGATAGGGAGGTCTTTGTAATGGAGCCTTTTGAAGTTGACGCCTTTGGGCTTTTTGATAAGCAGTGGGCGCTGGTCAGCGCCGGAACGCTGAAAAACTTTAATACCATGACCATCAGCTGGGGTGGGATTGGTACTTTATGGAGCCGCCCGGTTGCGACAATCTATGTAAGGCCCAGCCGCTATACATTTGAATTCCTGGAAAAAAACGATTTGTTCACCGTCAGCTTTTTTCCGGAAAAATATAAAAAAGACCTGGGGGTTCTCGGCAGCAAATCCGGGCGGGACTGTGATAAGATAGCGCTAACGGGCCTGACGCCCAAATCCATTTCGCAGAGCGTGACTTTTGAAGAGGCTTCCGCCGCATTGATCTGCAGGAAAATATATTATCAGGATCTGGATTCAGAGCAAATACCCCGAGAGGTTCTCGCCTCTTATTATCAGACAAAAGACCTGCATCGCATGTATATTGGAGAAGTTACCGGTGTGCTTCGGTAGCTTTTACGCCGGTTATCTGAACCGATTATAAGTAAGGAGTGTTTTTATGAACGTGCCAAAAGAACTTTTTTACACAAAAGAGCATGTCTGGGTCAAAAAACTGGATAACGATTCTGTCTTGGTCGGTTTGACCGATAAGGCCCAGAATGATTTAAACAGCATGGTATTCGTCAATCTTCCTTTTGTTGGGGATAGCTTTGCCGCTGACGACGTATTGTGCGATGTTGAGTCGGTCAAATCGGTGTCCGATGTATATGCGCCAGTATCCGGTACAGTGGCGAAGGTGAACGAAATACTGATGGATACGCCGGAGTTAATCAATCAGGATCCCTACGGCGCCTGGATTGCAGAATTGGCCGGTGTTTCTGGTATGGAGAATCTTCTAAGCGCAGACGATTATGCCGCCCAATGTGAGGATGAATAAAAGCATTGCTGTCAATCATAAAAGGCTGCGCACCTGTCAAAGCAGGTGCGCTGTTTTTTCGTTGGGGAGGGCCTATCCAAAATGATTACAAATCTGCAGTTTTATCAGGGCACAAAAAATGATCCCTACGAAAATCTGGCGCTGGAATCCTTTTTTTTGCAAAACAATCCGCCGGATACCTGCATATGCTACCTCTGGCAGAATCAAAAGACGGTGGTCATCGGCAAAAATCAGAATGCCTGGCGAGAATGCAGTGTGGAGCTTTTGGAAAGTGAAGGAGGACGTTTGGCCCGGCGCCTTTCTGGCGGCGGCGCGGTTTTCCATGATCTGGGGAATCTCAATTTTACCTTTATCGCACCATTGGCGGATTATTCGGTATCCCGTCAGCTAGACGTAATCTGCCGGGCAGTGGAGCAGTTTGGTTTAGGCATACAAAAAAGCGGCCGAAACGACCTTTTGGCCAACGGGCGCAAGTTTTCCGGAAACGCTTTTCAAAAAAGCCGCCGCTGTGGCTGCCATCACGGCACGCTGCTGGTCGACACCGATCTTGCGCAGATGTCCAGATATCTCACAGCCTCAGCCGAAAAGCTGCAGTCAAAGGGCGTTTCATCGGTAAAATCCCGCGTTGTCAACCTAAAAGATCTGTGTCCTTCTATCACAATTGAAAGACTTTCCCAGGCAATTTTGTATGCGTTTGGGCAGGTTTACGGGCTTTCTGTACAATCTATACCGAAAACGGAGATAGACTGGGAAAGGGTGCGGAAAAAAGCAGATGTCCTTTCTTCCTGGCAATGGCGATATGGAAAGGATATCCCCTTTTCTTTTGAGCTTTCCCATCGCTTTTTCTGGGGAGAGATTCTTTTGCGCTTTGTTGTAAACAGCGGGCGGACGGTTAAGGTGCAGGTCTTTTCCGACGCGATGGACACGGATTTTATTGAAAGGATTCCTGTTCTTTTGCAGGATCTACCTGTTTCTTTCTCCGCTTTTGCCGAAGCGCTGTCCCCTTTGGCTGAAAAACCGCAGTACGCTTCTATGGTTATCGATTTGCAGAGGTTTCTAAAAAGCAGTTCTCAAATAAAACAAGGAGATGAAATCAGATGAACCAATACCAGCTGGTAGTAATCGGGGCGGGTCCCGGCGGCTATGTCGCCGCGATTCGTGCGGCCCAATTGGGCTTAAAGACCGCCGTCATTGAAAATCGAGATGTTGGGGGGACCTGCTTAAATCGCGGATGCATCCCTACAAAGGCACTGCTGCATGCATCCGAGGTGTATCGGCAAGCAAAGGAAGCCTATTCTTTGGGGGTGGATATTTTGCAGGCCAGCTATCAAATGGATCGAATACACGAAAAAAAGGAAAAAGTTGTTTTGCAGCTGCGTGGCGGTGTAGAACAGCTGTTTAAAGCGAACAAAATTGACCTAATCCGCGGCAGCGCCGCTATTTTGGCGCCGCACAAAGTTTCCGTTACCGGAGGCGAAAACAGTTTGCTTACCACCGACCATATTTTAATCGCTACCGGCTCTGTTCCGTCTTGTCCGCCGATTCCCGGCATAGACCTGCCAGGCGTTGTAAGCAGCGATCAAATTCTAGAAGGTGACCCAATAGATTATAAAAGTCTTGTGATTATTGGCGGTGGTGTAATCGGCGTGGAGTTTGCTACTTTCTATCAGAACCTTGGTTGTGAAGTGGCGATTATTGAGGCGATGGACAGACTGCTTCCCACAATGGATCGCGAGATCTCCCAAAACCTTGGTATGATCCTAAAAAAGCGAGGCGGGTCAATCCATACCGGCGCAAGGGTCGAAAAAATCACGAAGCAAGACGGTATGCTTTTCTGTCATTTTACACAGAACGGCCAGGAGTACAGCGTACAGGCACAGGGTATTTTAGTGGCTGTTGGCCGCCGACCAAATACAAAGGGCCTGTTTGGCTCCGAAGTTTCTATACAAATGGATCGCGGGCGTATTGTCACTGAAAATGACTTTTCCACCTCTCTTCCCAATATCTGGGCAATTGGAGATGTGACCTCTTCTGTTCAGCTGGCACATTTGGCATCGGCCCAGGGAATTGCGGCAGCGGAACGGATTGCGGGACATCAAAGCTCTGTAGATCTTTCGGTGGTCCCCTCCTGTATTTATACCGATCCGGAGATCGCCAGTGTTGGCCTGTCCGCCGACGAGGCAAAAGCCCAGGGGATTGCAGTACAGACGGGCAAATTTTTAATGGCCGCCAACGGAAAAACGATTATTGAAGGCAAAGACCGGGGATTTATCAAGGTGGTTTGCGACGCTGAATCAGGCGTTCTTCTTGGCGCGCAGCTGATGTGCGCTCGCGCAACCGATTTAATCGGCGAATTTGCCAACGGGATTACCAATCATTTGACGGCAGAACAGATGCGGCGGGTTATCCGTCCCCACCCGACCTTCAGCGAAGCTATTACAGAAGCTTTCGAGGATATAGAAGGCCGCGCCATTCATATTGCGCCCAAAAGAAAGCCGGCAAAATAATCGGAAGATGCAAAATGCTCCTTTGCTTTTTGCAATTTTTTCTATCTTTATTTACACGGGCGTCACAATCAGCTGATAGAATAAAAGCATTCCAAGGAATGATTCCTGCCGGGGCTGCCGGGTATGGGCGGAATACCGAACCGGTGGTCAGGCAGACAAACGATTCTTCCTATACAGATAGGATTTTAATAGCATAAAAACCGGCGGACGCCAAGGCTCGCCGGTTTTTATTTATCTACGCTAATTTATTAGGGCTGTTTCAAGAAAATCACAAACTATTTTTGCAGCTGCCCTAAGCTGCTGGCTTTTAAATAAGCATTGATAAACCCATCCAGATCGCCGTCCATCACAGCGCCGATATTTCCGTTTTCGAACCCGGTGCGGTGATCTTTTGCCAGCGTATAGGGCATAAATACATATGACCGAATTTGGTTGCCCCAGCCGATATCCTTTTGATCGCCCTTGATATCCTCGATTTTTTCCAGGTGCTCCCGCTCCTTGATTTCAATAAGCTTGGAGCGCAGCATCTTCATCGCGACTTCCCGATTTTGGTGCTGGCTTCTTTCGTTTTGACAGGCAACGATTACCCCAGTTGGAATATGGGTGATCCGAATGGCAGATTCCGTTTTATTCACATGCTGGCCGCCAGCACCGCTGGAACGGTAGGTGTCGACCTTCAAGTCCTCTTCTCTGATCTCTACCGCCGTGTCGTCGTCTATTTCCGGCATGACCTCCAGCGAGGCAAAAGAGGTATGGCGCCGGCCGGACGCGTCGAACGGGGAAACGCGCACCAGCCGGTGTACGCCGGTCTCAGATTTTAAATATCCATAGGCATTGAGGCCCTCAACCAGGATCGAAGCGCTTTTTATTCCCGCTTCTTCCCCGTCTAATATATCCAAAATTTTCACCTTAAAGCCATGCCTTTCCGCCCAGCGGGTGTACATGCGCAGCAGCATTTGTACCCAATCCTGGGACTCGGTCCCCCCTGCGCCTGCATGAAAGGTTAAAATGGCATTTTTTCCGTCGTACTCGCCGGAAAGAAGGGTCAAAAGCTTTTGTTCCTCATAGTAACTGGCCAGTGTATGGTAAAGCTGCTGTACCTCTGGGTAGACGGACGCATCCTGCTCTTCCATTGCGATTTCCAGCAGCGTTGCCAAATCCTCATAATCATTATTCATTTTTGTATAAGTGGCAATCTTATTTTTGATCTGGCTGATCTGCTGCAAAACGCGCGAGGAATTTTCTAAATCGTTCCAAAAGTTGGGGTCCGTGGTCTTTTCCTCCAACGCATTTTGTTTTTGCTGTAGCTCATCCATTCCAATAGCAGAACGGTAATCCGCAATCTGCGGCTTTAGCTCCAAAAGCTTGCTTTTTAATTCTTCGAACTGGATCATAGTATCTCCCTTATATCCGCAGTATAAACCCGGCTTCGTCTGAAAGGATTTCTCCCGTATTTCTGTTCACCGCCTGGCTGTTTTCCTCTGGCTTGCAGGAAAGGGACGGGTCCAAAGCCTGGTGAAAATGAACAGTATTATTATAAAGAATCCTTGCGAAAAAGTAAAGCTTTCTGGGGATAGCGGCAAATGTTTTCAAAGTGTTCAAAATTAGGACCTTTTCCCTGCTTTTTTTCTGATGGATTTTGTTGTAAAATAATCTATACTCTATTGATATCTATATTTTTCATTGCTGAAAATCCACAAAGGAGTGGCTTTTGTTTGAATAAGTATGCCAACGCGATCTGTCCTGTCTGCGGAAAAGCTTTTTCCGAAAAAGAAGATATTGTCGTTTGCCCGGACTGCGGCGCACCCCATCATCGGGAATGTTACCGACAGATTGGACATTGCGCATTGATTAAAAATCATAAGCTGGGGATCAACTGGGAGCCTCCTGCTTCACCTGGTCCAAAGACCGAAAATCAGCTGGTAAAGTGCCCTCGATGTGGTGCGGATAATCCAGCGGACGGCATTTTTTGCTGCCATTGCGGTGTGCGCTTAGTTGGGCAGGAGCAGGCCGGCATGAAAAATGTCCCGCCCTACGCCCAGCAAAAGCCGCCTTTTTACGGGAGCGGCTCTCCGTTTTATAACGACCCTTATGGCGGGGCCAATCCAGACGACGAAATGGATGGCGTTCAGGTACGGGATCTGTTTCAGTTTATAGGTGGAAACGCCGCCTATTTTCTGATGAATTTTTCTCGGATGAAACAGTCGGGACGTCCGATTTCTTTTAATTTTTCCGCCCTCTTTTTTGGCTGGAAATACCTTTTATATCGAAAAATGTATGGGCTTTCCATCCTGGTTTTCTTGGTCAATACTTTGCTGAGTTTGCCTGCAGCAATCTGTCTGTATGAGGATTTGTCTGTTGCCTCTGGCTTGATGACCGGTTATTCCGCCGGATTTGAGTCGCTGCTTTTTGCCGCGCAAATCTGCAGCATTGTTTCTACCATGCTTTCCATGGCTCTTTGCTTGTTTTGCAACTGGCTGTATTATCGCCACTGTATCCGAAAAATACAGAAAATTCAGAAAAACACTTATGTATCGGTACAGGAATATTCCACCGCTTTAGTGAAAAAAGGCCGTACCAATTTGTTTGCGATTGGTTTTTTAATGATGATCTATGTGATATTCTGCATGATGCTGGTACCATATCTAATGGTGTAGCCTTTGAAAAGCTACACGGCGATAAAGACCAATCCCTGTCCTGTTGTAACACAGGCAGGGATTTTGAGGCTTATACAAAAGCGTCTATTATTCGGTTCGCTTTTAGAAATTTCTTGTTTTAGGAGGAAATCTTAATGAAAGTCACTAAGGCGATTATTCCTGCTGCTGGCCTTGGCACACGCGTTTTGCCTGCGTCAAAGTCCATTCCAAAAGAGATGCTGCCCATTGTGGACAAGCCCGCCATCCAGTATATTGTGGAAGAAGCCGTTCAATCAGGGATTACTGATATTCTGATCATTACCAGCCGCGGGAAAAGCCCTATGGAGGATCATTTTGACCGCACGCCAGAGCTGGAGGAGCGTCTTTTGGCCTCGGGCAAAAAAGATTTATACGATCAGGTTGTAGATGTAACAAAAATGGCCAATATCCAATATATTCGCCAAAAGGAGACAAAGGGGCTGGGCCATGCAGTCTGGTGCGCTAAATCCTTTGTGGGAGACGACCCGTTTGCCGTCATGTACGGTGATGATGTGATCATCAGCGATCATCCGGTATGCGGCCAGCTGTGTCGGGCTTACGAGGAATTTGGTCTCGCGGTTGCGGGCATTAAAGAAGTGACAGAAGAACAGATCTTAAAGTATTCCTCCCTCAGGGTTGAGCCAATTCGAGAAAACCTATTTAAGGTTACCGATATGATCGAAAAGCCGAAAAGGGATCAGGTTTTATCGCTCTACTCGATTCTCGGCCGCTGCGTACTGCCGGCAAAAATTTTTTCTATTTTAGAACATACCAAGCCGGGCGCCGGCGGTGAAATCCAACTGACCGACGCTATGCTGGAGCTGGCTCATGCAGAAGGTATGATCGGGGTGGACTACATCGGCACCCGCTACGATATGGGAAATAAGCTGGGAATTTTGCAGGCTTCGGTAGAGGTTGGTCTGGCACATCCCGAAATCGGAGAGGATTTCCGGGCATATTTGAAGGAATTGTCAAAATCTCTTTAGCTTTATTTTGCAACTCACTGCGAATGTCAAGAAAAACATCCAAAAAGATTGCAAGAAATAAAAAAATCGGTATAATATCTAAAGCCAAAGATAGAAACTTGTAGAAAGCGCAAAAAGGATACCCATTCAAAATGAATGGGTATCCTTTTTTTCTGTCTTTTTGTTACAAGGCAAGCAGGTACCGTTTGAACAACGTGTCCGAACATTCCCCGCCTAAAATCCGCCGGGGATAATGATTCATCCACTGTTCAACCTGCTTAATCTGCGTATTGGTATAGTCCGAAATAGGTGTCCCCTTTGGAATAAATCGGCGAATTAACCCGTTTGCGTTTTCATTGCTGCCACGTTCCCAGCTGCTATAAGGATGGCAATAGTAAATTTTCGTTCTGGGTATCTTAGAAAG
>CAJTZM010000002.1 GCA_910583935.1 uncultured Oscillospiraceae bacterium
CCACGACCTCTAGCGTGACAGGCTAGCGTTCTAACCAACTGAACTACCAGGCCATTCCTTGGTGGGAACAACAGGGCTCGAACCTGTGACCCTCTGCTTGTAAGGCAGATGCTCTCCCAGCTGAGCTATGCTCCCACCTCTTTTGCCTTTTCGGCACGTTTCTTATTATATCCCTTTCCTTCTACTTTGTCAACGAAAAATTAAAAATCCATATGGTATTTAGCAAAACAACACAGAATAAATCACTTTTTACGTAAAATAATAGAATAAGAGGTGATTTAAATGAATCAAAAAAACAAAAACAGCGCACCGATCAAAAGAGGAAACGCCACCTATATTGATCCCAGTGAAGAAATTATTCCCAAAAACGCGTTGTATAGCGTGACCCGCCACGATAAACCTGCGCCGGATGAAAGCAACATCCCCATTCCAGACGATGAAAATACGGCTTTATCAAAAAAATTTGTCGATGACAATCATTTAGATTAACCGGCATAAAAGATCTTTTCCAGCGCTTCGATTCGCTTTTCTCCAACACCGTTTACCGCATTCAGCTCGCTTATCTCGCTTACAGGGCCATTCTGCCGCAGGAAATCAAAAATTTTCTGCGCGGTAGAATGGCCTATTCCCTCCGCATAGGTAAGCTCCTCTATGGTAGCTTGGTTGATATTGATTTTGTCCTGATATTGAGCCTGGGGTACCGTTTGTGTCCAAATTGTCACAGCCGGTTCGGCCAATACCGGACGCGTCAAAAAAAGCACCAGCCAGGTTACGCCGATTGAAAGAAAGGCGGTAATGGCCAAAATCAGATAAAACCCCCATGTTTTTCTTTTTTCTGTCAAAACATATCCGTCCTTTTTGGGGAAGCCGGCCCTGTTTCCATAGGGCCGGCTTCTTATACATCCTATTTTAATTCTACGATCGTAACGCCGCTCTCTCCCTCTCCATAAACGCCCAAGCGGAAAGAACGGACATTTTTATGCCGCCGCAGATGCTGATGGATAGCATTACGCAAAATACCCGTTCCTTTGCCGTGAATCAACGTAAGGGTATGAAGACCGCTCATAACTGCATTGTCGATAAAGCGGTCGGTTTCCATGATCCCCTCCTCTGCGTTCATCCCCCGAAGATCGATCTCCGCGTCGCTGGCCCGCTGTGTTTTTTTTGTCGCATGAACCGAAACCGATCCGCCTGAGGATCGATTTTTTGGCGAAGCGGGGGCTGTGTCCGCAAGGCGGAGAGACGACTCCTTTACAGCCAATTTCATAGCGCCCGACCGCACCTGCACCATCCCATTTTTATCCGGCAGGGACACTACTGTGCCGGCAGCCCCCAGTTCGGTTATAAAAACGGTATCTCCCTTAACCAGCGGACGAGGAAGCTTATAATTCTCCTGCTGCTGTTGCGCTACCGGATCTGCCAGATCATACAGCCGGTTTAAATTTGCGCGCATTTGGTTTTTTGCCTGAGACGCCATCTGGGAAAAAGCTTCGGAATCCTTTTCCTTGCGGATCGCCTGCAGCTCATCCAGCAGTTTTTCAGATTCGGCGCGCACCCTTTCCACAATTCGCCGCGCCTCATACCGCGCCTTTTCCACCTCTTTTTCTTTTTCCTTATCCAAATTCGCTTTATATTCTGCAATTTCCTTCTTGGTTGCCTGCGCCTGTACGCGGAGCGTCTGCGCTTCTTCCAATTCCTTAGCGAGGCTTTGTCTGGTCTGCTCCAGCTGAGAAACAGCGTCTTCAAACTTTGCGCTCTCATAGGATACCAATTCTCTGGCCCTGCTTACAATCTCTTCCCCAATGCCAAGGCGCTGAGAGATAGCAAAAGCGTTCGATTTGCCCGGCACACCGATGGACAGCCGGTAGGTTGGCTTTAAGGAAGAAACGTCAAATTCACAGGAGCCGTTTTCCACGCCGTTTGTTTCCAGCGCAAACAGCTTGATTTCCGCATAGTGGGTGGTCGCAGCAATTCGCGCACGCTTTTTTCGCAGCATCTCGATTACCGAGATCGCCAGCGCCGCGCCTTCCACCGGGTCGGTTCCGGCCCCCAGTTCGTCCAGCAGCACCAGTGTCTGGTTATCCGCCTTTTCTAAAATGGAAATAATGTTGACCATATGAGCGGAAAAGGTGGAAAGGTTCTGTTCAATGCTCTGCTCATCCCCAATATCAGCCAACACGTTTTGGAATACTGAGATGCGGCTGCCATCCGCCGCGGGAATCATCAAGCCGCACATCGCCATGAGCGTAAACAGACCCAACGTCTTCAGCGCTACCGTTTTACCGCCGGTATTGGGACCGGTGATAATCAGCGTGTCAAAGGTCTCGCCCAGATAAATATCGGTTGGTACAACCGCCGTTTTATCGATCATAGGATGTCTTGCTTTTTTGAGATGGATAATCCCATCGTCGGTCAGCGCCGGCTCCATAGCCCGCATTTTATCCGCCAAACGGGACTTGGCAAAAATCAAATCAATCTCTATAACCGAATCATAATCCTGCAAAATACTTTCGGCCTGTTCTCCGATCAAAGCGGATAAGGCGGCCAGGATCCGTACGATTTCATCCTGCTCTTTTCCCTGCAGAAGCCGTATTTCGTTGTTCGCCTCTACAACGCCCATGGGTTCAATAAATAAGGTTGCGCCGCTGGCAGAGGTATCGTGGAGCAGGCCCTTTATTTCCGCCCGGTGCTCTGACTTAACCGGCACCACATAGCGCCCGTCCCGCATGGTGACCAGGCTTTCCTGCAAATACTTTTGATAGGTAGGGGAATGGATTAATTTATCCAGCTGGTTTTTGACCTGGAGCCCTGCATTGCGAATTTTTCTTCGGATGTCCGCCAAGGCGGGGCTTGCATTGTCCGCAATCATATCCTCCGATACAATGGCCTGGTTAACCTGCTCTTCGATGTATGGGTGGGGCATCAGGCCGCTGAACAGCTCATCCAGCGCGGTCTGCGCCGTCTCGCAGCGCTTTCTCCAATCGGAAAGAGATCGAATGGTTCGAAGCGCGTTGGAAACCTCCAGCAGCTCTTTCATAGACAGACTGGTCCCTACCTGCGCTCTCTTTACCATGCCTTTGATATTGCTGAAACGATAAATCGTCGGCGTTCCGTACCGGTTCGACAGCATATTGGCATCCGATGTGCGGCGCATTTCTTCCCGCGCCATAAAAAGATCTGTCTGCGGCTCCAGTGCCAGCGCTTTTTCCCTGCTGTCCTCACAGCTGGCGCAATCCGCCAGCATTTGCAGAATTTTATCCAGCTCCAGCGCCTGCCGGTGTTTTTTTTCAATGGGCAATGATGTCACTTCCTTCAAACGATATTTTGACAGAATGAAAGTATGTCAAAGTCTGATAAGTCCGTTCTGTTTGATCGATTAAAAACCTCTCTGTAGCATCATTTAGGCAATAAACGCTTTCCTTTCCAATTGTAAAGGAAAACAGCTTTTCAATTGGGGAATAGATAATATGCCGCATAGCAGCCAGCGTTCCCTGCGTTAGCAAAATATGTACTCCCCGCTTTTGGGCGCCGCAGGATGCACAAAGAATGGACCCCTCCTGCGGGTAAAAAAACATCTGGGGCGATGTAAAACAGCCGCATTGGGCGCAGCCGACTAAATCCGGCATAAAGCCGGCCATACTCAAAGACCGAAGCTCAAACAAAGACTTCAGCAACGTTGGGTGAATTCTGTCATTCTGCAAAAAGAAAAGACAGTTTAAAAAAAGCTTTAAAAACTGGCCGCTGTCATTTTCTTTTGGTCCGAGAACAGCGGAAACCTCCGCAAAATAAGAGGCCAGCGCCAACTTTTCTACCGATTGGCGCAGCCCGAAAAATTGCTCAATACTGTCTGCGTAATCCAGGGAATATCGCTCTTTATTCCAAAATAAAACCATAGAAGAGTAGCAAAGCAGACCTGTAGAAGGCGCCAACCGGCTTTTAAAACGCCGCGCACCCTTCGCGTAAGCAAAAATCACGCCGCGATCCTCGGTCAGGATGGTTAACAGCTTATCCTCTTCCCCATTGGCCAATTCCTTCAGGATAATCCCTTTCGTTTTGATCTGCATCAGCCAGCTCAGCCTCCGATTCTTCCTGCAAACGCTGTGACAGCATGGATATTTTTCGATACGCAATATAGTCGTTCACCGATCCGGTTTTTAAAAATTGGTTCCACGCGTCATCCGGCCTCACGTAAACACCCCCTGTGATGAAATACAAAAAAAGTATTTCCATCTATCCAGAGAACTATGACCGGGAAAACAGTCCAAATCTTCCAAAAATTTTTTCTTGACAAAAGCGTTTTCAGCTTTTTATGAATCTCGAAATCCCAAATCTCGGATGACACCTAAACGGTTTCTCCAATCCTCCTTGACCTTGACCCAGCATTGCAAATTAACCTTTACTCCCAAAAAGGATTCGATCTCTGCTCTCGCCTGGCTGGCAACCTTTTTTAGCATCGCTCCCTGCTTGCCGATGACAATACCCTTGTGACTGTCCTTTTCGCAATAAATCACTGCATGGATATCCAGCAGCTCCCTGCCCTTTCTCTCACGCATCTGCTCAATAAAGACAGCAGTGCCATGAGGGATTTCCGCATTTAAGTTATTTAAAAGCTTTTCCCGGATGATTTCAGAAACAATCACCTGCTCCGGCTGGTCGGTCATGGCGTCGTCCGGAAAATAATGCGGACCTTCTTTGGCATGCAGCAAAAGCTCGTCAAGCAGCTCCTTTACGCCGTCGCCGGTCAAGGCGCTGATGGGGACGATTGCGTCAAAAGGAAACTGTTTGGAAAAAGCGTCGATTTTTTCCATCATCGAATCTTTTTTCGCAATTGTATCAATTTTATTGATTGCCAGAATAGCGGGGATGTGGCTTTCGCGGAATCGATCCAATAAATCCTGTTCTATCAGGCGAATTTCTCCAAGAGGATCAGTCACAAGAACCGCAATATCCACATCTGCTACCGAATTCTTCACCTGCTTTACCATAAACTCGCTGAGCTTTGTTTTAGGCTGATGCAGTCCGGGGGTATCAATAAAAACAAACTGGGCGTTTTTTTGTGTTAAAACCCCCGTGATCCGGGTGCGGGTTGCTTGCGGCTTTGGCGATACAATGGCGACCTTTTCCCCCACAAACCGGTTGAGCAGGCTGGATTTTCCCACATTGGGCCGACCAACAATCGCCACAAAAGCCGAAACTGTCTTTTCCATTTTCTCCTCCTATTTGCCGGTGCCTGCTTCCAGATTGTCCCCATCGCGCGTTAGGCCCAGACGAGCTAGGATCGCTTCTTCCTTTTCACGCATTTTGGCAGCCTCCAGCCCTCCTGTTTCATGATCATAGCCTAATAGATGCAGCATAGAATGAACAGTTAAAAAGCCCATTTCACGCTGAAAGGTATGTCCATAAAGCTCCGCCTGGGCGAGAGCTTTTTCCACCGAAATGACAATATCCCCCAGCATATAGGCGCCGGTATCTTCATTTTTATCATAAGCGCCGTTTTCCCCCAAAGGGAAGGAAAGCACATCGGTCTCGATATCTTTTCCACGAAATTCCGCATTTAAACGTTTGATTTCCCCATTATCAATAAAGCTGATGCTGACCTCCGCCGGTTTTTCGAATTCCTCGCACGCCAGTACCGCATGGCAACAGCGCCGCAAAAGAAGACGTGTTCCGGAAGGAATTTTCACCTGTTTTTGCCGATTTGAAATCTGCACCTTCAATTTTCCCATATTCTCGCCAGACGGCCTTTCCTCCTTCTCCATTCCATTTCGCCTGATCAACAAAGCTACAAAATTCAGCTACTTTTCTCACAACATCTGTATTATACATCTAAATGGATGATTCGAAAAGGTTTTTCCTGGTATTTTTCCAAAAAAGCACTGGGAAAAGGATCGACAAAACAGAAAGCTGCCTTTTTCATGCAAAAAAGCAGCTTTTCCCTTTTGCTTGAAAAACAGAAAAACATGCAGTATAATTTGGATATTCTCTGCAAATATCCAATTAGAAAGGGGGCGTTTTTGTCAATGCAGGAATTAGAATTTACGTTGGAGCAGCAGATGGCTGTATTTGGCATTCAGGATAAAAATATCCGTTTAATCGAGCAGTCTCTTCCTGTTTCCATCCAAGCGAGAAATGGACGGATTGAAATTATAGGTGAGTCAACCGAAGCGGTACAAAATGCAGGCAATGTTCTCAACCATTTAAAAATTCTATATGAAAATAAAGAGGAAATTACGATTGATGTCGTTTACCGAATGCTGGAATCGGTTCAGACTGGAGAAATAAACGAAACGCTCAGCGCCATGCGCGATATCGTCGTTATCGCGCATTCAAACCGCCCGATTAAGTGCAAAACAATCGGGCAGAAAAGCTATATAAAAGCATTAAAGCAAAACATCGTCTCTCTTTGCATCGGCCCGGCTGGAACTGGAAAAACCTATCTGGCCGTTGCCCAAGCAGTAGCGGATTTAAAGGATGGAAAGGTGGAGCGGATTATCATGAGCCGCCCCGCCATTGAAGCCGGCGAGGAGCGTTTGGGGTTTCTCCCCGGAGATTTATCGCAGAAGGTCGATCCGTATCTTCGTCCTTTATACGACGCGCTAAACGATATTCTGGGGCCTGAAAGTGTTCAAAAATACCTGGAACGGGGCGTCATCGAAATCGCGCCGCTGGCATATATGCGCGGCCGTACGCTCAACCGGGCCTTTATCATTATCGACGAAAGCCAGAACGCCTCACTTTCTACCTTAAAAATGGCGTTGACCCGTCTTGGGGAAGAATCGAAAATGGTACTGACCGGTGATATTACCCAGATCGACCTTCCCAAGAAGGAGGATTCCGGCTTGGAAAAATGCGCGGCTATTTTAAGCAGTGTTGAAGGCATTGCCATTGTACGCTTAAATAATCGGGATGTGGTGCGAAATCGTTTGGTCAAGGATATTGTAAAAGCGTTTGAAAAAGCGGAAAATGAGAAAAAGCCGGCTTCCTTTAGCCGGCAGCAATCCCGCAAAAAAGGGAAATCCTAATTTAGGGGAAGATAACCCAATCTTATAAAACCAATAAAAGCACCCCTGTTATGGGATGCTTTTATTGGTTCATTTTTTACAGCTGGATCGCCGTTTGCAAAGCAATCTCCATCATCTGGGTAAAAGAATTTTGCCGTTCTTCTGCGGAACTGCTCTCGCCGGTCAGCGGACAATCCGAAATGGTACAGATGGCCAACGCTTCCTTCCCCGTCAGCGCGGCGTTCATATATAACGCAGCAGATTCCATTTCAACCGCAAGAACTCCCATCTTCTTCCATTGCTGGAGACTATCCGCCCGCTCGTCATAAAAGGTATCGGAAGAATACAGATTGCCGACTACAAGGTCCACGCCGCATTTTTTTGCCGTATCCACGGCAGTAGCCAGCATCCGATAGCTGGCAATCGGCGCATAATCCCCAGGCAGCTGGTACTGTTTGGCGAAAGAAGAGTTGGTGCAGGCTCCCATACCGGCCACAACATCCCGCAGCTTCAGATCCGCCCGAATCGCTCCGGCTGTGCCGATCCGAATAATATGATCCACATCGTAAAAGCGAAACAGTTCATAGCTGTAGATTCCCATAGAAGGCATGCCCATTCCGCTGGCCATAACCGAAATTTTCTGTCCCCGATACAAGCCGGTATAGCCTCCGATTCCCCGAACGTTATTCACCAGCTTGGCCTCATCTAAAAAAGTTTCGGCGATAAACTTCGCGCGCAAAGGATCCCCCGGCATTAGGACCGTTTTGGCAAAGTCCCCTTTCATAGCGCTGATATGCGGTGTCGGCACCGGCATAATTGATTCCTCCCTTTTCTCTATATTGACTGCGGCTCTTTGATCCTCTCTTCTGTTTCCTTCATCGCCTCCAGTGTGTCGGACAACAATCGATCCAAATCCCATCCCAGCATTTCTGCACCATTTGCGATCACCTCTCTGGAGCAGCCTGCGGCAAAACCGGTAGATTTATATTTTTTCTTCAGAGATTTTAACTCCATATCCCGGCAGCTTTTAGACGGACGCATCAGGGCGGCTGCGCTAATTAAACCGGTAAGCTCATCAACCGCATATAAAACCTTTTCCATTTCGTGCTCCGGCTTTATATCAACCGTCATGCCATAGCCGTGACTGGCGGTTGCGTGAATCATCGCCGGATCTATTCCTCTTTCCTTCATAATCTGCTGTGATTTCACACAGTGTTCCTTTGGAAACTGTTCGAAATCCAGATCGTGCAAAAGGCCCACAATCTTCCAAAATTCGGCATTCTGCCCGTAGCCCAGCTTTTGCGCATACCATTCCATCACCCACGCTACGGTTTTTGCATGCTGCAGATGAAACGGCTCCCGGTTGTATTCGCACAACAGGCTCCAGGCTTCTTCATAAGTCATATTTTCAACCGCCCTTCTATCGTAAAATCGACTTTTCCTTCTTGTTTCAAAATATATCACACCTGTAAAAAAAGTCAATATTTTAAGCACCAATCGGATTAGAACGCATAGGATAAAGCAAATACATTTTTCGAGGTGGCCTTATGATGAATGTTTCATACGCATCAGACCCTTTCCCCGGAACCAACCTTCGGATCGGTTCCAGCGGAAGCGATGTTTTAAAAATGCAGCGGTTTTTAAATGTCATCGGTCGACAGTATCCTTCTATTCCGGTGCTGAAAGAAGACAATTTTTTCGGTTATAAAACAGAACAGGCTGTCCGGATTTTTCAGCGTCTCTTCGCCCTGTCGGATGACGGCATTATCGGCGTTTTGACCTGGAATAAAATTGTTTCCGTTCATGATGGCATTCCCGGCGGTACGGTCCCATATCCCGGCACGCCGCTGATCGTAGGCTCTCGCGGGGAAGCGGTTATGCACATGCAAAGACAGCTGAACCGAATTCGCCAAAGCTATCCCGCCCTTCCCTCCTTACAGGAGGATGGCATTTTTGGACCCAAAATGCGGGAAGCCGTCATCATTTTTCAGCAGCTATTTTTACTGCCGGCTCATGGGGCGATAGAAGAGAGTACCTGGAACGCCATTGAAAAAGCTGCGGGCAACCTTCCCGATGATCCGCTTGTCCCCTGGGACGGCACGGTTTTATCCTATGGCTCCATCGGAGGGCAAACCATTATTTTGCAGCAATACTTAAACGATATAGGCGACGCTTATCCCGCGATTCCAGCGGTAGCGGCAGACGGTAAATTCGGCGTAGAGACACAAAACGCCGTTATGATGTTTCAACATCTGTTTGATCTGAAGGTCGACGGCAGAGTGGGTGAAAAAACCTGGAATCGCCTTTTGCAGATGAAAAGCTATTTGATGCGTCAGGAGTAAAATTCCGGCGGCTGGGTTATTCAATCCGGCCGCCTTTTTTCTTTGGCAAACCCGCTTGTTTTTCTGCCTGCCCCATGGTAGGATAAAAAGAAAAGGAGGGGTTTTCATGCGAAAAATTTTAGTTGTTGTGGATATGCAAAATGATTTTATCACCGGCTCTCTCGGCTCTGCCCAGGCCCAGGCAATTTTGCCTGCTGTTTTAGAATATGTCCAAGCTTTTTCCGGAGAGGTGCTCTTTACCAAGGACACCCACGATCCTGACTATCTAAACAGCCGCGAAGGGCGAAGGCTCCCGGTGATCCATTGCGTCGATCACACGCCCGGATGGGAGCTTGCCCCCCCGCTTGACGCTTTTGTAAAAGACTTTAGCTGTCCGGTATTTTGTAAAAAAACCTTCGGTAGCACCCAGCTTGCGCAGTATCTGGCCGATGAAAACCGAAAAAAAACCATTGACGAAATCCAGCTTATCGGCGTCTGCACGGATATCTGCGTTGTGTCAAACGCGCTTACTCTGCGTTCCTTTTTGCCGGAAACGCCTATCAGCGTAGTCGCTTCCTGCTGCGCCGGCGTAACCCCTCAAAGCCATCAAACCGCTTTAGACGCTATGGCCGGATGCCAAATTGACATTTTGTAAAGCGTTTCGTTTTGGCAAAAATCTTATAGAGATAAAACACACTGGCATTCCATGCGTTTTATTGATTGCTACCACAGTTTAAAAGCTGTGGTATTTCTTTTGCTAAACTGCATAGAAATTATTTTTTCTAATACACCACTTTTTTCCTCTTGCAATAAGAGAACTAACGTTCTATAATGATTTTAAAATTCTTCTAAGAGGCACGAGTAATGGAAAGAGTTATTTTACACAGCGATCTCAATTCCTTTTATGCCAGCGTGGAAATGCTTTACCAGCCCAGACTGCGAGAAATTCCTATGGCAGTCGGGGGCGATGAAGAACGGCGCCACGGCGTTATTCTGGCCAAAAATGAAGCGGCTAAAAAATTTCGGGTAGCAACGGGAGAGCCTTTATGGCAGGCAAAGCAAAAATGCCCAGAGCTGACGATTGTACCGCCTCACTTTTCCCAATATTTATATTTTTCTAAGCTTGTTCGAGAAATTTATTTGGAATATACGGATCAGGTAGAGCCTTTCGGTATTGACGAATGCTGGCTGGATGTTACCGGCAGCATCGGTCTTTGCGGTAACGGCGCCAAAATCGCAGAGCAGATCCGGCAGCGGGTCTGGAATGAATTGGGTGTGACGGTCAGTATCGGCATCAGCAATAACAAAATCACCTCGAAATTGGGCAGCGACTATAAAAAGCCCAATGCTATCACCCAAATCACCTCGGAAAACTACAAGCGCATCGTCTACCCCCTTCCCGTGTCTACTCTTTTATATGTGGGGCCCGCCACCGCCCGAAAGCTGCATAGCCGGGGGATCTACACCATCGGGCAGCTGGCGCAGACCGACCGGAGGCTGCTCGTAAAATGGTTTGGCAAATTAGGAGATCTTCTTTCTGTTTTTTCCAACGGCTTAGACCGCTCCCCTGTTGCCAAGTTTGACGAATGTGCCGCAGTAAAAAGCATCGGCAACAGCACAACAACCTGCCGGGATATGGAAAACGAGGAGGATATCCGCATGGTCTTTACCGTTTTAGCGGAAAGTGTTGCGGCCAGGGTGCGCGAGCATGGCTTAAAGGGTGAAACACTCTGCATTTTTGTGCGGGATCATACGCTCCATTCCTTTACGTGCCAGCAAAAGCTGCCGCGTCCTTCCTGTCTTTCTCAGGCTATGGTCGAGACTGCCATAGAGCTGTTCCGGCGCCATTACGACTGGACTTCGCCGGTGAGAAGCATTGGTCTTTCCATGAGCGATTTTGTTTATGAAAGCACACCCGTTCAGCTGGATTTTTACCATTCTTATCAAACCGCAGTTCAACAGGAAAAATTGGCGAAAACAGTTGACAGCCTGCGGAGCCGGTTTGGGAACGGCTGCGTTCAGCGGGCCATTGTCCTATTGGACCGGGAACTAACTCATACGCCGCCGGAACAGGAATTTGCCATGCATTTTAGGAGATAACAAAGCCAGTTATTTTTTGCAGACAAAAATGGATAGAATTTTTTAAGAAAGAAGGGGAAAAATGGAACTGGCGCGCAAGGTCTATGTAGAGGTAGAGGCGCAATTCGATACAGATGGAAATGTGCGCCCCTTATCCATCCGTTGGGAGGACGGGACAAGGTATTATGTCGAACGGGTGGTAGATGTCAGGCGGGCGGCATCATTCAAAGCGGGCGGCACCGGGATGCGTTATCTGGTACAAATTGGGCGGCACCGTTCTTACATCTGGCGGGAACAGGACGACCGGTGGTTTGTGGAAGCCAAATCCAGCAGCTTTTAGCCGATCCCAGGACAGAGGATTTCGTTCAAAAGCAGGAAACCCGTTGACAAAAAAGCTGGAAAAGCATATGATGAATATAAAGATAAAAGACCCGGTAGGTAAGGCTACCACAGGGATACGGATTGCTGCCGCGAAATAGTGGAGACACTATGAGAAGGTCAACAGGTTATGTCGAAAACAAGGCATTGCTTAATGTAATTTCATCGCCCTGCGAAGCTAAAGCTTGAACGGTAAAAAAACATTGGCGAAAAGCATGGATCCATGCTTTTGTACGGCAATAAAAACCGCTGAAGTTTTTGGCTTCGGCGGTTTTTTATCTGCTGACTGAGGCTTGGCTAAAAAGCTTTTGCTTCAAGACCCGCTAAAGCATTCGAGGATTTATTTTTTTGACCCCGCCAATGCATTATGAGAAAGAGAGGTGAATCGCATGGACGCAGGAAGTACCAGCGGTGTGAATGCCGGCATTCAAAATTTTTTCAAAAAAGCGGATTTACGAGGTCCATACGAAGCGCCAACTGACCCAAAACCGCTTTTCCGGCTTCATATCCTTTGCTTCCTATCTGGCTAACCCATTCAATTAGGAGGAATAAAAATGACTGAAAAAGCGTTAGAACTATTAAACCAAAAAAAATTTTCTCAGCTTAAAACCGTATTAAGCGAAAGGAATCCGGTAGACATTGCCGGAATCTTAGAAGAAATGCCGCAGGAAAGTCTGCTGCTCATTTATCGGCTGCTCCCAAAAGAATTGGCGGCGGAAGCGTTTGCCGAAATGGACAACGACCTGCAGGAAATATTGATCCAGGCTTTTAGCGATCGGGAACTGCAGGAGGTGCTGGAGGAATTATATCTGGACGACACGGTAGATATGATTGAGGAAATGCCCGCCAATGTGGTCAAGCGCATTTTGCGGCAGACACGGCCGGAGGTGCGAAAAAAAATCAACGAAATTCTCCATTATCCGGAGGACAGTGCCGGCAGCATTATGACCATCGAATATGTCGACCTGAAAAAAGCTATGACGGTTGAGGAAGCATTTTCCCGCATCCGCGCAATAGGGGTCGATAAGGAGACCATCTACACCTGCTATGTAACCAATCCGGATCGAACGCTAGAGGGGCTTGTCTCGGTAAAGGATTTGCTGCTTGCCTCGAAAGCTGCGGTAATCGGCGATATTATGCAGACGCATGTCATCGCCGCTTCAACGCTGGATGATAAGGAGCAGGTTGCCAATCAGCTGCAAAAATATGATTTTCTCGCCTTGCCGGTAGTAGATCAGGAAAACCGCCTGGTCGGCATTGTAACCTTTGACGACGCTATGGATGTTTTACAGCAGGAGAATACCGAAGACATTGAAAAAATGGCCGCAATCACGCCTACCAAAAAGCCGTATTTAAAAACCACCGTGATGGAAATTTGGAAAAAACGGGTCCCCTGGCTGCTGCTTTTGATGGTATCCGCTACCTTTACAGGAAAGATTATTCAGATTTATGAAGGCGCGCTCGCAGCTCAGGTCCTTCTCACTGCCTTTATCCCTATGCTGATGGACACCGGCGGAAACGCCGGCAGCCAAGCTTCTGTCACAATCATCCGCGGTCTTTCCTTAGGAGAAATTGAATGGACCGATCTTTTGCAAATCATTTGGAAGGAAACCCGGGTCGCAATCCTTTGCGGGCTGACTCTTTCGGCGGCCAATTTTGCCAAAATGATGCTTTTGGATCGGGTGGCGCTTCCAGTCGCGCTCATTGTCTGCCTGACGTTGGTCATCACAGTAGCCATTGCCAAAATCACCGGTTGTTCGCTTCCAATTTTGGCCAAGCGTATTGGATTTGATCCGGCGGTTATGGCAAGCCCCTTTATCACCACCATTGTAGATGCGCTTTCCTTGATCGTCTACTTTAATATTGCCTCAATCCTGCTGCATTTGGCATAGGCATACCGTTTTGCGCTGCGTTTCATGTTCGAAACCTGTAAAGCGTTTTGTTTGTGTTCCTGAAAGACGAAATGGGGAATCGTCATAAAAAAGGTTATCCTGTCGTCAACTGGTGAAAAAGTTTTTTCTCAGCCTGATCTATGGATTTTTCTCGCCGTATGGATTTCGACGCGCAGCTCCATCTGTAAAAGACCGGTTTAATTTTCCGAATTTGCTTTACCAAAATATACTTGTATCAATTTTCTTTATTTGCGTTTATACTGGAAAGCAGGAACTAAAGCGGAAAGGATGCGAACACTGTGGAAATTTGTGTGTTACATACGAGGTGGAAATCCGAAGAGGAAAAAGAATTTCAGTACGGTTATGCGCTTCGGGAGGAGTCCGGCGGATATAAAGGGGAATACTCCATTCGTTGTTTTTCTGAAGGCGGAAAGGACGAAATGGCCCTTTGCTGGATCCATCCGCGGTTGGCCGATACCTTTGAAAAAGCTTATACGATTCTTTATATTCTTGCCGCCTCGCACGTTTTTCCTGTCCATTTGGAGGACGTACTGGGCGATATGGAGTTGTAAGCCTTGAAAGAAGCATAAAAAAATGCTATGATAATGAAGAATATAGACATTAACATTATATGAAATAGCTTTATTCCCTTATAAATTGACAGCAAGGAGGACGCGATTGTGAAACGGTACCAGAATAAAATGGAAACGATCCTGGTAAATGAAACAGCCGAAAAGCTGTTTCAGAATCCGCAGGCTTTTTTTACAGCGGAAGAGGATGCCTTTGACCGTAAAATGCAAGAAGTCTGCGATTATGTGATCGAAAGACAGGCGACAGTTATCCTTCTGGCCGGGCCTTCCTCATCTGGAAAAACAACAACGGCAAAAAAGCTGCTTTCTCATCTGAGAGCGCGCGGAAAAACAGCCGAGCGGATCTCTTTGGACAATTTTTATCATCCACGCAGCCAACTTCCTACCTGGGAAGACGGAAGCTTAAATTTTGAAACCATTGAAGGGCTGGATATCGCGTATTTTCATCAGCTTATGCAGCAGCTATGGGAACAAAGAGAAGCAGATTTTCCTCTTTTCGATTTTCATAAAGGCTGCCGGCGAGAAAAAACCTTTCATGTCTCTTATATCCCTCATTCCTATTTGATTTTTGAGGGACTTCATGCTTTAAATCCGCTTTTCTTTTCGGCTATGGAGAACCAGCCATGTCTTGGCATTTATGTCAGTGTACACAGCGATTTTGTTTTGGAAGACCAAAAAATCCTTCTTTCCGGAAGGCAGCTTCGCCTGACGAGAAGAATCATACGCGACCAAATTTCTCGCGGTTCTACAGCGGATGATACAATTGCTATGTGGGATAAGGTGCTCAAGGGAGAGGAGCTGTATATCCGCCCCTATCGCTCCACAGCCGATATTCATATCAATACAACACACAGCTTTGAACCGTTTTTGTATCGCGATAAAATCAAAGCCGCACTGTCTGATTATCCGGCGGATGCACCCTATCAGGATATGGTAAAAAGCCTTAAAGCGGGATATGATTCGTTTCTTTCCTGCGACAGCCGCTATTTAAGCGCCGATTCTTTGATACGCGAATTTTATAAGGAGCCTGAAGAAGGTAAATAAAACCGCAATATAAAAAAGTCTGGCGAGAATACCGTCAGACTTTTTTATATGCTCTTACTGAAAGGAAAAATCCTGAAAAGCGACCTCAAAATTCTGATTTGAAATGGTCAACGTTTGCAGCGCTCCCGACTGAGGATCGATTGTTGCAGAAAAAAAATCCTCTTTACCCGCCAAAACGCCTTTTGCTTCTAAAACAGATTCGTTAAGCTCCAGCTGGAGATTTTCACCTCGACAAATCAGACCAACCGCCTCTGTCAACAGCTGCCCCACCGCCGCCTGCGGCAAAGACCCGGACCTGTAGCTGCCGGTCAAGCCCCGATAGGAAATCGTGATCTGATCCGGCTCAAAAAGCATAGACATTCCCTCTAACGTCTTGGGTTCTTGAAATTCTATCCGGAAGGTATTTCCCTCTTCCCGAAAAAAAAGAGCCGATACGGATAAATCGTCATATTCTATTACAGCCTTTGCCTGAAAAGGCCGTTCCAATTGGGGCGGAATCTGTAAAGGAGACGTCTTTGTTTTGCATCCCGGCAGGAAAAGAAGAAAAACAGCGATAAGAAAATAAAAGCGCAGTCGGCCTTCCATAAATGCACCTTCCTAAAAAAAATTACAGACCATGTTTGGCAAAGATCCCCGCCAGATCCACTAAAAGATCGCTTGGCAGCATACTGTACTGGGATTGTCTCGCCGCGCAAAAATCCGCCGCCCGGCCATGCAGATAAACCGCGCAGACAGCGCTTTTTAGCGGCGGAATAGACTGCGCGCAAAAGCCCGCTATCATCCCCGCCAGCAAATCACCACTTCCCCCCTTTGCCAAGCCGGCATTGCCGGTTTGGTTGACGAAAAGGGTTCCACCAGGCTCAAATATCGTTGTTACACTGTCCTTGAGCACGACGATCACGCCAAATTCTTTTACAAAACGCTTCAGAATTTCTATGCGGTTTTCCCGCAGCTCATCTGTGGAAATTGCTAAAAGCCGGGCCATCTCTCCCATATGCGGCGTTAAAATGACCGGGCATTTCGCCTGATGTAATATTTCTATGCGTCCGGTTAGATTGTTTATGCCATCGGCGTCGACAATAATCGGACAAGAGGCGGACTTCAGCATTTCTTCCAGCAGACCGGACAGCGTATCTTTTCTGCCGATTCCACAACCGACCAAGCAGGCGCTTGCCCTTTTTAACATCTTTAGAATTTCAAAACGGTTGTCAGCGCTTATCAAGCCGTCATCGTCTGTTTGTAAAGGAAGGACCATCGCTTCAGGAAGCCGCGATATCAAAGACTGTAGAACCGAAGCTGGAGACGCCGCTGTTAAAAGCCCCACGCCTACCCGGGCCGCGCCCATTGCGGACAATACCGCTGCTCCCGGCAGTCTGGTGCTTCCACAGAGATTCAACAGGTGCCCGTAACGCCCTTTATGCGAATCGACTGGACGTTTTTTCAAAACGGAGAAAACCTCTTCCTCCTCCACGAGAATTCCATCTGCCAAAGCCTGATCGCCTAAATCATCTGGTACCCCAATGGAAACGACCTGCAGCTCTCCCAAATAGCTGCGGCCCGGATCATAAAGCATCCCCGCCTTCATACAATGAAAAGCGATGGTAAAATCCCCCTGTATCGCGTCTTTCGCGGCAAGGCCGCTTTCAGCAGAAACGCCGCTGGGAATATCCAAGCAAAAAACAGCCGCTACCGCGTGGTTAATCTGTTCAAAAAGCGGCTGCAGGGCGGCCGGGATCTCTCCATGAAAGCCGGTGCCGAAAATTCCATCGATAACAAGGTCGGCCGCAGCAAGCTTTTTTGAGACGAGCTTTTGATCCGCTCCAAACGGAAGTACCTCAACACCCAGCTGCAAAAGCCGATTCAGCATTTCTTTACTTTGCCCGGTATTTGGAAGACCGTCCGCAAGAATAACCGACAGCATTCCCACATGCTCAAGCAGCTTTCGCGCCACTACCAACGCATCCCCGCCGTTGTTTCCCTTCCCAGCGACGACCACACAGCTTCGCCCATGTACGTCTACCCGCTTGCGGATAAAGGCAGCGGCGGCGCTGCCCGCATTTTCCATCAGGCGCAGAGCGCTCATTCCTGCTTCATCGCTAGCTGTTTCTATTTGTCGCATTCTGTTAACTGTAACGATCTCTTTCATGTGAAAAATTCCTCCCCTCTGTCTTTTTAACGAGTTTTCTTTGCTCATTTTCACAATAAGCCCCCGTTTCAAAAAAACGAGGGCTTTGGACGGTTTGTTTTTCAAATTGTTATTGCGGTGCGCGGCCAAAAAGCTCCTGATACATATGACGCGGAATTTGTTCTTTGATCCCGTCTAAAAGCCGCTGCGACCCATTGAAGACAACCAGGCTGTTCCCCTCATTAGAGCCTTTGGCGACAAAATACCATAAATGATCTGATTTCAGGCTATCACACGCAAAATAGGTTTTTTCATACTGCTTTTGGGTATGCTCCTCCGGATGGTAAGGGCCAAAATCATCGAAGTTTTTACAGGAGGCTGAGATCAGCCTTTTTCTGGTGCGTTTGGCAATAATTTTGTCCACATCCATCAAGTCGTTTGTCAAAGAATATTCAAACTCCACCGACCGACGGGAAATAAAAAAATAGCCAAAATAAACAGAAATTCCCGCGAGGACCCAACAAAATGGGAAAAACATTCCCAAAAAGAGGAGGCCTGCGGCCAGTCCCAGACACAACAGTGCAATCGCAATAATCTGTAGCCAATCCAACGGGCCCTTCTTTTTCTTCACAATTTCCTCTACAAAAATATCCCGAATCATTTACCGTTCTCCTTTAAAAAGCAAAAATGTAGGGATCAAGCTCCCTTTACCACCATTAAAACGAGGCCGCAAATGGCAACACTTTCATTCCTGCAAAACAACATAGAAGATGTCTCACTGATTATAGCATGGAAAAAGGGGAAAAACAATTGTTTTTCCCCTTTTTCCTGATGATTTTCAATATAGAAAGCTTTCCTTTTTGAATTTATGTTTCCAAACGCCGTTTATTCCACCAAAAATGCAGACGAGCAGTAGTCCATGATGGATCGCCTAACAGACCGGAACTTTCTAGATGGTTTGCAAAAATTCTTCAACCGCTTTATTAAATGCGGCATATCTTTTGTTTGCGATAAAATGATTTCCTTTTATAATGGACAATTGCGCATTCGGTATGTTTTTTGCAATCTCTTTTGTATGGGATTCCCGAATCATATCCTTTCTGCCGCAAATCACAAGCGTAGGGGCTGTTATTTTGGACAATTCATTTCGTTCAATATTCGGATCATTGACCATTAATCCAAGCATTTCCGCATTCTTTTTTGCATCAGGCGATTTTAAAGCAAGCCGTCTTGCTATTTTAAATCCTATTTCAATGGGCAGCTGTGTCGTTATTTTTACCCCTTTCGGGTTCAGATTTCCCCCATTTAATATCAAGGCCTTTACTTTGCTTGGGTATTTCATCGCAAATTTCATTGCTATATTTGCTCCATCTGAAAATCCCAAAATAACTGCCTGTGAAAATTTAAGCTCTTCCATAAAATCGTATAAGTCACAGGAAAACTGCTCAATCGTAAAAGGTTTCGTACCTCTTGGCGATTTGCCATGTCCCCGCGTGTCTAAAGCAATCACTCTGTATCTATTGCTAAAATAATCGATTTGATTCTTAAAATAGGAGCCATTTTGTCCATTGCCGTGCAAAAGGATAAAAGGCTCTTTCTTCCCTTTTTCTTGATAATATAAAGTTATATCCATTTATACTTCCTCGCAAAACTTCAATATATATCGAGTTGATTCTACCATGAAGGCGAAGCCGTACATGGTAGAATGGGCCATGCCCGTAGGGCGGCCATAGAAATCCGGTATAATAGCGGTTTTGTCGCTATTATACCATGGACATCGACCTTCTTCCATTCATTTTCATGAAATTTCTAAGTTTTTCCCCAGTAAACACCAATCCTATGTAGGGACCCGAAAACTTTTGCTTGCTTTTTTATTTCAAATGTGCTATGTTTAATTGAAATAAAAAACGCTGAGATTGGGAAAGTAGAAATACTGTATTCTGCGCAAGAGAGGGTCTGTCACCGGCTGAAAGCGGGCCCGCAGAATCGTTTTTTGAAGTTCGCCCAGGAGCGGCGGCGCTGAAAGAACAGTAGGCGTCGACGGCTTGCTGCCGTTATCCGGCTTAGAGTGTTTGCCAAAAGGCAAAAAACTGGGTGGTACCGCGGAAATCTTGCAGGCTTTCGTCCCTTTGCAGTGGGATGAAAGCCTTTTTCTATCAGCGGAATTCTTGTTTTTGCCAAAGGCAGGCGCAAACCAAAGCTGTTTTGGCCATTTAATTTCAAATTGAGGTGAAAAATATGAAAGCTGCATTGGAAGCAATCCGGCAAAAAATTCTTGTGGAGCTGCAGGAAGTACACGATACCCAAACGCTGGAAAATATCCGTATCAAATTCCTCGGCAAAAAAGGCGAGCTGACTGCCATCTTAAAACAGATGGGAAAGCTTTCCGCAGAGGAAAGGCCGGTCATCGGCCAGCTGGCAAATGAAATTCGCGCCTTTATGGAAGAGCATATTACCGAGCGCACAGCACAGCTGAAAAAGGAATTGACCCAGCAAAAATTAAAAGAGGAAAAGCTGGACGTCACCCTTCCCGGGAAAAAGGGTTCCATCGGAAAAAAGCATCCGCTGAATCTTGTGCTGGAGGAAATTGAGGAAATCTTTCTCGGCATGGGCTTTTCCATCGCTACCGGCCCGGAAATTGAGTTGGATTATTATAATTTTGAGGCTTTGAATATTCCCAAAGACCACCCCGCCAGAGATACGCAGGATACGTTTTACATTTCAGACAATGTACTGCTGCGTACCCAGACCTCGCCTATGCAGGTCCGGGTGATGGAAAAGCAAAAGCCTCCCATCCGCATCATTGCGCCGGGCCGCGTTTACCGCTCCGATGCGGTTGACGCTACCCACTCTCCTCTGTTCCACCAGATCGAGGGGCTGGTGGTCGATAAAGGGGTTACCATGGCGGATTTAAAGGGGACGCTGGAAATTTTTGTGAAGCGCTTATACGGGGAAGATTCGGTCGTGCGTTTTAGACCCCACCACTTCCCTTTTACCGAGCCTTCCGCCGAATTGGACTGCATGTGCTTTAACTGCCACGGAAAAGGCTGTAGCCTGTGCAAAGGCGAAGGCTGGATCGAAATTTTAGGCTGCGGCATGGTCCATCCAAAGGTGTTGTCCAACTGCGGCATTGACCCGGAAATCTACAGTGGATTTGCATTCGGTATGGGACTGGAACGAGTGGTTATGCGCCGCTTTAACATTGACGACCTGCGGCTTTTATATGAAAACGACCTGCGTTTTCTCAATCAATTCTAAGGGGGAAAAGTCATGAATTTGTCTATGAAATGGCTTTCTGATTTTGTAAAGCTAAAGGTAGAGCCGCGGGAATTCTCCGAAAGGATGTCTTTGTCCGGCTCTAAGGTAGAAGGCTGGGAAATCGAAGGCGAAGAAATCCAAAATGTCGTCGTCGGCAAAATCCTGTCTATTGAACCACACCCCGATGCGGACAAGTTGGTCATCTGCCAGGTAGATGTCGGCGAAAGCGAGCCGCTCCAAATTGTAACCGGCGCGACCAATCTGCATCCTGGCGATGTGGTCCCAGTGGCCAAGGATCATTCGGTTCTCCCCGGCGGCAAAGAAATCCGCAGAGGAAAACTGCGCGGCGTGGTTTCCAACGGGATGCTCTGCTCTTTGGGCGAGCTGGGTCTTACCGCTCACGATTTTCCCTACGCGATTGAAGACGGCATTTTCGTTTTGCAGGAGGATTGCCAGCTGGGGCAGGACATTTGTTCCGCCATCGGCCTGGACGACACCTGCGTGGAATTTGAAATCACCCCCAACCGGCCGGACTGTTTGTCCGTCATCGGGCTTGCTCGGGAAGTGGCCGCCACCTTCCAAAAAAGTCTTACGCTACATGAGCCGAAGGTCCAGCGGGAAACCGGAGATATCCACGATTTGCTGTCGGTCTGTGTAGAGAATGAAAAGCTGTGCCAGCGCTATGTGGCAAGGATGGTCAAAAATATCAAAATCGGGCCCTCTCCCCGCTGGATGCGGGAGCGTCTGCGGGCCAGCGGCGTCCGCCCTATCAACAATATTGTGGATATTACCAACTACGTAATGTTGGAATATGGCCAGCCCATGCACGCCTTCGATTACAAATATGTCAAGGGCGGTAAAATCGTGGTCCGCAACGCAAAAGAGGGCGAATCGATTATGACCCTTGACGGCGTAGAGCGCCGGCTGTCACCCCAAATGCTGGTCATTTGCGACGAGGAAAAGCCTTCGGCGGTCGCAGGGGTCATGGGCGGCGAATACAGCGGCATCATGGACGATACCGATATGATTGTTTTTGAGTCCGCCTGCTTTTTGGGCTCCTCGGTCCGCACCACTGCCAGAAAGCTCGGCATGCGCACCGAAAGCTCCGCCCGCTTTGAAAAAGGGCTGGATACCCAAACCTGTATCCCCGCCGTTATGCGAGCATGCGAATTGGTTGAGCTGTTAGGCGCCGGCGAGGTTGTAGGCGGAATGATTGATATCGACAACTCTGATTATAAACCCACCGAGATCATCCTAGACCCCCAGTGGATCAATCGTTTTATTGGCATTGACATCAGTCGGGAGGAAATGGTCGATATTTTACAGCAGCTGGACTGCCAAATAGACGGGGACACAATTATCGTTCCATCCTTCCGCAAGGATTTAGAGCACAAAGCAGATATTGCGGAGGAAATCGCCCGGTTCCACGGCTACGATAAAATCCCATCTACCGCCATCCGCGGTGTTGCCCAGGGCGCTTTAACCGAGTACCAGAAATTTGAACGCACTCTTACAAACGCGCTGCTGGCCCAAGGATGCTACGAGATTTCCAGCTATTCTTTTATCAGCCCCAAATACTACGATAAAATCTGCCTGCCTCAAGAGCATCCGCTGCGCAAATCGGTCGTCATTTTAAATCCGCTTGGCGAGGATACCAGCGTTATGCGGACCACTGCGATCCCTTCGATGATGGAGATTTTATCCAGAAACTATAATAACCGCAACGGATCTGCCAGTCTGTTTGAATTGGCTAATGAGTATATCCCCGTTGACGGGCAGGAGCTGCCGGACGAAAATCCGGTAGTTACCATCGGCCAATATGGCGCATCCTATGATTTCTTCACCCTGAAAGGCGTTGTGGAAAACCTTTTCTCTGTGCTGGGCATTTCTGATCTTACCGTACAGGCGCAAAGCGATATCCCCTATTACCATCCTGGCCGCTGCGCCTGCCTCCTTTCCGGCGATATGCAGCTGGGTACAATCGGCGAAATACATCCGCAGGTAGCAGAAAATTATGGAATCGACGTTCGGGTTTACGTTGCACATCTTCACTGCGACGCGCTCTTTAACGCTCGGTGCGGCGAAAAAGAATACCACCCGCTGCCAAAGTTCCCGGCGACAACGCGTGATCTGGCCTTGCTGTGTGACGACGATCTGCCGGTACAGTCTATTGAAAAAGCCATTCGCGCCGGGGCCGGCGGCCTTTTAGAGCAGGTTGATCTTTTTGATATTTATAAAGGCAAGCAGATACCTGACGGCAAAAAGAGCATTGCTTATAATATCACCATGCGTTCTGCTGACCGCACGCTGACCGATGAAGATATTGAAAAAGCGATGGAGAAAATCCTGAAGAAATTAGCAGAAATCGGCGCTTCGATTCGAAGCTGATCTGTGAAAAGCCTTTGGCTATCTTCACAAATATCTGGAAAAATGTTTGCTGATTCTTCCTCTTGTTATTTTACTTTGTTTGGTGTATGCTATATCTTGAAGTTGTAAGAAACTAGAAATATCGGAGAACGGAGGGTGTTTTATGCACGAACCTACAATTTCCTTTTCAATTCATGAGGATAAAGAGCAGGAAATGAAAGAAATCTTAACAGCAGTGTATGATGCGCTCCGGCAAAAAGGCTATAATCCTATTAACCAGATTGTGGGCTATATTCTTTCAGAAGATCCTACCTATATTACCACCCACAATAATGCACGCAGCCTTATTCGTCGGATTGACAGAGATGAGCTGCTGCAGATTCTGGTAAAGTCCTATTTGAATGATTAGCCTGCATATTTCTAATGTAAGCATACGGAAGGAAAATATTTAAGCTGACAAGGAGTAAATTGGCTGTTAAGCTGTTTTACTCCTTCCTTTTTTGCGACAATCGTTTCGCAATCCTTCCTGCAAATCAGAGAGGATCCTTTTTCGCTGTTTTTTTGTTTACTTCGCATAGAATTTGTGCTATACTTTGTTTGTAACATTCTATTTCTGTGATGGTGGAGAGATTCTCCATTTTTTGTTATAAGGAGGTATTTTACTATTGAGCACAAACAAAGAAGATTTTTTAATGTATAAGGGTAAGCCATTGGTTCGTTCCGGAAACACCTTGTATTATGGTAGCATGAGCGATCCTTATGTTATTTTAATGCAGATTGCCTCTTCCCAGCCAGGATACGGCATGGATATGGCCGAAAAAATTTCTATTCAGCTTTTGGCTACAGACGCCGACCTGCGTCCGAAAGAGAGAATTATCCGCAAAAGCGAAAAGGTTGGGCTTTACAACGCTTTGGATATCGGGAGTATTTGGTTGGAAAGAGCGCTTTCCGGCACAATGTAAAAAATCTATTTTATGCAATATAAGGAAAAAGAGAGGATAAAATATCCTCTCTTTTTTTGTTTATAGACTCAATGAAAAGGAAAATGCAATTTATTGGCTATCCGGCCAAAAAAATTTTCTTGTTTTTTTAACTTAATGTGTAGTATTTTCCTTTATTTTTCGTAATGGAGAATGAAATCAACCATATCTTCGTCCCTTCCGGTTAAGCGATAAATAAATCTAGAAAGAGCAGGGCCATCTCTGCTCTTTTTTCTTTATTACCCTAATATATCCATTTTTATCTTTTTATGTCTAATTTTATATTTTCGCTTTTATTTACACTATTATAATCATAAAAAAGGTGTTTATAATGACAAAATCTGAAAATCTTATCTTTTCAATCACCGGACCGATTCGGGTAGACATTCGACCTTTGGCCTACGCTGTTGAAGTAACGGCAGATTTATTGTTCCACAACCATATTCACATCGACGATATCCGGGTCATGGAGGACATCTATTCCAGGGTTGCCAAAGCATTTCATAGCAATCCCCATTCCATTGCCCGAAAAATCGCAAGAATTTCTCATCTGGTTTGGGACGCTTTTACAGAGGATACAATGGAAATCTATTTGGGAAAACGGCTTTATATTTTCGATTCTCCAAAAGAACTGCTGATCTATTTAGCTTACTATTACGAATATTCAGAGCCGTTCTACAAAGTTCTCAGCTACAGCTTTTAAGGTAATGACGCTTAAAAAACGCGACCGCCGCCGATTTTCCTATCTTCTGAAGGTCGATCAAATAAAAAGCTGTACATTCTCAAAAGGCTTTAAAAACACTAGAAAATCTTTTCGGATGATACGATTAGACAAAAAGCTTTTTTGAATAAAACCGGTACTTTCTTACTATAATTGTTTTAAAACAGATGAGAGGATGGACGATTATGCCGAGGCCAAAAAAACATGCAAATATTGAAGATGAACTGATGAAAATTGACGCTAACATAACAAGGAAACAAAAAGAAATTGAAGAATTAAAGCAAGACCGCAACGCACTGATCAAACAAAAAGAGCAGCAGGAAATTTCTCAGCTATACGCCTTTTGCAAAGCTTCTGGCTTGAGCGCCGACGAAGTCATCCAATTGGTGTCACAAAAATCATTTGGCAAATAAGGCTCAAATCAAGAGAGGATATAGACAAAAGGCAGCGGCCGGGATTTTCCCTGTGCCACTGCCTTTTACCATTTCCTTTTCCTTTGCCGCTAACTGCGTTAAGCTTTTTTCAGCTCGCTGATCATACGATCCAACCGCGGCGTGTTTTGATACTTTGCAGATAATTCCTCTTCACAGGGGAATTCTCCCAACATCTGCTCCGTATAATGCCGCAGCGCCGCCAACAGCAAAGGATCCCCGCTCCATTTATCGCCTGTTCTGCGATCCATTGAAACGTTCGTCCCCCTTTAAAAGCGCCGTCAATTTACGCTTACCACGGTGTAGCCGAACCCGAACGTTTTCAGGGCTGGTCTGCACCAAATCGGCAATTTCACTATCTGAATATTCATAGTAAAATTTCAGTGTCAGCACATCGGCATACTTTTTATCCAGCCGGCCAATGCACTGCGCTATTTCCTCTACCGATTCTCTGGACGCCACCAAGTCAAAGGGCGTTACCCCCTCCCCGCAGTCCAGCTGCTCGATTTCCTCAATGGGAACCGCCTGCTTTTTCTGCCGGTTATACATGGTAATTGCGACGTTTCTGGTAATAATAACTAGAAAGGCGCGGGTTTTGTTACAATCCGGTTCGCCAATCTTATGTAAATTATCCAGTACCTTCATAAAAGCCTTTTGTACAGCGTCCTCCGCCAATTGATAATCCCGCAGAATCCGTTCAGCCGTATAAAGCATTACATTTTTATGTAAAGCGTATAGCCGTTCTAATTTTACGCTTTTTTCGTCGAATTCCATGTTTTTTCCCCTTCACAAGTCTCTTACTTTTATAGTTTCCAAAAAAGGACAATTTATTGCAATATATCCAAAAAAATTCCTTAAATTTTCTATTGCTATCTTAACATAAAACGACAGATGTCGGAAGTTCTCTTCAAAAAAATTCATAATCTTTTAAAAAATCACAAAAAAATCCCATGGATAGATCTGTGGTTTCAATATATGGTCCCATTTTATCTTTCTGGGCACTCGTGAAAAAATCTGAATCTCAGCGGAAACAAAAAAATTTTATTGCGTTGCTCATAAATTCTGTTATACTGATTTTGGAACCTAATGAAAAGGAGAGCTCTCATTGGAATTCATCCGTCATACGATAGAAAAACCAATTAGCAGAGAAGGAAAAAAGGTATTGCAAAAATTGTATACAAATCCAGCTGCTCCATCACAGCGGTATAAAGAACTACTGGTAGGATTCGAAAAGGTCTTTGGGCCTGACCGAATGGTATCTCTCTTTTCCTCTCCCGGCCGGTGCGAAATTATTGGTAACCATACGGATCATCAGCAGGGTCATGTGGTAACCGCCGCTATCTCGCTGGACATGATCGCCGCAGCCTCTCCCAACAGTTCTCATACCGTACGAGTCTTTTCCGAAGGATATCCTGCCGCCCTTGTTGATCTTGACGATCTGGCTCCCCGTCCAAAAGAATCGGGTACTCCCGCGGCACTGGTCCGCGGAATTGCCGCCGCTTTCACCCGATTGGGCTTTTTTCCGGCTGGATTCGACGCATATATTTCCTCTCAGCTCCCCTCCGGTGCGGGACTTTCCTCCTCGGCGGCATTTGAATGTCTGATCGCCACAATTTTTAATGCCTTTTTTTGTAATAGAGCTGTCTCTCCTATTCAAATCGCCCAAGCCGGACAGTTTGCTGAATCGGAATATTATGGCAAGCCCTGCGGTTTAATGGACCAGTTGGCCTGCGCCATCGGAGGATTCGTATCTATTGACCTGAACGATCCCTCCAATCCGCAGGTGCGGCAGATCCATTTTTTCCCGGAACAGCATGATCTTTGCCTTTATTTGGTCAATACCGGCGGCAGTCACGCCAATCTCACCTCGCAATACGCGGCAATCCCAGCAGAAATGCGGAATGTAGCCGCTCTGTTTGGCAAACAAGCCCTTCGTCAGGTATCCCCGGAACAATTTTGGTCACAGCTGGCGGATTTGCGCGGACAGGTGCCGGACCGAGCGCTGCTGCGCGCTATCCACTTTTTTGAGGAGGATCGCCGTGTTGTCAGGCTGACACATGCCTTGGAGCAAGGAGAAATCTCCCAGATCCTGCAATTGCTCACCGCCTCCGGGCTGTCCTCCCAGCGGTTTTTACAAAACGCCTGGCCAGACGCTAATCCGGAGGAACGGGGACTCTCTTTGGCGCTGGCGCTTTCAGAGCGTATTCTACAGGAACAAGGCGCCTGCCGGATTCACGGCGGGGGATTTGCCGGAAGCATCCTCGCCTTGCTTCCAAAAGCTTTGGAAACCGCTTACCGGCAGGAGATGGAATCAGCTTTTGGTTCTGGCATTTGCCGCCGGCTGACTATTCGCCCAATCGGCGCGATAGAAATTTTTGAATAGCGAATTTTTTTAAGAAAGGATTTTATTATGAAAATATTTGTCACCGGCGGCGCCGGATTTATCGGCAGCCACACCTGCGTCGAGCTGCTGAACGCAGGTTATGAAGTGGTAATCGCCGACAATCTCAGCAACGCGAAACCAGAGACGATTGAAAACATCCAAAAAATTACTGGAAAGCCGGTGAGCTTTTACAAAACCGATCTGCGGGATCTGGAGGGGATGCGCAAAATTTTTGCCGAGCATACCATTGACGCAGTTATTCATTTCGCCGGACTCAAGGCTGTCCCCGAATCGGTGCAAAAGCCGCTGGAATACTATGAAAACAATCTGGGCGGCACCTTTGTCCTGTGCCAGGTTATGCGGGAGACCGGATGCCGCCGGATCGTCTTCTCCTCTTCCGCTACCGTTTACGGAATGCATAACCCAGTCCCTTTTACAGAAGGGATGCCCACCTCGGCAACCAATCCTTACGGATACACCAAGGTGATGATCGAGCAGATTTTGACCGATCTTGCGGCAGCAGACCCCCAATGGAGCGTCAGTCTGCTGCGGTATTTTAACCCTATCGGCGCCCATTCCAGCGGTTTCATCGGAGAGGACCCCAACGGGATCCCCAACAATCTGCTCCCCTATGTCTCCCAGGTGGCGGCGGGCCTTCGCCCGGAGGTGGTGGTGTACGGCAACGACTACGACACGCCGGACGGAACCGGCGTACGAGACTATATCCATGTGGTAGATTTGGCGTTGGGTCATCTGTCCGCCGTCCGATATGTATTGGAGCATACCGGCGTGGAAGCGGTCAATCTTGGGACAGGCTGCGGCACTAGTGTGCTGGAAATCATAGACGCCTATTCCAAGGCCTGCGGGCGAAAGCTTCCCTACCGGATCGCCCCACGGCGGCCGGGAGACATTGCCACCTGCTATGCCGATACCGAAAAGGCCCGCCATCTGTTTGGATGGGAAGCGAAACGAAATATTGATCAAATGTGCGCAGACAGCTGGAATTTTGCCAAAAACCGTTATACAAAATAAAGTATCCTTCTCATTAAACCATCCGTTTAATCCTTTATCCCTCCTTTTTCCCAGCGACCAGTTATTCTACTTTTCTTATGATATTTGTTTCTTAGAAATCCTTTTTCACAAAACTTTTAAAAAACCAGGCGGGATATATCCTCGCCTGGTTTTTTATGATTTTTTGATTGACAAAGCTTGGAAATTAAGTTACAATAGAAAAAGTTAGGTGCCTAATTAAAAAGGAGGTGTCTGTTTGGAGGAAAATTTCTGCGAAGAGCTGATGCACATTTTTCGGTACTGTTTTAACCTGATGCGCCGCCAATATCATCAAAATGTACACGGCAAGGTTGGTACCCAACATGGACAGGGGAAAATTTTATCTATTCTGCGCCGTGAAGAAGGAATCGCTCAAAAGGATCTGGCGGAGCGTTTGCAGATTCGCCCTGCTTCTTTAAGCGAATCATTGGATAAGATGCAGAAAAACGGCTGGATCGAGCGCCGGATCAACGGCGAGGACCGGCGGAAAATCAACATCTATCTAACGCCTGAGGGTCATGAGGTCTCTTTGCAAATGATCGAAGCGCGCCGGGATATGGCAAACAGCGTATTCGGCATTTTAAATAAACAAGAGCAGGCGCAGTTTCAAGCACTATTGGCAAAATTGGCCGAGGGAATGGAAAAAGCAGCGGACTACAAGTAAGGTCCAGCCGTTGGAACACAAGAGGCTTACAGGAGGAAAAGAGGTGCGTTTATGCTGAAGGGATTTTTAAAAAAATACGGGTGGCGCTATGTCCCCGGATTTCTATTTTTGCTGCTCAGTTCCTATATCACAACGCTGGCGCCGGTCGCGCTGGGGCATGCCATCGACCTGATGGATATGGACGCCTCGTTGATCGACGGGCGCCAGGTCTACCGGCAGGCGCTTTATATTATCTTAATCGCGGTGAGTGTTTTTATAACACGATATATCTGGCGCTATTTTATTATCGGAAATTCACGGTTTTTGGAAAATTATTTGCGGGAACAGCTGTTCATTCAGCTGGAAAATCTTCCAATGTCCTATCTGTCCAAGCAGCGTTCCGGCGATCTGATGGCTTATGCAGTCAACGACGTTGGGGCTGTCCGCATGACCTTTGGGCAGGTCATATCCATGTCCCTCAGCGGACTCGCCACCGCTACAATGGCAATTTACAGCATGGTCTCTCAGGTGGATTTACAATTAACCCTGTTAGCCTTGCTGCCGGTTCCCATCGCCGTCTTTATCATCCTAAAGCTCGGCGGGATCGTTCGAAAGAAATTCCGGTATGTCCAATCGTTATTTTCCGAACTGTCCGGCGAGGTGAACGAGACTATCATGGGTGTTCAGGTCATCAAAAGCTTTGCCAAAGAGGAAGAACGTCTAGAGGAATTCTCCGGCATCAGCAAGACGATGTATGACGCCAACGTAGATCTGGCGGATACCTCCTCAATGATTTGGCCCTCTATTTCCGTTGTATTCGGCTTATGCTATGCCATCGGGTTAATTGCCGGCGGACATATGGTTTTATCCGGAAGCCTGACATTGGGGACATTGGTCATCTTTAACGGTTCTCTCCTGTTGGTTCAACAACCGGTTATGTCTTTAGGACGGATTATCAACATGTTGCAAAGAGGACTTGCCTCTTATAAACGGCTGCAGCTGATTTTAGACCAGCCAAGCATCCCCTCAAAAGAAATGGAGGACGCAAAAAAGCCGGTAGGGGGAGATATCCGAATTGAAAATCTGACCTTCCGCTATCCGGGAACCAAAAACACCGCATTAAACGGCGTATGCGTTCATCTTCCTCAAGGCGCTACCCTGGGCGTAGTCGGGCCAACAGGCAGCGGCAAAACCACCTTAATGCACCTGCTGTTAAAAATGTATGACGTACCGGAGCAAAGCATCTACATCGGCGGCGACGATATTACACAAATCCCCGCCAAGGCGCTGCGGGAACAGGCGGGCTTTGTTCCGCAGGACGGCTTTTTGTTTTCCGCTTCCATCAGGGACAATATCCGGTTTTATCAGCCAGGTGCAACGGATGAGGACATTATCCGAGCTGCTAAATTGGCCAGCGTTCACGACGATATCGCATCTTTTCCCAATGGGTATGACACCCAGGTCGGTGAACGCGGTACCCATCTGTCCGGCGGCCAGAAGCAGCGAATCGCCCTGGCCCGCGCTCTGATTCGCAATCCGCAGCTGTTAATTTTAGACGATACGCTCAGTGCGGTGGACAATCATACGGAGCAGCAGATTTTACAGCGGCTGGCAGGCTACTACAGCGGTAAAACAACCGTCATTGTATCTCACCGGCTCAGCGCCGTTCAGCACGCACAGGAGATTCTTTTTATGAAGGATGGCCAAATCGCGGAGCGCGGTACCCATGAACAGCTCATGGAGCAAAACGGCTTATATGCGCATATGTACCGCCAACAGCAGGAAGGAGGAGACTGTGATGAAAAAAAATAGTCCATCCAGCCTTGTTCGCCTGGCAAAGATGATGAAACCCTATCGAAAATATCTGTATTTTGTTTTCTTTTGCGTACTCATATCAAATTTGGGCGTCCTTGTCAAGCCTTATCTGGTAAAAATTATCATCGACGACTTTTTGACCAAGGGACTCCCGCAGCACGGGATCTATTCCATTACGGGATTGGGCCTTTCCTACTTTTTGGTGGTGCTGCTCAGCGCAGGCTTTACCATGGCCCAGCGCCGAACGCTGGCTCGGTTTGGCCAGGCGATTTTACATAAGCTTCGGTCGGATGTTATGGACCATATTCTGCATATGCCTATTGCAACGCTGGACCGGTACGGAAGCGGCCGTCTGATTACTCGCGCGACCAACGACGTGGAAACTTTGGACGAATTTTATTCCGATATCCTTGTCACTCTTTTTCAGGATATCCTGCTGCTCATCAGCCTGGTATTCATGATGGTTCAGATGGACTGGCAGCTGGCCTTAGTCGCGTTTGTCGGCATTCCGTTAATCGCCCTGATCACTATTCTCATCCGCAATGTGCTGGAGCGAAATTTCAAACGGATGAAAACCATCATCGGGCGAATCAACGGCTTCTTTGCAGAAAATATTGCCGGTATGCGGATTATTCAGGTCTTTAACCGGCAGAAAAACAAGCTAGAGGAATTCCAGGAGCTCAACGATTCCTACTTAAAAACAACGATGATCCAGATTAAACTGCACAGTGTGCTGCGCCCTGCAATGGAAGTGGTAAATTCCATGATTATCGCGCTTTTAATCTGGTTTGGCTATAACCGAATCGTCGGAAATTTCGGCGGCAGCGCCGTGTTGGAGCTGGGCGTTCTATACGCCTTTACCGATTATGTCAAACAATTCTTTGAGCCGATCAACGAATTAGCTGAAACCTATACCACTATCCAGTCGGCGCTGGTTTCGGCAGATCGAATTTTTACTTTGCTGGATGAAAAGGACCAGGAGGATCCCTTTGAAGGCGACTGGGATCAACCAATTGTCGGAAAGGTAGAATTCCGTGACGTCTGGTTTGCCTACGATGAAGACAACTGGATTTTAAAAGGCGTCAGCTTTACCGTTGAGTCTGGCGAAAAGGTCGCCTTCGTTGGCAGTACTGGTGCCGGAAAAACGACGATCATCAATTTAATCGGGCGTTATTATGTTCCGCAAAGGGGAACGATTTTGATCGACGGCATCCCTTTGGAACGCTGGAAGCTAAAGAATCTGCGCAGCGGTATTTCGGTTGTTTTGCAGGACGTCTTTTTGTTTGTTGGATCTATTGCAGACAATATCAGTATCCATAGCAATTTGGATGAAGCACAGATCCGTAAGGCATTAGACGTTTCCTGTGCCAGTGAATTTGTCGAAGAATGCGGCGGACTGAAAAGCGAAGTATCCGAGGCGGGTATGAACTTCTCCACCGGGCAGCGTCAGCTTCTCTCCTTTGCCCGGGCAATCGCCCGCAACCCCGCTATTTTGGTATTAGACGAAGCAACCGCTCACATTGATACCGAAACCGAGCAGACAATCCAAAACTCTATAACTGAAATTTCAAAGAACCGTACTTCTATTTTTATTGCGCACCGCTTGTCCACAATCCAGGCCTGCGATTGTATTTTTGTGCTAGAAAAAGGAAAAATCATTGAGCAGGGTAACCACGCATCTCTCATGGGGCAAAACGGGAAATACGCTGCGTTGGTTCGTTCTGGTCAGAAGGAATAGCTTTTATCCATCACTGATTACAGCCTACAGAAAAACCGGCTATTACGGTTTTTCTGTAGGCTACTGTTTTTGAGGCGATTTGGTTGACATCGCTATATAAGAATGCTATAATATGATTCGTGGTTGACAGGCAGTTGTGTTATTCCCTCAGAATTTTACCATGCGGCAGTGCTGGAATCGGCAGACAGGCACGTTTGAGGGGCGTGTGCGTGAGCGTGTGGGTTCAAGTCCCATCTGCCGCACCAAGATTAAAAACCCTGTAGGTTTGGCTTATTGCCAGGTCACAGGGTTTTTTACTCCATAAATTTAGAAATGAACGGGGTTGGGGGAAATACAATAGTTCCAACGCTTCTTCAATAAATTTTTTGTCAGATATTATTTTTAACTTTTCTTGTTTCTCGTAATTTGGTATAATAATTATAAAAAATTCGACGATAAAGGAAAGATGGCGTATGACAACAAGACCAATGAATGATCACGACAAATTCGTAGAGCTGTACGAATTATATTCTCAGGTTTTGCTAAACTATGCAATCTCTATCGTCAAATCTTCCTACATAGCAGAAGAGTTGGTGCAAGACGCATTTATAAAAATTCTTAAGTACATTGCTGAAATCGAGGATCCTTCTTCTGCTCGTACAAAACGCTATCTTGTCGTTACGGTTCGCAACACCTGTTACGATTATCTTGATAAATCTGCCTTAACAGGAGAACATCTGGCAGACTATGAAATTGTTCAGGACAATCCGCTCGACACTGTATGGGATGATTTTAATACAAACGAAATTAGAGAAAAGCTTCGATCTTTTCTTGACAAATGCTCTGATACCGACCGCCGTCTGTTTGAAGACGCGATTATTAATGGGTATCGGCACAAGGAGCTGGCTAAAAAATATGGCCTCACTGAAACAAATGTAACTGTTAAAATTTTTCGATTTCGTGTAAGATTTCGCAAATATCTGGAAAAGGGGAAATAAGCGGCAGACGATTGAAAACCATTTTTAGAATAATGCTGTAAAAGCCGTCCTAATCTGGGCCAAATTTTCCGAAGTACAATATTATCCTACCCAAAAGATGTGATTGTGCTTTCCCAATTTTTTAAAAGGCAAAGCAGCGGTGAAAACGAATTCATACAGGCCTGCATTTCCCCTGCTATCCTGCTTTAATACATTTTATAAAAGGTCTATCCTTCTCGTAGGATAGACCTTTTTCGCATAGTACCTTTGAAAATGAATCCCTTTCCTCTGGTCTTTTTCTCCGAATTTGTCCATATACTGGATTAAAGCTTGTCTTAAAAGAAACGGAGGGTCCCAAATTGGTCAAAGGAGCGGGGAAAAAACGAAGGCTTCTTAGGGGTATTCGAAGGCTTCTCTATCACAACAAAATTTTTCTTTTGCTGACTATGCTGTTTTTTATTGGTATCCTACTCGGTTCCTGCCTGATACGCTCCAATAGCTCCAGCTGGCAGATTTTCATTGAGCAAATCGTATCTGGATTTTCCAATGCCAGAGGTACGCAGGCCTTTCTCTCCTCCTTTCTCCAGTCTCTCACGGGAGGGATAACCTTTTTATTGGCGATTTTTTTGTGTGGATTCTGTGCGGTTGGGCAGCCGTTGGTCTGTCTAATTTTATTGTTTCGCGGTATGGGATACGGCTTAACGGCCGGCGGAGTCTACCGTATATGCGGTGTCAGCGGTATGGGATATGTGGCTCTGGCCCTGCTGCCAAACTGCGTTTTAACCGCTTTGATTCTTCTGCGGGCTGGACAAAGCGCCTTTCGCTTTTCAACAGGTCTTTACAGCGCGATGCAAGGGTCTGGCAAAATGTCTTCTCGCCCTTATTGCCTGGAGTTTTCTGTTCTAGCGGTTTTTATGCTTGCGGCCGCATTGATCGACAGTGTTTGCAGCTGCCTATGCGCCGGACTAGCTCCGGCTATCGGATAAAAAAGATTGTTCATAAAAAAGATATGAACCACTCTCGATTTATGGTATAATAACGACAGAGTCATTATTATACCATATTTCTATGGCCGCCCTGCGGGCATGGCCAATTCTATCATGTAAGGCTCCCGCCTTCATGGTAGAATAAGATATACGGATTTTTCCGTAATATAAAAAATTGGGAGAGATCAATCCAATGGGACTTATTTCAAATTTGTTTAATTATGCAAAGCCAGGGCCTGGCGTCGAAAAGGATCAGCAGCAAAAAAGACGCTTTTTTCTGTTTTTCGAGCTATTTTTTCGAAAGTTTTGGAAACTGATTCAGTTGAACCTTCTGTATGTACTTTTCTGGATCCCGCCGCTGATTGCTGGTACGCTGCTGACTTCTTTCAATGCCACCCTCGCTTATCTCGCTTTTTTCCTTGTCGGCGCCTTTACGGCAGGACCCGCTACAGCGGGGGCCGTTTATATTTTACGAAACTTTTCCACCCAAACACCGATATTTTTGTTATCAGACTTTTTTCAACAGTTGAAAGAAAACTACAAGCAGTCTGCCATTGCTTTTTTGTTGAATTCTCTGGCTCTGTTCGCCTGCTATGCTTCCTATCTGTTTTATGGCGAGCATTTGGATATGGGGTGGATAAATTATCTGTTTAAAGCTATGGTTCTCATCATGGCTTTGCTGGTGGCATTCGAAACCTTTCATGTCTTTTTGATGATTGTAACGGTGGATTTAAAGTTAAAGGATATTTTTAAAAACTGTTTTTTATTTTCCCTTTTAAATCTGATCCGAAACTTTTTCAGTCTGTTGTTTGCAGTCGGATTTCTATGGCTGGAATATAAGTTTTTCCCCCTATCCATGTTCCTTTTCCCGTTTATCGGATTAACCCTTCCATTGTTTATTATCACCTTTAACGCCTACCCTGTTGTGAAAAAATATGCGATCGACCCCTACTATGAATCACAGGAAAAACCGCAGAAAGACGATGCCCTTTTTGAAGACTAAAAAATCGGAAGCGCCTATACAACAATGGTAACCCCCCGTGAACGAACTCCACGGGGGTTTTTTATCGAGGTTTCAGCTCCCAAGAACTATTGTGGAAAAAAAGATTGATTTTCCTGGAAAAAAATAGAAGCGGAAAGGTCAAGAGGAACCACAAAAAAGAAAATAAAGGGCATATCTGTCCTAAAAAATTCATCCACTGGCTGCTATAATCCCAAACATGCCAGCGCATCCATAAATTTACTACAATTCCGGTAAACAGCTCCACAATCGTAATCAGTACGGAACCCAAAAAGCATTTTTTCCAAACAGACAGCGTATGGGCATAAATATTTGCCAGATGAATCCCTGAAAAACAAATGCCGCCTGCCAACGTCATAGTCCAATGCGTATTTCCTCTCCATAAAATTTCCAATAAGCTGTATCCGATCGCACCAATGGAAAACACCGACAGCATTTCCCCTTTTTTCACCATAAAAATACCCCTTTTCTGCCGATTTATAGGGTTATTTTTCGGGAAAAAAGCATTTTTATACCAGTGAATTTTTGGATACTCTTTGTTGACAAATAAGGAGGAATCTCCTATCATGAAAAGGAATCACACGGCATATTTTCATCCCCGCCCGCCTATTTTGAACGGATGGGGAGGCCAGAATAGGCGCAAAATCCGGCCCTGCCATTTTTGAGGATGCAATAGGCAAAAATTAAGGAGGATTCTGTATGCGGAAAATTGAAATTCTAGATTCCTCTCTGCGGGATGGCGCACAGGCAGAAGGAATCTTCTATTCGCTGGAGGACAAGCTCCGCATTGCTTATGCGCTGGACCGCATTGGCATTCCCTATATTGAGGCGGGAAATCCGGCCTCTAACCCGAAAGATATGGAATTATTTCGCCATTTTGCGGATAATCCTCTGCAAAATGCAAGGCTGGTGGCATTTGGCGCAACGAGAAAGCCTGGTGTTCCAGTAGAAGAGGACAGAAACTGCATGGCGCTGGCTTCAGCTAAAACCGAATATGTATCTATTTTCGGGAAAAGCTGGGACCTGCATGTCTCACAAATTCTGAAAACCTCTTTTTCTGAGAATCTTCAGATGATTTATGACACCATTTCCTTTTTTGTCCGTTTTGGAAAAACCGTTTTTTACGATGCTGAGCACTTTTTTGACGGTTATCTGGAAAATCCTTCTTATGCCATGCGGACCATTCTCACCGCAGAAAAAGCCGGAGCCAGCCGGATCATCCTGTGCGACACCAATGGAGGCTGTTTTCCCCATGAGGTGGCAAAAATTGTCGGGGAAGTGAAAAAAAGCTGCGCCGTCCCCCTGGGCATCCACTGCCATAATGATATGGACTGCGCTGTTGCAGCAAGCTTAATAGCGGTTGAAGCTGGGTGCCAACAAATCCAGGGAACCCTTTTGGGATATGGCGAGCGCTGTGGAAATGCCAATCTGTCCGCCATTATCCCAACGCTTCAGTTGAAAAAAAAGTACCAGTGTATTCCCAGCACCTCTTTACCAGAATTGACCCACACAGCGCGATACGTTGCAGAAATTGCTAACTATATGATTGCTCCGTCTTCTCCCTATGTGGGAAAAAGCGCTTTTTCCCACAAGGGTGGAATGCATGTTGACGGCGTACAAAAGCTGCGGCGTTCGTTCGAGCATGTGGATCCGGAAGCGGTGGGCAACCGGCGAAATCTTCTCGTTTCAGAAATGGCAGGCAGAACAGCTATTTTAAATCGAATCATGCGGATTGACCCTTCGGTGACCAAATTTTCCCCAATTACTGAACAGATTATCGCCAAAATCAAGGAATTGGAGTATCATGGCTACCAATTTGAAACGGCTCTGGCCAGTGTGGATGTACTCATCTGCAAAGAACTTGGGCAAATGAAAGAATACTTCTCTCTGCATCATTTTAAAATTATCGGCGAACAAAATGCCGCAGGCGGCGAGCAGCTGGCCTCCGCGTTGGTAAAAATCCAGGTGGGAGACCGGAAAGAAATCACCGCGGCCGAAGGGGCTGGTCCTGTCCACGCGCTGGATAAAGCCCTGCGGAAGGCCCTGGAGGTATTTTACCCGTCTCTGGCCAAGGTCCGGCTGATCGACTATAAGGTTCGGGTCATGTCACCGGAAGATGCTACAGCGGCTACGGTCCGGGTTCTCATTGAAAGCACCGACGGCGAAAATATCTGGACAACAGTAGGCGCTTCCTCCGATATTATTGAAGCCAGCTGGAAAGCGTTAGCGGATTCTATAGAGTACAAGCTTTTGAAGGATGAACCCAGCTCCAAAACGACTGAATCCTGAATAGCTGGAGACGGACCTTGCTGAAGTAAATCGACAAATAAAAATAATCCCGCAGGAGTAAGATAAAAGAAAAAGGATAGAGAAGAAGCGGTTTGTTTCTTCTCTATCCTTTTCTACACGCTTTGTCTGGCGACGCTTATGCATTGTCATTTAGAGGATAAATTTGCATAGATATCATATAAAAGGCCAAAGACAGATTGGGCTTTCAGAAAACTTATGCTCTTCTCTTTCCTTTCCCATTGACCCCAATAATCCCACCAAAACTAGAAAAGGCCAACGCCACCCCCAGCTTGATTGCCTGAGAAGCATCCAGAGAAAAGTGCATGATCACCAAAGAAAGACCTGTCAGGATCAAATAATACAACAAGCCGGACAAAAAGCCATATACCAGCCCCTTTTTTCCGGCAATCCGCGCACAGATATAGCCGCCTAAAAACGTACCGATTCCCACAGACCCGATCACAAGAGGTAAAATAACGCCCTGTGGAACATCCTGTAAGGTTAAGACCAACGCAAAAAATGTTAAAATTACCGCTGTTCCCAGCAACCCAATCGCCGTGCCAAAAAGCACCGGTAAAATCCACTTGCGCGCCAAAGACAGATCCCCTTTCGGCGGATTATTGCCCATTTATATCCCTCCCGATCAAGCTTCCTTAATCTCAGCATATTCGGAAGGGGAAAGAATTATGCACCAAAGAACCTATCGGGATTTTTTACTTTGCAGCTTCTTCCTCATGAACCGTCAGGCAGCTTTCAACAGCTTTTCGCAGAATGCGGATTTTACTTCTTTCATTCCCGGTTTCAATTACCAGCGTGTCGTCTTTAATGCTGACGATAATACCGATAATACCGCCAAAGGTTACAATCTCATCGCCAATTTGAAGATTCGAGCGCATGGCCGCTTCCTGCTTGCTTTTTTTGTTCTGCGGACGGATCAGCATAAAATAGAAGACGACCAGGACCAAAACCAACGGCAAGAAAGACGCCAGCATCCCAGCGCCGCTTGCAGACGCGTCAGCGGTAAGAAAAAGATTAAACATGGTTGTAATTCCTCCAATTTTTGTAGATTCGTAATTTTTATCATAGCATGGATCAGATGTTTTAGCAAGGCAATTCACAGAAAACATTTATGAATTTACCACAAACACTCTCTCCTTGTAGCCCTAAATCCGCTTTCCTAATACTTCCCGCTGTTCTTCATAAAACAAATGATATCTCCCCTCATCCAGCGCAGTCCGTATTTTCTCCATCAGCGTGTTGTAAAAATACAGGTTATGCTGGACCGCCAGCCGCATAGCAAGCATTTCATTGGCTTTGAATAAATGCCGTAGATAGGCTCGCGAATGATTTCGGCAGGTCGGGCAGTCGCAGTCTTCGTCGACCGGTGATAAATCCCGCTCATACTTAGCGTTCATAATATTGCGGATACCCTGCCAGGTAAATAAATGGCCGTGGCGCGCATTTCGGGAGGGCATGACACAGTCAAATAAATCGATCCCTCTTTCAACTGCCTCAAGAATATTTACCGGCGTGCCTACTCCCATCAGATAACGGGGCTTGTCTTTGGGGGCAAAGGGTTCGACTGCCTCGATGATCCGATACATTTCCTCAGCGGTTTCGCCCACCGCTAATCCTCCAATAGCAACGCCGTCTAGGTCCATACCGGCCAGCTCTCTCATATGCTGCGCCCGCAGATCGTCAAACACGCAGCCCTGGTTAATGCCAAACAGCATTTGGCGGGGATTGATTGTATCCTCCTGCCGGTTCAGGCGGTCCAGCTCCTCGCGGCAGCGATACAGCCACCGCGTCGTCCGGGCTACGGATGCTCTTGCATATTCCAAAGGAGCGGGATTCTCTACACATTCATCAAAAGCCATGGCGATGGTGGAGCCTAAATTCGACTGAATCCCCATGCTTTCTTCCGGCCCCATAAAAATCTTTTTCCCGTCCACATGGGAGGAAAAATAAACCCCCTCCTCCCGAATGGTCCGCAGCTTTGCCAGGGAAAATACCTGAAAGCCGCCGCTGTCGGTGAGGATTGGTCCCCTCCACCCCATAAACCGATGCAGGCCGCCTAAATCGTGAATCAATCGGTCTCCCGGGCGGATATGCAGATGGTAGGTATTGCAAAGCTCCACCTGGCATTTCAGCTCCACCAAATCATAGGAGGATATCCCCCCCTTAATGGCGGCGGCCGTTCCGACATTCATAAAAGCGGGCATCTGCACGTCGCCGTGCACCGTGTGAAAGATCCCCCGCCGGGCAGCGCCCTCCTGCTTTAAAAGCTGATACATCCTTTTTCACTCTCCAACAAAACACAATAAGCTTTTTTCAAACGCTTGTTATTATACTATATTTTCCCCTGACGGACAAATCATTTTTCTTTGTTTTTCTTGATCCTGTTTGCAATAAGCGCCGTCTTCCTTTATACTAAAAGAAAAAGGAAGTGCAAAATATGTGGTGGATCTATGCTGTCGGTTCGGCGGTATTTGCCGCACTGACCTCCATTTTGGCAAAAATGGGGGTTGAAAACGTCAATTCCCATTTAGCTACCGCCATCCGAACGATTGTTGTTTTGGTTTTGGCCTGGGGGATGGTCTTTTTAACCGGCTCCCAATCCGGCTTAAAGGAAATCAACGGAAAAAGCTGGCTTTTCTTAATCCTTTCCGGTTTGGCAACCGGCTTATCCTGGCTTTGCTATTACCACGCAATCCAGGTGGGAGATGTATCCAAGGTGGTCCCCATCGATAAATTAAGCGTTGTCTTAACCATTATTCTGGCCTTTGTGATTTTCCACGAAACAATCAGTTGGAAATCGCTTGTGGGCTGTGTACTAATCGGCGCCGGTACATTATTTATGGTCATGAAATAATCAGGCGCCATTTTTCTCTTTCGCTTGCAGAATTTCCAAAACTGTTTTTTCATCCCAGCTGTCACAGCAGGCAACAAAGGCGTTTTGGCTTTGAAAAAACAGCCTTCTGCCATCTGCTTCATCTGAAAAAAGAGCCTGTATCTGCTCAACCTTCCAGCCATTTCCCTCTAAAAGCGTCTTTTCTGTTATCGAAATGCGCACTGGCACCCCTGTCTGGCAGCGCAGCCTTTGACAAAAACGAAATAGGATTTCCATCTGGCTGTCCGGCACAAAAAAGCTGGCCTCGGCCGGGCGGACGCCTGAGGGAGCAAAAAATGCGGCGACCTTTAGCCCACTGCTGGCTAGGGCGCTTAACATAGCCGAGAAAAATCGGCATTCCTCTAAAGGCCAGGACATGTGCACCAGCAAAAGGCTGCCGGTTTTTTGAAGGAATTTTTTACGCATTTTCCCTGCCTCCCACCTTTTTTAGCGGAATGCCCAGCCTTTCCATCTCCCTTTCTAAAAGGCGCTGTACTTCCTGCGATGGTTCTGTTAAAGGCATTCGGCAGGGACCTGTCTGCCATCCGGCGAGCTCCATCGCTTTTTTCACTGGAATCGGATTTACCTGGGCAAACAGCCCGTCGATTAAGCGTAAAAGATGCAGCTGCATTTTCCGGCAGCTCTCCATATCCCCCTCCAGACCGGAGCGGCACAGGTCGGACATCGGACCAGGAAGCAGATTGGAAACAACCGACACGACACCCTTTCCCCCAATGGAGAGAATCGGCGCGGCGATCTCATCATTTCCGCTGTATACCGGCAGATTTTCCCCGCACCGGTCAATGATACGCAAGGCCTTGGCCATATCTCCGCTGGCCTCCTTTATGCCGGTGATCAGCGGATGTTCCGCCAGCCTTTGGCAGGTTTCCAGCGAAATGTCCATTCCCGTGCGGGACGGCACATTGTATACGATCATCGGCAGGCCCGCCGCTTCGGCAATGGTAAAAAAGTGGCGTATCAGACCCTCCTGGGTGGTTTTATTGTAGTAAGGGGTTACCGACATCAGCGCATCCGCGCCGATGCTGGCCGCCTCCTTGGAGGTGACAACCGAAAAAGCGGTGTCATTGCTGCCGCTGCCCGCGATGACCGGCACCCGCCCCGCCGCCTGTTCTACCACGCAGGCGATTGCCCGCAGATGCTCTTCGCGGCTGAGCGCCGCGCATTCCCCGGTGGTCCCGCAAACCACAAGCGCATGAATCCCCTGCCGGATCTGCCATTCCACCAGCTTCCTCATTTCCCGAAGATGCAGCGTCCCATCCGGGTGCATCGGCGTGATAAGCGCAGTAGCCGCGCCAAAAAAAACAGCTTGTTTCATCAGATTAACCGCCTTTCCAACAATCAAGTCAGATGTGGTTTCTCTGCCGAAGCAAGCTGTATTTTGCTTGTTATGTACGTTAGTCCAGATAGCCCTTGGCCGCCAGCAGCTCCGCCATCAGAACGGCTCCTCCCGCCGCGCCGCGCAGGGTGTTATGAGAAAGGCAGACAAACTTCACATCATACTGCGTATCTTCTCTTAAACGTCCTACCGAAACGGCCATCCCGTTTTCCAGCATCCGGTCCAGCTTGGGCTGCGGCCGGTCGCTCTCCTCAAAGTAATGTAGAAACTGCTTTGGCGCACTGGGCAATCCCAGCTTTTGCGGCTCGCCCGAAAAGGCCGCCCATTTTTCCCGAATCTGCTCCAGCGTCGGTTTTTTCGCAAAGCTGGCAAATACCGCCGCCATGTGGCCATCTGATACATTCACTCGAAGGCATTGGGTGGTAATTGAAGGGCCTTTTGCCGGGACAATTCCCTCCGATCCAATCTTTCCCCAAATTTTCAAAGGCTCCTGCTCGCTTTTTTCTTCTTCTCCGGAAATAAAGGGGATCACATTATCCGCCATCTCCGGCCAGGTGGAAAAGGTCTTTCCCGCGCCGGAAATCGCCTGATAGGTGCAAGCCAGCGCCTTGGTCACGCCAAACGCCTCCATCAACGGGTGCAGCGCCGGGACATAGCTTTGTAAAGAGCAGTTGGATTTTACCGCGATAAAGCCCCGTTTTGTCCCCAAACGCTTGCGCTGAATGTCAATGAGCGCAGCATGATCGTCGTTGATTTCCGGGATAATCATCGGCACGTCGGGGGTTGCCCTGTGAGCGCTGTTGTTGGAGATAACCGGACATTCCAGCTTGGCATACACTTCCTCCAGCGCGCGGGTTCCAGCCTTATCCAGGCTGACCGCACAAAAAACAAAGTCTGCTATGCCGGCAATTTTTTCCCTGTCGGCTTCGGCGTCTAAAACCACCATCTTTTTAATCCGCTCCGGAATCGGCGTATCCATCGCCCAGCGCCTACCAACCGCTTCTTCATAGGTCTTTCCAGCAGAGCGAGCGGAGGCTGCCAAAACAACCGGGTGAAACCACGGATGCTTTTCTAACAGGCTGATAAACCGCTGGCCCACCATGCCGGTCGCGCCTATAATGCCGACTTTGAACTCTTTCATTGTCCTGACTCCTTTGCTTTCTTATTCTTATCCTATTTTTTTGCCTGCAAAATGGTGACAAAAAAGCATATTCTCTTGGTTTTTTGTGACAAATCGGAAAGCTCGCATCCCGCTGGCTTTTCATGTACGGAAAATCGCCGATTAGAAGAAAAATCGGTTGCCAATTGGCCAGCATTGCATTATAATAACAAACAGCATTGTATTTGCAGGATGGAAAACCTTTTCCGTCAGTATTTTTGTAATAGTACCATTTAAAAGTCAAGCTTGTCAATTGTTTTTCTATGTTTTATGGTTATAGGTGAAAAAGAAAATGAAAAAAAGTGATTTTTGGTATGATTTGCCCGAAGCTTTGATCGCCCAAACCCCCGTTGAACCGCGGGACCATTCCCGTTTAATGCATCTGTCCATACCCGGCGGCCAGGTCGAGCATCTACATTTTTATGATCTTTTAGATCTTCTGCACCCTGGCGACTGCTTAATCCTCAACGACTCCCGTGTGCTGCCCGCCCGGTTATACGGCAGCAAATCGACCGGCGCACAGATTGAGATGCTGCTGTTGGAGCAAAAGCAATCCGACCTTTGGGAAGTACTGGTCAAGCCTGGAAAAAAAGCCTTGCCCGGCACGCAAATCTCCTTTGGTGGCGGGCGGCTGGTTGCCGATGTTTTAGAGGTGGTGGAGGGCGGCAATCGTCTGGTAAAATTCACTTATGGCGGTAATTTTTATCACGTTTTAGAAGAAATTGGCCAAATGCCCTTGCCTCACTATATTACCGCCAAACTTCAGGATAAGGAACGATACCAGACGGTTTATTCCCATGAAATCGGTTCTGCAGCCGCGCCTACCGCCGGACTGCATTTTACCCTGGAAATGCTGGACAAGCTCCAGCAAAAAGGGGTCAAAACCGGATATGTAACGCTGCATGTGGGACTGGGTACCTTTCGGCCGGTTAAAGTCGATGAGATTACCGAGCATAGGATGCACGCCGAGCATTACCGCCTGCCGGAAGAAACTGCCCAGCTGATTCGCGAAACCAAGCAAGCCGGCGGCCGGGTAATCGCTGTAGGAACAACCAGCACCCGCACACTGGAGTCGGTAGCGGCAAAATATGGCGAGATCCTTGCAGATGAAGGATATACGGATATTTTTCTTTATCCCGGCTGTACCTTTCGAGTGCTCGATGGATTGATTACGAATTTTCATCTGCCGGAAAGCACCCTGATCATGCTGGTCAGCGCCTTTGCCGGATATGAGAATACCATGCGCGCTTATAAACTTGCGGTACAGGAACAATACCGCTTTTATAGCTTTGGCGATGCAATGTATATTGAAAAACCTTTCCAGCAGCATGCTCTTGATAAATAATAGCACGCCAACAGATAAAAATGACCTGTCCATACGAACGACAGGTCATTTTTGATTCCCTTACAGTTTTCGATTCAAGCTTCATTCAACGGTAGTTTATTGACAAAGATCAATAATAGCCTGCGCAAAAATTTTTGCGCTTAAAATCAGCTGATCCACGATTGCAAATTCATCGGCGCCGTGCATATGATTGTCCACCTCCAAGTCAGCGCAGCCAAAAGCAACGCCATTTTGAAGATTGTGGGTATAGGTTCCGCCGCCAATAGCGATACATTTTCCCTCTTTGCCCGTATATTGTTCATAGCAGCGCAGCAAGGTCCGGATAAAAGGGCTGTCCGCCGGAACATGGTGGCCCGGGCGCATCTGAAGATTCCCCAAACGCATTCCCGCCGCACCAAAATCTTTTACCAGCATATCCCGCACATTCTGGTTATTAGCGCAAAGTGAAACCCTACTGTCGAAAATACCGGTAAGACTCGTAAGGTCATATGTAAAAACGGAGAAAGCAATGGTCAGCGGTCCGGAAATTTCGTCTGCCATTTGGATACCTGCCGCCTTACCCGCCCAGTCTCCGTGTGGAAAAATGCGGGCGACGGCGCACAGCTTGGAAAAGCCCTCTGATTCAGCCATCGGCAGCTTTGAGAGAAACTCAACCATCGCCGTTACCGCATTTGCCCCTGCCTCCGGCATAGAGGCGTGGGCCGCGGTTCCTTGCGCAGACACTCGGATTTTTCCATCCTTTTCCTCGGCAGAGAACGCAACGCCGCTTCTTTTGCTGTAATCCTTACAAGTGGCCAGGATTTTTTCCAATCCGATCCCCTCTAAAACCGCTTCCGCCTTATCCGGAATAACATTGCGGCGAAAACCACCCTGGACCGATACAATACGCGGCAGCTTTGTGTCTTCCTCCCACTGCGCAGTAAAATCGCTGCTATAGCTCCCCTTTTCCACATTGATCACCGGAAAATCCGCATCCGGTGAAAAGGTTGCAGGCGCTTCCCTTTCCAGCTTATAATAGTGCGCAATATCGCTACTGCCGCTTTCCTCGTCGGAACCCAAAATGACACGGCAGTTTTTCGACAGTGCAACACCCAAATCCTTCACCGCCTTCGCCGCCCAAAGTCCTGCCATAGCAGGGCCTTTATCATCAGCTGAGCCGCGGCCGTATAGCCTGCCGTCGATTACTTTCGGCTCAAAGGGCCCGGTTTTTGTCCAATCGTCCCCAACCGGTACAACATCCAGATGGGCCAGGATATCCAAGCCCCGCTCCTTTTCATTCAAATCAAAGGTCGCCACATAATGGTCGTAATCCGTCACCTTCATCCCCATCCGGCGGCCAATTTCCATGGCTGCCTCCAGCGCTCTGGCGGGACCTTCTCCAAAAGGCATTCCCGGTTTTGGCTCCTGCCGGTCGCTGCGGATCCGGATTAGCGTACAGATATCCTCTATCATTTCATCTCGGTGGGCCGCAAAATATTCCTCCAGCTGCTTTTGATACATTCTGAATCTTCCTTTCTGTAGGGCAGAAAACATTTCACGCTTTCATTATAATTTTCCTAATGCAGAATGTCAATCAACAGGACAAAAGCATATCACAAGAAAATTTATTAAACCCCTTGATTTTTTTTAAAAAATCCATTATAATAGTATTCGTTGTCAAAAGTAAAGATTTTATGGGGGCGTAGCTCAGTTGGTAGAGCGTTCGGTTCGCATCCGAGAGGTCATGAGTTCGAATCTCACCGTCTCCACCAAGTAAAAAAGCCGTGAAATTATTTCACGGCTTTTTTACTTACTTTTAACGGCAAATGGAATTAAAAAGGCATCGTGCCCAAACGCTTTTTTATGGTATTCGGGCTTAAAGCTTTATTCTGCGGCGGCACACAGACTGGTGGAAAACATAAACCGCATTTCCAGCCTGATGCAACATTTTTTACTCCTGCATGTATTTTTGAACCGTTTCATAAATACTCTCATAGGAAATCTGAGAAAGATCCTCCGCATCGACCTCAATCAGATGGGTACCATACAAAAATTCTTGATTTTGCTTTGTGGCTTCACAGAAATCCTCCAACGAAACGGCCGGCCGCATCTTTTTCGACTCTGCATCCCGGATATTGCGCTCGGTAAAACGCCGGTATGCCGTTTCAGCGGCGGCGTTCATATGGATATTGATAACCTGATATCCATATTTTCCCGAAAGCTGCTCCAGCAGCTCCACCATCTTGCTGCTGAAGATATACTCGGCGATAAAGAGCGCGGAGGAACGCATCATCTCTTCCATTTCGAAGAGAAAAAATTCATAGGGAATCCTACGAAATTCCGGATGGTCTTTGAGCGAGCCGGAATCCTTCCCTTCCATCTGCGTCAGCTTGGCCAGAATATGGTCGTAACTCACGAGAGGCGCCCGCAGCTTTTGCGAGAGCCACATCGCAAAGGTGGTTTTTCCCGTTGCCGGCATGCCTGAAATTAGGATCATCGTATTTTTCATCAGATATTTCCCCTTCCTATTGAATTTGTATCCGATTCGTTTTTAGACAAAAGATTGCCGCCGTTTTAATCTAAAAAACTGATCGCCATGGCAAAGAAAGCCGCTTATTTATCCGCCTGTTTTTGTCCTTGATACCACTGGGCCTGCACGGCGTAAAGCTGCGCATATCTGCCGCCGAGGCGCATCAGCTCTTCATGAGAGCCGTCTTCCACTACCCTGCCGCCGTCAAAAACTACAATTCGGTCGGCCAGCGACGCTGCGCTGATTCGGTGGGTCACAAAGATTACCGTTTTATCAAGGGTCAAGGCCAGATACCTATCAAATATTTCCGCTTCCGCAAGCGGGTTCTATCTCCACGTTGTCTTTGATACAATTTATACCGCCGAAATAAGGCGGCGTTTCATCGGGCGTATGCCGAATAGCCCTTGTTTTCAGGGGTTTCAGCGGCATACGCCCGTTTTTTGTTTTGTGGCTTACTGCCACTTGCCCGATTGCCATCAGCCAAAACGCCTCCTTTCAGGTCGGGTCGGTTCGATTTTGCACCCCCTCGCCAGAAGCTCGGAGGAATAATTAAAAGGTATAAGAAACGTCAAAAGGTTTACTTTGCCTCAAAACTCGTTTTTCAACGGATTTTATTTCGTAGCATTTCCCGCAAAAAAGGTCTTATCGAGCCTAAAATGATAGCAGTTGCTTTTTTATCTTGTTTTAAAGTTCTACGCGAGCCTTTGTTAAACATATCCAACATGAACTGATAGTCTTCTTCTGGATTAAAATGATTGTACGTCGTGGGAGAAAAAGCACCAAGGTCAAGCAAGTAAAGCAACAGCTTTCTTGAGAAAAAGTCCGATGACAGTCTAAGAAAGTCGTTATTTTCTATAGCATGGAGTAGTTTGAAAAGCTGCTCTTTGACAGCTACTTCTTCGTCAAGGTCGTCGCGCTCAAATTTCCTTATGCACGAACTTCCAATTGGATATAACATATTCCCATTTAGAGCGTTTCGAATCGTGAATAAATAGCGGAGAGACTCTTTGCCGCAGATGCAAGAGGACTCGAGGGTTTCATCTTCTTCACAATCATATACTTCCCATTCAAGCACAGCGCTTTCCCATATATCTGCTTCAGAGTTATCAAGTACACATTGTATAAGATTTTGATAGTATGGACTATTCCTGTTGCTCCTCATTGCTTTTCACCTCCCGCTTTCTATTCTAATGACATACCGAACGCCTCTACGACATCCGTGCTGTCCAGATTGTTTATCCTCTTGCCCATTGCTTTAGCGATAAGCCCGAGCAGTGTCTTTGCCCGCAAAGCAAAGAATGTCTCAAAGTCATCATTGCGCAGTGACGCCACATCTATTCCGTGAGACGCGACATTGGCATTCAAGGCCGATGCCGACACGTTTGATTCCTCAATGGCTTTCAGGTACTTGCCCGGAGCAACACCGCCAATCTTCCTGTTTGTGCGGTAGGCAATAGGGGTCTTGTTCACAATGCAGTTCCATTTGCGCTTATCATAGCCTTGCTTCTCGCAGTATTTCTGCGGGAAGATATGATGGATATCCACATAATCGGCGACGAAGTTCGTGAAATCCATCTTGTCACCGCTGATAAAATCTCTTGCACCTTCGCCAAGGATAAGCGCCATAACTCCTTTATAGGCCGCACCATTACTTGTTTGGAGCGAGAGTAAGCGAGTGGGCTGGAAAAACGCACGGTTTACGGTATCAGGCTCATCACCACTACTTATCCACGACAACACGCCCGACACATCATTGACATAGCGCGTTTCGTTTGCCGAACCGTACATCTCGCCGAAGACACCACACCAATACCAAGCAGCAAGTTTTGCTTTAACAACGCCATCTTCAGCCTTGCTCCCCAAAACGGTCATTAGAACGGCAAGTGGAATAAACTGAGTCGTATACGGAAGGTCTCGTGGGGCAAGAATACTCTGCTGAACGAGAAAACGAGCCGCCTTGATATAACCATCGGTAAGAGCTTCTGCGTAAGCCTTGTAATCCGACAGTGCAAGTGAAAGAACGTCTTTGCGCTTTACCGCCAACGTCCTGTTGCCTTTGATTTGTGCCAAAAGTGTCATCGAGGCAAGAAAGTCCGTGGCTGCCACAACCGAAAGCAACTCAAATGTCCCTTCGGCGTGTCTCATCTTGTTCGCTCGCATATCCCAATCATCACGCAGAACAAAATCGTCCGTCGCAAAAGTCGCTGTGACCAGTTCGAATACGGTCAGAGCGACACCGCCCGTATTGACGTTCTCGAACACCTGACAGACAGCCTCTTAGGCGTACTTTTATCAAGCTGAATAATCGGTAGGGTGTAGAGAATAATTGGATTCAAAACCTCTGCCGTAAACTTGCGCAGACGCTTGCTCACGTCCGGGTCGTTATGGAAATCCCTATAGTCGTCTTTCCATTCGTCTAAGGCGATTGAATCAAATACGATGTTCAACGGGAACATATGGTTTGCGAACTCACCCTGACGGGTACTTAAATCCGTTACGATAACGCGCCCAAAGTCCTCCTTGATTTTCTTGTCGGCAGGCACAGAAACCACTGCATCCACTCGGTCTGCATCCGGGTCGAGGCACTTTTCTATATCAAGGTAATAATACCTCTGAATATCCTCTTTCTTTATTGTCTGCGTCGGCACAGGCTCTTTGCTATACATGGAGCAGTAGACGCTTGTGAGCCGCTGTTGTCCGTCCAGCACAAGCATTTCAGGCTTTTTGCCGTCATCAGGCACGCTCGTAAATGTGCGGGATTTGAAGCGGATGCCATCGCCGCCATACTCCAAGAACATAACCGCACCCACAGGGTATGAACTGGTTATGCTTGCAATCAAGCCGCGAATGCGCTCGTCATCCCATACCCAACCGCGCTGAAAGTCGGGCAAACGAGTGGTGCCGTTGCTTATGCCCCTCAAGATTTCTTGAAGCGAAGTATCATTCGATTTTGCCACTGCAATTCTCCTCCATTATTATTCTTCCCATGCCTTAGTCCACAAATAGGTCAGGGTTGTTGTAAAGCATATCTGCCACTTCCAGTTCAACGCTGTAGTTGCCACACTTGGCAAGACCTCGCCTGAGTCTCGGTTCTTCTGTACCAAGCCCATCGACGTATTCTTTTCGATGTTGCCGTATGTACATTGCCGTTTCTCGTGAAAAGCCATTTCTTTGCATCAGTATTGTGAGGGAGTTTGTTGTCCCATACTCTACATACTCATACCAGTTGTTTTGCATATCGCCTTCGATATGATGATACTTCTTATAAGCTTCCGAAAATTTTAAGAAGTAATTCGATAGGCTGAAAAGGATAACGCGCTCGATTGCTTCTAAAGTTTCGCCAATAACACTGTTCTTGTGTCGCTTAGAGCCGTTATACACCTCTGGTCTATTATTCACAGAAACTTTCTTATCAGGATGTCGACGATAGTAGTCAATGGATTCAGTCATTATAAAACTGAGTCCATGTCCGTTTATCCACCGAGCAAGAATAACGGCATACCAAGAAAGCCGGTTATTACCAATAGTTTCACTGTCATACTTTTTCCAATTAAAAATGTGACTCAATTGCTGAAGAAATGGCATCAGGGTGTTGTAGTCAGCTTCCCTATCCGAAGTGAGAGCGGGGTATTTTAGTCCGTTTGCAATTGCTCCGTACAGGCTTTTTGTTTGGTCAACCGAAATATTGATATCATCGTCAGGCACGCTCTCCGTCTTCTTAAAGGCTGCCTTGATTTTGCTTATTGTATCGCCTTGCAAATATTGAGAGAATTCACGGTAAACAACGCTATCATTCCCTTTGGTAATATCTCGTAGCAGAATAACCGCAAACTTACGAATAAGTTTGTAGGATTCCTTGGACTTGGTTTTTACATTATCAAGCCCGATGTCACCCTCTAAAAGGCAGGCCACAATCTGCTTCTTTTGTGTATCTGTCAATTCCGAAACGAGGGATAGTTCCTGCTTGGGTACTTCTTGCTTCAAAAGCTCTACAAAGCCCTCGGTCGTGGTTTTCTCTTCCAGCCGAACGAAAAAGACATTCCCGTAAAGGTTGTACTCAATACGCCCTACACGCCCAATGAGATTTTTGAAGTCAACGGCTTTCATCTTAGACCTGCCACGACCTTTTCCGCCATAGCGGTCATAGTGTGAGGCGGGCTCGATCTTTCGCAAGCCGCATACTGTTCCTGCAAATAAGCAAAACGGACTTTCGAAGCGACCGCGCCGAAAGTCCGTTTTCGCTTGTTGGCTGCTGCGCCATCAAACCCCTTTTTTCGAAATCGCCATCTACGGCTGCACACTGTTCTGACGATTTTCTTCCTTCACCCCAGCGAAATTTGGGAAAACGCTCCATAATTCACCGTAATATACCAATAAACAAAACGCTTACTGGCTCGCCGGTTTCAAACTACTAAGGCCATCTCAGGAGTCGACAGGGCTTATTTAATCACCAAAATCGTGGATGTCTCGTTAATATGCCCCAAAAACGCCTCGCCGTTGGTAGAAAACCCAATGCTGGGATACCGGCCAAACAGCGCACAGTAGGGCTCTACCTGATTTTCGTTCAGGATTTCCAGCGTCCGGTACAGGCAATTAAAATTGATCACGCCGGCAGGCTGGTAAGGGATCGCTTCGTCTAATGCTTTCTGGGTGTCATCCACAATGTTGCCGATCTTCAAAACATTGATCTCTGTCCCCTCCGGCAGACCACAGTGCAAAGTAATGCCGCCGTCCTGGATTTGGTTGAAGGTGCGCACGAAAATCTCGTCTCCGGCTACAACGCCCAAAGGATTGCACACAAAATAGTTCTGAATCTCATTCTCTTCAACGCCCAGCACCTCTGCATAAACCTCGCCGCAGGGCCGGTGGTCAAATTCATAGAGGATTCGGTTGCGCAAGTCGGATTTTGTCACCGTCAGCTTGCGCTCCGAGAAAATGTGGGCACTCTGGGTTTTCAGCACATCGTAGCCGTTGGTCGTCTTTAAAACAGCCAACACCGCCGCGCTGGTGTAGCTGCGACCATTGGCATAGACCAGGGACTGTCCGTCGTCCGCCGCAGAGGAGGATCCGCCTACAAAGAGAAGGTCGGTGGCAGTCCCCAGACGATCCATGAAGACCTCCTCCGCCTTTGCGCTGGATTCGAAAAGGACAATGCCGACGTATCGCTCAAAATTCATAAGGATTTCGTCCACGCCGCCAAAATGGCTGTGCATTCCATCCAAGACGTCCCGCAGATCCGGTTCCGCGCCAATATTTTCTACAACCTGCACGTATACATCCTCAACGCTGCCAGCATCCATCGCCATAATGCTGACAGAGCCGCTGGTATAATCGTTGTTGCAGTATTCGCTATGAGAGGAAGATCCGATAATCTCGCTGTTGGGGAAAGCCTCTTGCAAGGCCGCTTCGGGACTCTCATAATTGCTAGAAGCGAAAAACAAAAGCAATTTCGGCTGAAAATCTGCCAAGGCTTTTTGTGCCTGCCGGGCCATATCCCGGCTGTCGGTTCCTTTGATAGAAAATGTTTTAATGGCCAATGTTTATCCCGCCTTTCAATAAGTTTTATTTCACATTAAACGATGACGCCAAATTCCTTGGCAATTTCCCGGACCTTCTTCATAACTGCCGGATCGTCCGGAGATATCGTTGTAAACTTATCCACAGCGATTCCCTTCAGATACATTTTGGTCCGTATAGAGTTTGCAATAACCACATTCCCCTTGGCCTTTTGTGTAATGACGGTTTGGATCATCCTCTGGATCTGTCCTGCCAATCAATTCACCTTCTCTCGCAGTTCTAACGCTCTTGTCTGTACAAAAGCTGTAGTTTTATTTTACCATATGCCCCTGTCAATAGCAACGTTTTTTGCACATGGCTTGCTTCAGTATAAATACTTTATGTATCTTTCTTATCATACCTATCATTGCTCTAATCCACTTTCACTGAGATCGTTGTTTCAAGGCCACAGTTACGCCCTTGGTGACAGCTGTCTGTTTGATGATAAGACCGGCAGCGGCCGCTGCAAGCAACTGCGGTCCGGAGCATTTGGCCTACTGCTGCTAAAGAGAAACCGTCCTTTCCTTTTTCAAATATTACCACTAAAATAAGCGAAACATAAAATTCTCTCCGTTTCATAAGCTCTGCCATCCCCTTCCCAAAAGATCACGATTGCTTCTTAAATCGTGATCTTGATTGAAACTTTTGCAGCGGCGTAGTGGTTGTAATAATAGACAAAATCGAAAACATCCGAGGTGGCTTTATGAAATATTTAAAAAAAGGGTTTATCTTTTTTGTGCTGTTTGCGCTCCTGTTAAATCTATCCTCCTGTCAGCCTGCTCCCTCCTCTGCCGGCCCTTCCTCTTCTCTATCCGACAGCCGGCAAAGCACCCAAGAAAGCTTCTCTGCCGCCGGATCAGCGCCGGAAGAAGGGGATCCCAAATGCTTCTATCCCGCCGCTATGGCCGTTTCCGATCCGGATGCCGTGTCCGAGGACCGTCTGTACCGTTGGAATGAGAACGGCTCCCTTACCTTCCAAAACAAAAATGCACTGCATACGCTTTCCGCAGAAAACCAGCTGCTGGAAACGGTGACGCTGCCGGCCGAGCATCTGCCTCAGGATACGGACTACTCTCTGACCTGGAGCGACAGCCTGATTTTAGCTCTCAGCGCCGGTTGGAGTAAAGACGATCTGTTCAGTGTAGTCTACTTTACTGAAGACGGAGGCGTACATCTTGCCAACGTCACCCTTTTCGACCGTCAGGGCGCGCTGATCCGCCAGTACCCGCAAAGCCAGGTCTACGGCTATAGCGAAGCGGGCGAGCATGAAATCTATCTGCCTGCGCCGGAGGGAAAAACAGTTATCGGCTACGCGAATCTGGGGGCAGACAGTCCAGTCTATTGGCTGGACGGAGAAACGGCTGTTTTCAACTGTCATTCCCGCGTCGTGCTCTATGATTTTTCGGCAGACGAGGGAAAAATACTGGACGATATGAGCGATTTAGTGGATGGGAACGGAAAATTTGGCGTTTATTATGGCGTGGACTTTTCCCAATGCGGCGTGATAGACGGCAGCTTTTACTATCTGGCCCACCGGGACGAACAAAAGGCCAACGCGTCCGGAACCGTTTGGCGGGCAGACAAAAACGGCGCCGTCCAGCTGCTTGAGGGGAAGGAATTTTACCATCTGTTTGTGGGAAATCGCGCGTTGATCGCCGTATCCCATACCGATCAGGAGGGAATTGACCAGGTGTATTGCGCCGCTCAAAATCGCCAGCTGGAAAAAATATGGGAAGGGAACCCTTCCATTTCCTTTACGGACAGCGGTCGCATCTCTTTTACCAATCAATTCGGCCAGGAAAACACCGTTTTGTATTCTTATGACGATAAAACCGGCGAGCTGACCGGCCACGAGCTTGGCGCCATCCTGCAAATCGACCGGCTGTTTACCCGGATGCAAAGCGGCTCCCTTTGCTGGTATTATACCGTCTTCCAGCATGGTGTAACCACGGATTATGTTTACAATGCCTCCGCCGATACGACCGAAGAGCTGCCGGAAGGTGCTCTTAGCATGATGCTCTCATTAAGTCCTGACGGAAATTCCTTTTTGGAATACGATGCAGATGCCCACGCGCTGCGGGTTCGCCAATGGGATTTCTAAAACAAAAAACCTCTCCACAAAAAAGCCGATGCAGCAAGCATCGGCTTTTTTCTATACAAGAGACCAAACAGCTTTCTCCGCATGTTTTTGCGGATGACAAAGAAAGATTCAGAATCCGAACACTCGAAGCAGTTTAGGTTTTGTCCGGTCCCATTCGAAAACGATATTGTATCTCCTGCAATTCCCGTCCGCCGATGTTCTGTTGTAGACGAACCTCGCTTTGCCGAAACCCACACTTTTCATAAAAGCGGCGCGCCGGATGGTTTTCCTCCAGCACCCACAAAAACATATCCGAAAACCCCATTTTCCCCAGTTCGTCCACGGCAGCTTTTAACAGCGACTTTCCATAGCCTTTTCGGGTATAGGCGGGCAGCAGATACAAAGAGACAACCTCCCCCCAATCCGGCAGGGCGGCAAAACGGGAGGGGCCAAAGCTGGATATACCGGCAATCAACCCATCCACCAGCAAAACCATATGGCGCAGATCGGTCTGGTCCAAATTCCCAGCCCAACGGCCGGCGGGTATGCTTTCCAAATAAGCCTGCGGAATGACGTCTCGATAGGCGCTTTTCCAGCTTTCTTCATAAACGCGGCTAACGGCAAGCCGGTCGTCTTCCTTTGACAAACGGCGAATTTTCCATTTTTCTTCTGACATTTTATTCTCCGTAAATATGCTCTTTCAGCTTTTCAAAGGTTTCGCTGCTGATGTCGTGCTCAATCCGGCAGGCGTCCTTTACCGCGATTTCCTCCGGCACACCCAGCTTCATCAGCCATTGGCTGAGCAAGCGATGCCTCTCATAAATCCGTTCTGCAATTTCCCGACCCGCGTCGGTCAGCTCAATCCAGCCCTCCTTCGCCATTTGGATATAGCCGTTTTCCCGCAGCAGACTCATCGCCCGGCTCACGCTGGGTTTGGAAAACGCCAGATAATGTACAATGTCAATGGACCGGACCGCGCCTTTTTTCTGTTTTAATATGAGAATTGACTCCAAATAATCCTCGGCGGATTCCTGAATTTTCATGCGCGTACCTCCCTTTTTAGCAAACTTATCTGCGTGTTGCTTAGGATCCATTCATTTTATCATCTGTCTTAATTTTAGCACATTTTTCTTTGACTCACAAGCATTTCCACCATCGGGGACTTGCCCGCCCCGGCTAAAGCGGTAAAAAGCTTTGTTCGCTTCTTTAGCAGATTTCTTCTCGGTGCATCCAATGAATGCCGATATGACCGATTCCCAAAACTATCGTGGACAGCAGCAAAAATAGGTTTTTTCCGTATAGGGCCAAAAGAAAAAATCCCACGACCGGAAGGGTTGCGCCAGCCACCGGCACGCCGAACAGGCTGCTGTAAAAATCCTGCATCGTCTTTGCACTTCGAAAATACCGAATCCAGTAAATCTCGTAAAGCAGCATACACACAGCGGATAAGCCTAACCACAAGCTCCAGTTTGACCAGGGCCTTATGTTAAAATCGGTAAAAATGAGCGCAAAGCAGGAGACCGACACTTCTCCCACCCTTTCCAAGGTGCGCAGCACGCCGTTTTCCTTTTGGACATATTTTTCGTAGTCCTTCGGTTTATTTTTCGTCCACAGAAGGTTGGGCAAAAACAGCAGGACCAGATAGGCAAAGCCTATATAAGAAAATCCCAGCGACACAGTTTTCCCTCATTTCCTTTTTTTCGGGAAAGGAAGCTCGTCATACATTTTTTCCAGCAATTCCTTTAAAAACGCCTTGTTTTCCAGATCATCCACACGCAGCATCTTTTTTGCGCCGTCGTAGGGGAGCTCCCAAGCCGCGTCCGGCATCATGGAAACGGCAGATGCCGTTGGTTTTACAAGAAAACGATTATCATAAATTCCCCCTATGACCTTGCCTTGATAGTACAAAACATACTCCCCCATCATGGCCCGATGGGAAACGCCCTCGATTTCCCTTAGCTGCTCCAGCACAAACAGCAGATATTCTTTGCTCGTCGACATAAAATCCTTCCCTCCATCCTCTTGAAAAAAGAAAGCCCTTTCGTATAAAAGCGAAAAGGCTTTTTTCCTTAATCGTTCTGGATTTTCTTCTCGATCAGCTCTTTAAGCACCGCAGGATTTCCCTGCCCTTTGGACTGACGCATACACTGACCTACCAAAAATCCGATCACATTTGTTTTTCCGCCCTTATAATCGGCGATGGACTTGGGATTCGCGTCCATAACCGACTGGACAATCGCCTCTAAAGCGCCTGTGTCGGAAATTTGGGCAAGGCCCTTTTCCTCCACCACCTGTTTGGGCGTTTTATCCGAAAAGATCATCTCATCCAGCACCGTTTTTCCCGCGGTGACTGAAATGGTTCCCGCCTCAATCAGGGCAATCATGTCTGTTAACTTCTCCGGCGTTAAGGAGGTATCTGCCAAAACGGCGTTTCTTTCGTTTAAAATGCGGGAAACATCCCCCAACAGCCAGTTAGAAACACTTTTGATTTTGCAGTTTTTCCGCGCCACACAGCTTTCAAAAAAGGCGGCCTTATCCGGATTTTCGGTCAGCAGGTTGGCGTCGAAATAAGGCAGGCCATAAGAATCCATATAGCGCTTGCATTTTTTATTGGGCAGCTCCGGCAGCTCGTCCTTCAGCCGGCGGATTTTTTCCTCGTCAATGACAATGGTTAAAAGATCCGGCTCGGGAAAATAGCGGTAATCGTGCGAATCCTCTTTGCTTCTTAAAAGGAAGTTCTGCCCTTTGGCGTCGTCCCACCGGCGCGTTTCCTGGTGGATTTCGCCGCCCGCTTCCAACACCTCGATTTGGCGTTTGGCCTCGTATTCAATGGCACGGACCGCACCGCTGAAGGTATTGACGTTCTTCATTTCGCAGCGGGTTCCCCTCGGCTCGCCCGGCAGCGCCACCGATACATTGATATCGCAGCGAATGGATCCCTCCTGCATTTTACAGTCGGAAATATCAATATACTGCAGAATGGATTTGATCGTTTCCAAATACGCCTTTGCCTCGGCAGAGCTGTGCATGTCCGGCTCGGATACAATCTCAATCAGCGGTACGCCGCAGCGATTAAAATCCACAAGACTCCCCGCAAAGCTTTCGTCATGCAAAAGCTTTCCTGCGTCCTCCTCAATATGGATCCGGGTAACGCCTATACGCTTAGTATTTCCTTGTTCGTCTATCATCACATCTAAATGGCCGTTTTCGCACAGCGGGATATCAAATTGAGAAATCTGGTATGCTTTGGGCAGGTCGGGATAAAAATAATTTTTTCGATCCTGCTTGCTTACCGGGTTGATTTTGCAGTTGAGCGCATGTCCCATTTTGACCGCGTATTCCACCACTTTTTCATTGAGGGTCGGCAGCGTGCCCGGCATCCCGGTACAGATGGGGCAGCAGTTGGAATTCACCTGCGCGCCAAAGGAATTTTTACAGCCGCAGTAAATTTTTGTAGCTGTGTTCAGCTCCGCATGGACCTCCAGCCCAATGGTCATTTCATAATTCATTTTGGCCGCCTCCTTAACCTTTCATAGCGGGCGCAACGCCGAATCCACCGCACAAATTTTCAAAGCAGCCCGCAGTATTAAACAGCGTCTGTTCAGAAAATTTGGGCCCAATCATCTGCAGCCCAACGGGCATTTTGTCCTGAGCGGCGCCACACGGCACCGAAATGGCGGGAAGGCCTGCAATATTGACTGTTACCGTACAAATATCCGCTGCGTACATCTTTAGCGGATCATTGGTGCGCTCCCCGATTTTGAAGGCGGGGGACGGAGAGGTTGGCGTTACAATGATATCGCAGCGGGAAAACGCTTCGTCATATTCCTGCGCAATTTTCTGCTGCATCTGTTTGGCGCGTTTATAATAAGCATCGTAAAAGCCGGAGCTGAGCACAAAGGTTCCCAGCATAATACGGCGCTTTACCTCGTCGCCAAACCCCTCACTGCGGGTTTTTTCGTACATCTCCAGCAAATTGGCATAGCCTTCGGCTCGGTAGCCGTATTTGACCCCGTCAAACCGCGCCAAATTGGAGGACGCCTCTGCCGAAGATATGATGTAATAGGCCGAAAGGGCGTAATCGGTGCTGGGCAGGCTGATAGAAACCGTCTGTGCGCCCTCTTTGACCAGCCGGTCTATGGCCGCCATAACAGCCTCCTTGACCTTCGGCTCCACCCCGTCGCCGAAATATTCCTTGGGGATTCCGATCCGCATCCCCTTGACCGATCGGTTCAGCTCCTTTGCAAAATCTCCATATTCCCGGGCCGCGCTGGTCGCGTCCATGGGATCCCGGCCGCAGATAACCGAATAAAGGCTCGCCACATCCTCCACCGAACGTCCCAGCGGACCGATCTGGTCCAGCGAGGATGCGAACGCCACCAGTCCATACCGGGACACAGAGCCGTAGGTGGGCTTTAGGCCCACAACGCCGCAGTACGCCGCCGGAAGTCGGATGGAACCACCGGTGTCCGATCCCAGCGACAGCACCGCCTCCCCTGCGCTGACGCAGGCGGCGCTTCCGCCGGAGGAACCGCCCGGAACGCAATCCGGATTCCATGGATTTTTGGTCTTTTGAAAATAGGACGTCTCGCAGGAGGAGCCCATGGCAAATTCGTCCATATTGCATTTTCCAATCAGCACTGCGTCCGCCTGTTCCAGCTTTTCCGCCACAGTGGCGTTATAAGGCGGTACAAAGTTATGAAGCATTCTGGAAGAACAGGTGGTGAGCACATTCTTCGTACAAATATTGTCCTTTACGCCGATGGGAATGCCCGCCAAAGGGGAAAGCGCTTCACCCGCAGCAAGCTTCTGGTCGACCTGCTGCGCCTTTTTAAGCGCCTGTTCCTCGCAGACCGTCACAAAAGAACCGATCTGTTCTTCTTTCCTGGCGATCTGTCCCAGAACGGAACGGGTAATTTCCACCGCGCTGCATTCCTTTTTCCGCAGCTTCTCCGAAAGGGATGCAGCGGTCAATTCAAACAATTCCATTTTTCTACATCCTTTCTATTCGACCACTTTGGGAACCACAACACAGCCCGCCTGGGTCTGCGGCGCATTTTGCAAAAGCTGTTCCCGATTCAGCGAGGGCCTAACCAGATCCTGCCGCAGCTGCATAGGGTTTGACGGATCCACCGCCATATAATCACCATCCATCGGCGGCAGCTTTTCGCACATGGCTACGATGCTCTCCATCTCTTGTTGAAATTTTTCCAGCTTTTCCTCTTCAATAAAAAGACGGGATAGTTTTGCAATATGCTGTATATCAATTTGCATGGGATGACGCCTCCTTCTCTCAATGTTTGATTTTGGGCTAAAGGCACTTTTTTACTCCTGTTCGGAAAAATCTTTGCCCTTTAACAGCGCCAGCAGCCCGTCCTCATCTAAAATAGGGACGCCCAGCTTCTGCGCTTTGGTCAGCTTGCTGCCCGCTTCCTCCCCTGCCACCACATAGCTGGTTTTCTTTGAAACAGAGGAGGAGACCTTCCCGCCCTGCTCTTCGATCATCGCGCCCGCCTCGGCACGGGTCAGATTAGGCAGCGTACCGGTCAGGACAAAGGTCCTTCCCGCCAACCGGTCCCCTGTCGGCAGGGACAAAGAAAGGGTGTTCACACCGGCTTTTTTAAGCCGGTCTATCAGGTCTCGGGTGGCGTCCAAAGAAAAATACTCCACCGCCGCTTGCGCCATAATCCCGCCAAAGCCGTCGATACTTGCAATTTCCTCTTCGGTCGCGGCAAACAGCTTTTCGATATCCAAAAAACGGATGGACAAAAGCTTCGCCGCTTTCTGCCCGATTCCGCGAATTCCCAGAGCAAACAGCAGCCGGGACAGGTCGTTTCCCTTGGATTTTTCGATGGCGGACAGCAGATTGGACCCGCTTTTCTCCGCTAGACGCTCCAAATCAGAAAGCTCCTCCAGCGTTAGATCGTACAAATCCGCAGGGGATTTGACAAGGCCCGCAGACACCAGATTTTCTACAATCGAAGGACCTAGGCCGTCGATATCCATCGCGTCTCGAGAAGCGAAGTGAACCAGGTTGCGCAAAATCTGCGCCGGACAGTCGCTGTTTTGGCAGCGCTTGGCCGCCTGATCCCCCTCGAAAAACACTGGGGAACCACAGGCGGGGCAAACATCCGGGATCTGGTACACCGGCCTATGAGGATCATGGTCCTGCACGCCGATCACCTCCGGAATGATGTCGCCAGCCTTTCGAACCAAAATCGTATCGCCCACCGAGATCTGCTTTTCGTCGATAAACGCCTGGTTATGCAGTACGGCTCGGCTGACGGTGGTCCCCGCCAGCGTAATCGGCTCGAATACCGCCGTTGGCGTTAAAACGCCGGTACGGCCCACATTGATCTGAATATCCAACAGCACCGTCGGTTTTTCCTCCGGCGGATATTTATAAGCAATCGCCCATTTGGGATATTTGGCGGTGCTCCCCAGCTGCTCCCGCTGTTCAAAGCTGTCCACCTTCACGACCGCTCCGTCAATGCCAAAGGAATACTGCTCTCGATTTTCGCCAATTCTGCGGATTTCCTCCACAACCGCCTCTATCGAGTCAAAAGACCGATAGGAGGGAGACACGGGAAAGCCCTGCTGTCCAAGGTAATCCAGCGCCTCTTTGTGCCCTGATAGGGTCTTGCCCTCAATCCTTTGAATGTTAAACACAAAAATATCCAAATGCCGCTGGGCGGCAATCACCGGGTCCTTTTGCCGCAAGGAACCTGCCGCCGCGTTTCGAGGATTTTTAAAGGGCTTTTCCTCCCGGATTTCCTGCTCCTCAGTCAGCCTTTGAAAGCTTTCCTGGGACATATAGACCTCTCCCCGCACCTCTAAAAACGGGACCGGCTCCTTCAGCTGCTTGGGAATGCTTTTAATGGTTTTGAGGTTCAGGGTAATGTCCTCGCCTACAAAACCGTCTCCCCTGGTGGACCCACGGACAAAAAAGCCATCCCGGTATTCCAGCGAAACGGACAAGCCGTCAATTTTCGGCTCCACCACATAAACCGGGTTTTCCATCTGTTCCTTCACCCGCTCATGGAAAGCAAAAACCTCTTCAGAAGAAAAAACATCCTGTAAGCTGCCCATCTGCACCGTATGCTCCACCGGCTGGAAGGTGTTTTTCACCTGGCCCACAATCCGTTTAGTTGGGGAATCCCTGTGGGCAAACTGGGGATACGCCTCCTCTAACGAGATCAGCTCCTGCAAAAGGCGATCATATTCGTAATCTTCAATTTCCGGCTCGTCCTGATTGTAATACCGTTCACTATGATACAGAACCGTCGCCGTCAAGCGGTCAATTTTGTCCCGCGCCTCTTTTTCCTCCATACTAAGCCCCCTCTCATGCGGCAGATGATAAGCCGCAAGCCGCTTCCAGGCAAATCAGCGGTTATAATCTGCCAAGTCCATTTTTGCCGAATTGGCGGCTCTCCAAACCTATTTCATTTTGATCCTTACATATTATAGCATACTTTTCTCCATTTCCAAGGTGTATACACAATATTTTACCCAACCGCAAAAACTTACAAAAAGAAAAGAGGAGACTTTTCTCCTCTTTTCTACTCGTTATTTTCTCCCTTTTCCGCCAGCTTTTCCTCTAAAAGCTTTGCAATGGACTGAACGTTTTTCCACCGCTCAGGAGGCACCTGGGTCGGCTGAATATCCACAGACCAGCGGAATGAAATTTCTTCCAGCAGCGTGATAAACGCCAGGGAATCCAAAATGCCCGTATCCCACAGCTCCTGTTTTGGAGAAATATCCTCCGCGTTATTCCCAATTTCTTGGATCAGCCGCAAAATCTCCTTTTCCATCTGCAATCTCCTTCAGCCTTTTTCGGTCGTATTTTCCGTTTTCGTTTAACGGAAACGCCTGTATAAATCGGATCTCCGGGCACATATACTCCGGAAGCCGCTGCGCTAATAGCGCTTGCAACTGCCGCTTAGTCTGGTTCTGCCCGTCGCCCAACCGGACAAAACCCACCAGCCGCACCGTCCGGCCATTCCGGTCCTCGCGACTGACTACTACCACTTCCGCCACACTGGGCAAAGCGGAAAGATTTTTTTCCACATCCTGCAATTCCACTCGATAGCCGTGTATTTTTACCTGACTGTCCAACCGGCCCTTGCAGTATAAAACACCGTTTTCCATCCATCCCAAATCCCCGGTACAGTAGGACCTTTTCCCGTTCCGCATACCAAAGGAGGTTGCATAGAGCTCTGTTCCCACATACCCCGCCGCGACACTGTCGCCCACAAGAACAATTTCCCCCTCTTCCCCTTCTTCCGCCAGCCTTCCTTCGTTTTCTATCCGAATCTCCATTCCTGGTTTGGGATTACCCACCGGCAAAAGAGCGGCGGACGCTTCTTTTTCCCCAATCTCGGCAGCCGTTACCGCAACGGTGCATTCCGTCGGCCCATAGGCGTTGAGGATCCGCAGGCCCGGAAAGCGCTTTAAAAGCATCTGCGCCGTTTTGGGAAGTAGCGTTTCCCCACAGAAAAATATCGTTTTGAGCATCGGGAACCGCTGGGCGCAAAAGCTTTGATCCGCCAGTAAAAGCGACGCAAAGGACGGGGTCAGCACCATCAGCTCTCCGGCGCTGCTCTCCAGCTGGGAAAAAAGCGCCGGATAATCCCTTTGGGTCCGCCGGCTTAAGGTATATTCCCGCGCGCCCCAAAACAGGGCCGGCCAAAAATCTGCCACCGACAGATCAAAGGAGAACGCCGCCTGATTGACCACAACCGCCGGCTTTTGGGGAAACAGCGCCGTCATCCAGCTGACAAAGGAGTCGAGGTTTTCACAGGTCACCATCACGCCCTTCGGCGCTCCGGTACTTCCGGAGGTATACATAATATAAAAAAGCTCGTCCATTTTTCTCGCTGGAAAGGGCAAAGGGACCGCTTCCCCACCCTGACAAATTTGTTCCAGTACTTCTGGGGAAAGCAGGGGGATTTTTTCCGCCCGCAGCGGTTCAGCCGCCAGAAGCCCCTGCGGGCGGGCGGAGGCCAGGATGGCCCGCAGCCTCTCCTTTGGGGTTGAGCTGTCTACTGGAACAAAGGGAAATCCGCCAAACGCACAGGCCAAAAAGGCTGCCGCCATCACCGGCTGCTTATGCCCGTAAAGCAAAATGGGGATTCCCGGTGAAAACCGCTTTTGCAAATTCCTGCAAAGGCGGCCGGCCCATTCCCCCAGAGCTTGATAGCTCAGCTGCTGCGTTTCACATAAATACGCCGGCGCATCGCCTTTTTCCCGCAGGTTTTTCCAAATCTTTTCCAACATAATCATACTCTAAGCTCCTTTGGCGGGATCAAATCCGGATCAAACATTACCTTCGAGTGATTTTTTAAAATCAGGTTTTTTTGGAGCTCCTTCCCGTCTGGATCCGACACAATCTGGTAGACCCGGCTGTTGCGGTAATAGCCGTCTTTTTCTTTTGTATAGTGATGGTCCTCCTCCTTCAGCCTGTACCGCTCGGCCAGCGGCCTTGTCGAACGAATTTCACCCATCAGCATCCCGTCCTTTAGAAAGACCCGCAGCTGCACCGGATAAGGGGTTGTATTCCGAAAACGATAATCGCAGTTTTTATATACGATAGAGGTTCCCGTCCCAAAAGGGACCCGCCGGCCGGCGTCCGGAAACAGCGCGTCGCTGTGATGATGCAGCTCCGTTACCCGCATCGGCGTATGCAAAACCATGTAATGGACCAGGTTCGCCAGCTGGCATAAGCCGCCGGCTACCCCTCTTCCCGGGCGGCCGCCGGATATAACCATTCCATCCAGATACCCCTTCTTTCGGGTTGGGCGTCCGACCAGCGCCCAAAAAGAAAAGGTTTCGCCAGGGGTCAAAACGACACCGTCAATTTTCTCCGCCGCAATCCGAAGGTTTTGCACCTTGTTCTGCTGCAGCTGCATGTCAACGCCTAAAAGCGGCCGCAGCATCATAGACATATGGCTTTTCCAGATGTGAGGTAAGGGCACATTAGACCGGTTTTTGGCAAACCGATTATTCTGCAGCCGATCCTTACATGTGCGTTTTATGTTTTCCTTACAAAGAGAAATCTCATAGCATACCGGTCCATATTCACAAAACAGCTTTCTTTGTTTCTCCACCTGTGCCATCTCCATTGCCTGATTGTTGTCGTTTTTCTCCTACACTTGTCGATAAAATTATTATAGCGATTTTTCTTTTCTTGTCAAGTCAGCGCTGTGGCCGCTCCAAGCCCAACGCTTCCAAAAAACTCCGGTACCTCTCCAACAATGACCGTCTGGCATAAGTCCATGTTCGTTGCCACCTGTGTTTTCATGCAAAATCCTGGAATGACGGCGGAAACCTCCAAATCAATCTGCAAGTAAATCCGATGTAGCGTTTGATTCACCCCGGCCTGAGAAAACTCGTGATAGAGATTGGTGGTGACCACGCCTTCCGGAACCAGCCGAAACCGGATCATTGGGCCCCGACCCGCTAGAATTTTCATCCCGGTCAGGGACCCAAGAGGAACGCAAAGAGGCTGCGAAGACAGCTCCTCGAGCCGCTCGCCTATTTGCTGCGTCACAGCGCTTTTCAATTTGTTCATAAGTACTGTATCCGCCTGCAAAGCGGTAATTCTGCCTGTGCCGTCTCGCGTCAGCCGGATCATCTGATGATAGGAGACGCCCAGTCTGTCCAGCTCCTCCGAAATAGTCTGGTTCACCGCCGCCGTCACCAGAATCCTCGCCTGATACGACAGTCTTTCCGAAATAGTCGGACTCAACCAGGACGCGATCCCCCAAATAATCAAAACAAGGACCAGTAAAGTTGAAAATACAAAAAAAATCCTTTTTTTCATTTTTCTTCTTTTTGTCCGCATCATGATTCCCACTCCCTTTTCTCCAGTATATGACGCGCTCTTGCACCTGTGTCTATACCGTGAAAAAATGCCTGAAAAAAGTTTGACCATACAAAAAAGCCGATTGAAAATCAATCGGCAGAAGTCACACGATTCCCTTTACCACAATACCATTGCCAAAGCTCTGATTGTCAGGGACAGAAAGAAGGAATTTAACGGTACTGCCGCTTGCGGCAGACAAATGGAGGAAAAGTTTGCGGATACGGCAAAACAAAAAGTCAAAGAGTCTGAAAAACCGTTTATCGAATACGAAAGCGGCTGATGAGACTGTTCAAAATCCGCGCCTGTTGGGACAGCTCCAAAGAAACCTCGGCGCTCTTTTCCGCAGCGAAAGAATTGTCCTGGACTACCGCCTGGATCTCTTTAATCCCAGTTTCCACCAGCAAGATCATCTCCGACTGTTGCACACTGGCAACGGCGATCTCATCCATCAGCGTTTTGATGGACTGGATACAGTCGTTAATGACCTGGATTGCAGAAACCGCTTGATCAGTCGACTCGGTCCCGCTCTTTGCACTCTGGACAGACTGGCTGATGAGATCATTTGTATTCTCTGCAGCCTCGGCGGATTTTGCAGCCAGGCTTCGGACCTCCTCTGCTACCACCGAAAAGCCCTTTCCCGCACTTCCGGCTCGAGCAGCCTCCACAGCGGCATTTAAGGCCAGAATATTGGTCTGAAACGCGATATCCTCAATAGTTTTGATGATGGTGCCAATTTTGGCAGAGGACTGATTGATATTCCTAGTGGCCGCAGTCAGCTGTTCCATCTTCGTGTCCGCCTCAGCCGAATACCCGGTGGCCTGATCCACCAGCTCACTGGCATTTTCGCAGCGCACGGTACTGGTCTGGATCTGGGTGGTAATCGCCGTCACATTTGTCATGAGCCCATTAACCGAGGCGGCCTGTTCCGACGTGCCTTTAGCCAGCGCCTGAGCGCCTGAAGATACCCGTTCCGCACTGGTATCCACCTGACCGGCCACCTGGGAAATGTCACGGATGATATGTATCAAATTGGCGTGAATCGATTGCAGGCTCGTGGACAAGGCCTTAAAGTCGCCGATATAATAGGATTCGTTCGCAGCGACGTCAATGGCAAGATTGCCATCAGCCATCTCTCCCAGGATACGTCCCACATCATCAATTGTTTTTCTAAGACAGCTGCAAAACCAATGGGTGGTCTTGGCAATCATGCCAATCTCATCTGAGCGACCATAAAATGGCTCTAACTCCTGGTCGGCAGAGAGATTCAGATCCCCCAAACGACCGATGGCCCGCTCTACAGTCATCAAATCCCTACCTTCACGGCGCAGGATCAAAAGTGTAATCAGAATTATAGCGGCTGCCATGGCCGCGCACAAGACACCGACCAAAACGCGCACATTCGTCACTGCGGCGTAAACCTCTGCGGCGTTGTCCCGAACCATAAAGACCCAGCCGCGATCCTTCAGGTACTTATAGACCACCAGCTGTCTGACCCCGTTCTCATCCCGGTAGGAATAGGTACTAGCCTGGGTGCTGTCGTCCGCCTGGATGCGCTGGATGATTTCCAGGTATCCTGCGTCGGTGGTCTCGGTATTCAAAAGCGCATCATCCTCATGATAGAGATAAACGCCTGTGTCTACGTTCAGAAACACGTATTCGCTGTCTGGCAGGCCCTTAATATCCAGATCCAGCAGCGAATCCATAAGATGGCTGGCATAGACGCCGGACCCCACATAGCCGATACAGCGCTGACCCTCAAAGATGGGGTAGTACATAGACAGGATCATACTGCCAGTGCCGGGGGACTTCATGATCCCCAGGTTTGTCAGTTCTCGCTGGGATAGAATCGTATCCTGAAAGGTCTTTAGAGAGTCTCCTGACCGGGTAGTCATACCGACCGCGCTCTGGGAGGTGTGGGTTAAAACATGGGTGTCCGGGGTGGCGATATATAAGCCCTCAAACACTTTTTTGACGGCGGCGAAGTCCTCTGTATACTTCTGCGCCGCCGCCAGCAGCGCCGGATCGTCCGGATTTAAGAGCAAATCTCGGACTTCGCCGCCTAAGGCAAAGGCAGTCATGTATTCCTCAGCAGAGAGTACATATTCATCAATGATCGCCGCTCTGGATTCTACAGCATCGGTCATTTGATTGGTGATATCGCTTTTTACCATAGAAGCTGCGTTGGTCGATACAACCAACCAGAGCAGCGTCATTCCCGCCAATATAATGACGGTTATAATGATTCCAATCCGCGCGGCCAGTTTTTTGTTTGCTATGAATTGCATAAGACTCCACTCCATTGGATAAAATTTCAGGGCTGATGCCTTAATCCTATAATATACCGTATCCTTTTCTGAATAGCAAGAGCTTTCTGCGCTGTTTTAGGACGCATTTTCATCACAACAGGCGAGCAATATAGCAGGTTTTTTGGGCAGCTCCCACTGCGCTTGTAAGGCATTTCACCCCTGTGTGAGGCGCTCTCGCGATTTCTGCCGGACACGGGTTTACGCGATCAGCCGAAGGCTTAAGCGACAACAAGCCCTCTTGAAAAGCAACGGCTTCTCAAGAGGGTATTGTCTTTCACATGGCAAACTCCTAAAGGAAGAGCCCCCTTTTTCTAATCCAGCTGATTGATCAAATAACGCATATATGTGGCGTAATGGGCGAACACAATTCCCGGCTCCTGCAGGTCCGGACACCAGCGCTTAACCCATTCCAGCGAGATATAACCCTCGTATCCCCCTTCGTGCAAAAGCTTCAACGTGTCGAACACTGGTACGTCGCCGTATCCCATCATCCGATACGCAACCTTGCCATCCTGCATCACCGAATCCTTTACATGCAGATAACAAATCCAATCCTTTAGATTGTCATACGTTTGCTTCGGCGTTTCGCCATAAAAGCGATATGGGTGATGGATATCCCACAAAACGCCGGCACTGGGTGAATCAATCGTCCGCATCATCTGGGCCAGCACCTGGGAATCTGCTAAGGCACCGTTGGTTTCGATCAAAACCTTTACGTCCTTCCCTTCGGCGTAGCGGCACAGCTGCGCGTACAGCTCCCGCGTCTGGGAAAGGTTTTCTTCGCCTGTTGGCTGCGGGACCGCGGACACCATGACCCGTACATAAGGCGACTTTACAATCTGCGCAAAATCAATATAGGCTTTGGCCTCCTCCATGTATTTTTCTGTATCGCCGCCGCCCAGGCAGGCACCGGAGGTCAGCATGGAAAGCTGCATGCCGGATTTTTCAATCCGTTCCAGCGTTTGGGCCCGCTTTCCCATATTAAATACTGGAATAGATGGCGCAAACATCTCGTTTGCCACGCCGCGCACCTCAATCCCGTTCATACCCAGGTCCTTTGCCGTGGCAAATATTTCGTTCCAGGACCAGCCCGGACAGCCTAATGTTGACAAAGAGAGCTTCATCTCGCCTCATCCTTTCATTCTTTTATTGGAAAAGTGCTTATTCATCGTCGTCCGAATCGCTCCCCCGCTTGATTCCCACCGAAGGCCCCCGATAAATTTCCGAGGAGGGCGAATTGGAAGCAGCGCTGGCGGCACCTTCATCCTTAATATACAAATAGACCTTTTCGCTCTTTCGGCTGATTTTTTCTCCCTTCTCCGGATGGGTCCGAAAGACCTTTCCGGACTCCGCCTGAGAATCGGTTGTAGGGATTACCTCATAAGCCAGCTCATTTTCCCCAAGAACCTTTGTGGCGTCGACCAGACTGAGCCCCTCCAGTGGCGGAAGAGCTATCTTGTCGGAGCCCTTGCTGACATACAGCGTCACCTGTCCTTTGTTGGGCATGGGCGTACCCTTCTCCGGCTCTTGTCTGTATATGGTCCCCTTGGAGTATTTTTCGTAATCCTCTTCTACAAAATCTTCCACGATCTTGAATTCAAAGCGCCCGGTATAGGCCGAATCCCCTTTGACAATGTCCGCGTTCATCCCCACAAAATCCGGCACTCCATCCGCCGAAATCACCGAATTCGCGCCGGAGGATAGATCGTCCGGGAAAGAAATGCTCTGAGCCGGGCGGGAGTTTTCTTCCTTATCCAAAAATCCCCCGACCTTCAAAAACCAGAACATCAGCCCTAATAGGATCAAAAAGGTCACAAGCATCGCCCAAATGGCCACTCGAGCCTTTTTCTGCCTCTTTTTTTTCTTTTTTACCTCCAAATTCACCTTAGAGGATTCGAAAACCGCCGTGTGGCTGTCCCCCTCCTCCAGCAGAATCCCCATAAACGCATCCATGCTTTGAATACGCTTTTCACTGGTTACACTCATTGCCGAAAAAATCGCGTCAGAAATATTGGGCGGGATCTTCCGGTTCAGCTCATTTGCCGGACACAAATCATCGCTGATGCGCCGGCTGCTTCCGTCAGCCGGACGCGTGCCAGTAAGCGTTCGGTACAGCACCGCCGCAGCGCCGTATACATCCGTCCAGGCTCCCTGCCAATGATTCAGCGAATATTGCTCCGGCGCAGCATATCCGTCGAAAAGCGCCGCGCCCACATCGCTGCCCTCGGTCCGGGCGTCCGCAATGCAAAAGCCTGACAGCCAAAGCTTATTATCCTGATCAACCAAAATGGTTTCCGGGCTGATCCCCCGATGGATGATCCCCTTTTTATGCAGCTGAGACATGGTATTCAAAAACGGCAAAAACATCTTTTTCGCCTGGCTCCAGGTCAGTTCCCCGCCATTTCGCTGCAAAAAAGAGGATAGATTCAGCGTATAAATATAGCGGTACACCACATAGACCGTTTCATTGTCCACAAAACGGTCCAGCACCGGAACAATCCCGTTGGTCCTTTCCAGCGCCAGCAGCTGGCGGGAAAGCTCCACAAAATCCGATAAGGCTGTTTTATATTGGCGCTCATACCCTGTTTTAGGCCGGACCGATTGGTTCGATTCGTTTCGTTCCGCAATCTGCTCCGGCATAAACTCACGGATTAAAACCTTTTTGTCCTCTTCCTGGTCAAAGGATATGTATGCTGCGCCCTCGCTGTTTTTTTCCAGCACCTTGCCGATGAGATACCTCTCTTTTAAAACCGTACCCGGCGCAAGATAGGTCAAACTGTGCGGCATTCCCTTTTGATATCCGCAATGGCGGCATTTATCCTCGCCATCCGGCAAAGGGTTCATGCAGCCCATGCAAAGCTTTACATTATTTGGGGTCATTCCGTTACACGCTCCCGAAAGAAATTTATGCAGTTTCAATCGAGGCCGCTTCCTGGAGATTCAGATGCTCAACCGCCCATTCCCGCAGCTTAAATTTTTGGATCTTTCCCGCCGCGTTCATGGGGAATTCATCCACAAAGGCTACAAAGCTGGGGACCTTATGCCGCGCCATACTGGAGCGAACAAAATCTTTTACTTCCTCTTCGGTCAGCGTGCACCCCTCTTTTAGGATGACGCACGCCATAATCTCTTCCCCATACCGTTTGCTGGGTACACCGATTACCTGTACATCGCTGATGGACGGATTGGTATATAAAAACTCCTCAATCTCCTTTGGATAGATATTTTCGCCACCGCGAATAATCATATCCTTGATTCGGCCTGTAATCTTATAATACCCTTTTTCGTCCACAGTTGCAAGATCTCCTGAGTGCAGCCAGCCATCTTTATCAATGACCTGGCGGGTCGCTTCCTCCATTTTGTAATAACCCTTCATCGTATTGTAACCGCGGGAACAGAATTCTCCCGTTTGTCCGGCACCCAGTGTCTCTCCTGTTTCTGGGTCGATAATTTTGGTTTCTACATGGGGCATCGCCCGCCCAACCGTGCTGACCCTGAGCTCCAGGCTGTCGTCGGTGTTGGTCATGGTCGTTGCAGGAGAAGCCTCTGTCTGGCCATAGGTGATGGTAATTTCCCGCATATTCATTTTTTCCACCACCTGCTCCATTACCTTGATGGGGCAGGGCGAACCGGCCATAATCCCCGTACGCATATGGGAAAAATCGTACTTGTCAAAATCTGGATGTTCCAACATACCAATAAACATGGTCGGCACGCCGTGGACGGCCGTACACCTTTCGTTTTGAAGCGCGTCCATCACCTTTACTGGGCTGTACACATCCACCGGCACCATGGCGGTCGAATGGGTCAGACACGCCATCATCGCAAGAACCATGCCGAAGCAGTGGAAAAACGGAACGACGATGCACAGTTTATCCTCGTGAGTAAACTTCATACAATCGCCGATGGCCTTGCCGTTGTTTACAATATTGTAATGGGTCAGCATAACGCCTTTTGGGAACCCGGTGGTGCCGGAGGTGTACTGCATATTGCAGATATCCTGTGGATCCACACTGTCATAAATCATACGGAAATCGCCGTCGTCGATCTTTTGGGCTTTTTGGTACAGCTTTTTCCAATGGAGCATTCCAGCAGGCGCATCCGGCCGATTACCAGCATAGACCACCGTCTTCAGATACGGCAGCATCGGATTATTATATTCGCCGGGATTTGCGTCCTTCAAGGTTGGGCAGAGTTCGTTAACGATTTCCACATAATCGTTCTTTTTGAAATTGTCGATCATGACCAGCATTTTTGCGTCCGACTGCCGCAGCAGGTACTCTAACTCAAAAACCTTATAGGCCGTGTTCACTGTTACCAGTACCGCTCCGATTTTGGTGCAGGCAAAAAAGGTCAGCATCCATTCCGGCACATTGGTCGCCCAAATCGCCACATGATCGCCTTTCTGGATGCCCATTGCCAAAAAGCCCTTGGCAATCGTTTCAGCCTCTTCGTTAAACTCCTTCCAGGTACGGCGGTAATCGCGGTCTGTAAACTTGATTGCTTCATCATCTGGATATTTTTTTGCCACCCGCTCTAAAAGCTTGCTTACCGTAATATTCATCATGTCATCCATCCTGCATTCTCCTCTCGTGATTTTTGGGGGGAACTCAAAAAGCCTTCGTCTTCTAAAAATAGAAGACGAAGGCCAAACCTCCGCGGTACCACTTCTGTTGACATAAATGTCCGCTCTAACGTGTCAAACAACACGCCTTTCCGATATCGGGGAAAACCGTTCGAGCCTACTGGGAAATCCGTTCAGCTGACCGCTCAAGGGTGAGTTCAAAAACCTTGCAACAACCGCTTTTCAGCAAACCGCGGCTCTCTTGTATATTGCGCCGGATTTTACTAATCCCTATCAATGCGTTTCACTTATGAAGTTACGGCTATCTTAACAACTTTTCCCCGAAAAGTCAACCACATTTTTTAAATTTGAAAGATTCAAATAAAAACATTCGATTTTTTTCTCGTTTTTTAGCGCATTGGTCGTTTTTTTTAGAAAAAATACCCAAACATCCAAAAAACTTCTAAAGCAAAAATCGATAGATCACAGGGAAAAATTTATGCAATTTCCCGCATCTTTCGATCGCCGTTCAAAACGTACGTTCTATTGGCAGACGAACGAGAATCCATTTTCTCAAGCCGGCACATACGGCGCATCTGCACTTCCCTGATATGGCAAACCCTTTGCCCCAGCATACCGGTGAACAAAAACAGAACAGCCCCGATTCCCTGTGCACAAACCTGGCTCAATCCGATGCTTCCAACATCGCTGGCCCCCGCCGTCCCCAGTAATATAACGATACCCAAAAAAATCATTCCAGTAAAAAAGCGTTTCATTTTTTAGTCCCCCTGATAGAATATATGTTCCTTATTCGTATTGTAACATATGTTCTTTTGAAAGTCAACAAAAAGAGAACAAATATTCTAATTTTTTTAAATCCCCCCATCTGCCAATAAGATGCCGCTTCACAGAAAAGCAGTTGTTTTTCTGCAGTTCCTGTTTTATAATAAGCTGACCAACAAACAGGATTTGAAAAATTGCAGAGAGGACAGCCTATATGAAAAAGTACACGCAAGTTTATGTTAAAAACAGCATGGAAGCAGCACAAACATATTGTAAAGCATTCGGCGCGAAAATAACGTTTGAAATAAAAAATGCCTCTGGAACAGCCTATGAACATTGCGAATTATCCGTTAACGGCGAGGGCTTTTTGGCCATAGGCGAAGCGAAAAATCCTTGTGACGTAGCGTTTATTCACAATTTGAAATGGGAACCGAGGAGTGTGTTCGCCGCGCGTTTGATGTTTTGCGTGATGGAGTCGTTGTCATTGAAGCGATTCACAGTCTGCCGTGGAGCCGATGCTGCGCCACCGTTATTGATAAATATGGTGTATGCTGGTGGATTGCAATTTAATAAGGATGTGGTATCCTATCTGCCGTCCCTTTCCCGGTCCTTTACGAAAAGTGTCCCGGAATTTGTTTAAGCACATCAAAAAGGGCAGGGTAAACCGAAATGGTTTACCCTGCCCTTTCCTCTTTACGAGGCTTTGTCCCTTCAGGCGGCTGATTTTATCCCTCGTAATCCTCTTCATTTTCCCAGTTGTGCCATACATTTTGGATATCATCGTTGTCGTCCATAATCTCCAGCATCTTTCCCATTTTGGTCACCAAATCCGGATCATCAATTTTTGTCATAGTTCCGGGAATATATTCTACTTCTGCCGAAGCCGGCGCGTACCCTTTTCCCTCTAAAAATTCGCGTACCTCACGCAAGCTAGCCGGGTCGGTAAAAATCTCAATCAAATCCTCGTCGTACTTAAAATCCTCCGCGCCAGCGTCCATGCAGTCTTCCATAATTTTTTCTTCATTCAGACCGCTATTTTCGAGAACAATGAGACCCTTTTGCTCAAACATAAAGGAAACGCAGCCGTTCTGTCCCAGATTCCCGCCAAACTTATCAAAATAGTGCCGCAGATCTCCCGCCGTCCGGTTCCGATTGTCGGTCAGCGCTTCTACAATGACCGCAACGCCGCAGGGACCATACCCTTCATAAAAGATGGTCTCATAATCATTTTTGTCCCCTTCGGAGCTGGCCTTTTTGATAATTCGGTCGATATTATCGTTTGGTACATTATTGGACTTTGCCTTGGAAATCAAATCGCGCAGTTTTCCGTTTACCGCAGGGTCCGGACCGCCTTCCTTCACCGCTACGCTGATTTCGCGGCCAATTTTGGTAAAAATCTTCGCTCTCTGGCTGTCGGTCTTTTCTTTTTTTCGTTTGATTGTGCTCCATTTCGAATGTCCGGACATGGGTAAAACCGCCTTTCCAATTCTCACATTAACTTTTATATTTTAGCACGGATTTTTTTAAAATTCAAGTTTTCTGTCCTTGTAATTTATGTTTGCTCCATCTTAACGAAAACGCCCACAACTAAATCGACAGAAAAAACTCTTATCTTCTTTTTATAAAAAACAGGCAGCATCATTTATAAAAATGCAGCCACCTATTTGAGAGGGTATTTCGATTTTATATTACTCGCCCCTGTGATATAATCCATTGATACATTATAAAATCTGGCCAGAAGCAGAAGACTGTCCACAGGGATTCTCGTCTTTCCGCTTTCATAGTCTGCATATGTCCGCTGACCGATATGAAGTAAATTCGCAATTTTTTGCTGTGTTAAAGAATGATCTTCTCTGATTTCCCGTATTCTCTCATTATATTTCATGGCTTATCCACCTCTGAAATAGTATAAAAGAAAACGGTAAAAGCACTTGACAAATAGAGTTATAAACTCTAAAATGATTTTAAAATGGAACAACCTGAAGCCGTAACAAAAAGAATCTAATACAAAAGCCATGCTGAATGGATCAGGAAGGTGTAAAAATGATGAAGCGAATCTCTATATTTCTTTTAACAACAGCGATGTGTTTACTCTTGGCAGCAACGGTTGTTTTTTTATACCTCGCTGCCCACGGCAGTCAAAATGGTAAAAGCAGCGGTACCGCCAACCAAGCTTACTCAGAAACAGTGAAGCCATCGAAAGATCAAAAAACAAATCATCTGGACGAAGCGTGCTACTGGAGCCACCCGGAAATCCCTTTTCAGCAGGCTTGTGAACAGTTCTGCGACGAAATGGTTATGCAAGCAGGCGGCAATGATACAAAAATCTCCTACACCGTTGCATTTTCCGACGGCTGGGACAACGGCGCACCGGAATATAGCCTCGTTTCAGGGCAAAAGGCGGTTACCTGTAAGATCAAAGTCACTCTAACTTCTAAAACAGAGCGCGAAATCAATGAAATGGGTTTTGTTTTTATCTTATTCACAATCTGGAGGATAATACTCTGGCGGCCGTCGGCAGTTATATGATAGAGGATGGCCTTCGATTTGACTCAAGTAATTCAGAGGAAGATATCGAATATATCTATACCGGAAATCGGGACATATTTTATTAAAAATATCGTCCGCTCCGAACAGATTTTCCCGTTTCCCAAAGAAAACAGCAAGACGCATACAGGACAAGTTGGATATACCAAAAAGAGGACGGGCAAAACTCCGTCCTCTTTTTATAAATCAATTTTACTTTTTGAAGAATCCGCCCAGCTTGTCTAAACTAATCTTGGCTTTTACCCCGTCAGCGATCTGTTTGATCTGCTCCTCCGGGAGGTCTACACCCAACAGTTTCTCCACTGTGGCAATAGGATCCTTTTTAAAACTCTCCTGCAGTTTCTTGTCGTTTTTGACCTTCTCGACCAATTCTTCTATGCTCTTTTTAATATCCATCATTATTTACCGAAATACCGGTTCAAGAGACCCTGGAAGCCGCAGCCGTGGCGCGCCTCGTCCTTAGCCATCTCGTGAACGGTATCATGGATTGCATCCAGGCCCAGCTCTTTCGCACGGGCAGCCAGCTTTTTCTTACCCTCGCAGGCACCATGCTCTGCAACCGCACGCAGCTCAAGATTTTTCTTAGTATCCGGATGAACAACCTCGCCCAACAGCTCGGCAAATTTCGCAGCGTGCTCTGCCTCTTCAAAAGCGTATCTCTTATAAGCTTCGGCAATTTCCGGATAGCCTTCCCGATCAGCCTGCCGGCTCATCGCCAGATACATGCCAACCTCGGTGCATTCACCGGTAAAGTTCTGGCGCAGACCCTCGACGATTTCCGGGTCAACACCAGCCGCTACACCAATTCTATGTTCGTCAGCCCAAACCAGGCCCTGGTTGTCCTGCTCCTGGAACTTAGAAGCCGGCGCTTTACACTGCGGGCAGAACTCTGGCGGCTCTTTACCGGTAAAAACATATCCGCAAATCGTACAAATAAAAGTTTTCATATTAAAATCCTCCTACCATGTCAAAATGATCGTAATCTTATTCGTATGGATTACGAATAATAATATATCGCAAAACAGGCCAAATTGCAACCGTTTTTTGTGGAAAAAGAAGAACCTTTTCCCACAGGAGTCCCTACTCTCCCGCCGACTAAATCGGATAAACCTTAATCGCGCCAGTGGGGCACTCCACTGCGCAGATGCCGCAATTGGTACATTTCTGGGGATCAATATGCGCCAGGTTATCCGTAACGGAAATGGCACCGCTGGGACAGGCCTTTTCGCATTTTCTGCATCCAATACAGCCATCCTTGCAAACCCTTCGGGTCTGCGCGCCCTTATCGTGGCTGGAGCAGCTGACATAGACCTTGCTGGTTGTCGGAATGATATCAATCAGATGATTGGGACACTCCCTCGCGCACATGCCGCAGCCCACGCATTTGCTTTTATCCACCACCGCGATTCCGTTCATAATGTGGATCGCATCATATTTGCAGGCCAGCACGCAATCGCCGAATCCCAAACAGGCGTGAGAACAGCTTACTCTGCCCTGGTAGAAGGAATTGCAGGCGGCGCAGGTTTTTACGCCCTGATAGTCCATAATATAGTCGGTGGCATCACAGTTTCCGCCGCATTTTACAATGGCAAACTGCTCCTCCACGTCAGCCGCCTCTACGCCCAGCACCTTGCTGACCGCCGCGCTGACACTGTCACCGCCGGGGATACACAAATTGGTTTTGGCCCCGTTGCACAGCGCCTTTGCATAATCGTCGCACCCTGCATAACCGCAGGCACCACAGTTAACGCCAGGCAGCTGGGCACGGACCAATTCATAGGTCTCATCGGTTTTTACCGCCATAAACTTAGCGGCAATCACCAAAATCGCCGACAATAACAAACCGCAGCCAGTGACAAGCAGGATGGGAAAAATATAAGCTTCGAACATTTTTTCTAGGCTCCTTTCCTATCAAAATGGATAGTGGATTATTTGAACAATCCGTCGACAACGCCGCCAAAGCCCATGAAAGCAACCGAAACAATCGCTGCAGCGATCAAGGTAATCGGCATACCCTGGAAGCATTTGGGGGTTTTCTCCGAATCCAGCCTGCTTCTGACCCCAGCAAACAGCACCATCGCCAGCATAAAGCCCAGGCCTGCGCCCACCGAGTACAACAGCGCATTGCCGAAAGAAACGCCAAAGCTAATAGAGGGATCCCAGTTGTCAATATCCAGCATGGTAACACCCAGCACCGCACAGTTGGTAGTAATCAGCGGCAGGTAAACGCCCAAAGCGCGGTGCAGCGCAGGCATAAATTTCTTAAGCACCATCTCCACAAGCTGAACCAAAGCGGCAATGACCAAGATGAAAACCAGCGTCTCCAAATATTCCAGCTCAAAAGGATCCAAGAGGAATACATAGATCGGGAAGGTTACCGCCGTGGCGATTACCATGACGAAGATGACCGCCGCGCTCATGCCAACGGCAGAATCCAGCTTTTTGGAAACGCCCAGAAAGGGACAGATGCCCAAAAACTTCGTCAGGATGAAATTTTCCGCCAGAATCGCGGTCAACAGAATAATCATCATATTTTTCGCGAATTCCATTACTTGCAGCCTCCTTCCGCAGCCTCAGCACATTTGCCCGCCATCGGGCAGCCGGAACAGCCGGCTTCCTGTTTCGGCTTTTTCCCCTTACGCATCAGGAAAAAATTCACCAACGCAATCAGGCAGCCAAACACGAAAAACCCGCCGGGTGCCAGCGTCATAATCGACATGGTCTGTACCGACTCGGGGATAATCCGCATGCCAAACCAGGTGCCGGAGCCCAGAATCTCACGAATTGAGCCCATGCATAAAAGCGCCAGCGTAAAGCCTAAGCCCATGCCAATAGCGTCGCAGGCGGAAGCCAGCACGCCGTTTTTATTGGCGAACATTTCGGCCCGGCCAAGGATGATGCAGTTTACCACAATCAGCGGCAGAAACAGCCCCAGCGCCTCGTAAATCGAAGGGGCATACGCCTGCACCAAAAAGCCGACGATAGTTACAAATCCCGCGATAATGACAATATAGCTGGGAATCCGGACTTTATCCGGAATGACCTTTCTCAACAGCGAGATTACAATGTTGGAACCCAACAAAACGGCGGTGGCCGCCAGCCCCATCCCCAGCCCGTTGACCGCCAGAGAAGTGACAGCCAACGTCGGGCAGGTGCCTAAAATTAGCACCAGAACAGGGTTTTCCTTAATAATGCCGTTGAGCAGAACCTTCAGATTACTCTGTTTACTCATGCAGCAAGCTCCCCTTTCACCAATTCAAAGCCAGCAACCGCTTTGTCGATTGCTTTTTTCACCGCATTGGAGGAGACGGTAGCGCCGCCCAGCGCATCCACCGCGTCGGTAGAGGTCTGGCCGATGTACTGGTCCAGATAAGAGGGTTTTCCTACGCGATCACCAATTCCCTCGGTCTCCGCAAAATCAACCGGCTTCACCCCAATAATCGCGCCGTTGGGATCCATCGCTACAACCAAGCGGATCAGCGGCTCTTCATGATAGCCCTGAGCGGTTACGACCATTGTAACGGCGGACTTGTCGTTGGCGATATAAACCTCTTTTACCTTATCCACTTCCTGCTCATATTTGGTTACGCCGCCGGGAACCAAAGCCGCGTTGGCGTCGTCAACCGTGTAGGTGACCAGCTTTTCCTCCGGCTCGTCGACCACTTCGGAAATATCAACCTGATTGCCGGACGCCGCGCTGTACAGCTCAAACGCTGTCCCCAGCGCTTTTTTGTACGCCTTAGAGGTAATGGTCGCGCCGGAGATCCCGTCTACACTGGTATAATCCGAGGCGGTCTTGCCCACATAGCCAGCACCATAGCTGTCCTCTGCCAATTTCGCGCCGAAGCCGGGGGTTTCCGAATGCTCCAGCATCTTTACACCGGTGATGGTTCCGTTCGCATCAAAGCCGACCATCAGGTTTACCGGCCCGCCATAGCCCTGGGCTGAAGCGGTCACTACATAGCCCATGCCGCTGGTTTCTTTAAACGCGTCAACCGCGCCCTCGATATCAGCGGGCACTTCGACTTCTTCAAAACCGGAGGCCCCGGGCAGCACAACCGCTCTGGCAGAATTGGCCTCAGCGTTTTTCGCTTCGTCAATAATCGGCTTTGTCGCCTGATAAGTAAATACCAATGCTGTGGAAACAACTACACAAATCACAGTCAGAACAACGACAGGGATGAGAAAATCTTTTACAAATTTCATTTCGCAAGACCTCCAAACGGTTTTGTTTTCGTCCATCTATCAATCAAGGGGGTTAGGATGTTCATCAGCAGAATTGCAAAGGAAACGCCCTCAACATATTGTCCGTACAGACGGATCACAACTGTCAAAAGACCGCAGCCAACAGCAAAGATGGCCTTGCCCTTTTTGGTGACAGGGGAAGTGGAATAGTCGGTTGCCATAAAGAAAGCGCCTAATACCAGTCCGCCTGCCAAAACCTGCGAAACAGGGTTTACACCCAGAATCCAGGACAGGACAAAAACCGTTCCGATATAGGTCAAAGGGATGATGGGGCTGATCACCTTTTTGTAAATCAAGTAGCATCCGCCGATGAGCAGCGTAATGATGCAGGTCTCGCCCAAGCAGCCGCCCCGCAGGCCGAACAGCAGCTCAAACACGTTGGGGACTCCTTCGACCGATCCCAGCGCCATGTTGCCAATCTCGCCAAGACCGCTGACCTGGGTGGTGTTAATGGCGGCCAATGGCGTCGCACCGGCCATATGGGAAATCGCTCCGTCCGAGAATACCGGCGTTACAAAGGCGCTGGCGTCGCCCATGGCCGAAGCAAAGGAAACCAGCAGCACAACCCGGGCGCCGATGGCCGGATTGGCGAAGTTTTTGCCGATGCCGCCAAACAGCATCTTCATCACAACGATTGCCACAAAGCAGCCGACCATCGCCATCCAAAACGGGAAGGTTGACGGCAGGTTAAAGGCCAGCAGCATGCCGGTGACCACCGCGCTGCAATCGGAAATGGTATTGGGCTGTCGGGTTACGACATTATAAAGATATTCAAAAATGATACAGGAAGCAACGCAGACACAGATGAGCATCAGCGCCCGCAGCCCGAACAGCAGGGTCGCCGCAATCGCGGTGGGGACCAGTGCGACAACCACCGTAAGCATAATGTTGGAGGTTGTCACAGGATCCTTTAGGTGCGGCGAGGTAACGACCAAAAGCTTATTTTTCAACTTGATTCACCTCTACTTTTTTTCTCTCAACATCTGCTTGCCCATCCGGTTGTAAAGCACCAGGTAGCGGTTTGCAGGACATACATAGGCACAGCAGCCGCATTCAATACACAGATTAACCTTTAAAGCGGCCAGCGATTCTTTGTTTTTTCCGTGAACCGCCTTATCAATAGCCGCCGGCATCAGATGCACCGGGCAGGCATTCACACACCGGGCGCAGCGGATACAGGGTGTTTCCAGCCGCTCCAGCGCATCCTCCTCGGCAAAAGCCAAAATCGCGTTGTTGTTTTTAATCACCGGATACTGATCGTTGGGGACCGCGATGCCCATCATGGGGCCGCCCATCAAAATCAGGCGGGGCTCCTTTGCATAGCCGCCGCAGAAGGCGATCACGTCCTCGAATTTTGTACCGATTGGGACCATGACGTTTTTGGGTTCCGCCACTGCGGAGCCGTCCACCGTCACCCGCTTTTGAATCAAAGGCATGCCGGTTTCCAGGTAGGAAGCCACAAACGCCACCGACGAAACGTTCATGACAATTACACCCTGATCAGCAGGCAGCTGCCCTTCCTTGACCACCTTGCCGGTGGTCTCGTAAATCAGAACCTTCTCCGCGCCCTGCGGGTACTTAGACTTGAGAACCGCCAGCTGATAGCCGTCTTTTCCCAGGATCAGCTGCTGCATCTTGTCGATGGCCTCTTTTTTGTTGTCCTCAATGCCGATGATAACATGACTAATTCCCAAAAATCTGGTTACCAGCTCAATCCCCTTCATGACCTTTTCGCTGTTTTCCAAAAACTCCCGGTTATCCGCCGTGATGAAGGGCTCGCACTCCGCGCCGTTAATAATCAGCGTGTCAACCTCGTCCAGGTTTTTGGGGTTGAGCTTGATAAAGGTCGGGAACCCGGCGCCGCCCAATCCCACCAGCCCGGACCGGCGGATTGCCCCCAGAAAATCCTCTCTGGTTTCAACCGACGGCGGCTGGACCGATTCATCCACTGTTTGCTGGCCGTCGCAGGCGATGACGATGGTCTGGGTCCGCACCCCATTAGAGGTGATAAAATCCTCAATGGCGGTGACGGTGCCGGACACACTGGAATGGATCGGCACGCTCATAAACTCCTGCGAATCCGCTAAAAGCTGCCCGACCTTCACTTCGTCTTTCACCTTTACCACCGGCGTACACGGCGCGCCCATATGCTGCAAAAGCGGAATGGTCACGCTGGCCGGTACAGGCATGGATACAGTTTCACAATTCATAGTGTTTTTATGATGTGGAACTTTTACTCCATTTAAGTTCATTTTCAACTGAAATTTCCTCCTGTCCTCATATTTTCCCTTGCAAAAAAATCTATAAAAATATGGTAACCCATAGGTTTCCCTATTTCAGCTGACTGTCCAGCCTTTGTACCGCCGGAAGCAGCGTTTTCAGCACTAGACCGGTGACTACACCCATTCCGACTCCGGAGAGGATCAGAATGGGGAAATAGTATAAGGTCAACGTCGTCCCCGTTAAAAAAGAGGCGCCCAAAAGCTGGCCCAGATTATGCCCCATCGCCCCCAGAATACTAAGCACCATATAAGAAAGACCGCTTTTAAAAAGCCGGGCAAACAAAAGCATGACGGTTACGGAAACGCCTCCTCCCAGCAAACTCAGCAAAGCACCGGTAGGACCGCGCATCAGCAAAACCGAAAGAGCCTTCAGCGTAGCCAGCGTATACGCGCTGGGCGCCCCGAGGAAAAAAACGCAGTACATGGTTACAATATTAGAAAGGCCCAGTTTTACGCCAGGCGGCAGTCCCGGTACCGTTACAATGCCCTCCAGATAGGAGAGCACCACCGCCGTGGCGAACAACAAGCCCATAAAGCATATTCGTTTGGTGTTCTTGTTTTTTATCATCTGTCGCGCCGCTTCTCCGTTTCTTCTACAATAGGTTTACAAAGCGATAGCCGGCATTCTCCCCATTCGGTGTAAAACAGTCCTTCATCCCATCCGAAAGATAGACATTTTTGTCCCGGTCGATCAAAATACACTCGAAACCGCCCTCTTTGGCATGGGACATCGCTTTCTCTCTGCCCGCTAAAAATAAAGCTGTCGAAAGAAAGTCCGCCAAGCCGCCATCCTTGCAGATGACCGAAACCGAAATCAAGTCGCTGTCTCCCGGATAGCCGGTATCTGGATGCAAAATATGGTGGTAGCGGACGCCGTCTTTTTCAAAATACCGTTCATAATCACCGGAAGTGGCCATGGTAGTGTCGGTCAGCTCCACAACGCCAATGTAATCGCTCGCTCCCCCCCGGGGATCCCGAACACCGAACCGATAGGATGCGCCGTCTTTCTTTTTTCCGATTGTAAAAATATTACCGCCCACCGAGAGGTAGCCCGCATGCACACCCAAGGCTTTTGCACTTTCCATGGCCAGCGCACCGGCCATGCCCTTTGCCACGCCGCCTAAATTGAGCTTTTGGCCCTTGCGGCGAAGCATAACCCGGTAATTCTCTTCCTGCAACAGAACATCCCGGTAATCCACCAGCTCCAGCGCCTTTTGAATCTCCTGTTGCTCTGGGACACGCGGATTTTCTCCCGTAATATTCCACAGCTCCACCAGCGGCCCAATTGTAATATCAAAAAGTCCCTCGGAAAGCGCGCTGTACTCTTTTGCCAGCTGCAAAATGGAAAAGGTCTCCTCGCTGACCTGTACATAGGCAATCCCGGCGTTTTGATTGATTTTGGAAATCTCAGACGAAAGGTCATAAGCCGATATACGCTTTTCAAAAGCACGCAGCTGCTGATTCACCGCCTCAACCGCCTGCTGGCTTTTCGGCCCCGCAAGCTTTTGGTCTATAAAGGTATCCATCACGAAAGCCGTTCCGGTGCTGACCGTCCATTCCTTTTCCCGGCTGTCCCAGTAAAACCCAAAACAAGCGAAAAAAAGAAGCAGTATCAAACCGATGGCTGCGGCAATCACGGTTTTTGCTCTTGAACGACTTGGCAAATAATTCAACCCCGTTTTTCATACATACTTCACTTATCATATTATAACGTATGGAACCGCAGATTTCAAGTATTTGCCTGTCTTTTCCGCAAACTGCTGCCATACATAAAGAAAAACTTGTCGATTCTTTCTTATGGTCTTTTGTCATCCTGCAAAATTTTGCCGCCGCTTTATCGCCGATTTCTCTTTTTTTCAATACTCAGGCAAAAAAAGCTCCTCGCAGTATAAAAATCCAGCATACGCCCAACGAATTCTATAGTTTAATATAATACGATCTTTTTTAATGTTTATTATTAAAAATTGTTGATAAATGATTCATTTCACTATATAATCCAATCAGAAAAGCTGATGAGGTTGTACCAATGAATAAAAACAACGAAAAATTAAACTGATTAGCTGCAGTTATCGCAAAAATCACAGAAATTTTTTATTGGGTCGCAGTTGGACTGCTCATCGTCAGTCTGATCACATATTGTCTGAATGATGCGTTTCTCTCCTTTATCATGGATATCGGTGATGGGATCATCCGAGTCATCGCGGCCCAGATCTCGTCGAATCCAGTGTTTCCGTAAGCGGATTTATCTTTGGCATCGCCCTTTTGTGCCTTTCGCAGTTTTTTGCCTATGGTGTACAGCTGCAAAGCGATTCGGATGGTCTGCTTTACCGGTGGTGCAAAAAAATAGGGAAATCATTTTTAAACTCAACGTCGTCATGGCACAGCGGCAAATATCCTTAAATGAGCTGGCGGAAAAGGTCGGCATATCCAATGTAAATCTGTCAAAAATCAAGAATAACAAAGTCAGCGCCATTCGTTTTTCCACCCTCGCTTCTATTTGTGAAACGTTGGACTGCACACCTGGCGAGATTCTGACCTATTCCCCCGATGACTAATTTTCCAGAATCGGACAGTAAAAAATGAGACGCGTATAGCGTCTCATTTTTTGCTTTATCGAAAAATCATTCGTGATCGCAATCGCAACCGCCACAGTCGCAGTCATCGCAGTCGTCGCACTCAAAATCAAATTCCAGCTTTTCATGGCAGTTGGGACAATGGATGAAGCCCTCGTCCAGCATCTCTTCATTAACATAAATGCTGTCGCCGCAGGCCGGACAGGTTACTTCATATAATTCATCCTCATCGCATTCGTCCTCGCAGCCACAGCCGCATTCGTCGTCACACTCGTCGCCGTAAAATTCCTCTTCCAGTGCGCCCAAATCCTCGTCGATCTCATCCAGCCCGTCGGACAGCTCCGCAACATCGTCTTCCAGGTCGGAAACAGTCAAAGAGATATCGTCCAAAACATCGATGATCGCTTTGAATATCCTTCCCTCTTTGCTTGTTTCGTCTATCCCAAGGCCTTCACTCAAACCTCTCAGGTATGCAACCTTCTCAAGAATCGTCATCAGTAAATCCTCCTTTTGCTGAAAAAATGTAAAAACAGCCGCTTACAGCCATTTTTCCCCTTTGAGCCTGCCTCATCCGCAGGATTTTTTAAACGCGCTTTCCTTTATGACACGGGATCTATGCGCGTTCCATATATTCACCGGTTCTGGTATCGACCCGGATCATATCCCCTTCCTCGATAAACAAGGGCACATTGATCTGCGCGCCGGTCTCCAGCGTCGCGGGCTTGGTGGTGTTGGTCGCTGTGTTGCCCTTAAAGCCGGGATCGGTCTGGGTCACCTGTAATTCCATAAAGAAAGGCGGCTCAACACCGAAAATAGAGCCCTTGTAGGACAAAACCTTCACATCTGTGTTCTCTTTCACAAACTTGAAATTATCGCCCAGAATACTGGCGTTAATCGGAATATTCTCATAGGTCTCATTATCCATAAAGTAATACAGATCCCCGTCACTGTACAGATACTGCATATCCTTGCGCTCTACGTAAGCGGTCGGGAACTTGTCGGTGGGGCTGAAGGTTTTCTCCACGACAGCACCGGTGATTACATTGCGGATTTTGGTGCGAACGAACGCCGCGCCTTTCCCAGGCTTCACATGCTGAAATTCGATGATCTGAACAACATTTCCATCCATCTCAAAGGTCACACCATTTCTGAAATCTCCTGCAGATACCATATATTATACCTCCATCGCCATACTCATAAACGAATATTTAGCGCTTTTTTAACACCATAATTCTATATTATATTCCAGCCTTTTGCAAGGGATTCTGCAAAAATTATGCAAGGATTTTTTTGAAAGCGTCCACTGCCAGCAAATAGCTGTGTTTTCCAAAGCCTGCAATCGACCCGGCGCATACCGGCGCGATGACCGAAAGATGGCGAAAATCGTTTCTGGCCTGGATATTGGAAAAATGGACCTCAATGCAGGGGATTTTTACCGCCGCTATGGCGTCGTGAATCGCATAGCTGTAGTGCGTATAAGCTCCGGCATTGAGAATAATCCCATCGGTCTTTCCCATCGCCTCATGCAGCCAGTCAATGATCTGCCCTTCATGGTTGGACTGGCAGATCCGGCAGCCAAACCCCTCCTTTTCACAGTATGCCCGGATTTCTTCATTGATCTGATCCAGAGATTGTGAGCCATAAACGCCCGGCTCCCGGATCCCCGTCAGGTTGATATTCGGTCCATGGATCACAAGCAGCTGTTTTTTCATCCTTTACCCTTCTTTCGATATGCTTTGATAATACCGCCGCATGGCCAGCGCGTCCTCCGCCTGGGTCCCAGCGGATTCACAGATCACCGTCGGGCTGCCATTTTTGCGGACAATCCATTGAACCATCGGTTCAAAATCCGGCCCGTAAACCGTGTCCTCAAAGGTAAGATGCCTCTTTTCGCCGCCGTTTTCGGTGTATTCAATTTTAGAAAAATGTGCGTGAAAGCCCCGCGCCCTTTCAATCCCCAGCCGATTTTCCATAGCCGTAAAAACCCTGCCGAAATCCTCTTCCGTTTTTAACCCGCCCAGCGTCCTCGCGTTTAAATGGCCAAAGTCGATGCAGGGCAAAAAGCGTTCGTCTACCTGACAAAGGCACAGGACCTCCTCCAGATCGCCCAGCTGGTTAATTTTTCCCATGGTCTCCGGGCAGACGTGGATGTGTCCCAGCCCGTTTTGGTCCAGCGCATTGGCTGCGCGGCGCAGGGTATCCTTTGCCAGCTCCAGTGCCTGCAGCCGGCTGATCTTCGAGCAGGAGCCCGAATGCACGACAATGCGGTCCGCTCCCATCGCGTTGGCAGCGGCGGCGCTTTGCAGGATGTATTCGACGCTCTTTTCCCTTTTTTCCTCCTCCAGGCTGGAAAGAGAAATAAAGTAGGGCGCATGTAAGGAAAGGGTAATCCCCTTTTCCCGAGATAGTCTTCCCAGCTCCTGCGCCGCCTCTTTGGTAATACGCACCCCACGGCCACACTGGTACTCAAACGCGTTTAAGCCCATCCTCTCCAGGTATTCCGGCATCTGGGAGGTCTTACGGTACCCCATTGCCCGAAAGCTCTCCGCGCTGCCTGCCGGACCAAATTTTGCGCTCAATCGGATCGCCCCCTTTGCTTTTTTCGATACCGCTTTAAAATTCCCTTTTCCAAAAAGCGTTTGAACCGAAAACGAAGAAACGGCTCCTTTAAAAACGGCTCGACCAAAATAGAAGACATTCCCGCCAGGTTCGCGCCGAGGATGTCCGTAAAGATCTGATCCCCCACCACCGCCGTATTTTGAGGCGAAAGACCCATAGCCAGTGCGGCCCGGCGGTATCCGCCCGGAAGGGGCTTTTTCCCATCCGCCTCAAATGCCAGCCCAAGCTTTTGGGCAAAGGGCTTTACCCGCGGCGGATGGTTGTTGGAAAGCAGGATCAAACGGATTTTCGCCGAACGCATTCTCTCCAGCCATTCCAAAATCTGTTGGTCTGGTATGGGATGGTCATGGGTGGTCAGCGTGTTATCGATATCCAGGATTAACCCCTGTATTCCCATAGACTGGAGCATATCCGGTGAAATGTCGTATGCCTTCGGCGCTATGGCCGTTGGGAAAAATAGCCTCATTTCCATCCCCCTTCTTTTGATAAAGAAAAAGCGAGCAAAAGCCCGCTTTTTCAATATTATTTAAATTTGCGTTTACGAGCAGCCTCAGATTTCTTCTTGCGTTTTACAGAAGGCTTTTCATAATGCTCTCTCTTCCGTACTTCCGCAAGAACGCCTGATTTTGCACAGGATCTCTTAAAGCGTCTGAGTGCGCTGTCAAGAGATTCATTCTCTTTGATACGAATTTCTGCCATTTCTAAATCCCTCCTTCACCACAGGGCAGGAGTAATTTACCAAATTCTCAGGCAAAAGCCTGCTGCTTACTCCCCATCTATTCAACTATAAAACCAGCTGTCGTTTGCAAGCAGCCGAATCCGGTACCAAAAACCACAAAAGAAATTATACTATGACAAAAACCCTTCTGTCAAGTAAATCTCTACAACAATTTTCCAACGAAAACGAAGGTACTTTATTAGTATAACCTAAACAAAGGAAAAGTGCAAGCAAAATCTTCTGTTATTTTACAACCAAATTGACAAGCTTTCCCGGAACATAGATTTCCTTGACAATGGTTTTCCCTTCAAGCAATGCAGAAACCGCCGGATCCGATTTCGCCGCAGCCAGTACCGCCTCCTTGCCGCTGTCCGCCGGAAGGCGCAGCCGGGTTTTGATCTTTCCCGCCAGCTGGACGACGATTTCCACTGTCGCGTCCACGCATTTGGCCGGATCGAACGATACCCACTCCTGCTGGTTAAGCATCCCGCCAAAGTCCTGCTGTGCCCAAATTTCTTCGGTAATGTGCGGCGCAAAAGGATTTAAAAGAATCAAAAGGGCTTTATATTCCGCGCGGTTGACCGAGCCCGTATCCGCCAGATCATTTAATAGCGCCATCATCGCCGCAATCGCCGTGTTGAACTTGAGCTGCTCAATATCCTCCGTGACCTTTTTGATCGTTTTGTGTATGGCAGTCTCCAGCTCGGCTCGGTAAGTCTCTCCAGGGATCAAATGCTCCTGCAAATTCCAAATTCGATCCAAAAAGCGTTTGCAGCCTTTGATAGAGGAGGAACTCCAGGGTGCGCTCTTTTCAAAATCGCCGATGAACATCTCGTAAAGACGCATCGTGTCCGCGCCGTATTCTCTGACAATATCGTCTGGATTGACTACATTGCCCCGGGACTTGCTCATCTTTTCGCCGTTTTCGCCCAAAATCATGCCGTGGCTGGTGCGCTTGGCATAGGGCTCTGGGCTTGATACAACGCCGATATCGTACAAAAACTTGTGCCAGAAACGGGAATACAAAAGGTGCAGCGTTGTGTGCTCCATACCGCCATTGTACCAATCCACCGGCAGCCAGTAGTCCAGCGCCTCCTTCGAGGCCAAGGCGTTGGGATTGTGCGGGTCGCAGTAGCGCATAAAATACCAGGACGACCCCGCCCATTGGGGCATGGTGTCTGTTTCCCGTTTCGCAGGACCGCCGCAGTGGGGGCAGGTGGTGTTCACCCATTCGGTCATCTTCGCCAGCGGCGATTCGCCGGATTCGGTAGGCTCGTAGGAATCCACTTCCGGAAGGGTCAGCGGCAGCTCGCTTTCCGGCAGCGGGACATATCCGCATTTTTCACAATATACTACCGGGATCGGCTCACCCCAGTACCGCTGACGGGAGAAGACCCAGTCGCGCAGCTTATAATTTACCTTGGAATGGCCCTTGCCCTTTTCCTCCAGCCAGGACTTGATCTTCTCCTTGGCTTCTTCTACCGTCAGGCCATTGAGGAAATCGGAATTGACCATCACGCCGGTTTCACAGTCGGTAAACGCCTCTTTTTGCACGTCTCCGCCCTTGACCACCTCGATGATCGGCAGGTCAAATTTTTTCGCAAAATCCCAGTCCCGGGTATCGTGGGCCGGCACAGCCATGATGGCGCCGGTGCCGTAGGTCATTAGCACATAATCGGAAATAAAAATCGGGATCTCCTTGCCGCTGACCGGATTGATCCCCATGACCCCTTGGATTTTCACACCGGTTTTATCCTTGACCAGCTCGGTGCGCTCAAAATCGGACTTCTTCGCCGCTTCCTCCTGGTACCCTTTAATCTGGTCCAGGTTGGTGATTCTGTCCGCCCATTTTTCGATAAAGGGATGCTCCGGCGAAATGACCATGTAGGTGGCGCCGAACAGCGTGTCGGGCCGGGTGGTGTAAATGGTCAGCAGGTCGCCGGCGGTGGTGGCAAAATCCACCTCCGCGCCTACCGAACGGCCAATCCAGTTGATCTGGGAGGTTTTTACCCGGTCGATGTAATCCACCTGCTCCAAATCGTCGATCAGCCGCTGGGCATAGGCGGTAATTTTGAGCATCCACTGGCTTTTTACCTTATGGATTACCTCGGACCCACAGCGCTCGCACACGCCGCCGACGACCTCCTCGTTGGCCAGCACGCATTTGCAGGACGTGCACCAGTTTACCGCCATTTCCTTTTTATAGGCGAGCCCCTTTTTAAACAGCTGCAAAAAAATCCACTGGGTCCATTTGTAGTAATGGGGATCGGTGGTGTTTACCTCCCGGTTCCAATCAAAGGACAGGCCCAGGCTTTTGAGCTGACCTTTAAACCGGTCGATGTTCTGGCGGGTCACAACCTCCGGATGGACATGGTTTTTGATCGCGAAGTTTTCGGTGGGCAGGCCGAAAGCATCCCACCCCATGGGATACAGCACGTTGTACCCCTCCAGCCGCCGCTTTCTCGCGACGATATCCAGCGCCGTATAGGATCGCGGATGCCCCACATGCAGCCCCTTCCCGGAAGGATAGGGGAATTCCACCAGCGCGAAATACTTAGGTCTTGTGTAATCGTTAGAGGCGGCAAAAACATTCTTCGCTTCCCAAATATCCTGCCATTTTTTCTCAATTTCCGCAAAATTATAATTCACTGTAAACCCTCCTGACAGTGTCAATCAAAATCAGTCCGTCAAAACCTTGGAAAGATCCACCTGCTGCGCCCCCGCCCAAAGCCGTTCCAGCGAATAGAACTCACGGGTTTCCTTGAGGAAAATATGCACAATGACATCGTAGTAATCCAACAAAATCCAGGAGGCGGTCTGGTATCCCTCAATGCGCTTTGGCTCCAATCCCATCTTGGAAAGCTTCTCCTCCACCTCGTCGGACATGGCTTTAACCTGCGGCAGATTCGCGCCGCTGGCAAGGACAAAATAATCCCCAATCGAGGTCAGCTCCCGAACCTCAAGCGCCTGGATGTCCTCACCCTTTTTGCTGTCTAAAATCTTTGCAATTTCGTAGGTTAATTCTAAAGAATTCATACTTTCACACCTTTTATCGCGTTATTTCCTTGCTAAAAACCAGATGGTTATACGCTTCCCAGCAGTCCCGGCAGATGGGGCCGCCGTTTACCAGCAACTTGCCCAGGTTGTACCGAAGGATATAAAAAACCGCCTGCTCCAGCGACTGGTTCGCCAACGTGCGCACCGTCCAAATGTCTGGGTAATCGCGGTTCTCCTCAGTTAAATCCGCGGTAAACACGATTTTTTCCAGCAGGGACATTCCCGCCCTGCCGGTCGTATGATAGCGCACCGCGCCCAGGATTTCTTCATCCTCCACGCCCATTTCCTCGCGGATATACTGGGCGGCGGCAAAGCCGTGCCAGATCGGCGGCTGACAGTAAAAAGCATCATCCAGCATTATAGCAGACCTTTTTATCCATTGCAACTGTTCTTGCGCCGGCATGTTTTTGCAGATATCATGGCAAAGTCCAGCGTAGTAGGCCTTTTGCGGATCGGCCCGATACAGGTCTGCAAGCCGCGCCGCCTCCCTAGCAACTCCATAAGAATGCTGCAGCCTGTCCGGCTTCAGCATCCGCTCCAGCCTTTTTTGCACCTGTTCAACCGTCTGCATCCCCGCCGCCCTCCTTTGGCAGATATAAGCCTCTATTTTCCATGTATTCCACCACCGCCGGCGGCACGATCCCCCTTAAAGAGCGGCCCTCTTTTCGCATGGCGCGCACCTGCGTGGAGGAAATTTCCCGCACCCGGCAGGGGACGATTTCTCCTTGGGCCCCTAACCCTTTCAGCCGGGCAAGATGCTCTTTCATAAGGTGCTCGTCCCCTTCGTGCCGTGCGCCGGCTGCTAAAAATGCCCGCTTAAAAATCTCCTCAGCGCGGTACCAGCTTTGGACCGTTAAAAACATGTCGGTCCCTAAAAAAAGGTAAAGCCGCGTATCAGGATACATCGCCTCCAACTGCCGCAGCGTCTCCACCGTATAGCTGCTGCCCTGGCGGCGCAGCTCCAGGTCGGAAACTGCGAACCGCGCGTCCGCCTGCGCCGCCAAACGGCACATAGCAAGACGCTGTTCCCCACTTGCCAGCTCCTTTACCCTCTTATGGGGCGGGATCGCTGTGGGAATCAGCAGTACCCTCGGTATATCCAGCGCGTCGGCAAGCTGGACGCACAAGGAAAGATGACCGTTGTGTATCGGGTTAAAGGTACCGCCAAAAATCCCCAGCCTATCCATAGAGTTCCCCATTATAATGCATAAATCGGCTTTTTGGGGTTCCTTTTAAACAGGATAAACCGACTGCCGATTACCTGCACAATTTCCGCGCCGCATTCCTGCGCCAGCTGCTGCGCCGCTTCCCGAGCAAACACCGGCGCGTTTTCCAGCACCCGCAGCTTGATCATCTCCCGCGCCTGCAGCGCGTCGTTCACCTGCTGGATCAGCGTGTCGCTGACGCCGCCCTTGCCTATTTGAAAAATCGTTTCCATCCCGTTGGACTGCGCGCGCAGGGCCGCTCTTTGCTTACTTGTAATCAATCCATTTTCCTCCGTCCGTCACGCCTTTTCGCTTTGGCGCTCTTTTAACCTTTCGCAAAACAGCCGCAGCGCCTTCCCCCGATGGCTGATTGCGTCCTTCTCCTCGTCGCTGTACTGGCCGAAGCTTCTCCCGTCAACATAAAACAGCGGATCATAGCCAAAGCCCTGTCTGCCAGACAGCTCGTACCCGATTTTTCCCTCACAGCTTTCCTCCGCCGTCAGACAGGTCCCGTCTGGGAAGCAGCAGCAGATGGCGCACACATATCGGGCTGTCCGTTCCCCGTCGGGAACGCCCGCCAGCTCCTGCAAAAGCTTTTGATTGTTTTCGTCGTCTCCCAGGCCGCTGTACCGGGCGGAATACACCCCCGGCGCGCCGCCTAACGCGTCTACGCAAAGGCCAGAATCATCGGCGATGGCAGGCAGCCCCGCCGCCTGGCAGGCCGCGCCAGCCTTCAGCCGCGCATTCTCGGCAAAGGTCTCCCCTGTTTCCTCCACGTCCAGCGAAAGCCCCAGCTCCTTCATGCTGACCGCCTCATAGCCCATGGGCTCCAGCATCCGTTTAAACTCCCGCACCTTTCCTTCGTTGCCGGTGGCAATGACAAATTTCATGCCGTCACCTCTCCCTGATCCTTCTCAAACAGCGCTTGTACAAACTCCTGCGGGTCAAACGGCTGCAGATCGTCAATCCCTTCGCCGACGCCGATGTATTTGATCGGCACCCCCAGCTCCTCTTTGATGGCGATCACTACGCCGCCTCTGGCCGTTCCGTCCAGCTTGGTCAGCACAATGCCGGTGAGTCCGGCGGCGTTTTTAAATTCTTTTGCCTGATTCAAAGCGTTTTGGCCGGTGGTGGCATCCAGCACCAGCAAAAACTCCACCGCGCAGTCCGGCGCCTCCCGACCGATGACCCGGGTGATTTTGGAAAGCTCGTCCATGAGATTTTTCTTGTTGTGCAGCCGGCCAGCCGTGTCACAGATAATCACGTCCGCGCCACGCGCTTTCCCGGCGGTGATGGCGTCGAATACCACCGCGGCGGGGTCCGAACCCTCCGTATGCTTGACCATATCGGCGCCGGCCCGGTCCGCCCAAATCTGCAGCTGGTCGATAGCCGCCGCCCGGAATGTATCCGCCGCGCCCAGCAGGACCTTTTTCCCTTTCTGGATCAGATCGTACGCCATTTTGCCGATGGTCGTGGTCTTCCCCACGCCGTTGACGCCGATTACCAGGATGATCGAGGGCTTCGTAGACAAATCCAGCGCCGCCTCTCCTTGGATCATCTCCACCAGAATCTCTTTGAGAAGCTCCTTAGCCTCGGCCGTATCCCGGCAGCCCTTTTCCTTTACCGCAAGGCGTAGCCGCGACACGACTTTTTCGCTGACCACCGCGCCAACGTCGCTCATGATCAAAATTTCTTCCAGCTCATCATAAAACGCCTCTTCGATTTTATGTCCGCCGAACAGTCCGTCCAGATTTTTGAGCATCCCCTCCTTGGTTTTGCTTAAACCCGCCTTCAGCTTCTGAAAAAAGCTCATTTGGCTTCCTCCTTTATATGTTTTTCATCCCCAGCTTGCTTTCGATTTCCGATACCTCCAGGGCCAGAATTTTGGATACGCCCTCCTCCTGCATTGTCACACCGTACAGCACGTCCGCGTGCTCCATAGTGCCGCGGCGGTGGGTGATGGCGATAAACTGGGTGTACCGGTTCAGCCGCCGCAGATACTCCGCAAATTTGTTGACGTTTACATCGTCCAGCGCCGCCTCGATTTCATCCAACAGGCAAAAGGGCGCCGGCCGGACCTTTAAAATTGCAAAATAGATCGCGATGGCCACAAAGGCCTGCTCTCCGCCGGAAAGGGCCGCCAAATTTTTTATGATCTTTCCGGGCGGCTGGACATAGATCTCTACGCCCGATTCCAGCACGTCCTCCCCCTCTGTCAGCTTCAGCTGCGCCTTTCCGCCGCCGAACAGCTCGGCGAAAATTTCCGAGAAATGCCGGTTAATCCGCTCAAAGCTGTCCGCAAAAAGCTCCCGCATCTGGACTGTCAGATCCTGAATCAGCTGCTGCAGCTTCGCTTTGGACCGCTCCACATCCTCCATCTGCCCGGACAAAAACGCGTATCTCCCCGACACCTGCTCATATTCCTCAATTGCCTCGACATTGACCGTGCCCAGAGCGCGGATTTTTCCCTTGACCTCCCCCAACAGCCGGTTGGATTGACTGACGTCCTCTGCCGGGTTGGCCGCCGCCTGTGCCTGGGACCGGGTGATTTCGTATTCATCCCACATTTTGGATATGATCAGGTCATATTCCTTCTGCACCGCCGATTTTTTGTCCTCCAGCCGGAGCAGCTCCCCGGCGTATTTTTCCTTCTGCACCAAAATCTCCTTTTCATTCTGGCGCAGGACGGTGGTCTGTCTTTCAATCTGCTGGCGCAATTCGGTCTGTCCGGCGATCTCTTTGCGGCAGCCTTCAATCTGCTTCAGCCGGTCTTCGGACTGTTGTTGTATAAAAGCGATCTCCTCTCGGATCTGCCGGTTTTGCTCCGCTAAGTCCTCCAGCCGCTCTCGGACCGATTCCAGCTGCTTTTTCTGGTCGGACCGGCGGCTTTCCTGCTCGGCCACCGCCTGCTCTAACAGCGCGATTTCCTGGCCGATCGCCATTTTTTCCAGCTGTAAGGCGCTGTGGGTCTCAACGGCCTCCTCCCGCTCCCGCCGGGCGGACTGAACCGCCTCCTCCAAGGCCGCCAGCTCCTCCCGGAAAGAGGACAGGGCCGACTGCGCCTCGTCCAGCTTTCTCTCTTCCTGCCGGCATTGCTCCTCCAGCAGCTCGATCTGACGCACCAAACTGCTTTGCTGATCCTCCGACCGATTATGATCGGCCTGCAGCTCCTCCAGCATGGCACCCAGACGTTTTTCCTCCATTTGATACCGCATCTGATCCTCCAGCGCGGTTTTGCGCTCCGCCTCTATCCCCGCAGACTGGGCCTGCAACGCCGCAATTTCCCGGCGCAGGGTGCCCAGCTCTCCATTAAAAGCGTCGGATCTTTCCCGGCAGGCCGCCGCCTGCTCCTGCAAAGCGCGGATCTCTCCTCGCCGGCTTAACAGCCCGGTATTTTTCCCAGCCGATCCGCCAGTCATCGAGCCGCCTGCGTGGATTAGCTGCCCGTCCAGCGTCACGATGCGGAACCGGTAGCCGTATTGCTTTGCCATCCGGATTCCCTCGTCCAAATCGGAGACCACCGCCACGCGCCCCAAAACCGACTCCACAACGCCCCGGTACCTCTCATGGCAGCGGACCAGCTGGGAGCCGATTCCGATAAACCCTTCAAAACGCTCCAGCCCGCTAACCTGCAAAAGCCCTCCCTTTACCGACGTCAGCGGCAGAAAGGTCGCGCGGCCGGCGCCGCTTTTTTTCAGCGCCTCAATGGCCCGCTTTGCGGCCTGCTCATCCTCGGTCACAATGTTCTGCAAAGCGCCGCCGGCCGCCATCTCGATGGCCGTAAGATAGGGGGCGTCCACCTGCAAAAGACCGGACAAAGGGCCGTGGATCCCCCGCAGTGTGCCGCCGCGGCTTTGGTTTAACACATATTTTACGCTGTAGGCAAAGCCCTCCATATTCCGTTCCAATTCCTCCAGCAAGGCGGCGCGCTGATTCTGCTCTTTTATTCTAAGCTCCAGCTGCTCCTTTTGCCCGGACAGCGCCCGCTCCTTCTCCTGTCGGGAAGAAAGCTTCATCTGTACGCCCTTTGCCGAGTTGGAAAGGCCCTCCAGCGTCTCGACCAGCGTCTCGACCAGCTGGCTGACATCCTGAAGCTCCTTTTGGAATTGGGAAAGCTTTTCCTTTTTTTCCTCCTTGCCCGTCTCCAGCAAGACCTTGCGTTCCCTCGCGTCCTCCAAAGCGTTTTGCTTCGTCACCGCCAGCACCCTTTGTTCAGACAGGGAAAAGGTAAGACGGGCCTCCTCTTCCTTTTTTTCCGCCAGCCTTTTTGCCATCTGCGAAAGCTGTTCCTGCCTTTTTTGATCCTCCCGATCCACCAAATCAATCTGCGATGTAATCTGCTCCTGTTTTTTTAGCAAGCCGCGCTTTTTTTCCTCCTGCCTTTTTATATACTGCAAAAAGGCGTCTTCCGAATCTGCGGCGGATTGCTGCTCCTTCTCAAGCATCTGCGCCGACCGTTCATTGTGGGAAATATCATTTTGCAAAACCGCAATCCGGGAGCTGGACGAGGCGATTTCCTCCTCCAGGCGCGCCATATTGCCCCGAAGCTGCTCAATCTGAGCGCCGGCCTTCTGCATAGAGCCAAACAGCGCCTCCATCTGCCCGCCGAGCTCCTCCAGCTCTTTTTCGACCTGCTCTTGCTCCAGCCGCCCAACCGTCTGCCGATCGGTCAGCTCACGCAGCTGCGCCGTCATGCCGTCCAGCTGCGCAGTCCACAAAGAAAGCTCAAGCTCTTTTTTTTGCTCTGCCAGCTCTATAAAGTGCCTCGCCTTTTCCGATTGGACCCTTAAAGGACCGATTCGATCCTCTAGTTCGGTCATAATATCCTTTAAGCGCAAAAGATTCTCCTGGGTTTGGGCCAGCTTCCGCTCCGCCTCGGTTTTTCGGTAACGGTATTTAGAGATACCCGCCGCTTCCTCGAAGATCTCACGCCGCTGGGTGCTTTTGGCCCCGATAATCTCGGCGATTTTCCCCTGGCCGATCATGGAGTAGCCGTCTCGCCCCAGGCCTGTATCCATAAACAGCTCGTGAATATCCTTTAACCGGACCGCGCTGCCGTTAATTCGATATTCGCTCTCCCCACTGCGGTACAGCTTGCGGGAAACGGCAATTTCGTCGGTATCGACCGAAAGCCGCCGGTCCTCGTTTCCAATGGTCAGCGTCACCTGAGAAAAGCCCATGGGCCGGCGCAGCTGCGTCCCGCCAAAAATGACATCCTCCATTTTGTCTCCCCGCAGCGTTTTGGAGGACTGTTCGCCCAACACCCAGCGGACCGCGTCAGCGATATTGCTTTTCCCGCTGCCGTTAGGTCCCACCACCGCCGTCAGCCCCTTGCCGAATTCCAGCTTCACACGGTCCGGAAAAGATTTAAATCCATTGATCTCCAAGTACTTTAAATACAATCTTTCACTTCCTTTATGAAAAAAGGCTCCTCCCTTGGCACCGAGCCGTCCGAAAGAATCTGCACCTGGTATCCCGCCTGGGACAGCCGCCGGAGATTCTCCCGCTTTTGCCCAACCGCCTGCGATAATTGCGCTGGATGGACTAAAACACGCAGCGCCTTTTGAGAAAGGCCGTCCTGCTCCAGCCGTTTTAGCAACCGCTCAAGCCATACCTGAGAATAACACAGCTCCCCAAAAGCCGGATGATACGGGCCCCCAAGATAGCTTAGCTCCAGCGCTTTTTGGGCGTGCAGCCCAACGCGGATCACCGAAATTCCTCGATCCTCGAAAAAGCGCAGCAGCCAAGCTGTTCTGTCAACCGCCTCTTCCACCGTCAGCGGGATATATTTTCCTGCTTTGTACCAACAGGCAAGCTCGGTCCCCTCCAGGACCAACACAGGATAAATCCGGACGCAGTCGGGCCGAAGCTGGGCAATTTTTTCCGCCGTCCGTTGATGTCCATTCTCTCTTTCTCCCGGCAGACCGACCATCATCTGTAAGCCCAGTGAAAATCCCGCCGACCGGATCCAATCCGCCGCCTGGACCGTCTGGCCTGCCGTGTGCCCCCTCCCGTTTTGGGAGAGCACCGCATCGTCCATGCTTTGGGCGCCCAGCTCCACCGTCGTAACACCGTAGGCCTTTAAAACCTCCAAAATTTCCGGGGAAACCGCGTCCGGCCTGGTGGATAGGCGGATGCCGTCAAACGAGCCGTCCGCCACAAATGGATAAGCCGCTTTTAATAAGGACCGCATCAGCACCGGATCAATAGCGGTAAAGCTGCCGCCAAAAAAGGCGATTTCCGCTGGGGAATCTCGATTTTCCAGCTGCTTTTTGGCCTTTTCACAGACTCTTTTTACCTCGTCCGGGCTGGGCGGGGAACCCGTCCCGCTGATTCTTCGCTGATCGCAAAAGCTGCACCGGTGCGGGCATCCCAAATGAGGTACAAAAAACGCGACATTGGCGTGCTTCATTGCCCCATCAGTTCCAGCGCGATTTTTGCCGCCGCCTGCTCCGCGCTTTTTTTCGAGCGCCCCTCTCCGCGGCCGATGACGTTGCTGTTTAAATGCACCTCAACGGCAAAATGCTTGTTGTGATCCGGTCCCGATTCCTCGACCAGCTCATAGGTCACCCGCTCTTCGGGATTTTTTTGGATGATCTCCTGCAATATGGTTTTATAATCCTTAAACGCCGCTGTTGTGTGATTTTCCACCGCAGGCACCGTATAGTGCAAAACAAGCTTTTTGGCTTCCTGCATCCCACCGTCTAAATAAACCGCGGCAATGACCGCCTCGAAGGCGTCGGCCAAAATCGAGGGACGCTGCCGACCGCCGGTGGCTTCTTCCCCCTTTCCCAACAGAAGGAATTCACCTAGCCCCAGCTGTAAGGCATACTGGCAAAGGGCCTTTTCACAGACCAGGGCGGCCCGCAGCTTAGTCAGCTCTCCCTCAGGCAGATGCGAATAATGCCGGAACAGATAGTCCGATACAATAATCGACAGCACTGCGTCGCCCAAAAACTCCTGCCGCTCATTGCAGGGGATATCCTTTTTTCCCTCGTTGGCGTAGGACGAGTGGGTCAGGGCGATCACCAGGTACTTTTCTTCCCGAAAAACATAATCTAATTTTTTTTGAAATATTTTGAAATCTGTTTGTCCACTCATGTGCTTTGGCTCCTTATTCCTTGGCCTTCATTTCCGCTAGATACCCTTCAATGGACCCGATGACATTCTGTCTGGCAAAACGGACCGCCTGTCCAACGGCGTTTTTAAACGCCTTTGCGTCAGAACTTCCGTGGGCCTTGATAGTGGGCTTGGAAATCCCCAGCAGCGCTGCGCCGCCATACTCCTTGTAATCCATTTTCTTTTTAAATTCCGCCAAGCCGCCCTTTAAAGTCAAGGCGGCCAGCTTGGTCGCCGTGTTTTTCATAAGGATACCCTTGATCTGGCCGATCAAGGCCTTACTTAACCCCTCGGTCAATTTTAACACAATGTTGCCGGTAAACCCGTCGCACACCGCCACGTCGCAGCCGCCCTGGGGGAGCTGCCGTGCCTCAATATTGCCGACAAAATGAAGCGGCGACTCGGTTAAAAGCCTGTACGCCTCCTGCTGAAGCGGCGTGCCCTTGTGCTCCTCCGCGCCGTTGTTAATAAGCGCTACCCGCGGATTTTCCACGTCCAGAATCTTATTCATATAGGCGGCGCCCATGGCCCCAAACTGCACCAGCATCTCCGGCCGGCACTCGGCGTTGGCGCCGCAATCGATGAGCATGTACCGCCCCTCTACCGTGGGAATCACCGGGGCCAGCGCCGCACGCTTAATCCCTTTAATCCGCTTGACGATATGGCTCGCGCCGACCACAAACGCGCCGGTGCTGCCCGCACTGACAAAGGCGTCGCCTCTGCCCTCGGATAAAAGCCTTAAGCCTACAGCCAGGGAGGAATCCCGATATCCTTTTAAAATCGCGGTGGGCGGCGCGTTCATATCCATCACCTGCGATGCATGGACAATCTCCATTTTCTCCAACGAAACGCCGTTTTCCGCGGCAACTCTGCGGATCGTCTCCTCGTCGCCGGTCAGGATTATCCCGACGCCGTATTCCTCCGCCGCCATCGCGCAGCCCTTTAAAATTTCCAGCGGCGCGTTATCTCCGCCGAATGCGTCTGCAATTATTTTCATAAGAAAGCCCGCCTTTCTGTGATTGATTCATTCTTCCGCTTATTTCCGCAAAAGGGCGTCCCCTGTCCGGGATCGAAAGTCCGCCAGGCACCGTTCAAAGCTTTCCAGAGCCCTTTCCGCTGCCGCCTGATAACGAAGGGACTTGTCCTTAATCCTCTCTGGATTCGGCGGCAAAAGGCCCATATTACTGCCCATGGGCTGAAAATCGGTTACCGTCGGGTCGCTGATGTAGGCGGCCAGCGCCCCCATCATAGTGTCCTGCGGCAGGATCAGCGGTTCCTTTTCCTTTAGGGCCATGGCCAAATTGATCCCCGCCAAAATCCCCGACGACGACGATTCGATGTAGCCTTCCACGCCGGTGATCTGCCCGGCAAAATAAATCCGCCGGTCTTTTTTGAGGCAGTAGGTCCTGTCCAGCAGCTGGGGACTGTTTAAAAAGGTGTTGCGGTGCATAACGCCATAGCGGACAAACGAGGCGTTTTCCAGTCCTGGGATCATGGAAAAAACGCGTTTTTGCTCCGAAAAAAGCAGATTGGTCTGAAAGCCCACCAGATTATACAAAGACTTTTGGGCGTTTTCCGCCCGCAGTTGGACCACTGCCCAGGGCCGGCGCCCCGTCCTAGGATCCTTTAGGCCCACCGGTTTTAGGGGGCCGTACCGGATGGAATCGCTTCCCCGCTTGGCCAATACCTCCACTGGCATACACCCCTCGTAAACCTTCATCCGGTCCTTTTCGAAGGATTTGAGCTCCACCTGCCGTGCGGAAACCAGCGCCTGGTGAAACGCCTCGTATTCCTCACGGTTCATAGGGCAGTTGATATAATCGTCCTCGCCTTTTCCATAACGGGCAGCGAAAAACGCCTTGTTCATGTCGATGCTGTCGAAGCTCACGATGGGAGACGCCGCATCGTAAAAGCTTAAATACGCTTCCCCCAAAAGCTGCTCAATCGCGCCAGAGAGCTTCTCGCTGGTCAGGGGACCCGAGGCGACAATCACCGGCCCGTCGGGGATTTCGGCCACTTCCTCACGGCACACCTTAATCAGCGGATGGCTTTGTATTTTCTGCGTCACCCGATCGGAAAACAGCTGCCGGTCCACCGCCAGAGCGCCACCGGCGGGCACCGCCGTCTCTCGGGCGCATTGGACGACGATCGATCCCAACCGGGCCATCTCTTCCTTGAGAAGCCCCGCCGCCGAACCGATCCGGTCAGCCTTGAGCGAATTAGAGCAGACCAGCTCCGCAAAGCCCTCGTAGTGATGAGCTGGGGAAAATTTGACCGGCTTCATCTCATACAGCGTCACCAAAATGCCGCGACAGGCCAGCTGCCAGGCTGCCTCGCAGCCTGCCAGACCCGCACCGATTACCGAAGCCGTCATTCGTCTTTCAGTCCCCTTTCGTAATCGCAGCCTTCCTTCGCGCAATAGATTTTTCCCATTTTCCCGGACTTTTTAAATAAGGTCGCGCCGCATTGGGGACAGACCTCCTTCAGCGGCAGATCCCAGGTCATAAAGCCGCATTGAGGATTGTGCTCGCAGCCGTAGTAAACCTTCCCCTTTTTGGACTTTTTGGCCAATACCTTCCCGCCGCACAGCGGGCACAGCCCACCGGTGTCCTGCACGATTTTGCGGGTATTTTTACATTCGGGAAAGCCGGGACAGGCCAAAAACTTGCCGAAACGCCCGGTTTTAATCACCATTTTCCGGCCGCACAGCTCGCAAATCTCATCGGTCTCCTCGTCCGGCACCTTGATGCGGGTTCCGTCCATATTTTTTTCCGCCTGGGTCAGGGTGGCGGCGAAATCCTCGTAGAATTCCGACAGGGTGTCGACCCAGTTGGTCTCCCCCTCCTCCACCTCGTCCAAATTCTTTTCCATTTGGGCGGTGAAGCCCAGGTCCACAATCTTTTTAAACTGCTTTTTCATCAGCTGGGTCACCACCTCGCCTAAAGCCGTGGGCTTCAGCGCCTTGGCCTCCCGCTCCACATATCCGCGGGAAAGGATGGTGGTGATGGTCGGCGCGTAGGTGCTGGGCCGGCCGATTCCCTTTTCCTCCAGCGTCTTAATGAGCGAAGCTTCGGTAAACCGTGGCGGCGGCTGGGTAAAATGCTGCGTTCCCTCCAGGCTTTTCAGCTTCAGGGCGTCGCCCTTTTCCAGCGGCGGCAAAGCGCCGGAGGAGCCTTCCTCCCCTTCGGCGGATTCCTCCTTGCTTTCTTCATACAAAACCGTATAGCCGTCGAACTTCACCGTATAGCCTGAGGCCTTAAACAGGTATTCCCCCGCCCGGATGTCCACCGAAACCGTGTCCAGCAAGGCGGTGGCCATCTGGCTGGCGATGAAACGCTCCCACACCAGTTTGTAAAGCTTATACTGGTCGGCAGAAAGGCTCCCCTTCACCTGATCCGGCGACAGCTCCGGCATGGTGGGACGAATGGCCTCGTGAGCGTCCTGTGCGTTATTTTTAGATTTGTAGGCCCGGCGCTTTGGCGGCAGATAGTTTTTGCCATAGCGCTGCGCGATAAAGTCCGCCGCCTGCTGCGCCGCCTCATCGGAAATGCGCAGGGAGTCGGTACGCATATAGGTGATGAGCCCCACCGCGCCCATATCGCCGACCTCAACCCCTTCATACAGCTCCTGGGCCGCCTTCATGGTTCGCCGCGCCTGAAATCCCAGACGGCGGGACGCCTCCTGCTGCAGGGTGCTGGTGGTAAACGGCGGCGCCGGAGACTTTTTCCGTACGCTTTTTTTCACGTTTTCCACCACAAAGGGCTGCCCTTCCAGCTCCTTGAGGATCGCGTCGGCCTCTTCCTTTGTGTGAATGGATATTTTTTTGTCTTTTCCGTATAGTTTGGCGGCAAAAGCCTTGCGGCCGGTTTTTCCCAAAAGCTTTGCGTCAATGGACCAGTATTCCTCCGGCTTAAATTTCCGGATCTCCTCCTCCCGGTCTACAATAATGCGCACCGCAACCGACTGCACCCGTCCCGCAGAAAGACCCCGGCGCACCTTTTTCCACAAAAAGGGGCTGAGCTTGTATCCCACAATCCTGTCCAGAATCCGCCGGGTCTGCTGGGCGTTGACCAGATCCATATCCACCTGCCGGGGCGACGCCATGCCCGACTGCACGCCGGATTTGGTGATTTCGTTAAAGGTAACGCGATTGGCCTCGTTTAAATTCATCCCCAAAAGGTAGGCCAGATGCCAGGAGATGGCCTCGCCCTCCCGGTCTGGGTCGGTCGCCAGATAAATTTCGTCGCTCTTCTTCCCCTTTTTCTTCAGGGTCTCGACCAACTCCTCCTTCCCTTTGATTTCAACATAGTCCGGCTGAAAGCCGTGCTCAATATCAATTCCCAGCTTGCTTTTAGGCAAATCGCGGATATGCCCCATGGAAGCCACGACGTCGTAGCCTGCGCCAAGATATTTTTGAATGGTCTTTGCCTTTGCGGGAGACTCGACAATCACAAGTTTAGACATGCAACCCCACCCTATTTTTGTAATCTTTACCACCTGACAAAAGGCGGCTGTATGGTTTGCCGCGGACGCACCGGTTTCAGCCGCCCACAGCCAATTTTTCAGCAGATAGAAAACCTTTTTCCTGTATTTGCCGATACAAATCCCATTATTTCAAGTTCTGAAAGCGCTGTCAAGACTTCAGCGGGATTTTTTTGCATCCGTGCCGCGATTTCGTCCAGATGAATCGGTATTTCCGACAAAATTTCATAGATTTCACGGATATTTTCTTCTATATCCTCTGGCAGGGCACGTTTTTCCCGGACGGGTACAGCGACCGCCGTTTTTACCGCCCCAGGTTTCTTCCCCCTCGGTTCTTCCGGCGGTCCCCCAGCTTCTCTTTGCGCCGTCCAATTTATTTTGGCAGCATACCGATAACGATATTCCTCTAAAACATCCTTGGCGCAGGAAACAGGGATCGCTCCAGCCCGAAGCAGCTGAAAAGGGCCTTTTGACAGACCGCTCAAAACGCTTCCCGGAACAGCGAACACATCCTTTCCCTGCTCCAGCGCATAATTGGCTGTGATTAAGGATCCGCTGCCTCTTTGGCCCTCAACGACTACGACGCCCAAAGACAAAGCGGACATCAGACGGTTGCGAATCGGGAAATGGAAGCCCTCCGGCTTTTCCCCCAAAGCGAATTCCGAAACCACCGCTCCCCGCTTGGGAGTTTCCCGGCGCAGCGCTCCATGCTCCAAAGGATAAAGGACGTCCAATCCACAGCCTAACACGGCAATGGTTCTGCCGCCTGCCCGCAGCGCGGCGGCGTGCGCCGCCCCGTCAATCCCACGGGCCATACCGGTGATCACCACCGCGCCCATGCGTCCCAGATGAAAGCCCAGGTCATCCGCAACCTGCCTGCCGTAATCAGAGCATCTTCGAGCGCCGACTACGGCAATTGCCACGCTTTCATCCAGCTGCTCCAGGCTGCCGTCTATATATAAAACGGCGGGCATGGCGTAAATATTCCGCAGCCGGTCCGGATATTCCTTTTGATCCGGCGTCAGAATCCGGTAGCCCTTGTCCAGCGTCTTCTCTTTCAGCCGCAGCGCGTCGGACAATGAAGCGGCCAAAAGGCGCCGCTTTTCCGCATCCGAAAGAAAATCAATGCCGCGAAAGCCGTTCTTTTTCTCCGCATAAAAATACGCCGCGGTTTCAAAGCATGCCACAATATCATTTATCTTGGGGCTGCCCGGTCCCAGCGCGCCAGAAAGCCAAATCCAAAACTCCATTTTTCTACTCCCTCACCGGCACATTTCCCATAGGATCAGCGAAGCCGCCACCCCCGCGTTCAGCGATTCAGCTTCTCCTCGCATGGGGATATATAAGGTCTGCTGGCAAGCCGCCAGAACCTGCGGGGAAATGCCGTTTCCTTCGTTTCCCACCACCACAACCGTTCGTTGGGGGAAGGGGACCTCCCCCAGCCGCCGCGCCGTTTCATCCAATGCCGCGCCAAAACAGGCAAACCCCTCCTGCCGCAGGGCGAAAAGTGTTTGGGGCAAATCCGCCGTCTCCCACACCGGCAGACGAAATACGCCGCCCATGGTGCTTCTTACCACTTTAGGGCTGTAGCAATCGGCGCATTCACCGCCCAGGATCACGCCGCCGGCGCCAAATGCGTCCGCCGTGCGGATGATGGTTCCTAGATTTCCCGGATCCTGTAAACGATCCAGCGCCAGCAGCTTTCCGTCGGAAAGGGTCATATCCCGCTGCGAACGCCGAGGAATCTCACAGATACAGTAAATACCCTGCGGCGACCGAACGGCGCTTACCTTTTCCTCCAGGCTCTCAGAGATCAGAAAGGCCTCCTGGGTCTTTCTGCAAAGCTCTTTCCAAACGGCGGCGCAGCGCTTTGCCGCGTCCTCAGTGGCAAACGCCTGCCGCACAGTTAAGCCACTGTCTAACACCTCCTGCGCCAGACGGATCCCCTCCACCGCAAAGGTTCCCGATTCTTCCCTTACCCGGCGGCTTTTTTGCAGCTTAGCCAACAGCTTGATCCTTTCGTTGTCCTTACTGACAATCCGTTCCATGTAAAACCTCACCCATTTGCAAAACAAGCCCGTGTCAAAACACGGGCTTGCAGGACTTTTATTAAAGCGCGGCCTTTGCTTTTTCCACAAGGGAAGTAAACGCCGCCGGATCGTTAATCGCAATTTCAGAAAGCATTTTTCTGTTGAGCTCTACACCGGCTTTTTTCAAGCCATTCATAAAGGTGGAGTAGTTCATGCCGTTTAAACGGCACGCGGCGGAAATTCTGGTAATCCACAGGCTTCTGAAATCTCTTTTTCTCTGCTTTCTGCCGACATATGCGTAATTGCCGGATTTCATCACAGCCTGCTTGGCCATTTTAAAATGAGTGCTCTTAGCGCCAAAATAGCCCTTCGCCAGCTTTAAAACCTTTTTTCTTCTTTTACGGGTCATCATTGCCCCTTTTACACGAGCCATATTCTTAATCCTCCATCAAAATCAAATTAGTGTTTTGCCAGCATCAGCTTAATCGCCTTCAGATTGGTCTGGTCCGGGTAAGCAATCTTGCGCAGACCTCTTTTGCGCTTGGTGGATTTTTTGTTCAGAATATGGGATTTGTACGCGTGGGCGCGTTTTACCTTCCCGCTTTTGGTCAGTTTAAAGCGCTTTTTTGCGCCGGAATGGGTTTTCAGTTTAGGCATTTTCATATCCTCCTGTTCAATTTACTTAACGGGCTTAGCACTGACAAACATCGTCATGCTTCTGCCTTCCATTTTAGGCTGCTTTTCAACAACGCCGACCTCAGACACCGCATCAGTAAACTTCTGCATCAAAGCGGTACCCATCTGGGAATGGGCCATTTCGCGCCCTCGAAAGCGAATAGATACCTTCACCTTGTTTCCGCTTTTGAGAAACTTAACCGCATGGTTTACCTTGGTGTTAAAATCGTTGGTATCGATGTTCAAGGAAAGACAGACCTCCTTGATCTCGATAACCTTCTGATTTTTTTTCGCCTCTTTTTCCCGTTTCGCCTGTTCAAAGCGGTATTTGCCGTAATCCATAATCCGGCAAACCGGCGGCGCGGCCTGCGGGGCGATTTTTACCAGATCGAGGTTTTTTTCCACCGCGATTTTCATCGCGTCCTTGGTCGCGAGAATCCCCAGCTGGCTGCCGTCCGAATCAATGACGCGAATTTCCTTATCCCTGATCTCTTCGTTGATCTGCAGTTCCTTGTTGCTAATGAGAAAGCACCTCCATTGTGAAAAGCCCGAATTTTTCCATAACAAAGCGCGGAACGAAATTCGCCCGCGCTCAATACACCAAAAAGAGAAACTTCCCTTTCCCGTATTGACCCGACATCGCCGCTACGAGCAGGTGAGAACGAATTGGTTCTACTTTGTTTTCTGCTATAGTATACCAGTCTATCCGCCGTTTGTCAATACAAAAATGCCAAATTTTCCACCGGACCTTTTTCGCCTCACCCATACTCTGCCGGATGGGGTAAAAGCGTCTGTCAAGCGCCTTCCTCTTCATCGGGGAAGGTCAGCGGAATCTCCCGCTCCAGAGAAAACGAGTACAGAATACAGGACTTTACCGGCGTTTGCAGGCTTTCCTGCAAAATCAGCCGGTAAAGCCGCAGCTGTTCGCGGTATTTGTCCGCCAAATCCCCGGCGGAGGATACCGCGTCGGTTTTATAATCGACGATGACCGCTCCGTCCGCCTCCCAAAATACACAGTCCGCCACGCCCTGTACGGTGATTTTGTCGGCGCCGGCGCCGTCATACCCCATCTGCCGGCTGTCTATATCCCAGAAAAAGCGCAGCTCCCGCTCCATCCGCCGGGCCGCCGCCATCCGCCGGTATAGGCCACAGGCAAAAAAATGCCGGACCTTTTCCAAAGGAATCACCTGCGCCTGAACCGGGGTTAAAAATTCCAGCTCCAAAAGCCGCTGTAGCTCCTCCTCCGCGTTTTGGGCGCAGCGAGCATAGTCGGCGTACTGCATAAACTGATGCAGCGCGTCCCCCCTTTGGGCGGGGGAAAGCTTTTCTCCCGAGAGAAACTGGGGCGTTTTGGTAAAAGAGTACCGCCCCAAGCGGTCCTTTTTCGCCACCTGAGAGACCCCCAGCTTTTGGGGAAGGCGGGTCGCCTCCTCGTACGGATAGCGCCAGCTAGCCCGCTCCCGCAATTTTTCCAGGATGGATTCATCTATTCCCTGCGCCGGATTTTCTTCGAGCTCCTCCTTTTCCTCCGATCCCAGCCCTCCGGTTCCCCAGCAGATTTCAAGCGGCGTTTTTTCCCTCTCCTTCCACCCGGCGGCGATTCCGGCCTTTTCCCGCAGCGCCTGGCAGTCCGGATGGCGCAGCGCACATAGCAAAATCCAGGCTCCCATCGAATCCGCGTTTCGAACCGCGAAGGGCCGCAGCGGACCGTCTCCCGCCTGCGCCGCCCTGCGCAGCATTTTTTCCGTATCCCCGGCTACGGTGATAAAGAGCCTTTCTTTTGCCCGGGTCAGTGCCACATACAGCACCCGCAGCTCCTCGCTTAAATTGGCCCGCTCGTTTTCCAGCCGCAGCGCCTCCAGCGGGACGGTTGTAAACTCCTTTAAAAGCTTCCCGTCCCGCCGGACGCAGGCAAAGCCCATCTGCGGATGCAGGGCGATGCGTTCCCGCAGCTCTTGTTTATTAAACGCCTTGGCCCCATCACATAAAAAAACATAAGGGAATTCCAGCCCCTTGGATCGATGGATACTGATGATCCGCACCGCGTCGGCGCTCTCCCCTGCCGCCGGTGTTTCAAAATCCGTCTTTTGCTCTGAAAGCCGGTCTAAAAACCGCACAAAAGCGTATAGTCCCCTGCCGCCGCTTTTTTGATAGGTCTGGGCATAGCCGCAAAGCTGATACAGGTTCGCCCGCCGCGTTTCCCCCATCGGGTAGGAGGATACGAGAGCCGGATAATCCGTCTGGGCGTAAATTTCGGTCAATAGATCCGGAACCGGCATGACGGCCGCCAAACGGCGCAGAAGCGCCGTCCGGCGCAAAAACGCCTCGCTGGCCTCGTCGCCCAGCCGGGCGCTCTTCTGCAAAGCCGAATAGAAGGCGCCCCCTCGGTCCAACAAACGGATTTTCGCGATCTGCTCCGGCGAAAAGCCGAACAGGTCGGACATCAGCGCCGTCAGCAGCGGAATGTCCCGATACGGGTTATCCAGCACCTGCAAAAGCGCTGTGATCGCACTGATTTCCCTTGCCCGCAGAAAACTGCCCCTGCTGTCGGCCCAGCTGTTGATCCCCGCCTGCAAAAACGCGTCTCGATAAGCCTGGGCTTTATTTTTCGGAGAGCGCAGAAGGATACAGATATCCCCTAGGCGCAGCGGACGCGGTGCACCGTCCTCCCATACGCGCTCCCCTGCGGTGATAAGCTGGGAAATCTTTTTTGCCACATAAAAGGCCTCCTGCTGGACTGCTGGCTCTATGGAAGCGGTGGTGTCGATTAGATGCAGCTGCGGCTGCACCCCTTCCGCCGGCGGATAGGAGGCCGCCGGTACCAGCTCCTCCTGCGGTCCGTAATCCATCTCCCCCAGCCGGCGGCTGGTCAGCTGCCGAAACAGGAAATTAACAAGCCCGGTCACCTCCGTGCGGCTGCGGAAATTCTTTCCCAAAACGATTTTCGCCGGATAGGCTTTTCCGTTAAAGGGATGGTACGCATCCAGCTTTTCCAAAAAGATTTCGGGCATCGCCTGGCGGAACCGATAAATGCTCTGCTTTAGGTCGCCGACCATGAACAGGTTTTTCCCCTCTTTGGATACCGCCCAAAACAGCATGTCCTGGGCGCTGTTGGTGTCCTGGTATTCGTCCACCAGGATCTCCTCGTATTCCTGGGCAAGCTGGACGGCTAAAGCGGTGGGTCGGTACCCGCCGTCGGACCTTTCCATCAAAAGCGCCAGGGACAGATGCTCCAGATCCGAAAAATCCAAAAGCTTCTGTTCCCGTTTCAACCGGCTGTACTGCCGGTCAAACGCCAAGGTCAGCCGGAACAGGGTCGACACCTTCGGTCTCAGGTCCGCGATATCCTCCTGAAATTCCCGCTCGTCGGCGCAAAATTGGTGCTGGGTCAGCCCCTTAATGATTTTTTTGATCCTGTCCCGTCCGGCCTGCAGGGATTCCTTCAGCGCCGCGTCCTCAAATCCCCGCAGCGCTCCCAGCCGCCCAAAGTGGAAGCTTTTTAACCGCCTGCAGCAGCCGTCCCAGTTGCCGGACTGCAAGAGCTCTCCCAACGCCGCCAGATTCCGGGCGTCCTCCTCAAACGCGGGCAGGTATGCCTTTTCCAGCTGTGGAACGCCCAGCGCCTGTTCTTTTAACTCCCGGTTGATCTGCATGGCGTACTCCACCGCTTCCGCTCCATAGGACAGAATGGTCCTGCCCCAAATGGTCTCTCCTACCGGGATACGGCTATCGTACATTTTTTCCTTGTCCGCCAGCCAGTCCTCGTAAAACGGATGAGACCGGATAAAGCCATAAAGCTTTAAAATTGTGTCGCTTACTCGCCGGTCGTCCCTACCGCCGGATAAAAGCTCTACCAGTGCCGGAAAGCTCCCGTCGCGGTCGGCGGCGTAGAATTCCTCCATCGCCAGGGTGACCGCCTCCTGCCGAAGCAGGGACAAACGCTCCTCCTCCCCTGAAATGAGGTCGGTTGGAAGATCCAGCGTCTCGGTGTGCTGTCTAATCAGATTCAGGCAAAAGGCGTGGATGGTGCTGATGTGGGCCCGCTCCATCAAAAAGCGCTGGCGGCGCAGGTACTGGCTATGGGGATTCGCCCGCTGCTCCTGTTCCAGCCTCGCATCAATGCGCTGCCGCATTTCCTTGGCAGCCGCGTTGGAAAAGGTGACTACCAGCAGACGGTCCGCATCCACCGGATTCGTCTCGTCCAGAATCATCGAGACCACCCTCTCCACTAAAACAGCGGTTTTCCCGCTTCCTGCCGCCGCCGAGACGAGAAGGCTCCCGCCCCGGCTCTCAATCGCCTGGGCCTGTTGGGGCGTCCAGTTCTTTTCACGCATCCTCTTCACCGCCGATCCTCTGAAAAAATTCCTCTCGAGACAGCTCCTCTCGGCATCGCTTGGGGCCATCCTCCTCTCTGCCGCAGACGCTGCGGTAATCGCACCAATCGCATAGCGCAAAGCCCTTTTCCTCCGCCGGCAAAGCGGCCACCTCCCCCGACCATAGGTTGTTTGCCATCTGGCGCAGAAGAGACTCAATATGCCGCTTGAGCTTTCCCAGTTCTTCTAAGGAGGCTACCGAGGATTTGGCGTCGATCTGCCCATCCTTGATCTTTGCCGGAATAAATACGCCTGCGCCGTCCGACTCCATTGCTTCCAGTACAGCCGGGTCGGAAAGCAGAAGTCCATTCATCTTCAGGGCCTTTTTCTGCTCCTTTTTCATTTCTTCCTCTCCCGCATGGCGGTCGGCGGATAAAAACCCGGCTTTTCCCGGCATATATAAAACCCCTGCAGGAATAACATTTTCCAGGTTGTCCTTCCCGTTTTGGCAGATGGAAAATAAATAGACCAGCATCTGTAAATGAAGCCCATAATAAATATCGGTCAGATCAAAATTGCGTGTGCCGGTCTTGTAATCCACCACCCGCACATAGCGCTTCCCTTTTTTTTCCATCACGTCCACCCGGTCCACAACCCCCTCCACCCAGATGGTTCCCCTGCCCAAAACGACGAGCTCCAGCGGCGGCACCTGCGAATCCTTCGCGATGGGCAGCTCAAACGCCGCCGGGGAAAAATCGCAGACAGCAAATTCCATGGCCAGATGCTCAATCAGCCGGACCAGCGTGTTGGCCATACGGGTAAACAGATATTTAAACCGGGCGGTCTTGTCCACCTCACCGCCCAGCGCCTCTTCCAGATAATCGTCCAGCATTTGCCGGACCAGGCGGCGGCATTCCTCCTCGTCCAAGCCGCAAAGCGCTTTGCCCGGATAGCGGGCAGTGACCTGCTGCAAAACATAGTGGATGATGGTCCCCGATTCAATCGGGGAAAGCTGCGCCTTCCGCGGCTTTTTCACCCCCAGGCCCCGTTCGCAGAAATAGGCAAACCGGCACTGATGGTATCGGTCTAGCTTGGAGGGGGAAACCCGCATATTTCGGCCAAAAAGCGATTGGGCCGTTTCCTCCGACTCAAGGGAAAACGTATCCGGCTTGACAGGGCTTCGCATCCTCTCATATTGCTTTGCGTAATCGCTATGCTCAAGCAGAGCCCCCAGCGCGCCCGCCACCGGAGAATGCCTGTCGGTCATTTTGCCCAGCGCCTGCAAAGCTGTCTTGGCGTTTAGCGCGTAAAAAAGCCCATCCTCCTGCAAAGCGCTCCTGCATTCGACCTGTGGGAAAATGTCCAGCATCTGCCGCACCAGTACCGAGGGGACCAGCAGATCTCCCTTTATCGATTGGGCCGGCCAGGACAAAAAAATCCCTTCGCTGGCGCAGGACGCCGCGCTGTAGGCAAAAAAGCGCTCCTCCAGCACCCGCAGCTCAAACGGCTCAGCCACCGCCAGGCCCGCGTCCAAAAGCTGCTCGAGCTCCCGTTCGGACAAAATCCCCTCTCGGCTCACCGGCGCGGGAAACACCCCCTCGTTTACGCCGATTAAAAACGCGTACCGGGGAGAACCAGGCCGAATCCGGTCGGCGGTCCCGATTAAAACCGAATCCAGCGTCTGGGGAAGCTGCCCCAGGTCCGCTGTCAGCAGCGTCAGGCGCATCAGTTCACAGTGGCGTGCCAGCGGATACGTCCGCTCTTCCAAAACGGCGGCGTATTGGTCCCAAAGCTCCATCATTCCATCAAACAGCACCTGTAGATGATCCTGGTCGGCCGAGTCCTGCCGCTTCAGCCCTTTTAAAATGCCCGCCTCTCCCAGGTACTCATACAATGCGGCCACCAGCTCGCGGCCGCTGCACAAATCGGTTTTTTGCCGCAGCGCTGTCAGCGGACCCATGAGCCTTTGGCGCAAAAGCTCAATTCGCTCCAGCCGCAGCCGGTCCTTTTCCTCCATCCTTCCAAATCCGGACGGATTCCAGCGAAACGGCTCCTCCCATCCGGCGCCGCTGACGTCCCATATATAAACATATTCCTCCAAATCCGCGATCTGCTCCAGCGTAAAGTCCAAAAGACCGGTTTTTAACAGGGTAAACAAATGCTCGCTGTGAAAGCGGCTTCTGGCCGCCTCCATGGCCGAAAGCACCGCAGCCGTCAGAGGCTGGGAAGCCACATCAAACCTCTCGTCCATAAAATAGGGGATCCCGTAATTGCCAAAACCGGCGCGGATCGGCTGCAAATAGGGCTCCAGATCCCTCGCGATCACTACAATATCGCGATAGCGGCATTTGCCCTCTCGCACCAGATGGGAAATTTGGGCCGCCGCCCATTCGATTTCTTCAAAAAGGCTTTGGCATGGGGTCAGACGAATCCCCTCCGGCATTGAAGCCTGTTCTTGCTTTTCCCGGAACAGGTTCCGTTCCAGGACCGCCAAAGCCGGTTTTTGAAAGCGCCTTTGCTCTGTCAGCAGTATCGGACGCTCCACCGAAACACCGTTTCTTCTCGCCAACTCCATCAGCCGCGCCGCCGTCCGGCAGGATGGACGGAACAATCCGCCGCTTTCCGGGCGCTCAAACAGACCGTCGGTGCAGATGGAAAAGGTCACGGCCGAAGCGGTCTTTATAAGCTCCTCCAGCAAGGCGAATTCTCCCGCCATAAAGCCTTTAAATGAATCGACAAAGACCGCGTATCCTTGAAAAATCCCGCTTCCCCTAAGCTTTTCCAGCGCATACTCCAGCTGGTTTTTCTGTTCGCCAAAAAAAGTGGACAGCAGGCTGTCATAGGCCTCGTAGATCAAAAAAAGCTCGTCCATCTTCTGGGAAAAGGACGCCTGCCCAATGAGTCCGTTTGCCTGCCGCAGCGCCTGCGGCGAGATGCCGGCAGTGCGGAATTCCTGCATCTGCCGGGTCATCGCCGCGATAAAGGAGCCGCTGCCGCCCCTTTGATAGCGCTGCAGGGACCCCTTTAACTGCTCTAATGCTAGGTTCATTACAAGATAATGGGCCGCCTCCTGAATAGTCTGACGGGCGCCGCCGCCTAACTCCCGAAAAATCCGGTCGCACAGCCGGGTAAAGCTGTAAACCTCTACTCTTAGGGCGTCGGACGCCTTCAAAACATGGCGAACCGCCTTTTCCATCTCAAAGGAATATTGCTCCGGTGTCAGCAACAAGACCCGCTGCCCGGACTCCGCCGCTTTTTTTACCCCCTCCAGCACGCAGGCCGTTTTTCCTGTTCCGGCCGTTCCCAAAATCCATCGGACCATCGCTTGCCTCCAAATCAAAAAACAGGACCTGCAATCGCTCACAAGTCCTCCGTTTTTACACGTTTTGCTCTCCGGCCATTTTTTACAGCCGTCCGCTGCCTTTTTTCCCTTTATTTTTTCATTTTATCGCATTTTTCACAGATTGGCAAGGCTCACGGCCGCTCCAGCGGCAGGATAAACCAAAAATCGCTCCCGCTGCCCGGCTGGCTGTCTACCCCGAAGGCCGCGCCGTGCAAGCGCAGAATCTCCTCCACGATCGAAAGACCCAGCCCCATTCCCATGGGGCTGCTTCCCTGTGCTGGGGATTTGCTGTAATACCGCTGCCAGATGCTGTCGATCCCACCCGGCTGGATGCCGTCCCCATAGTCGATCACATCCACACGGACCTCTGATGCGGTGGTCTGCTGCCGGACTGTGACGCGCTTTTCCGCGCCGGTAAAGCGCAGGGCGTTGCCGGTCAGGTTATACATCACCTGGTCAAGCTTCACCCGGTCCGCCAAGACCCATGCGTCCTCCCCCGCCTCAAACGCAATGGTATAGCCCTGCTGCTCCACCAGCTTTTGATAGCGAGACAGGGTTTCGCGGATGCTTTCGGTCAGATTCAGGGGGCTTTTTTCCATCCGGCGCACCCCCGCCTCAATCTGGGATATGTCTAAAATATCGTTGACCAATAAGCTCAGCCGCTGCGCTTCGTCGATAATAATCTGGACGTTTTCCGCCGTATTTTCTCCCGGTATATCCCGCATTGCCTCCCCATACCCGATGATCATAGTCAACGGGGTACGCAGGTCGTGGGAGATGTTCGCTACCAGCTCCTGACGAAGCCGCTCCACCTGCCGCAGGGCCTTGGCGGTCCCGTTCAAGGTATCGCTTAATTCGGCGATCTCCCGGTAGCCCCGCCCGTCGAAATAGACCTCGTAATTCCCGCGGGACAGCTCCTTCGAAGAACGGCTGATATCCTCAATGGGCTTGGCCACAAACCGGGCCATTAGAACCGCCAGTATTCCCGCCAACACAAAAAACAGCGTTCCAATGCAGAAAATTTGGATTTTTAGCGTCCCGACTGTGGCGTTTAATGGCGTAATCCGCGCGTTTATGTTGACCATCACCTCCCGCCCGTTCAGACAGGCTGCCAGCTGAAAATAGGAAAGGCTCTGCTGAATCCCGCCGTCGGAAAAAAGCGGCGTTCCCATCCAGGGATGCTTTGGGGCGGCGGGCTCCGGCGCGTAGGGTTCGGGGACCCGCCCTTCCTGCAGTCCGTCAAAATACAGCATTTTCGCGCCGCCATGGTCCTTGACCTTTTGGAACAGGACCGCCCTGGCCGGCCCATCCATCCCCTGCAGCGAACAATAGCGAAACCGGCCGTTTTCCCGCAGCTCGGCGCCATAGGGATCAATGATATGTACGCAGATGTCGCCGGATTCGGTAATCCGGCTTAAAAGCTCATCCAATGCCGGATCGTCGATATTTTCCACAATCGCCTGGCTATAGCCGCGGACCTCGTTTTCCTTGATCATCTGGTAAAACTCATCCAGAAAAACCGTCTGCAAAAGCCACAGCACCAGCAAAATGCAGATGGAAAAAACCGCCAGACAAAAAAAGATTTTTCCCTTTACACTAATCCTGCCCCAATGCAAACCGATAACCTACCCCCCGCAGCGTTACAATTCCGGCGCTGTACGGACCCAGACTTTTTCGCAAAAGCTTAATGTGCGTGTCCAGCGTCCTGGCATCGCCGTAATAATGATACCCCCACACCTCGTTTATGAGCTTTTCTCTTGTCAGCGCAATTCCCCGGTTGCGGACCATGTAAAAAAGCAGATCATATTCCTTGGGGGACATGGCCGCCGCCTTGCCGTCCACCAAAACGGTCCGGCCGGTAAAATCCACCGTCAGCCCCTCATATTGGTAAACCTCCCGGTCCTGCGGCGGCTGGGCCTGCCCGTACCGCTTCAGCACCGCCTGGATGCGCAGCATCAGCTCCCTGGGAGAAAACGGCTTGACCACGTAATCGTCAATCCCCGTCTGAAACCCGCAGACCTTATCATATTCCTCCCCTCGGGCTGATAGGATGATCACCGGCACATCGGAAAACGCCTTGATTTTCCGACAGGCTGTCAGGCCGTCCATGCCCGGCATCATAATATCCATAATCACCAGATCGAACGTTCTTTCCCGGCACATTCGAACCGCCTGGACGCCGTCTGCCGCCTCTTCGGCCTGGTACCCCTCAAACGCCGCGTATTTGGCAATCAGCTTCCGGATGTTCGCCTCATCGTCCACAATTAAAATTTTATACAACGCGCTCTCCTCTTTCCCTTTGCCATCGAAAAAACAGGTTGTTGCAGTCAGTATAGCAGAAAAATGTGTTGATTTCATGACAAAACTTTTTCCATTTGCCCTTATTCTCTCCAAAACCGCCAAAGGACTGCCGAGATGACGACCGGACATAAAAAATCCGTCCGGCTCTCAAACCGACCGAACGGATTTTTCGCGAATTATTTTTCTGTTTTTTCCGCAAAGGAATTGTCTACGATTTGTGTAAAGGGAGCGGTTTTTTCCAATTCTCCCGCCTCCTGCATCACGGTCTGTAATTTTTCGAATGCCTCTTCCTTCATCACCGGCGTCGTACACCAAGCGTCGATGTCCTTGTAGTTCTGGATCACCGTCTCCAGTGTCTTTAAATCCGTGTCGGGGAAGGCGGGCTGGATTACCTTGGCGATTTCCGCCGCCGTATGTTCCTGTACCCAGGTCAGGCCTTTGGCAATCGCGCCGGTAAATTTTTGTATCAGCTTTTCATTTTTTTCCAGAAAGCTTTTTTGTGCAAAATACGCCGTATAGGGGATTTCGCCGCTTTCCGCCCCTACCGAAGCCACAATGTACCCAGCCCCTTCCATCTCCAACGCAGAGGCGGTCGGCTCAAACAGCGCCACATAGTCCCCCGTTCCGCTGGTAAACGCGCCGGCCATGGCGGAAAATTGGATGCTGTCGTCAAAAATAACGTCGACTCCAGGTGTCAGCCCATGCTGTTTGACCACATATTCCAGCGTCATGTAGGGTACGCCGCCCTTTCTGCCCGGCAAAAGGCTTTTGCCCTTGAGCTTATCCCAGGTGAAGGCTTCATCCGGTTCTCTTGCCAGAATGAACGCGCCGTCTCGCTGGGTCATCTGGGCGAACACCTGCATATAATCCTCTTTTCCCTCATTGTAAACATAAATGCAGGCCTCCGGGCCGGCGAACCCAATATCCACACTGCCGGAAAGAACCGCCGTCATGACCTTGTCGGCCCCCTGGCCGTTGCTTAATTCCAGCTCAAGCCCTTCTTCCTCAAAAAAGCCCAGATGAATGGCCGCATACTGGGGCGCGTAGAACACAGAATGAGTGACCTCGCTTACCGTGACCTTTTGAAGCTTTTTTTGCGCGCCGCAGCCCGAAAGCAATCCCAGGGTCAGCACAGCCGCGCACAAAAGCGGCAAAAGCCTACACAGTCTTTTTTTCATGATGTTGCTCCCTTCTAAAATCAGTTTTTATGACGCATTTTCCGGGTGAGAGCCCGTTCGGCAATCACCACCGATTGGTAAAGCAGAGCGGCTACCACCGCGAGGATGACAACGCTGGTCATCACAAGATCCAGCTTAAAGACCTGGCCGCCGTATACGATTAAATATCCCAGCCCCGCCTTGGACACCAGAAATTCCCCAGCGATCACCCCAACCAGCGAAAGGCCAATGTTGACCTTCATGGAGTTAAAAAGCGTGTGCAGGTTCGAGGGCATCACGATTTTTGTGAACACCTGCCGCCGGTTCGCCCCAAAGGTCTGGGCCATTGTGATCATCTCGCCGTCGGTGGCCAAAAAGCCGTTGAGCATCTCCAGCACCGTGACGATCAGCGAAATGGCCAACGCCATTACAATAATCGCCTGTACGCCGGCGCCGACCCAAACGATAAAAACCGGTCCCAGCGCGATTTTGGGCAGCGCGTTAAGCACCACCAAAAAAGGCTCGCAGATGCTCGACAGCGTGTTGGACCACCACAAAAGCACTGCCAGCCCAACACCCAGCACTGTCCCCAGCAGAAATCCCACCAGCGTTTCCAGACAGGTTACCCCCAGATGGGTCAGCAGCCCGTTTTCACTTAAATTGCAAACCGTTTTTATCATCCGGGAAGGCTGGCTCATAATAAAGCTGTCGATCACGCCGGCATTGGCCAGAAGCTCCCATAGCGCCAGCAAAAGGACCACTACCGAAACCTGCACCGCCCGAATCCTGAATTTTTTCCGCCTCTGCTTTTGCAGATAGGCCGCTCGCTCCTTTGAAACCGGCGTCGCCGCCGTCTGGTTATACATGGACATCAAGCTCTTTCCATATGATATTGAAGTATTCCTGAAACTGGCGCTGCTCTCGGCGCTGCAGCGGCATAAGCGCCGGATCGTCAAACCGGATATCCAGCACCCGGGCAATATGTGCCGGCCTTCGAGAGAGGACAAGCACCCGGTCGGACATACTGATGCTCTCCGAAATATCATGCGTTACCATCAGCGTCGTTTTTCCCTCCTGCTTTAATATCCGGTATACATCATCGGTAACCGCCAGCCGCGTCTGGTAATCCAGCGCGGAAAAAGCCTCGTCTAACAAAAAGACCTCCGGCCGGACCGCCAGCGTCCGGATCAGGGCGGCTCTCTGCCGCATGCCGCCGGAAAGCTGCGAAGGATATTTATCCCGGAAATCCCACAGGTCGTATGCCTTTAGCAGCCCGGCGGCATAAGCCTCGTTTTCCTTTGTCAGCTTTTTTTGAATCTCCAGCCCCAGCAGAACATTTTGATAGATGCTTCGCCATTCCAACAAATTATCCCGCTGCAGCATATAGCCGATGCGCGGGGAAATCCCCTCCACCGCCTCGCCTTGTAAAAGCACCCTGCCGCATGTAGGCCGGATCATCCCCGCCACTATGGATAAAAGAGTAGATTTTCCGCATCCGCTAGGCCCAACAATACTGACAAACTCGCCTTTTTTCACCGCAAAGCTGATATTTTCCAGCGCGGTCAGCTCGCCGTTTTGCGCCTGATAGGTCTGCGCGATCTGTTGAACCTTTAAAATTTCCTCCATTTCGATTCCCCCTGTTATAAGGATCTGTCGCATTTTTATCTGACCGAAAGAGAAAATCGCAATATGGGCGTAAAACAGCCGGTTAGGCATGCTTTTGCCGCTTTTTACCTCTGGTCTTTTTTTACTTTGCTAACATTCTATTCCCCATCCGCCATTCTGGTTCAAACACAAAAAAACAGCCGAAAATCGGCTGTCTCAGCGCTCTTATGCGCTCTAATAAATCCGCCCAAGCTGTCCGTCCTTCCTATCTGTGCCGCCAGACGTTTAACCGATCCGCTGCCTTTTCTGCATCCGCGACCAGCTCGCAAACCCATACAAATCACCTATGAAAAACAACCCAAAGCAGACGGTCACCGATAAATAGGACCGGTCCTCAGCTGCCGCCAAAGCCCATAAAACCACCAGTACCATATCGTTTGCTCCATAGGCCAAAGCAAAAAAGCGGCTTCTTCGAAAGGTCAGATAGGCCGCGAGAAAGCTGGTGGCGACCGACACGGTGCTCATCACCAGATTCGCCGTGTGAAACGCCGCCAGAATATCGTAAAATCCCCAGGTGACGGCTCCCGTCAGCGCCGGTAGCAAAGCCGCCTCCCATTTTTTCAGGCGGCTGACTTTTACCTGCGCCCGGTTTCCTTCGTAGGGATTTCTCACCCAGGACACAAAAGCGAAAACAGCCATAGGGGCGGTCATTCCCAGATAAGTAATCATCTCTCCGTAGTAGGCGAAGGTAAAGGAGATCCATCCGTACAGCCCGCTGAAGAACACCATCAACAGCTGCCCGACGGGATGGCCCTTGGCGTTAAAAATCAGCGAGGTCACGCCAATGAGAGATGCTGCGAGCGTAAGAAAACCTTGCCTGTCAAAAATACAGAAGGACAGAATCATTAAAAGCACCGACAAGCCCCACAGCGCCGCCTCGCCCTTTATAAAGCCCATGCGGAAAAGTCCCCGCTCTTTCTTTTTCATAAAATCTTCCTCCAAACAAAAAAGCACCCGCTGGGCACATCTTCCAAGACCTAACGATGTGCCGCGAATGCTTGCGCAAACCTCTACCCGGTGGCAGATATTCTATTATTACTTATTTTCATCCAGGGATCACTGTCTGACAACCAGACTATGGGATTTTCCCTCCCTGACGGCCGGATGGAACACCCTTTTCGGGTGTTTATTCATCCTCCTCATCCTCCTCGTCGTCCCGAACGCCGACCTCTCCCCGTTCCGACGTAACCGACCCCAGATGCTCCACGCAGGTTCCCGGGATATTAGACTCCTTGTACCAGCCCTTTTCGCTGTTAGGGCAAGATGGGGTAGCGATTTCTCCGGAATCGACGCAGTAGGTCATCTCGACCACCTTTCCGCTGACCGGGAACTGCTTGACCTCCAGTCCCTCATGGATGTGCTGCATCACACGGCGCCAAATAATGGGTGGCGGATAGCTGCTGTATCGGATCTGGATGTTGGAATCCTTGGAATAGCCAAACCAGACGCCGCCCACATAGTAGGGCGTCATTCCCATAAACCACTGATCCACATCATTGCTGGTTGTACCGGTTTTTCCCGCCACCGGCATCGCGCCGAATTTGGCCGTACCGCCGGTGCCCATGGGCCCATTAACCACCCGCTGCAAAAGCCGGTTCATCACCTCGGCGGTATCCTCCGAGATCACGCGCTGGGGCGTGGGACTTTGCTCCAATACGACGTTCCCCTCGCTGTCGTATACAACCGAATAGCTGTACGGCTCGTAGTATAAGCCGCCGTTGTCGAAAATCTGGTAGGCGGCAGTCATCTCCATCACGGTGACGCCCCGGGTTAAAGACCCCAGGCCCAACGGCGCTCGGTCAATGTCGTTGTTGGCACCAGTGCCGACCAGCGTGGTAAAATGCAGCTGGTTGAGCATGAAATCGTAAGAAACCTGTGGCGACAAAAGCTGCAATACCTTTACTGCAACCGTGTTGGTCGAACGCCGGATGGCGTAATCCACCGTCACGTCTCCCATGTAGCCGCCATAATGGTTAATCGGCCAGTCGTTGGAAAACTGTGGATTCTCCGCAGCCTTTTCCACCGGCCCGTCCTCAAAAATTTTGGACCAGTAGATCATATCAAAATCCATAGCCGGACCGTAAACCGCCAGCGGCTTGATCGACGATCCCGGGGACCGCACCCCGCTGGTGGCCAGATTCAGGATCCGGTCTCCTTGCTTCTCACCGCGGCCGCCTGCAATCCCCACCAGCTTGCCGTTAGGCTCCATGATCACCATCGCCGCGTCCGGCTGCCCTTCCACAAAGCTGTAGGTCTTCAGGTTGTATCCCCGGACCGTGGGGAAAACCGAATTCTCCGCGTCCAAGTCCGCAAAGGTCACGTCCAGATAATCTTGTATATCCTTGTCCATGGTCGTGTAAATCCGGTACCCGCCCTTAAGGACCCGGCTTTCCGCCGTTTCGTAGGTGTAGCCGTACCGGTCCATCAAATCCCGGATTACCTCCTCCAGAACGTAATCTTCAAAATAGCTCAAGGTCGCCTTCTGGGTCGTGTCGGTCGAATTATCATAGGTGACAACCTGGATCTTCTCCTTCATCGCCTGGTCATACTCTTCCTGGCTGATGTATTCCTGTTCCAGCATCTGGCCTAAAATCCATTCCCGGCGCTCCCGGTTGTTCTCCTCATGGTTAAAAAGCTCCCGCTTCGACGGGTTCTGGGTGATAGCGATCAACGCCGCGCTCTCGGCGATGCTCAGCTGGCTGACATCCTTGCCGAAATACAGGTTGGCTGCTGCCTGTACCCCATCGGTGTTCCAGCCCAAATGAATGGAGTTGAGATACGCCTCCATAATCTGCTCCTTGGAGCTGGATTTTTCCAGACTCAGCGCCCGAAAAATTTCCTTTATTTTTCTCTCAACGCTGAAATCCTTTTCCCCCGTCACATTTTTAATTAGCTGCTGGGTGATGGTCGATCCGCCCTGGGTGCCGCCCTTTAAAAAATGAGTCACCGTCGCGTAGGCTGTACGAGTCCAGTCTACACCCTGATGCTCCTTAAAACGCTTGTCCTCACCTGCGATGGCCGCGTTGATTAAATGCTGCGGGATGTGGTCGTAGTCCACCCAAATACGGTTTTCTTCCCCATGCAGGCGGTTTAATTCTACGTATTCACCAGTGGCTTTGTCCTGTACATACAATATACTGGTATAATTCATTTCCAGACTGTTTAAGTCCAAATCCGATTCGTCGTCCAAAAAACCAACGATGTAGACGGTCATCACACAGGCCACAATACAGCCGGTAATAATCATGACAAAAAACAGGGTGGCCAGAGTACGGAAAAAAACAACGCAAAGCTCCTTTGCGATTTTTCCTGCCGACCTTGGCGAACCGGCCTCCTGGCCGTCGGCATTTTTTTGCCTTTGGATCGTATTTTTACGGGCGTCGCCCATTTGCGGTCCCTCCTTGCCGGCTTTCCGGCCAACCGGAAAACCAAAACGGTATGCTGTCCCAGCAGATTTTATCCGAAACCCCGTACAAAATAAGGAGGTCATCCCTCTTTTGCCGGTGCGCAGATCTTTCTAAGTCTTCCTTTCGCCGAAGCCCCAATTTCAGGCAGCAAAAGCTCCTCAGCCATGCTCCAGCAGGCCAGCCAAAAATCAGGCATTCCAACGACTGACTCGTTTATGGCGCCGCAAAGGCAAAGCCGCAAGCGGCCATAGAAATCCGTAAAATAACAGCTTTGTCGTTATTATACCATACTCTGAAAAGAAAATGTTAATAAATTTATAATAGAAAAATATGCGTAAAATCGGAAAAATGAATACTTTTCCCCATTTTGCCCAAAATAATCCCGACTATTTCGCATAAAGGCGGGGCGTTTATGAAAAAATTTTTAGGCTTTACCATCCTGTCGGTCGCCGGCGCCATGTTGATTTCCGGAATTCTTTTGTCGTTGACCGGCGCAAATTCGGCGGCGCAAAATCCTGTCAGTCATATTTCCCACGAATCCGGTGAAGAATATCAATACTGGCTGCGCGATTACAACGGCTATCTGGCGGTTTTCGGCGGCGAAGCCGATGAGCCGGAGCTGATCTTTCAGGTCTTCACCCGCAATCTGCCCGAATACGACCGTCAGGCCCTGCAATACGGCATTGGCGTACGCGATTACGAGGAGCTGGTAGCGCGGGTTGAGGATTTCATCAGCTGACAAGACGGCCTCTTTCACCAAATTGTAATGAACCGTAACCAAAATACCGTTGTTTTTTGCCTGTCTATATCCTATAATAAATTCAGAACAAGGGACATTTTCGTTTTAGCCGGTTCTCTCCAGCGGTTTTTCCGTTACTGACTAAAACGATCACCCGTTTTTCTTCCCTTCAAATCGAATCATGGTTTTTCTTCCAAGCCCTGATTTTTAAAATCAGGGCTTTTCTCCTGCCCTTTTTCCCTCATATCCCTTTCTGGTTTTTCATAAGCTTGTAAAAAATCAGGAGGGGATTTTCTATGTTCAGGCGGATCGAGCAAATTAACGAGGCGGTCAACCAAGCCCTGTGGGGTCCGGCGACCCTTCTGCTTTTCTTAGCCGTGGGCTTTTGGTTCAGCTGGAAAACCGGCTGGCCCCAGCTGACAAAAATCCGGCTGATCTTCCGCAATACATTGGGCAGTCTGGGGAAAAATCGCCGTCAGAAGGAAAACGGCATCTCCCCCTTTCAGGCGATGTCCACTGCCCTGGCCGGAACCATGGGCGTCGGAAACATCACGGGGATCGCCACCGCCATGACCTTAGGCGGCGCCGGCTCCATCTTCTGGATGTGGGTCAGCGCCTTTTTCGGCATGATGACCAAATACGCGGAGGTTCTTTTGGCGGTGCGCTACCGGCAGAAAAAGGACGGCGGCTATTTCGGCGGCCCCATGTATTACATGGAAAAGGGGGTCGGGTCCAAATTCCTGGCCGTTCTTTTCAGCGTCCTTTGCCTGGCTGCCTCTCTAGGAATGGGAAATATGACCCAGTCCAACGCCATTTCTTTAGCGGCGGACCAGCTCTGGTCTTTCCCTCCCTGGTTCACTGGCCTTGTGACCGCTTTGGTCATCGGCCTGGTCATTATCGGCGGAATTCGGCGTATCGCCGCTGTTACGGAATGTATGATCCCCTTCCTCTCTCTGGCCTACCTTTTTTGCTCCCTGCTGGCGCTGATTTTGCAGGCCAACCGTTTGCCGGAGGCCTTCCGGCAAATTTTCTCCTGCGCCTTTACCCCCTCCAGTGCTTTCGCTGGCGCCGCCGGCTATACCGTCTCACAGGCCCTTCGCTTCGGCTTTGCCCGGGGCATTTTCTCCAACGAGGCCGGACTGGGCTCCGCGCCTATCGCCCACGCGTCGGCCGATGCCTCCCACCCGGCCGCCCAGGGCATGTGGGGAATCTTTGAGGTCTTCGCCGACACCCTGGTCGTCTGTACCCTCACCGCTCTGGTCATCCTCACCTCTGGCGTGGCCGACGGCGGCTTTACCGGCGCCGGAATGACCGCTGCCGCCTTCTCGGCGGTTTTGGGTCCCTGGGGCGGAAAAATGGTCTGCTTCTCTCTGATTTTTTATGCGGTCGCCGCCATCCTCGGTTGGTCCTTCTACGGAGAGCAAAGCCTCTCCTACCTGATGCCCAACCGAAAAAACGCCATTTTTCTCTATCGGGCGTTTTTTCTTTTCTGCTGTTTTTTAGGCGCGGTAGCCAGACTGGATCTGGTTTGGGGAATCGCCGATACCCTCAACGGGCTAATGGCCGCCCCCAATCTGCTGGCGTTGCTTTGCCTAAGCGATGTAGTCATAAAAACCACCAGGGATTTTCTTTCGCCAAAGCAGCGTTTCTTTTTTAAAAAGCCCCAAGGATAAGCGTTTTTCACCCGCTTCCCACACAAAAAAGGCTGGTCAACAGACCAGCCTTTTTTGTGTCTTGGCTTATTGGTTATTGGGGACAAACGTTGACCGCTCTGGTCTTTCCGCTGTTTTTCGGATCCGCCTCAATGTCGAACGTGACCTTCTGGCCCTCGTTCAGGGTTTTGAAGCCCTCGGTCATGATAGCGGAGAAATGAACAAACACATCCTCGCCGCCATCGTCGTTGGAAATAAAGCCGAAGCCCTTGTCCGCGTTAAACCATTTTACTGTGCCTTGATTCATGATTTGGTACCTCCAAAAATATTATACTCCAAAAGAAAACTCACACGCTACTGTAAATCATTCGGCAAACAATGACTTACATTCACATGTGAGTTCAGTCGTGCTTTAGAATACAAGACGTATTTTAGCACAATTCGGTCCGGTTGTCAAGCATATTCCTTCATCTATTTCGGACCGTTTCCTCCAACTTTTTTAAAAGGCATATTCAAAGGGGACTTGTCTTTGTCCGGCTTTATTTTTCCCAAAAAAAGAGGGGGATAACCCCCTCTTTTTCTCGCTATGTAAAGCTAAATTAGTACTCCAGCTTCCACATATATCTTCTGACGGTCAGCGGATGTTTTCTCTCCTCAGACAGCTTCTGAGCGAAAACGCGGATGGCATGAACCAGCAGCAGGGGGTTGAAGAATTCTACAACCTTGTCGTCGATGGTGTTGATGCCCAGCTCTTTCACATCCAGAATCATCAGCTTCTCAGCATACTGTTTCAGGAAGTCCAGCGCTCTCTGATCCAGCGGACGGGTGCGGCCTTCGCTCATGAACACAATGAAGGGAGTCTCACGGTCGGTGATCTCAAACGGGCCGTGGAAGTACTCGCCGGAATGGATGGCGGAGGAATGAATCCACTGCATCTCCATCAGCAGGCAGATGGCAAAGGAATAAGCGACGCTGTGCGCAGAACCGGAGCCCATGGTGTAAATGAGCTTCTCATCCTTGTACATTTTCGCCCACTTTTCCGCTCTGGGAGCGATGAACTGGGTGGCGTTGCCAACAATTTTGTCGATTCTGTCAAAACCATTGTACATCTCGTCGTAGTTTTCATAACCCTCGGTCTGATTGAGGATCTCGACAGCCAGCTTCAGGGAATAACCCTGACCGCTGTTGGCAGTAGAGCCCTTCTCAGGAACCAGGACATAATCGCCGTTCTGCGCCAGAGGAGATTCGGGTTTGTTGGTGATCACGATGGAAGCGGCACCGGCTTTGCGGGCAATCTCAGCAGCCTTAACAGTCTCGGGAGTGTTGCCGGAAGAGGACTGGGTGATCACGATGGATTTCTCGCCCAGGGATTTGGGGGTCGCATGGCAAAACTCGTTGGAGCTGTAATGGTCAACCTTCAGCTCTTTGCTCTCGCTCTCCAGGAAATATTTTCCCGGATGCAGACCGGCGTAAGAACCGCCGCAAGCAACAAAGTATACGCTCTTAATAGCGCCTTTGGCTTTCAGGATTTCAGCAATAATGGATTTCGGACAACAAGCCATTGGAAATTCCTCCTTATAAATAATAGGCAATTTTCCGGCGCAGAAAAAAACTGCACCCTATTCATAGGCGCCATGGAAAAAGATATGGAAATCCCATGGTTATCCTATAACGTCATATTATCATAACCGTCCGCATTTGTAAACAGCAAATGCAAAAATCGTGAATTTGGTCAAAATTTCACAAGGATATGTGTGTATTTTTTCGAATCTCTTTGCAAAAGAACGAAAAGGCCCAGTCCAAACTTGGCTAAAAGCTAAAGCGGTAGGTCACACCATCTAAAAAAACAATGTTGTGATGGACCGGATTGTCCTCCTCATCATAGACGATGGTCCGCATTAAAAACAGCGCCGCGCCCTTGTTGATCCCCAAAAGCTGCGCCTGCTCCGCTGTGGCGTACGCGATCTCCACGCTTTTTTCCGACCGCACCGGCACCAGTCCCCGCTCCTCCTTTAAAATCGCGTAAACCGATCCACTGAGATTGTGCTCGGTCAAAAACGCATACTGGGGGTAGGGGTAATAGCTGTGCTCAATCAAAAAAGGCACATCGTCCCGAAAGCGAAGACGGGTGATGTGAATCACCTTGTCCTCCTCCGTTACCCCCAGGCGGCTGATATCGTGCTTGTTGGCCCTGTCCAGCGTGACAGACAAAACCTGGGATTTAGCCACCTGATGATGGTCCTCGCAGCCTTCTGTAAAGCTTTTTAACTTCACCAGCTCCCGATTGGGCCTGGTCTGACTGACAAAGGTTCCCTTACCCTGGCTTTTGATCAGGTATTTTTCGTTGATCAGCTCCTGAATGGCCCGGCGAACGGTAATCCGGCTGACATTGTACTGCTTCATCAGCTCCTGCTCGGTGGGAATCTGCTGTCCCGGAGCATATTCCCCACTTACCACCAAAGTCCGAAGGATTTTCTTCAGCTGGAGGTACAAAGGCTCGTTATGATCCTGTAACAGCTCCATGATTCTTCACCCGCTTTCTATCAACTATAAAACGGCTGTCGCCGCGATTTTTTCCTGCCGTCTCAAAAAAATATGCTATGATGTCCTATCACATCATAGCATATTCTTGCCCTGTTGTAAACCGATTATTTCACTTTTGTGGCCAGCGCGCCGGAAAGATCGCCCGGCATCTGGCAATCGTCCATACCCTGCCGATCAAAATACTCCCACAGACTGATACTCCATATCTGCAATACCGGCAAAAACTCCGCAAAATCCAAAAGGCCGTTTTTTACGCTGCGGATGCACAGGCTGTCCTTGGTAAAGCCCGGCTCCCCCTCCTGGGTGATCTGGTAGGAGGGCGCGTTTTTCTCCCGCAAAAATGCGTGGATGCGGGACAGCTTTTCGTGGTCCATGCCCGACGAATCCAGAGAAAACAGCGCTGCCTGCTTGCGGGAAAGCAGCAGATGCGGCCCGTGCAGATATTCCTCCACCTCAAAGGAGTCGGAGGGCAAAAAGATGCTCTCCATCACCTTCAGGGCGATTTCCAGCGTGACCCCGGTGGAATCTGCGTTGCCAATCAGCGAGAAGGAGCGGTACCGGCTCCAGTCCTCCAGATTTTCGGCGCACCATTTTTTGGCCAGCGTCAGATTTTCCTGCATGTGCCCGGCAATCCCGTCGAAATCCGCCATGATCTTTCCATATGCCTCCTCAGACAGACGCCCGCTGACCAGCCCGTATTCCAGCCCGATCACCGCCATCATCATGGCGGTGGCCAGCACCCCCTTGGTCATGACGCTGGACTTTTCCTCCCCGCAGTGGATGTCCACCGCCGCAGACGACTCCTGGGCCAGCGGCGACGCCAGATTGCCGGTCAGTCCCACCACAAAAGCCCCCTGGGCCTTCAGCTCCTTGACCACCTGGATGGTGGCGGCGCTTTTGCCCGACTGGCTGGCGGCGATCAGCAAGGCGTTATCAAACCGGCGGCTGCGGCACAGCTGCTCGTACATGGCCGGAGAGGCCACCAGCACCTCCAACTGCAAGACCGCCTCCAGCAGCGGCTTGACCATCAGCCCCGCGTTATAGGAGCTGCCAATACCGAACAGAAGGATTTTTTCAAAGCTTTTTCCCTGTACGCTTTGTAGAAACGCCCCGCAGACCTCTTTACGATCCGCTAAAATCGCCTTCGTCACCGGTACGTTTTCCTGCACGTATTCCATTACTCTATGGATATATTCTGCGTTTTTTCCCATAAGTATTCCTTTCTCCGCGGCGTCTGCGCGGCCAAAAAATTCCAGAATCAGTATACCAGACCGGGCCGCCGTTTGGCAAGCCTATTTCCACAAGCCGTCTTTTTTCATCAAATACGCGTAGCCCACAAACCGGGGCGATCGTGTCCGGATATCCTCCTCGCTGATCCCTCGAAACCGCGCCAGATCGTCGGCCAGTGCGCCGCCGCCCGGCCCGTCGAAGGTCATGTACGCATGGGTCTTTTCCAGTACGACCACCAGCGGCCGCTCCTCTTGCTCCATCACGGCGCTTTCGCCCCGCCACCAGCCGGCCCATCCGGCAATCAGCCGGGACAGGCGTCCTCTGCCCGCAGGCGGCCGCTCCTTTTGCTCTTGTTCCCGCAGAGCCTGTGCCTGCTTCTCCGGTATGCGGTACCCCTCGATCACAAGCCCCAGCTCCTCCTCCGGATATAGGGCCGCCCGCTCCAGCACCTCGTCCTGCCGGCGGCTGTATTCCGCCAACTGTTCCTCGCTGGGATTTTCCGGAAAGGGCTCGTACCCCACCAGCTCCGGGTGCTGGTTTAACAGGATGTTCATCTTAGCGCTCTGCCGCTGCCCTTTCGAAAGCGTGGTCGGCTGCACTCTATAGGCCTTGCATAAATACCAGATCGTCTCCTCAAAGGTTTTTTCGCAGGGGACCGCCAGACGCTGCGCCCGCTCTAAAAACGCCTCCTGCTCAGCCCGGCGCTTTTTTATCTCTTTTCGGGAGACGGCAAAAACAGCCGTCGGCCCGGAAGCGCCGCCGATGACCTTGATGGAGCCGGTCTCCCCGCGCCTTTTTCCTTTCATCCTTCTTCCCCCCTCACCATTCCAAAAGCAGTTCCACCGGGCAGTGGTCGCTGCCCATCACCTTCCGATGGATTTTCGCGTCCTTTAAAAACGGCGCCAGCTTCTGGGACGCCAGAAAATAATCAATCCGCCATCCTGCGTTGTTTTCCCTAGCGTGGTACATGTAGCTCCACCAGGTGTACGCGCCGGTGACCTCCGGGTAAAAATAGCGGAAGCTGTCCAGATAACCCGCCGCCAGCAGACGGGTCATCTTTTCCCGCTCCTGAGGGGTAAAGCCCGCGTTTCCCGTGTTGGTCTTAGGATTTTTCAGGTCAATTTCCCGGTGCGCCACATTCATATCTCCGCAGATCACCACCGGCTTTTTTTCCTCTAGCTTTTGTATATGGAACAAAAAAGCGTCCTCCCACTCCATTCGATAGGAAAGCCGGCTCAGCCCTCGCTGAGAATTGGGAGTGTAGACGTTGACCAGATAAAACCGCCCAAACTCCGCTGTAATCACCCGCCCTTCACCGGAATGAGGCGGCGCCAGCTCGTACCAAACGCCCAACGGCTCCTCCCTACAAAAAAGCGCCGTACCCGAATACCCCTTCTTTTGGGCGCTGCACCAGTATTGCCGGTAGCCTTCCAGTTCCAAAGTCAGCTGGTCCGGCTGCATCTTTGTTTCCTGAATGCAGAAGATATCCGCATCCGCTTCCTGGAAAAAATTCAGAAAGCCCTTTCCCCAGCAGGCGCGCAGCCCATTAACATTCCACGAAATCAGCTTCATCCTTTTGCCCCTTTCCCTGTTCTTCGTTTTTCCCAATCCTTCGGCCCTTTGGATTCGATCACTCCGCTGCCGGGATCTTCTTTTGCCGGGACAGAATTTTTCTATCTCTACCCTATCATCCCTCGGCCTGCCTGTCAATCATCATCTGATTTGCCTTATATTCTCACAAAATAAGGAAAAAATCCGGTAAAAATCCAACAAATTTTCTTTTTTATCTTGCATTTTATTGCATTTTTTGCAGATATATTGTATAATTATTCAAAACAACGGTTGGAGGAATCAAATATGTTTACCCATGCAATTGTCAAAAAGCCCTGCCAGGCTATGGTCGACGGCATCACTACTGCGGACCTGGGCAAGCCGGACTATCAGCTGGCCATAAAGCAGCACGCCGATTACATCCAAGCGCTGGAGCAGTGCGGCGTACAGGTCACAGTGCTGGAGGCTGACGAGGCCTACCCCGACTCCTGCTTTGTAGAGGATACCGCCGTCCTCACCCGCAAATTCGCGCTGATTACCAATCCCGGCACCCCCTCCCGCAAGGGGGAGATTATGTCCATGATCCCGGTGATTGAGCGGTTTTACCCTAAAGAGCCATTGAGTACATCCAGGCCCCCGGCACGCTGGAGGGCGGAGACATCATGATGGTCGGCGACCATTTTTATATTGGCATTTCCGCCCGCACCAACCAAGAGGGTGCGCAGCAGTTTATCCGCGCGTTGGAAAAGCACGGCATGAGCGGCGAAATGGTGCCGCTGCACACCATCCTGCATCTAAAGACCGGCCTTTCCTACATCGAAAACAATAACCTTTTGATCAGCGGGGAATTTTTGGACAATCCGACTTTCTCCCAATTCCATCATCTGAAGGTCGCCGTCGGCGAGGAATACGGCGCCAACTGCATTTGGGTCAACGGCAAGGTGCTGGTCCCCGCCGGATATCCCCAAACCCAAAAGGCCATCGAGGCTTTGGGCTACGAGGTTTTGGTGGTAGACACCTCCGAATACCGGAAAATCGACGGCGGCCTCAGCTGCCTTTCTCTGCGCTTCTAAAGCCTGCAAAGGGGCCTTCGGAAAAATCTGAAGGCCCCTTTTTTGCGCTTATTGCACCGGACAGCAGGAACGCTTACGACCCAGCGAGGCCGTTGCGCCGACCACCAGTAAAACCCATCCCAGGCGGGACAGGGGGCGGACCATCCCCATGAGGTTGACCAGCAGCGAATAGTTGGCCAGGACCTGGGCGCCCTGGGCCGCGTAGCCCATATTGGTCAGCACAGACAGGGAAATGGGGCTTCCCACCAGCAGCAGGCCGCCGACGGCGATGGCCAAGAGCTCCGCTACCCGGAAAGAAGCCTTTTCCATCTGGCTCCAAACAAAAAGAAACAAGCCGATATGCAGCACCAGCACGGCGACAATCCCGGCAATCTCTGCCGGAGGATAAAGGTTCTGCTCAAAGGCGCTGTGGGCGCTCAGCAGGATTTTTAATGGGCGCTGGGCAATCAGGATCACCGCCTGGGCCAGCGCGTGCGCCCCTTGAAAAATCAAGGATAAAAGCAAAAGCAACGAAACCGTTTTGCAGCGGTTTGTTTTTTCCAAGTGAATCCCCCCTATTTGACCGCTTCTACCGCAGTGCGGATGCGGTTATAGTCGATTTCCGTGGGCAGGGTGCAGTCGGCTCCCAGGATAAACCGGCGCCCTTCCATCTGCCCTAAAACCTCCCGGACGGCCTGCCGAATCTGCTCCTCGCCTCCGTCCACCAGCACGCCGCTGCGATCGTCCAGCCCGCCCAGGATCGCCCGGTCCCGGAACAGTTCGGCCCCCTTCAGAAGGGAGAGGTTTTGCTCGTAAACGCCCCAATTGACGGCGGCGCAGGGATAATCCCGGTACCGTTCCAGACGCAGCCGGTCCTTGCAGACGTGCAAAAGGTTGTAGGAAGACCTCTTGGCCGCTTCCAAAATCTTCCGATCGTGGGGCTTTACAAAGGTTTCGAATTCCTCGTCGGTAAAAAGGTATTCCTCCCCGCCCAGCGCCGCATAGTAAATGCCGTCGGCCCCGGCCTCCAGACAGGCCTCGGCCAAAATCGCCAGGCCTTCCCCAATGACCGACCAGCCGTAGGCAACTGCCTCCGGGTTCTCCCGCAGATGGGCCGCCAGCAGGCCGCTGCCGGTTTCATAGCCGGCGGAACCGCCTCTGGCGTGCCAGGCGGAGGCCACCACTCCATGAACGGTAGCCAACGTCAGCCCTTCCCCGCCGGTCTTATCCAAAATTCGCTGGATGAGCTCGACCTGGTTGACGATAAAAGGGGAATGCCGGTGAAAGGGCTTTAAATTTTTCCAGTCGGCAGCCTTTTGAATGGGGATATCGCAGGGCACCAGGTTTTCGTTCATGATTTTCTGGATATCCGTACCGGTTTTCTGGAAAAAATCCAAATGGGCCCGTACCGCCGCATCCCCGTAAAAGCAGTCCTCGGGAAAATGCAGCCAGAATCCCGACGGGACATGATCCACTGGACGGCCGTCTATCGCCGCCATCACCCGCTCTTTTTTGGTCATAACACACACGCCTTTCCTTTTTGATACGGCTAAACGGCCGCCGTCTTTCTCCGCAAAAAATTGGTAAAAACATTGTACTATATCCGGATGCATTTTGCAATTCTATCGGCCGCCGCGCCTATCTGCCATGCCAGGCAAGTATGGGCAAAATTTTTTTTTAAATGGCAGCACATTCCAAGCATTTGTGTTATAAAAATTGCTTTTAGGGTCCATACTATTATTGCAATCTGTAAAGGAGGTTTTTTATTATGTCCGAATGCAAAGCAAACAAATCCATCGGCTGCACGGTTCAGCAATGCGTGCACCACTGCGGAAACGAAAATTACTGCACCCTTAACAGCATCCAGGTCGGCACCCACGAGGCCCATCCCACGGTAGTGGAATGCACCGACTGCGAGTCCTTCCGCGTAAAAGGCTCCTGCTGCTAGCGCTAAAACGCACGGCGGCAAACAAAAAAGCCCTCCGGCCGGATGGGCTTTTTTTGTTTGCCCTAATCGTACAAGGCTTAAAAGAAGGAGATCTGGCTGGAATCGGGCAGACCGTTCAGCGCGCCGGACTGATCCAGAATTTCCAGCACCGATTTGGACACGCCGGCGCGGGTCTGTACCTCGTCCTTGGAGATATACGGCCCGCCGGATGCCGCTTCCTGTAAGCTTTGTGCGGCGCTGACGCCAAGGCCCTTCAATGCGTTAAAGGGCAGGCGGACCTTGCCATCCTCCACTTGGTATTTTGTAGCGTGGGAGGAAAAAAGATCAACCGGTAAAAAGGAAAAGCCCCGAGCCAGCATTTCGTTGACGATCTGCAGGCTGCTGTACTGCTCCTCCTCCTTCGCCGTCCGCTCGTTGCCCTTCATCCGAAGGCCGTCCATCTTCATCTTGACCGCCGCTTTACCCTTGACGGCGGCGTCCGCGTCAAAATCATCCCCGCGGACGGTAAAAAGGGTGGCGTAAAATTCCAGCGGATAATAAATTTTGTACCATCCCAGCCGGATGGCCGCGATGACGTAGGCCGCCGCGTGGGCCTTGGGGAACATGTATTTGATCTTTAAGCAGCTGTCGATATACCACTGAGGGACGCCGTGCTCCAGCATGGCCTTTTTGTGCTCGTCGGTCAACAGCTTGGGCGCGTTGCCCTTACGGGTGATTTCCATAATTTTAAAGGCCATATTGGGATCTAAGCCCTTTTGAATCAAATAGATCATGATGCTGTCTCGAGTGCCGATTACTTCGGAAATGGTGCAGGTGCCGTTTTTGATCAGCTCCTGGGCATTGTCCAGCCAAACGTCAGTACCGTGGGACAGGCCGGAAATCTGCAAAAGGTCCGCGAAGGTTTTGGGCTGCGCGTCCACCAGCATCTGTCGGACAAAATTCGTCCCCATTTCCGGCAGCGCCAGCGAGCCGGTGTTACAGGAAATATCCTCCTGGGTAACGCCGAGGGCCTCTGCCGAAGTAAAGAGGCTGAAGATCTTGGGATCGGAGGTGTCCACATCCATAACCTTTATGCCAGTCATATCCTCCAGATACTTATACATGGTCGGCACATCGTGGCCCAGCAGGTCCAGCTTCAAAATTGTGTCGTGCAATGAATGGAAATCGAAATGGGTGGTCAGAATGCCGGAGCCCGCATCGTCCGCCGGGTGCTGGATCGGCGTAAAGTCGGCGGCCTCAAACTGGTTGGGTACAACCACCATGCCGCCGGGATGCTGGCCGGTGGTCCGCTTTACCCCGGCGCAGCCTGCCGCCAGCCGCAGCTCCTCCGACTTGTGGACCACCCGGCCCCGCTCCTCCATATACTTTTTCACAAAGCCGTAGGCGGTTTTTTCTGCCACGGTAGAGATGGTCCCTGCCTTGAACACATGGGTTTTTCCGAACAGCTCCTCGGTATAGCGATGGGCCTGGTTTTGGTATTCGCCGGAGAAGTTCAGGTCGATATCCGGCGCCTTGTCGCCGTTAAAGCCCAAAAAGGTCTCGAAGGGGATATCGTGCCCATCTCGCTTATAGGCCGCGCCGCAGACCGGGCAGCTTTTGGGCGGAAGGTCAAAGCCCGAGCCATAGGACCCATCGGTAATAAATTCGCTGTGCTGACAGCTGGGGCAGACGTAGTGGGGCGGCAGGGGGTTGACCTCCGAGATCCCCGCCATGGTCGCCACAAATGAGGAGCCTACCGATCCTCGGGAGCCCACCAGGTATCCGTCCTCCACCGATTTCCAAACCAGCTTTTGGGCGATGATGTACAGCACTGCAAAGCCGTGCTTGATGATGGAGGTCAATTCCCGGTCCAGCCGCTTGGCCACCAAATCCGGCACCGGATCTCCGTAAATCTCCCGGGCCTTGTCCCAGGTGATGCGCTGCAAATCCTCCTCGGCGCCGTCGATGGTGGGGGTAAAGGTGCCGTCGGGAATCGGCTTGATGCTTTCAATCCGGTCGGCGATCCGGTTGGGATTGGTCACCACCACCTCGTAGGCCTTTTCCTCGCCCAGGTAGGAAAATTCCCGCAGCATCTCGTCGGTGGTGCGCAGGTATAAGGGGGACTGCTGGTCCGTATCCTTATAGCCCATCCCTGCCAGCAGAATTTGCCGGAAAATATTGTCCTTTTCGTCCATCATATGTACGTCGCAGGTAGCGCAGACCGGGATTTTCAGCGTATCCCCCAGCCGGACGATGGTGCGGTTGTACTCGCGCAGCTGCTCCTCATCCTCTGCCGTGCCGTTTTGGATCATAAACAGGTTGTTGGCGATGGGCTGGATCTCCAAAAAGTCGTAAAACCTAGCGATACCGCAAAGCTCGCTCCAGCTTTTCCCGTCCACCACCGCCCGAAACAGCTCGCCCGCCTCGCAGGCACTTCCCAAAATAAGCCCTTCCCGATACCGCAGCAGCTCGCTTTTGGGAATCCGGGGCTTTTTGTAAAAGTATTCCAAATGGGATTTGGAGACCAGCTGGTACAGGTTCTTCAGCCCTGTCAGGTTCTGAACCAGCAGAATCTGGTGATAGGAATAGGCGTTTTTATAGTCCACGCCGGACAGGCCGGTATTAATTTTTTGTATGTCCTGAATTCCTTTTTCCTTTTGCAGCAGCTCGGCCAACCTTTGGTAAATTTCCGCCAGGATCCGCGCGTCGTCGCAGGCGCGGTGATGGTTGAAATTGCCCAGACGCAGGTGCTTTGCCACCGTATCCAGCTTATGGTTGCGCAGCTGGGGAAACAGCTTACGCGCAATGGGCACTGTATCGATGGAGGTAAACCGGTAAGGCATTTTACAGCGCTTTGCCGCCGCTTTGAGAAAGCCGGTATCAAACGGGGCGTTATGCGCCACCAGCACCGCGTCTTCCCCGCCGCAAAACGCATAAAACTGCCGCAGCGCCTCCTCTTCTGTGGGCGCGCCAGCCACCATCTCATCGGTAATGCCGGTCAGCTGGGTAATCCGTTCCGGGATCGGGCGCTGTGGGTTGACGAAAAGATTAAAGGATTCACCGATTTCCCCGTTTTCCAGGCAGACTGCGCCGATTTCGGTGATCCGGTCGTTCCAAGCGGAAAGACCAGTAGTTTCCAGGTCGAAAACGATATAAGAGCCGGACAGCGGCATATCCCGGTCTCCATTAACGATGGGGACCATATCGTTGATAAAATAGCTTTCCAGCCCGTAAATCACCTTAAAATCGCCGCCGGCCTTGGTGATGGAGGCGGCGGCGCCCGCCGCCTCGGGGAAGGACTGGACGACGCCGTGATCAGTGATGGCAATAGCCTTATGCCCCCATTCATAGGCGCGCTTGACCAGATCCTGGGCGGTTACCACTGCGTCCATGGCGGACATTTTGGTATGGGCGTGCAGCTCCACCCGCTTTTGGGGCGCCTCGTCCCGGCGGACCAGCTTTTTCACCATACAAATATCGTATGGACGGATAGAAATTTCCCCGTCGTATTTATCGTAGGACGCCTCTCCCCGAATAAGGACCGTCTTCCCCTTGGTCAACGGCTCATAAACAGATGCTTTTTCCTTTTCCGCGATGATCTTCATCACGTTAGAGCTGGTATAATCGGTAAAATGAATGGCCAAAATCACTTTTGATCCATCCCTCGATTCCCGGCTGTCTACCGAAAAAATATCCCCCCAAACCGTAACTCTGCCGCTTTCCGCGTCGATGGAATCCAGCGAAACCGGCTTTTCCTTAACGGCCCGGCCAGAAACGACCTGCAGTGAATCTCTGTCAAAGGGCAGATCGCCCACATCAAAGGCGATGGACTGACTGGGGCGGGACGGAGCCTCCTTCTTTTCCTGGTTCTGCCGCGCTTTTTCCTGCTGGATTTTTTCCACCGCCCGACGGTTTTCCTCCGCCGACTGGGCAAACTCCTGAGAATATTCCTCCAGCTCGGTCACCCCGTCAAAGGCGATTTCTACCGAAACGCCGAATTCCTGCTGTAAAATTTCCCGGATGTGCCGGTCGCTGCCCGCGCTTTGCAGAAGAGAAAGCCCGCCACGCTTTAAATGAATGGTCATCACCCCGCCGCTGTAATCAGCGCTGACACCATCGAGAAAGCCGTTGACCAGGCAGTTGCGCCGGCGCAGCTCCTCCACCACCTGGCCCATATAGCCGCCGGTCAAAAGCACCGGGCTATATTGGGGGAGCAGCTGGCAGGTTTTTAAGCCTAGCGTTTCGCAAAGCGCTTTTTCCACAGCAAACAGGTCCCTTTTTTCGAGAATCGAAGCAGGCCTAAGTCCAACCTGCAAGGCCAATTTGCCTTTTGAAAGGGACATGGACGCCACCTGTGCTTGGGAAAGCGCTTCCGGCAGATCCCTTTGGCACAGGCGGCCAAAAAGAGCGCCAAAAGAATTTGAATCCATTCTTTTCCCCCTTTTTTCGCTACATTTTTTCAATCTCCGCAAGCAGCACGTTTAAAATATCCCTTTCCGGGAACTTGCCCAGGGTTTTCCCCTTTTTAAACAGCAGCGCATCCCCTGCGCCGCCGGCAATTCCAATATCCGCTTCCCGGGCCTCGCCCGGCCCATTGACCGCACAGCCCATGACCGCTACGGTGATGGGCTTTTGGCAATTCCGCAGCCGCTCTTCTACCTGGCCGGCCAGGGCAATCAGGTCGATGCTTGTCCGCCCGCAGGTGGGACAGGAGACGATGCGGACACCCTCGTCCCGCGCACCTACAGCCTTGAGAATATCCTTAGCGGCGGCGATTTCTCGGACCGGGTCGGCGGTGAGGGAAACACGGATGGTATCGCCGATGCCGTCTAACAAAAGCGAGCCGATACCTGCCGCCGATTTGATTAGCCCCATCCGCTCGGTTCCCGCCTCGGTTACCCCCAGGTGCAGCGGATAATCGCAGCGCTGGGCCGCCAGCCGGTAGGCCTCCACCGTCGTTTGAACGTCGGAGGATTTTATGGACAGAACAATATCGTAAAAATCGTTTTTTTCCAGTATGGACACATGGCGCATGGCGCTTTCTACCAGGGCCTCCGCTGTCGGCGCGCCGTATTTTTCCAGGATTTCCTTTTCCAGCGAGCCGCCGTTTACCCCGATGCGAATGGGGATGTTTTTGGCCTTGCACGCCTTCACCACCGCCCGTACCCGACTTTTGTCTCCGATATTGCCGGGATTGATCCGCACCTTATCGACCCCGGCCGCCACGCATTCCAGCGCCAGCCGGTAATCGAAATGGATATCCGCCACCAGCGGGATGGAAACAGCTTCCTTGATCGCGCCGACCAGCCGAACTGCCTCCATATCCGGGACCGCCGCCCGCAGAATCTCGCAGCCGGCCCTTTCCAGCGCCGCCGCCTGCCGGATACTGCCGGGCACATCCGCCGCCGGACAGCTGAGCATGGACTGGATGGTAACCGGCGCGCCGCCCCCGATAGGAACTCCCCCGGCCTTCACCTGTCTGCAAACGCGCAAAGGCATGTCATTCACCCCCGAAACAAACGCACAATATCGTTAAAGGTCACAAAAATCATCAGTCCAAACAACACCACAAAGCCCAGCGCGTGGACATATCCTTCGTATTTGGGACTCACCGGCTTACCCCGCACCGCCTCAATCAGCAAAAACAAAAGCCGCCCACCGTCTAAAGCGGGGATCGGAAGCAGATTAAATACTCCCAGGTTGATGGTGATAAACGCCGCCAGCATCAAAAACGAGGAAAGGCCCATGGAGCTTGCCTCCCCGACGGCAGACGCCACTCCCACCGGACCGGACAGCTGGTTAAGGCCAAACCGGCCTGTGACAATATCAATTAGCGACGTCCAGACCAGCTTCGCCACCGTTCCCGTATAGAAAAACGCCTGGCGCAATACGCCGCCGACGGTTTTTTCCCGGCCATACACCTTAAAATCCAATGTGGTGACAACGGTTTTGTCCTCCATCTCAGCTGTGGCGAAGGGAACCCCGTTGAGCTCGATCTTTTGTCCGTCGCGCAGCACCAGCATATCTACTGCGCCGTCGGAATCGCGCATCATCGTATAGATAATATCATAGTCAATATGAACGGAGGAGCCGTTGATTTTTAAAATTTTATCGTCCACCTGCAAAAGCTGGCTGCTGGTGGCCCCCTCTTCAAACCGGGCGATTGATGTCGTACCGATGGCCGGCTGCTGACTGACAACCACGATCAACAGCAAAAAGCCAAGAAGCAGGTTCATTGCCGCACCGGCGACGATAATGAGAATTCTATTCCAGATTCGCGCCTTTGTAAAGGAGCCCTCCTGGTCGCTTTGCTCGTCTTCCCCCTCCATGCTGACAAAGCCGCCGATGGGCAGCAGACGAAGGGCATACTGTGTATCCTTTTTCCTAGTCTTCCAGATTACCGGGCCCATACCCAGTGCAAACTCGTTGACCTTTACTCCCGAAAGCTTGGCGGTGATAAAATGGCCGAATTCATGAATAAAAATCAAAATGCCAAACAAAATGACCGTCAGAATGATACCCAAATCGAAATTCCCCCTTTGCCGCATCTCACGGCGAATTGCTCTTCCCGCTCTAAAACCAAAACGGGCCTACCAATGTTACATCCCGCACTCTACTCGTACACGATGTCGGGCCTCTTCCTCTGCCCAAAACACATCCTCCAGGGTATAGTCCAAAGGCATACGCTGGGAAAAGGCGGCCTTTTCTACCAGCTCCCCGATTTGCAGAAAGCGGATCCGCCCTTCCCGGAACAGCGCCACCGCCTCTTCGTTGGCCGCGTTGGCCGCGCAGGGGTAAAGGCCGCCCATCCGGGCGGCGTCTATACAGACCCGCAGGCAGGAAAAGGTCTTAAGGTCCGGGTAAAAAAAGGTCAGCTTTCCGATATCGGCCAGAGAAAGGGGCCTCACCTCGCTGGGGACACGGGCAGGATAGGTCAGAGCGTACTGGATTGGGATCTGCATATCCGGCGTTCCCAGCTGGGCGATGCAGGAGCCGTCCACATACTCGATCATCGAGTGAATCACGCTCTCCCGATGAACGAGCACCTCGATGCTGTCGACGGGCTTTTCGAACAGCCAGCTGGCCTCGATCATCTCCAGACCCTTGTTCATAAGTGTAGCAGAATCGATGGTCAGTTTTGCGCCCATCACCCAATTGGGATGGCGAAGCGCCTGCTCTACCGTAACCTGCTCCAGCTCCCCGCGCTTTTTTCCAAAAAAAGGCCCGCCGGACGCGGTTAAAATGATTTTATGCAGCGCATCCCTTTTAGGATTCCCCTGCAGACATTGAAAAATCGCCGAATGCTCGCTGTCCACCGGCAAAATTTTTCCTTTTTTCCGGCGGGCCGCCGCCATGACCAGCTGCCCGGCGGCTACCAGCGTTTCTTTATTGGCTAAGGCCACGTCGGTCCCAGCCTCAATAGCTGCCAGGGTCGGGCGCAGGCCGATCATCCCGACCACCGAATTGAGCACCAGGTCGTTTTCCGGCAAAGACGCGATTTGGCAAAGGCCCTGCATCCCGCAGAGTACCCTTGTGCCAGTATCGGCCAGGCGGATTTTTAAATCCGCAGCAGCAGCCGGCTCCATCATTACCGCATAGCGAGGAGAAAATTCCCGCGCCTGCTTCTCCGCCAAATCAACGCTGACGTTGGCGGAAATCGCCTCAAGCTCAAAGCCCAGGCGGCGGACAACCTGCAGCGCCTGGGTTCCGATGGAGCCGGTAGAGCCCAGGATGGTGATTTTTTTTCGATCCATAGCAAAAAGCCCTCCAACCCCCATTTAAATCACCGGGAACAACCGGACAAACAGATATAAAAACGGCAATACGAAAAAGACGCTGTCAAACCGGTCCATAATCCCGCCGTGGCCGGGCATCAAGGAGCCATAGTCCTTTACACCGCACTGCCTTTTAATCAGCGAGGCGGACAGATCTCCCAGCATGGAGAGTAAGGAACCTACCGGCGTTAAAAAAAGCAGCAGGGTATAGTCCACCTCCAGCCGGATTTGCCAAATGCCGACACAAATCCATTGATAAAGCAAGGACAATATCCAGACGGTGAGAATACAAAAGCCCACGCCGCCCACCGCGCCCTCCACCGTTTTCTTGGGGCTAATTTTGGGGGCCAGCTTATGTCTGCCCAAGGTGATGCCAAACAGATAAGCGCCCGTATCGGTCAGCCAGGCCAGACCGAAGGCCAGCAGGGTATAATAGATGCCTACAGCCGCGTTTTCGCTGGTCTCCCGAAATCGAATCAGGATGCCGACGGCGTAGCTGATGGCGGATGTAGCGGCAAACGCTGTGGCCGCCTTAGCATAAGAGAGCGTTTCATGACAAAAAAGCAGGATGCAAAAAACAGCCAGCACAAAAGCCGCCGCCCAATATCTCAGCCACTGGTCCCGCAGGGATGCGCCGAAAAAAACAGAGGAGCAGCCAAATACCAGGCAGACGGCGGACAGGAGTTTATTTTTCCAAACACCAGTCACATGAAACATTTCGTACAACGCCAGAAAAACAATGGCCGCCGCGCTGATATTTAAAAAGACTGTAGAGTAAAACGCCAAAACAAAGAAAAAAATCAACAGGCCAATCGCAGCCGTTGCAACCCGCTGTTTCATCAAATGCCTCCAAATCGTCTATTTCGTTTTGCGTACTGGGCAATGGCCTGGTCCAGATGCAAAGGGGAAAAATCCGGCCAGAGCACATCCATAAAGACGAACTCCGTATAAGCCAGCTGCCAGAGCAAAAAGTTCGAAACGCGCAGCTCGCCGCTGGGGCGGATCAAAAGATCCGGCGACGGAATTCCCCTGGTGTACAGATGCTCCGAAAAAAGCTGCTCGCCGATTTCATCCGGGGCCAGATCTCCCTGGGCCGCCAGCCGTGCCAGCGAACGGGCCGCCCGGACAATTTCCGCCCGGCCCCCATAGTTGACGGCAATACATAAGGTCATTCCCGTATTGCCGGCGCTGTCTTTTTCCGCCTGGTTCATCAGCTGCCGGATATCAGAAGCCAGCGGCGCCCTGTCGCCTAAAAAAAGCAGCCGGACATTTCGCCGTGTCTGTTTCGATGCTTCCTTTAAATAATTGCGCAGCATATCCATGATCGTATTGATTTCTTCCTGCGGTCTTTTCCAATTTTCGGTAGAAAAGGCATAGATCGTGACATACCGCACCCCGATTTTCTGGCAATAATCGCAGATATTTTCCAGTGTCTTCGCACCCTGGCGGTGGCCGGCGTTGCGGGGCAGGCCCCGTTTTTTCGCCCAGCGGCCGTTGCCGTCCATGATGATGGCGATGTGCGCTGGAACAACCAAAGGTTCTTTTTGCTCATTCGACATAGCCTGTATTCTCCTATCCCCAAAGGGGTCCGCCGAAGCTTAAAAAGCGCGGCTTTTCTCTCGCCTGAAAAGGCATAGGCGCTGCCTATGCCTTTTATTCTATGCGGTATTTTAGATTTCCATAATCTCTTTTTCCTTAGTCTGGGCCATTTTATCAATTTCCTTACAGTATTTGTCGGTCAGGTCCTGGATATCCTTTTCATAGCCCTTTAGGTCATCCTCGGTAATTTCCGAATTTTTTTTCATGGCCTTGTATTTTTCGATGGCGTCGCGGCGAATGGACCGAACCGCTACCTTCGAATCCTCTGCGGTCTTGGACACCTGCCGGGTCAATTCTCGGCGGCGCTCCTCTGTCGGCTGCGGGAAGGTCAGCCGAATCACGTTTCCGTCGTTGGTAGGGTTAATACCGATATCGGAGGCCAAAATCGCTTTTTCAATGGATTTCAGGGTGGATTTGTCCCAGGGCTGCACCACCAACGTACGCCCCTCCGAAACCGTCACCGCCGCCATTGCGTTGATCGCTGTGGGAACACCATAATAATCTACCTGTACCTTCTCCAGTACCGCCGGATTGGCACGTCCCGCGCGGATGGAGGAAAACTCATGGTTTAACGCATTCAGGGTCTTGGTCATTTTTTCATCGTATGCTTTCAGATGCTCTTTCATAAAAACGCTCCCTTTCTCCAGCAAAGTTCTTTATCTCATTCGGCAAATTCTGCTTGTTGGCGCTTTGCCCGGTTCAGCGCTCACCCTTCGGTTACCAGGGTTCCGATCGTCTCGCCCCGGACCGCCCGAACCAAATTTTGCGGATCACCGATATCAAAAACCAGCACCGGAATATGATTATCCTTACACATCGACGCCGCCGTCATATCCATCACCGCCAGCTCCTTGCCAAGCACCTCCGAAAAGGACAGCGTGTCGTACCGGACCGCGTCCGGATATTGATGGGGGTCCTTGTCATACACGCCGTCTACCATCGTGGCCTTCATCATAATCTGCGCGCCGATTTCCGCCGCCCGCAGAGAAGAGGCTGTGTCGGTGGAAAAAAACGGGTTGCCGGTTCCGCAGCCGAAGATGACGACCCGTCCCTTTTCCAGATGACGCACCGCCCGGCCCCGCACATAGGGCTCCGCCACCTGCTGCATGGCGATGGCCGTCTGCACCCGCACCGGGACCCCCAGCTGCTCCAACGCGTCGGCCAGGGCCAGGGCGTTGATGACTGTTCCCAGCATCCCCATATGATCCGCCCGGGTACGATCCATTTTCCCGCTGCTGCGGCCCCGCCAGAAGTTTCCGCCGCCCACAACAATAGCCACTTCGGCGCCCAGTTCGGTACACTGTTTTATGCTTTCGCAGATGCGCTGCACCACGTCGTAATCCAGCCCGAACTTCTGCGCGCCGGCCAGCGCCTCGCCGGAAAGCTTCAACAAAATCCGTTTGTACTGCAAATCCATTCCGCTCACTCTCCCATTTTTTGGGGTTTGCTTAGTTTGTATCTATTTTACAATATCACCCGCTGTTATGTAAAGTCCTTCCGCATTTTTCTTTTTGAAAAAAACGTAAGGGAAACGTAAATTTTCCTCTTCTTAGCGAAAATGGTGCCGGCCCTACCCTTGGGGATACAGTCCTGCGGATAAAGCGAAACGCACCGGAAAAGCAGGCCCGCTTCCCGATGCGTTTTTCTTATAACAGGACTCTAACGCGCACCCAGCGCATATCCGGCCATTAAGCATGAATCTCGCCCAGCCGGGAGCAGGCTGCCGCTATTTGCTTGCAGGCTCCCACTTGCAGCGAACCGGAGAGACGATTGCCTCTTCCTTTTTCAGCTCTTTAAACGCTTTATCAATCTCCTTGCGGTCCAGTCCGGACAGCTTCTCCACCTCGCCGGCGGAAACAGGCTTTCCAGCCTCGCGCATCACTTCCAGCACCTTTTCTTTAACTTCCATGCCCTAAACCTCCTAAAAATTGAAAATTGCCAAACAACGCGGTTATTATAGCATGGCAGAAGAAAAAATGCAAACATTTCCCATTGTTGTTTGGCCCGCTTCTGCCCACAATACCCATGCAGGCCCGCTTTGCGCACACTTTTAAGCGAACTTGCCAATCATAATTAAAAGGATGGGTAAAACCTATGGATTATATGCAGTACTCGCAGGATTTTCAGATTAACGAATACTTTAACCTGCTGCCGCCCTACGTTCGGCAGGCTATTTTAGACGCTTACGGCGAAATCTCCACATTGGGCAAGCTGCAGGAGTGCGCCGACCACATCATGAACAGCAGGCTGTACTGATTGGAAGACCCGATTATGCAATTACCGTACGCTTTCTGGTCAGCAGATAAACGGCGAACAGAATCAGTCCACAGCCCAAAAGCTTCATGCCGGACAGGCTTTCGTGCAGGATCAGCACACCGCACACAACGCTTGTAATCGGTTCGAACATACTTAAAATGGCCGAGGTAGAAGCGCCGGTATAGCGGATGCCCACCTGCAAAAAAGCGTTGGCCCCTATAGACACCAAAACCGCGACGATAAAGGTGTAAACCCAGGACAGAGAGCTCATCCCAAAGGTGACCTGGTTCGTCAAAACGCCATATAAAAATGTATAGAAAGAAACAAAAATGCAGGTGTAAAGGGAAAAAACCATTGGATGCATATCCTTCATCCCCCATTGATCCACCGCCACCATATAAAACGCGTAGGTCAGCCCGGAGCTCAGCGCCAGAAGAATCCCCGCCAAGCTGCCGCCGGCGCCGCCCTGGAAAAAGCAGAGGATGCCTGCGCTGGAAATAAACAGCGCCAGGATTTTCGCCCGGTCGATTCGCTCTTTATAAAAGAAAAAGCACAAAAGGGACACAAAGGTCGGGTAGACAAAGTGGAGCGTCGTCGCCATCCCCACAGGAATATAATGATAGGACATATTAAGCATGATGGTGGTGGCGGTAGAGCCGGCCAAGGCGATTACGCTGATTTTCCCCAGCATTTTTGCCGGGATTTTGACCGGGATTTTTTTGATCAGCAAAATCATCAAAATAATCGGAAGCGGCAAAAGCGACCGAAACATGGTCATCATCACCGGATTAGAGCCGTGGGCGTATGTATATTTTACCATGCTTGGCGTACCGCCGTAAATCACGGCAGATAAAATAACCAGCGCAATTCCTTTTGCTCGGTTCATATTCGTCCTCCATCCTCTTTTTGAAAATTCACCCCAAAAATTATTCAATTGAAATCGACAGGATTATTCTATCATTGACAAAATGGGAAAACAAGTATAAATTGATAGTAGATAGAAAAAAGACTGACTGATTTTTCCGGAGGGGTGGACCAATGAAAAAACAAAGGAAATTTTTTGCCCTTTTTTGCGCGTTCGCGGCGGTTTTTTTCTTCGTTCCCAGCGCACATGCCATCGGGAACACAGATGTGGCGTTTAACAATATGACCATCGGCCCGAACATCCAATCAAAGCCTCCGTCGCCCAGCGAGCAGGAGCCTGAACAAAATCAGGAGGATGAGCCCCAGCCCAGCGACAGCGTACCGGCCGAACCGGAGCAGCCGCCGGCGGGTTCTTCCGGGAGCTCTTCCTCTTCGGGCCTAACGCCGGAGCAGCTCGCGCAGCAGCAACAGCAGCAAGACCAGCTGACCGATTTAAACCAGCAAATCGGCAGCTTACAGCAGCAGCAGACGGTCTTACAGGATAAAATCAACGCGGCCAAAAACGAAAAGGAAAGGGCCGCCATCCAAAAAGCTCATATCGACAGCCAGCTGTACAGCACCACTCAGCAGATCCAGCTGACCAAGCAGAAAATGCAGCTGCTGCAAAATAATATCGATGAGACCAATGGGCAGATCGACCAGTTAGAGCAGGATATCGGCGACAAGTATGCGCAGTTTAAAAAGCAGATCCGCAGCTCCTATATGTCCCCGGAATACTCCTTTTTAGAGTATCTGTTCGGGGCGGAAAGCTTTGCGGATTTTTCGGTCCGCATGGAGGCGGTATCTCGGATTTCCAACCACGACCAGCTGGTCATCGAACAGCTGGAGGTGCAGATCGGCGATCTGCAAAATTTGCAGGAATCCTTAGAGGCGGACAAGCAGGAGCTGGAGAGTAGCGCCGCCCAGCTGGAATCGCTTAAAAGCCAGCTGAACACCCAGTCCGCCGAAGCGCAGGAGCATATCAGCGACATCGATGAAATGGAAAAGGCCTTTTTAGCCGACACCGCCGCCTTACAGGCCAAGCAAAAGGCGATCCAGGCGGAAATCGACCAGATTTACGCAAACTTGAAATCCACCGGCGAATATAAGGGCGACGGCACCTGGGCCTGGCCGGTGCCCGGATACGGCAGTATCTCCTCCCCCTATGGCCCCCGCTTCCAGGGAACCGATTTTCATACCGGCATGGATATCTGCGGCAGCGGCAGCAGCATCTACGGTGCGCGTATCGTCTCCTGCGGAGAGGGCACGGTGGTGAAGGTGCAGAACAACGGCAGCAGCGGCTACGGGCTTTTCTGCATCATCGACCACGGCGGCGGGTATACGACTTTGTACGCCCACACCAGCCAGATTGTTGTTTCGGTGGGTGATGTAGTGGAAAAAGGGCAGACCATCGGCTATGTGGGTAACTCGGGATGGGTTATCCCCGGTCCCAGCGCGTCTAATCCCACAGCGGGCTCCCATTTACATATCGAATTTCGTGTGAACGGCGCTCACAAAAACCCGGCGGGATTTCTGTACTAAGACTTATCGTCCTTCAGGCGGTATGGCCATTTTGGCCGTACCGCTTTTTTTAAATTTTTGTCCAACGGCAAAAAGCTTCAAAGACTATTGACACAGCCTTTTTACTGTGCTATAGTAAAGCTAATAAATGAACAATTATTCATATGTTCATTTTATGAAAACCAAAAGAGAAAAGGGGCTGCTGGATGGAAAAGAAATCATTGCAATCAGAGGAGCACGATCATAAAAAGACAGCGGATTTTGCCCGCTCTCATTTGCCCGGCGAAGACGACCTGTTTGAGCTGGCCGAGCTGTTTAAGGTCTTTTCGGACAGCACCCGTATACGGATCATGTGCGCGTTGTCCCAAACCGAAATGTGTGTGTATGATATCGCCGAATTAACCGGAGCAAGCCAATCCGCCGTCAGCCATCAGCTGCGGCTGCTGCGAACCAGTCATCTGGTACGGACCCGACGGGACGGTAAAAACATCTTTTACGCACTGGACGACGAGCATGTGAATTCCATCATTTCAACCGGTCTGGAGCATATCCATCATACGAAAGGGGAAACGAACAATGAGCAAGCATGAACAAAACGGCGTCTGCTGCGAGCAGGCCGCAGCAATCCGGCTGGAGGATGGCTCCTGCCCTCCCCCACACCAAACTGACCATGCACATGCGGAATGCAGTTGTGGTCACGACCACAACCATACGCACAGCCACGATCACCCGCACACCCACCATGAGGGATGCGGCTGTGGGCTGGACCACGATATCAGCCTGGAAAGCTGCGACGACGGCTGCGGCCACGACCACGACCATCCCGAGGGGAAAAGCGCCTGGATCGCGATTTTTGCCGCGGCGGCGCTGGCCTGCCTGAGCTTTCTACCGGTACCGACGTTTGTCTCCAACCTGCTGCTGGCGGCCGCCGCCCTTCTGGCGGGCTTTCCCCTGTTTTGGGCCGGACTCAAAAACATCCTGCGGCTTCGGCTAGATGAAACCGCCCTTTTGCTGATCGCTGTCGCAGCCGCTATGGCTTTAGGCGAATTCTGGGAAAGCGCGCTGGTCACCATCCTGTTCCGGCTTGGCAACCAGCTGGAGAGCTTAGCAGTGGCCCGATCGAAAAAAAGTATTGCCTCCCTGACCAAAATTCGGCCGGAAACCGCCTATCTTTTGCGGGAGGACGGCAGCTATAAAGAGATCTCCGCCGCTTCTGTCTCCGTCGGCTCGCAAATTCTCGTAAAGCCCGGTGACCGGGTCCCGTTGGACGCGGTGGTCCTTTCCGGAGAAAGCATGGTCGATACCTCCATGCTCACCGGTGAAAGCCTCCCCTGCCAGGCAGGGCCTGGGCAAACACTGCTTTCCGGAACCATCAACAAGGATGGGGCGCTTTTCTGCCGCACGATCAATACCTTTTCCGATTCGGCTGCTTCCCGGATTATTCATCTGGTACAGGAATCCTCCGCCAAAAAAGGCAATACGGAAAAACTAATTTCAAAATTCTCCAAAATCTATACTCCTTGTATTATTCTGTCCGCCATCCTGCTGACCTTTCTGCCGCCGCTTTTCCATATGGGGCCTATTTCCATGTGGCTGGACCGGGCTCTGGTTTTTTTGGTCGCCTCCTGCCCGTGCGCTCTGGTGATTTCCATCCCCCTGTCCTTTTTTGCGGGCATCGGCGCCGGCAGCCGGCGGGGGGTGCTGGTCAAGGGCTCCAAGTCGCTGGAGGCGCTGGCCAAAACCTCCTATGCGGTTTTTGACAAAACCGGAACCTTGACCTGCGGAAAGCTTTCGGTGGACGATATTGTCCCCCTGGTGGACGGTATATCCGCCGACGAGCTGCTGCGGCTTTGCGCTATCGGCGAAAGCTTCTCCAGCCATCCCATGGCTCAGGCCGTCGTCTCCCGGTACGGGACTGTGGATTCCTCCTCCGTATCCTCCTATCAGGAGCTTCCGGGAATGGGCGTTTCCTATCAAATGGGCGAGGACCAATATCTGTGCGGCGGCGACCGGCTGCTGGCCAAACAGGGGATCGACACTTCGTCTTTGCCCTACGCCAACATCTATCTTTCCAAAAACGGCGTCGTTTTAGGGTATTTGACGGTAGCCGACGCTCTTCGGGAGGACGCTAAGCAGGCGTTGGCACAGCTCAAGGACCTGGGTGTAAAAAAGACAGTGATCCTCACCGGCGACAACGCCGAAACCGCGGAAAAAATCCGCCGAGAAAGCGGCGCGGATCAGGTTTGGGCACAGCTTCTGCCCGCTGACAAGGTGGCGCATCTGGAGCAAATTAAGCAAAATGGCAGCACCCTTTTTGTGGGGGATGGTATTAACGACGCGCCAGTCCTGGCAATGGCCGACGTGGGGGTTGCCATGGGACTTGGCACCGACGCCGCCATCGAAGCGGCGGACGTGGTGCTGGTATCCGACCGGCTCAGCGACCTGCCGGAGGCGGTCAGGCTGTCGAGACGCACCTTATCCATTGCCAAATGCAACATTCTTTTTTCCCTGGGGATTAAGGGGATCGTCCTGGTATTGGGCGCCTGCGGGCTGGCTGCTATGTGGATGGCCGTATTCGCCGACGTGGGCGTATCTATCCTAGCCGTGCTGAACGCCACCCGGATTTTACGGGTAAAGAAAAAATAGATTGCGCCGCAAAAAAGTCCATGGGCCAAAGCCTATGGACTTTTTTCATTTTATAAGCCGTTTTCCCCGGTCAGTCAATCATAGGGATTAATACGATTTTCTTCTCCGGTAAAAATTCGTCCTCCAAACTATTTTCCTCCATCACCGCCGAAATGGAGGTATTATAGCGCTTAGCAATGCTCCAGATACTCTCCCCCTCGTCGGCGTAATAGATGGTCATGGCGCTTTCTGATTCCCGCTTTTTCTCCCGCGTTTCGTCCACCTTGATCCCGGTGATGAAGCTCACAGGCATTATGCCCAGAATCATCCCGTCAGCCTTCAGCCGGCAGCGGCATTGCAAACTATTTTTGTCCGACAGCTCATACCGGCAGTTTTCCGCGTCGAGGGATAGTTCCAGCAGGTAATCGGCAGCGTCGGCCCCCAGCCGGTATTCCTGCAAAAGCTCCTGAGCCTGTTCAAAATAAACGGGCGCCCCGTCGGCGTCGGCCCCCAGCATACAATAGCGCAGCTTGCCCCCGACTGTCAAAACATCTTCCTGGACCGAAGTGGAAAGCGCACTGGTTTCGCACCAGAAATCTAATGGCTTTTTCATGTATTCCGGCAGCTGTACCGTCTGTTCCAGCTCCCAGCTTTGGGGAAGGCCCTCAACGGTCAGCAGCAGCGACGCAGGCTTTTGAGATTGCTGCAGCTCAAATTGGGTCGAATAGGCGTCGACCGCAGGCAGGACCGTATTTTGCCGCAGGGCAATACAGCGAAGACACAGCGTAAACTCACCGGCGGCAGTCCGGGTCAGGCCGTCCGCATCGGTTTGGGGGTGTAGGGCGGACCAAAGAAGATCGAAGCAAACATGGCAGACAGACTCTTCTCCCACGCCGTCCAGATCCAGCATTTGGCTGACCGGCAATTGGTATTGGACAGTCTGCCGCTCCCCCTCACCCTGGGGCTGGTATTCCAAAAGCACCTCCAGCTCTCCTTTTGCGATGACTTTACCTGCGCTGATCTTCCATTCGTCGGTGCGCACCTTTTCGCTGTGCCGGATGATATAATCCATCGGCGGCTTTTCCTGGCCCAGCTCCAGATCCTCCCGGACCGTAAACCTTTTCCCAGCAGTCCCGATGAGCTCACTGGACTGCATCGGCCGATGGCTCAGCTGCAGTCCCGCCCCCTCGGCAGCGCAGATCATTTCCTCCTCGGTGTTGGAAAGAATCTTGATCGTGACGGAAAAAGCGCCGCGGACATCCACCCGGCGTTGGCTGACCGCCTTGCAGTTGAGATAATCCTCCTTCAGCGTACAAAACACAGCCGGGTTCTGCGGTGTGGTCTTCAGCTCCAGCGTTTTGAGAAAATCCACCTTATGCTCGCTGGCATGCAGCTTCGCATCTTCCCCGGTGTAATAAATCGTAATGGCCACGGTGCCCTCCAAAACGCATTTATCCCCGTTGACTTCGGTTTTTGTAAAAGCGGGACAGGCCTGGCATTTTAGCACCTTTACAATATCCGGGCAGTAATCCGGCAGCAGCAGGTCGCTTTCTACCGGCAATTCCGTAAAAGAATCCAAAGCCGTCTCGCAAACGGCAATATGGTCTTTTTTCAGCTTGTATTCCATTTTTGCACACTCCCTTCTCTTTCTTCTGCTAAAGGATATGTGCCTTTTGGTGAAAATAGTACCGTATAACCTCTGGCGGAATAAAACCGGGACATCCGGTCCAAACTACCATAAAATCCAAAATGAAAGGGAGCCCTTTTTATGGTCACGAATTTTTCCCAGAATATGAAATCCAACGCCTACTTCCAGTCCCTGCCCGCCTGGGTGCAGGAGACTATCCAGCAAACCGCCATCACCCTGCATTCAGAGGAGGAGCTTCGCCAGTGCGCCCAAAAGCTCATGGAAAACGGGCAAAACCAATAGACTCCCCCCCAAAAAAGGCCGCTTCGTAAAGGAAGCGGCCTTTTTTCCAATACGCAGACGTACACAATTGTTCCGGTATCGTCTTGCCGGTCGCCCCATTGAAAAAGGCGGGATCCCATGCTATGATAAGGCAAAACGAACAAAAGGAGGCCCTGTGGATGGAGGAAGCGTTTTGCCGCACCGCGCTGCTATTGGGCGAAGAGGGAATCCGGCGCCTTTCGGGCGCGAAGGTGGCGGTCTTTGGCATAGGAGGAGTGGGTTCCTACTGCGTCGAGGCACTGGCCCGCGCAGGAATCGGCCGGCTGGTTTTGTTTGACAACGATCACGTGGCCGCGTCCAACCTAAACCGCCAGCTGATCGCCCTGCACAGCACCATCGGTATGCTGAAGACCGAGGCGGCCGCACGCCGGATCGCCGACATCAATCCCGCCTGCCAGGTAACCCAATACCCAGTGTTTTTTCTGCCGGAAAACGCCGGAGACTACGATCTGTCCGGCTGTGATTATTTTGTGGACGCAGTGGATACAGTCGCCGCCAAGCTGGGCATTATCCTGCTGGCGGCGGCCAAAAGCATCCCGGTAATCAGCTGCATGGGAGCAGGCAACAAGCTGGACCCCACCCGCTTTGAGGTAGCGGACATCACCCAGACCTCGGTCTGCCCGCTGGCCCGGGTCATGCGACGGGAGCTAAAAAAGCGGGGGATTTCTCACTGCAAGGTTGTCTATTCCAAGGAGCCGCCCGTCGCCCCGCCGGACAGGACAGATCCCTCCCGCCGAACGGTGCCGGGAAGCGTTTCCTTTGTCCCTGCCGCCGCCGGGCTGATCCTGGCCGGGGAGGTCGTCCGGGATCTTGTGTTAAAGGAAAGACAGAATTCTGCCGGATAAAGCCCTTGTCCCATGAAAAAAGGCCACTAACGGCCTTTTTTCATGGACTTTATGTATGGACAATCCAAAAATAGATCACATAAACCCAGCTGAGCAACCCATGGAAAATGGCCCAACCAATGGAATGCCAGGTTGTATAGCTGATGACCATCGCCAGGGCCGACCCAAAGGAAATCCCGGTTTTCACCGTTTTTTGGACCACGGTGCTTCGTTCGTTTTCCATCTTCATCCTCCTTTTAGCCCTCGTGCTCCTTGCTGGTCTTCATCTCAAAATGGATTAACAGCGCCAAAAGGGCCCGCAGAACGATGACCGATCCTAAAACCAGCAGCTCGTTGAGATCCCGAACCAGAACGGTTTTTAAAATCTCCGAGGCCACCTTGAATTCTAGGCCAGTGGCCATGCCGTTGGCCAGATCCAGCTTGATATTGCGGTCATTGTGGCCAAACAGGCCCCGCAGGTAAAAATAAAAGCCCTGCAAGGCCGAAACTGCCACCACAAAAATCCCAATCAGCTCAATGACCGCGATAATGGTCGGCAGCGCCAGATGGATAAATTCTTCTAGCATCAAAAACACCTCTCGTTTTCTTATAATCTTCTGGGAGGCACAAGGAAAGGTTGGAAAGGAGCACCCCCAAAAGCCGGTCAAAGGATCATCGGCCATGCCCGCAGAACAGGCATTCAAATCCCCATACCCCATATTAGAAACCATTCTGCCGCTATTCTATTATACCAGAAAGCAAAGCCGTAGTGGTATAATAGGCCATACCTGTAAGGCGGCCATAGAAATCCAGTATCATTGCGGCTTTGTTATTATACCATTTTTTTCTTCCTTCTTCAAGAAAAATTTATGCAAAACGCCCCGCATCCTGAAAATGCGGGGCGTTTTTTATGAGCAGACCGCTTACAGGGCAGCCACAAGATCGTCAATCTCAATCAGGGAGCGGACATACACCTTGATGCTGCGCATCAGGTTCGGAATATCACCGTACTCGTCGGCCTGATGGGCACCGCCCTTCTCAAAGCCGAACAGACGCACCCGATCCGGTACGGTGACCCCGAAGGACACTGCGTTGGGCAGTCTTCTGGCGTAGGTGCCGCCGGCCAAAACAAGAGGGGGAATATCCGGCATGCCCAGCACCTCCCGGGGCACCTGAATGAGCTTTTCCACCACCGGATGATCCAGCGGAAAGCTGAAGGCCGGATTGTTGCCCAGCTCCTGGATCTCCAATCCCAGCTTTTGGGCGTTTTTCGGCAGCGCATCCATCAAAAACGCCTGGTCGGCGGTAACGGGATAGCGGATGTCGGGCTTTAAAATCAGCTTGTCGCCCTCTCTGCGCACCCAGGTAAAGACGCAGGTCAGCTTGCCGGACATGTCATCCTCGCAGGCAATCCCCAAATCCTCGCCATAATAATGGCTGGTCAGTAGCTGGAACAGCTCCATGGCCTCCCGGGTCTTGCCGTGCAGAACCTGTGCCTTTAACAGAGCCTTCGCCAATACGTTGTTGGCGTTGACCGCCCCTTCCGGGCGGGATGCGTGCTGGGAATTGCCGGTGGCCAGGAAACGGACGCCCTTCGGATCCTCCTCCACCGTAATCCGCTCCATATCCCCCAGCTTGGCCCGGACCTCATCCACCGTACAGCCGGAGACTACTGCGTATGCCCGGTCCGGCACCGAGTTGGTCGCCTCGCCGCCGTGGATCTCTACCAGCTCTTCCCCAACGCCCGGGATGGCGAACTGGGCGTGGATAAAGCCGATTTCCGCATAGCCTACCGGGAACTTCGAATCGGGCACCAGCGACCATTTAGGCGCCTTTTCCCGCTTGAGAAATTCCGGCATGTCGGCGCTGCCCTTTTCCTCGTTTAAGCCGAACACCAGCATAACGTCGTTTTTCAGATGGATGCCGTGGTCCTTCAAAAAGCGCATGGCGTACAGGCCCACCATGGCCGGCGCCTTGTCGTCGGCAGTGCCCCGGCCAAACAGATACTTCCCATCCTCCGACAAAACCGGATCATACGGATCGTGGGTCCAGCCGTTGCCCTCCGGCACAATGTCCATATGGGCGATAATACCAATGGAATCGCCGTTGGGATTGTCCCCGTAAATGGCGCTTCCGCAGTAATTGTCATAGTTTTTGGTGCGGAATCCGTACGACTCCGCCAGCTTGAAGGACGCCATCAGCATTTCATAGCAACCCTCGCCAAAGGGCTTTTCGCCCGGCGTCTCCTCCGATACGCTGCGGATCCGGCAAAGATCAGATACGTCCCGGATGAATTCCTCCCGGTGCTCTTCGACCCAACGGTCCAGCGCCCCGTTCAGCTTTTCCTTCTGCTCATTTGTTAAATTCATCGCTTTTTGCCTCCTTTTACGGCTCTTTTTTTCAGTATAGCAAAATTTACCGGCTTCGTACAGCTCTTTTCAAAAAAAGGATATTTTTTCACCGGCCGGGCTATGTCTCCCGGCGGGGCTGTTTTGCCCGTAATCCGGCAAATTCGCAAATGGCTAATTTGCAGCCCCTATTCTGCCCTTTAGGTATGGCAAGGCCCCTTCTCTAAAATGGAATTATTTTCGATTATACATTATTTTGCACTTTCCTATTTTCTTTTTCTTTTGTATAATAGAATTATATATGGTATGGGCAGGAAAAGGCAAAAGCCTGTTTCGCCCCCTCCAGAATCGCCTGCTAATCGGGCTGGAGCTGAACCAATCCACCAAATATTGTTTCGACGATTGAACGAAAATATGAATTTTCTGGAAATTTCTATTTTTTAGAAATATTCTCTGAAAAAAACCGTATAGACAATATAAGGAGTTGGTTACAAAAAATGGTTGATTTCCCATCATGCTTGTATAAAAAATAGGTAAGCCGCTGGAATAGGAGGATGAAAGTATGGATAATGAAAAGGAACGCTTTGAACGGTTCTTGCACAATAATATGCCCGAGGAGCCATTTGACCCGGACAAGGTACTGGCCGCGGCATGCGGGGACATGCCGAATTATCAGCCGTCTGAACGGTTCAAAAAAGGGATGGAAAAGCTGCTTCGTCAATCCAAAAAGCAGGAGCGAATCCGGCGTGCGAAAAACTTCTTTTTGGGCAAAGGGGTGGCTCGATTTGCGGTTGCAATGTCTTTGATGCTTTGTACGGTATTGGTGGTACAGGCTAACAACGGCGCGATTTTTGACCTTTTTTTTCAAACGCATCAATCTCATACCGGCATTCAGCTGACCGAGCAAATTCGCCAGGAGCTACTGGCCGACAAGCTGAATGGGGTGGACATACCGGTTTACTTCCCCCGCTATCTTCCCGAGGGATACACTATAACGGACGTCAAGGTTTTTTCGCAGAAAATCACCTTTCAGTTAACGAAGGACAGCTATTTTATTTCCATCTCCCAATGCGCTTTGAACGAATATAATGGAAAAATCGGTGTGGATTCAGAGGGAGCTCCTCTAGAAAAATTAACAGTAAACGGGCAAGAAGCTTTTTATAAAGTTAAAGAGGATGCCCTCTGTTTATACTTTTTTGACAATTATAATTACTACAAAATCATAGGAAATTCCCTTTCCAAAAAGGAGATTATCCGCATTGCCGAAAGCCTGGAGATGGTTGTCGGATTTTAGGTGTAATTTTTTCTTCTCACCACCGTATTTAGTATAAAAATTTCGAAAAGGTGGTAAAAAACATGAAAAAAGTCGTTCTAATCTTTCTTGCAGCGTTGATGCTCTGTTCCCTGATCTCAGTCGTCTCCGCCACGCCACGGTGGACTTACATCGACAATACCTATGCCAATGTGACGAATACTCTCATCGAAGCAGATTTGGGAACCCGCCAGAAAATGACTTTAAAAATCACGGCTCAGCTTTACCGGTATAGCAGTGTGGCAGACGATTACATGCGGTCGGTAAAGTTTGAGGCAAGCGAGTCGAATTGCATGGAACTGCGCTTGTATGAAAAATACAACCTGAACGACAACGATAAGGTTGTATTTACCTTCAACGCTAACGGTGAAATTCATACCGAAACCTGCTACGCATAAACGAATTTCAGCTTTCGAGAAACTCCCGTCTGCTGAAAAAGCAGGCGGGACTTTTTTTGCCGTATCAATGCTTCGATCCAATCCATATCTTCTGGGCCCCGTACTTGCGTGTCAGGGAGTTTTCCGTCTCATTATGGCCCTGTCGTTCCAGGGGCGGCTTTGGCAGCTTACAAAAAGGCCCGGAAAAAAAACAGAACAGAGCAGCGTGACTGGAAAGCCATACCAAGGTAAATCGGTCGTATCATTTTGGGAAGATAAAGGTTATTTTGTGGTGTTTATCGTGAATCGTCGTATTGCTTCTGTTTTGCATTATTATGGATCTATCCTCACCAAAAAGGTGGTATTTCTATGACAAAAACAGAATTGCTGCTCCGTTCGGTTCTGGGGCCCTGCCGCAGAGGTCTTCAGCCTTTTGTGTACGCAATCGAATACATCATTCAGCAGTCTTTTTCCATCAATGTGCCCATCGAAAATATTTGTGTCACAAAAGATATCTATTCCAGGGTCGCGCTGACTCTGCAAATACAGCCGGAGTCTGCCGCGCGACAGATTGAAAGAATCGCTAATGACTGCTGGGATATTGACGATCGAGACAGACTGTATGCGATTCTGGGTAAAAAGCCGATGTTTTGCCCGTCTCCCAGAGAAATGCTCATTTACTTCGCCGCTTTTTCCTTTTACGGCGTTCCTTTTCAAAAAGCCATGGACCTGCATCTGGCCGCCATATTTTAAGGTCAAAGTGTGTTATAGCATAAAATAAATCCTATGTAAATCCGCTTAAATAAAGGATTTACATAGGATTTATTTGGTGGAGGCGACCGCAACCAACGGTGAACACCCCGCATGGCGGGAAACGGCGCTTTCAAAGTGTTCCTCTATTTCGTCCAGCAGAATGTCATCAATGGTAATCGGCCTGTCCCCGCCGTTGAGGATCAGCGTCATTCTGTCGTCGTAAAGGTAGATGGCCCGGAGGAAGATATTCACCATTCCCCGGCGGTTGTTCTCGTCGTTGACATTTCCCCGTTTCAGCGAGTAGAGAAACGCCTTAATCTGCGGCGCGGTAAACGTGACTTGCTTTCCCATCTCAATGGCAAGCTGGCCCTGCAACTCGTCCTTTTCCCGCTTGCGCTTCTCAATGCGCTCGGTAATCATATCCACCGCCTGCCCACGCTCCAAGGCTGTCCAAAGGTTTTCAATAGCGGCATCCGCCTCCTGTATCGCCGCCTTGATGCGCTTGATGGCGGAGCTGTCATAGTCGGCCTCACAAGCGGCGGCAACCGCAAGGGAAATCTTTTCAATATTGCTGTCCGTCAACAGCTTGCGGCACTCCAAAACCACCCTGTCCTCAATTTTCTGCTTATTGACAACTTTCTTCCGGCAGGTCTTTTTCTTGGCGCTCTTGCAGGCGTAGTAGCGATAGGCTGTCCCGGATTTCCCCGTCCCGCCGTAGCCGGTCATCATCTCCCGGCAGTAGCCGCAGAACAGCTTTGTTGTCAAAAGGTATTCCTCTCGCCCCCTGGAACGGGCGGGAGCCTTTTTGTTGCGGTCAAGGATGTGCTGTACCCGCTGAAAAAGCTCGTCCTCAATGATGCGGGGCATACCGTCCGGCGTTTCCGTATCCTTGTAGATGTAATAGCCGATGTACCGCTTGTTCCGCAAAAGGCGGTGCAGGCTGTTCTTGTTGAACTCCTTGCCCTGGGAGGTTTTGACTTGCTTTGCGTTGAGATATTTTGTGATTTCAGCGACGGTTTTTCCGCTGGCGTACATCTCGAAAATCTCCCGGACAACAGCAGCGCCCTCTGGGTCAACATGGAAGCGGCGTTCCTCGTCCACATAGTAGCCAAGGCCCGGATTGCTCCCATTGCTCAAACACTTTTCAGCGTTGATGTCCATGCCCCGCCGTATCTTTTGGGACAGCTCCGCCGAGTAGTATTCGGCCATGCTCTCCAACACGCCCTCCACCAAAATACCGCTGGCGTCGTCACTGATGTTCTCCCTTGCGGAGATCACCCGAATGCCGTTCTTTTTCAGCTTGGCCTTGTTAATGGCGCTGTCATAGCGGTTCCGGGCGAAACGGTCAAGCTGATAGACAAGAACGCCCTCAAAAATGTGCTTGTCGCTGTCGGTAATCATGCGCTGGAACTCGGCCCGGCTGTCCGTTGTGCCGCTCTGCGCCCGGTCGATGTATTCGCCAATCACGATATGTCCGTTGTTCTTGGCAAACTCATAGCAGGTTTGAAGCTGGCCCTCGATAGACTGTTCTGTCTGACGGTGGCTGGAATACCTGGCGTAAATGACGACATTCACTCTTTCACCCCCTCCAGCATCTCAACGATAGCTTTTTTCAAGCGGTCATTCATGGGTGAGGCGGGGTCAAAGCACATCTCCACAAACCGCCTCATGTCCTTATCTTCCTCCAAAATTTTTGGCTTGTACTCGTACAGCTTGCCCTGCGGTTTGTCGGTGCGGCAGCAGATATAATCCATCGACACATCGAAATAATCCGCATACCAAATCAGCACTTTAATGGGAGCGGCGGAGTAGCCCGTTTCGTATCGGTTGATCGTGGCTTGGGGGATGCCTGCAATCTTCCCAAACTTTGCTTGGGACAACCCAATACCCTCTCGGAGCGTTCTCATTCTTGCGCCTATATCACTCAATTTGCTCACCTCCTGTCGTACTGTTATTGTAGCAGAAAGTGGTGTTTCTGTCAATTCAAATTATGAATTATTTTGAAGGGAGATATGAATACTATGACAGTATTTCATGTTGCGAAGAACACAAATTACACGGTCATGTCCAATCACCATCTGCGGAACCGCGAACTGTCCCTAAAGGCAAAGGGCCTGCTGTCGCAGATGCTCAGTCTCCCGGAAAAGTGGGATTACACCCTGCAAGGGCTGGCCTACATCAACCGAGAGCAGATTGACGCCATCCGTCAGGCTGTCCATGAACTGGAACAGGCCGGGTATATCGTGCGGGCAAGGGAACGGGACAGCCGGGGGCGGCTGCGGGGAGCGGAGTACACCATCTACGAAGAACCGCAGTTAGCATCTGATTTGCCAGCGTTGGAAAAACCGTTGTCGGAAAATCCTACGTTGGATAATCCAACGCAATAAAATAAAGATATAAGTAAATAAAGATTTTATCAAGTAAAGACTTATCAATTACCCATTCCTTTCCTATCCTTTCCCCTACCCCCTCCCGTGGAGGACAAGCGGCAGAGCCGCTGGAAAGGAATGGAACGGAAGCGAGAAGCAGAGCGGTCAAATAGCAGCAGGGGCTATCATGGCCGTTATCTGACCCGCTGAAAGCGTACAGACGCGAAGCGGGTGTACGCTTTCTGCGGGTGTCACAAGAGGGCCTGCGGCCCTCTTGTGTGACAGCACAGTTTCACAGACCAGAAAAGCCAGGGCAGGAGTGCCGGGGGTATCGGCCTCCCGCCCTGGCTTTTTGTGTCCTGCTGTACGCCGTTAGAAGTCCGTTTTGGCGGGTGCAGGTCAAATCGTATTGCCCCCCTATCGACCACAGCCGGAAAGCCTTGAAATATCAGGGCCGTTTTGCCTCTAAAGCGTTACACATCAGCCCTATCTTGGCGGGCAGGGGTTCCCCATCCATTTCTACGCAGTTAGAAACCCATTTTTGAGGGTGCAGGTCAAATCGTATTACCCCCTATGTGACCGCCTTTTGAACGTCCTGAAAACAGGCCGCTGGATAGGCCCTAAATGCGTAGGCTGGCGGGCTGATTTAGGGATGTCAGCCAAAGTGTCGGTTAGAGGGGCTGTGTAGAAAGAGTTACCCCCATTTTCGGGAGAACAGATATAAACACCTTGCCCCTTTCCGATACCCACGAAAAAAGCCTGTGTTTTCAATACCTCCGGGAGCTACTTTTTCTACGCCAAACCCCTGACTTCTGCCATTCTCTTATTCCTGTGCTTTGGAGCAGATTTTTCGGTAATCAGCTTGACAGAATATATTGCCGTGGCTGCCATACCCATGCGGGTGCTGCCTCCGTTCTGTATAAGGGTTTGGGACTATCCCAACAAGCAAAACGGACACGGCCCGGCAAGGAAAAAAGGGGCCGCTTTTCGGGAGTGTGGCCACACTCCCTATGCTTGCTACGATAGCGCTCCCACCATATCGTGAACCCCAAAGCTCAAAAATTTACTGTCATTTCATATCCATTCCACATTCCGGTGCTATACTACCCTGAAAAAGGGGGAACTACAATGGCAACATTACTGGTTGTTGAGGACGACCGCAAGACCAACGATGCGATTTGTGAATATCTAAAGCCTGCGGGCCACACAGTCATCCCAGCTTATGACGGCGGGGAGGCGTTACAGCTTTTCCGTGAGAACAACATTGACCTTGTTGTACTGGACATTATGCTGCCCCATGTCAGTGGGCTGTCCGTCCTACATGAGATACGGCGGACAAGCACAACGCCCATTCTGATGCTTACAGCTCTTGAGGATGAATATACCCAGGTCAGAAGTTTTGACGAGCAGGCCGATGACTACATGACAAAGCCCTTTTCTATGGTATTGCTGGGGAGGCGGATTACCGCCCTTTTGCGTCGAAGCGGGCAGGCCCCGTTACCCCAAACGATAACCTTTGGCGATGTGACCGTCGATTTCTCCGGCTACACCGCCAGCGACAGCGCCGGGAAAATCGACATCATGCCAAAGGAAATTGATTTGCTCCGGCTGCTGGTGGAGCATAGGGGGCTGGTGCTGACCCGTTCGCAGATTTTG
>CAJTZM010000003.1 GCA_910583935.1 uncultured Oscillospiraceae bacterium
TGTGCGGCAAAAAAGTTTTTGATGAATATATCTATGCATACCGATTTTCAGTTTTAACAGGGCTTTGTCCTGAAGAACTAAGAGGAATAACTCGAGATAGTATAGACGGATACCAAATTTCTATAAAGCAATCACTGAATTCCTATAATGAAATTACCCAAGGTAAAAACGAAAACGCTGTTCGTGGGTTTGTAATGGCAGAAATCGCAAAACAGACACTCGATATGCAGCTGGCGCAAATTCCCGAAGATCAGCAGCTTGTATTTGATATTCCGTTAATGTCCACCTTTCTGCATCGATGGAAAAGATATTGTATATCCAACGAAATCCAGCCTGTTTCTTTATATGTGTTACGCCATACCTTTGTATCAGTGGTTAAAAATTTGCCCGAAGGATCCGTTAAGGCCTTAGTTGGGCATCCCATAGCATGGATACCTTTGGCGTTTATGGGCATAAGAAAAGGCCCGAAGCGCGAAATGGCTCCAAGCCCTGCCTGGTGAAAAAGCCATCATGCGCAGATGTACCAGCCGTTCTGCCGCAAAAACCACACAAGAAATGGACAAAAAAGGGAGGATGCACACTGGCAGAAAGGAACTTCCGGTAATACTAAAAGCACGAAGGCGCTCTTGCACATCCTCCAAATATCATAGGTACCAAACCATCCGATTCAGTGCCTGCCATGCCGGCCGTTCGGAACAGATACTGCCCTGACCGTGCATTTAAAATATGGGCATGGTGTCCACGAGCAGTAGGTAGCCCAAATCCATTACCGTTGTTGATACTGGGTATCAGCAACGGTAATTTTTCTTTTTAGCTGTGTTGTAAATAACAATAAACTGATTCCGATGGCATATCGAAATCAGTTTATTGCATTCATTTTATGATGATCTCTATGATAGAACTATTGTATGATACGCACCAATCTGAAAAGTTCACATTGCCCGTCGCAAGATTGGCGCAGCCGGGCCGTTCCGAGATACGGAATTATACCTGCGGGCCAGCGGAAACCAGAGTTTTTCCGGCTTCATTGCCGGTGTACTTGGCAAAGTTCTTCACGAATCTGCCAGCCAGGTCTTCGGCTTTGGTTTCCCATTCGGAAGAGTTCGCGTAGGTGTCCCTGGGATCCAGGATGCCGGAATCCACACCGGGCAGTGCAGTGGGCACTTCTAAATGAAAGATGGGGATCACCTTGGTCTGCGCATTGTTGATGTCGCCGTTCAGAATAGCGTCGATGATGCCGCGGGTATCCTTAATGGAGATCCGTTTACCGGTCCCGTTCCATCCGGTATTGACAAGATACGCCTTAGCGCCGCTCTTTTCCATACGCTTGACCAGTTCTTCTGCATACTTGGTTGGATGCAGTTCCAGAAATGCCTGACCGAAACAGGATGAAAAAGTGGGAGTTGGCTCCGTAACGCCACGCTCAGTTCCGGCCAACTTTGCGGTAAAGCCGGACAGGAAGTAATACTGCGTCTGCTCCGGGGTCAAAATGGACACGGGAGGCAGGACGCCAAAAGCATCCGCAGACAGGAAGATCACATTCTTTGCAGCGGGAGCAGTGGAAACAGGACGAACGATCTTCTCAATATGGTCAATGGGGTAGGACACACGGGTATTCTCGGTGACGGACTTGTCAGCAAAGTCAATTTTCCCCTCTGCGTCCACAGTGACGTTCTCCAGAAGAGCGTTGCGGCGGATAGCGTTATAAATGTCAGGCTCGGAATCCTTGTCCAGGTTGATGACCTTGGCGTAACATCCGCCTTCGAAGTTGAACACGCCGTTGTCATCCCAACCGTGCTCGTCATCGCCGATCAGCAGACGTTTGGGGTCGGTGGAAAGCGTCGTCTTTCCCGTACCGGACAGGCCGAAGAAAATGGCAGTGTTCTCGCCGTTCATATCGGTGTTGGCAGAGCAGTGCATGGAGGCAATGCCCTTCAGAGGCAGGTAATAGTTCATCATGGAGAACAAGCCCTTTTTCATCTCGCCACCGTACCAGGTATTCAGGATAACCTGCTCACGGGACGAAATGTTGAAAGCGGCGCAGGTGCTAGAGTGCAGGCCCAGTTCCTTCCAGTTCTCTACCTCAGCCTTGGAAGCGTTGTAAACCACGAAGTCAGGCTCAAATACGGATAACTCTTTCTCAGAAGGTTGAATGAACATATTCTTGATAAAATGAGCCTGCCACGCCACTTCCACAATGAAGCGAACAGCCATCCGGGTGTCCACGTTGGCGCCACAAAAAGCATCGACCACATAGAGTTTCTTGCCGGAGAGTTCCTTGACAGCCATCTTTTTCACGGTATTCCAGGTATCCTCACTCATGGGATGGTTATCGTTGTGATATTCCTCCGAGTCCCACCACACCGTGTCTTTGGAGTTCGCGTCCAGGACAATGTATTTGTCCTTTGGGGAACGGCCGGTATAGATGCCGGTCATCACGTTGACAGCGCCTAACTCGGTGAGCTGACCTTTTTCATAACCGGTGAGAGTAGGATCCGTCTCAGCCTCGAACAGCGCTTCGTAAGAGGGGTTGTGAACGATCTCCGTGGTGCCGGTGATACCGTACTTGCTCAGATCAATTTGTGCCATAATTATAACCTCTTTCATCATGAAGTAATGCTATGCCGGATTTGAATGTCGGGAAAGACATCCGGATGCGCCATAGTTTCACCTAATACCATACATTATATATGAAGAACCCGTATATATCAATCACTAAATTGTTAATTTGTGCAACGCAATCTCGCGTAATTGTTCCATAGAAGTGTAGGCAGCAAAAAGCAATGAACAGCATCTATATCATAAGGGTCCTTATCCCCATCCTCTGAATGACAGGGAACCTTGCGCTGCATCTGCGCTTCCTGCCTGTTGGCTTGATCTGTCAGCCTATCTGCCGTTTGCAGTCTGTGGCGTTTGGCGCGAATGATCTCTTCGACAGAGCGAATCATAGAAAAGCCGGACAGACGGGACGTAACGCAGAGCATGTCCCGGGCAGGACGCTGTATCGGCAACGAGCCGATACAGGTATTCCGTATCAAGGCCGTGATGTATTTTCCTTCTCTCCTCCCCGACCGATCACGGTCTGAAAACCGCTATTGACGGATTTCTCCGCTTCTGCCGTCATTTCCGTTCCCCAGAATGGCCCGGGCGGGCCGCATTTCAAATACTGGGAAAGCCTGTACACCCATACACAAAATGCGCAAAGCTTCCTCCAGATTTCCCCTGTTTTGAAGTAATGCCAATTGCTTTTGTTCGGTCAATCCACAATTTGGGGGTTAGGGTAAAGGATGCTGCTTTCTTTTTATCAAGTAGTTCCTTGTAACCATCCTCACAGTACTCAGGATTGTTTTCCTTTTCCCATAGGTTCAAGAACGCCAGAGTATTTCCACTGCGCATCCAGCTTTGAATAACGTACCCCGGTGCCTCATCACTATGCGCCCGTACAAGTTCTGTTAAAGTAATATAACTTTCATCAGGCTTGCAGTGCTTTTCCATAGTTGAATTTTTGCGAGCAGCTCGCTCCAGTACCTGATCTTTGCTGCGCTGATATCCCGCAAGGATGGAAAGCTTATAGTCAGGGAAGTCATTATCCGCTATGATTCGCTGGATAATTCTGTCTCGTTCCTCACAGGTGATAATATCTTTCACTATGAGATCTTCAAGTAAATTGCCAATCCCAGCCAAATCCACTAAATGAAGCTGCGTCTTCTTCTCTTCTGCCACATCGCTCACCTCTTGGCTCTATTGTAGCAGATATTGTGGGAAATTGGAAAATGAATTACATCTGGGGCATGGCAGGAAAAACATAGCGTGTGTCTTTCCTCAGCGCGCCTGCCTTGTCATAGTCAACATTGCAGCGGACAGATTTTTTAAATTGGACGCTCATGTAAGATTCCAGGCCAACGATAGCGATGTACTTAGAGTTTGAAAGAAGATGGTCAACTGCCGCCCGTATCCATTTTTCTTTCCCGGTTGGAGAACATATTTGCTTGGCATAAAGCATGTCTACCACTTTCCCTAAACTGGCTCCGGCCAAGTAGTAGTCAAAAATCATTTGGACAACTTTAGCTTCGCTTTTTGTAATTTCGAGGGAGCCAGTAGCAGTCATACGAAAAGTATACGGTATTCTCATGTTTTATTCCTCCTAAAATTAAAAAATCCTATGTCAAATCTCCGTTCAGAAGATAAAACATAGGAATACATGATATTTTCATTTCTGCGAGTTGGCATTTCTGCATAATGTTATGCGACACGGATTGTTTGTTTTACTGCAAAAATAACAAAACCTATACATAGATTTTGTCTAATTTGGCAACCCTGCTCAGTTTGGATGCCAGTGGCTTACCTGCAGCCCGAAAAGTCGTTAACAAAAGTATACCCTAGTTGGTGATGCCGCGTCAATTCTTACTTCTCAGGTTCCGTATCGTCATCTTGTTCGGTGACCACTCCCACGATCATATCGGTCACGACCTGATTGAACTGGGCGGCGTTTTTCGATGTGATGACCGGCACACCTGTCCTGGATTCAACCGCACGACGCGCATCACCGGCGGCAGCGCCGCCTTCCCGTGCTATATCCATGTTTTCCGCAAATGAGGACGGCTCTCTGTTTCGAAATCTCTGTTGTCGTCGCCTCTGCCAGCATGTTCAGCACCAGCTCCAGCGTACTCATGTTGTCCCGGAGATTTTCCTTGGTCAAGCCCTTGAGCTTCTAGTACTGTCGTGTGGTCATACCGGACCATGCGCGGGAGATCTCATCGGTGAGGATAGCATATTCCACGCCTTTTTGTACACCACTGTAAATCGCGTTTTTGTTGATCTTTTGGGCAGTTGGTTATAAAGTGTGTTATTTTACGTTTTAGGAGAACATAACAAAAGCCGGAAAACCGCATTTATATGCGGTTTTCCGGCTTTGTTTCTTGGTCGGAGTGGCGGGACTTGAACCCGCGGCCTCTTGGTCCCGAACCAAGCACGCTACCAAACTGCGCTACACCCCGAAGATGAAAATATCCAGCCAAAGCCGGATATTTTCTCCTATGGCTGCCCGACTAGGATTCGAACCCAGACAAACAGAGTCAGAGTCTGTCGTGCTACCTTTACACAATCGGGCAATATGACCTTTATTATTATACTTTTTTTCCTCTGTTTGTCAATAGCATTACGAAATTTTTCTTAATTTTTTTCTATTTCCTTTTGGCATATTTTGTTGTATAATGAGAAGCATAAAGTTAGAAATTCAAAAAGGAGGTTTATTTCATGGCGACTGCTCACTTTAATAAAGAAAGTTTCCAAAGCGAGGTTTTGAACAAAAAAGGAATGGCACTGGTGGACTTTTGGGCTACATGGTGCGGTCCCTGCCGTATGCTTGGTCCGGTGATTGACGAATTGGCTACCGAATTAGAGGGCTCTGTTCTAGTCGGCAAGGTAAATGTTGACGAGGAGGAAACGCTGGCACAGCAGTACCATGTTATGAGCATTCCGACCCTTTATATCTTTAAAGATGGAGAACCGGTCAATCGGATTGTAGGTGCCGTTCCAAAAGAAAAAATCCTTGAGGCGCTGGAAGCCGCAAAATAGTTATTCCTACCCTGGCTCGCCATTTGCGCGGGCCTTGTTTTTTCGTTCCGGCCAGATCAAAAAAGGAGGGATTCCTATGAGTTCATTCGCCCTGAAGCTGGTCGCCCTATTCTTCATGCTGTTGGATCATATCTATGAATTTTTTGGATTTACCGGTGTTGTTCCCCTTTGGTTCACCTGGCTGGGCCGCCTGTCGGCTCCCATTTTTACCTTTTGTATGGCCCAGGGGATCTTTTATACGCGCAGCCGAAAGGCCTATCTTCTTCGCATGTATCTTTTTTCCATTGCCATGTCTGCCGGCAATTGGCTCATAACAGCCCTGCTGCCAAATGGATCCGGCGGGATCCCCAACAATATTTTTGCCTGTCTACTGCTGGGAGCGGCCATCATCGTCTGTATGGAGGAAATAGCCAAGGACCGGCAAAAAGGCCAGCAAATCTGGATGGTTTTTATTGGTATAGAGCTGGCTGGCTTTTTTATCGGCGACTTTCTTTCCCGCGCTGGACAAACTGCTGCGGCAAGGCTCCTGCAAATCCTGGTGCCCACCCCTCTAACGGTGGAGGGCGGCGTCTTTTTGGTGATTTTAGGCCCGCTGTTTTACTATTTTCGTCTTTCAAAAACAAAAACAGCGTTTATGTACCTGATTTTCTCCCTCGGACTATGTCTGAGCTCCTCGATGGCCTGGGTTTCGCTGGGACTATCCTTCTGGGATGCTTTTTTCGGCGTTCATTATCAATGGATGATGGTTTTTGCCCTGCCGCTGCTATGGTGCTATAACGGTCAAAAGGGCCGGTACTCCCTGAAATACTTCTTTTACCTATTCTATCCGCTACATATCTGGTTTCTGTACGCCTTCGTTTGTCTATCTGCATAGTCTAAAAAGGGAGCATTCCTACAACAGGAACGCCCCCTCTTTTTGCGCTGCTTTTTAAAAAATACTCAGATAAAGCTTTCGGCTTAGGGTCTCCAGCGCTCGGATCCCCGCGATGCTGTTGCCTTTCTCATCCAACGCCGGAGAAAAAATGCCGATTCCCATCCGGGTTGGGACTACCGCCATGATCCCGCCGCCTACGCCGCTTTTTGCAGGCACGCCCACCTTAACCGCAAAATCGCCGGAACCGTCGTACATACCGCAGGTCATGAGGATGGCGTTAACATAGCTTGCATACTCTGCCGGAAAAATCCGCTCTTCCTCCCGCATCCGGCGGCCATGGTTAGCCAGCGTAAATCCAATATGAGCCAAATCCACACAATCCACCTGGATGGAACAAGCGCGAAAATAACAATCCAGCACCTCTTCAACGTCATCCTCAATCATATTATAGGTTTTTAAAAGATACGCCAGCGCTCGATTTTTGTTCCCCGTACGCTTTTCCGACAGATAAACCCTCTCGTCCAATTCAATACTGTCGTTGCCCGCGAGACGGCGGGTTAAATCCAGCAGGCGGCGAAACTTCTCCTCATAGCTGCCGCCGCCAATCATAGTACACATGGCGATAGCGCCCATATTCACCATGGGATTGATATGGTCGCTTAATAAAGACTGCTCGGTGTAATTGATCGCGTCGAAGGGCTTTCCCGTGGCCTCTACCCCCACATGGGCGCGGACATACTCCACTCCGTTGTCCAGCAGCGCCTGTAAAAGAAGGACCGGCTTTACGATGCTTTGAATCGTAAAGCGTTTATGGCAGTCGCCCGCGCGGCTGAATCGGCCGTCGCTGGAAAGGATGGCAATGCCGAAATCCGCCGGATTCGCCTTTTCCAGCTCCGGGATATAGCTGGCGACCTTCCCCTTCTTGGAAAAGGCGGCGCATTCTTCTATGGTTTTTTCCAACAGCTCGTCCATGGTTCATCACCTTTTCTTTGGCTTTGAAACCAGCATATCAGCCATTGGAAGCGTTGTCAAGGAAAAGTCTGTCCGCAAAAAGACGGCAAAGCTCCTTACAAAAGCAGCTCCCGCATCTTTAACAGGATCTTTTTTTCCCGCCGGGAGACCTGTACCTGGGTCATCCCAAGCGCAGCCGCTGTTTCCACCTGGGTTTTCCCCTTAAAATAGCGCAGTTGGATCAGCTGTTGGTCCTTTTCCTCTAAAAGGTGCAGGACCTGCTGCAAGGAAAGGCTGTCGGCCAGCTGCTCCTCCGGGGATTCCACCGGCAGGTCAATCTGGGAAGCGCCCTCCTCGTCGCTGCCGGTCAAGGAAAGGGCCGGCGCTGCAGCGGAAAGCGCCTCTGCCACTGCCGTAGCCTCGATATCCAAAGCCTCAGCCAGTTCATTGACCGTCGGCTCCCTCCCCCATTCCACCGACAGCCGCTCCCGGGTTCGAGTTACCTTTAAGGACAGCTCCTTGAGTGTGCGGGATACTTTAACGGTTCCGCCGTCCCGGAATAACCGGCGCATCTCTCCCAGGATAACAGGCACCGCATAGGTGGAAAAACGAACGCCTCTCTCATGGTCGAAAGCGTCGGTGGCCTTCACAAGCCCCATGCAGCCCGCCTGGAACAGATCCTCGTATTCGATCCCTCTGCCTTTGAATCGATGGGCGCAGGCATGGACAAGGCCCATATTCTGTTGGATCATCTCATCGCGTCCGGCAGTGATCGGCATTTTACTCTGCTCCTTTGGACTGGATTGTCTTTTCCAACGTTACCGATGTTCCCCGGCCCACCCGGGACCGAACCGTGACTTTATCCATAAAGGCCTCCATTACGGCGAACCCCAGACCGGACCGCTCTCCGGCAGGGCCGGTGGTGTACAGCGGCTCCATCGCCTGTTTAACGTTTTCGATTCCGCAGCCCGTGTCCCGAATCCGGACAACGATCCTATTTTTTTCGAGTATTTTTGCGTGTATGTAAATTGTGCCGATTCCTTCCCGATAGCCGTGGACAATGGCGTTGGTCACTGCCTCGCTTACCGCTGTCTTCATATCCGCCAGCTCCTCAATGGTCGGATCCAGCGCCGCCGCAAAAGCGGACAGCGCCGTCCGGGCAAAGGCCTCGTTGGCCGAACGGCTGGGAAAAGACAGCTTCATTTCGTTCAATACTTTCATACCCGCGCCTCCATTTTTTCTTGGTTTGTCCCACTTTTTGGCGGCGACGAATGGATTGACGCAATCCGGTCCAGCCCCGCCAGCCGCATGACCTTCTTAATCGAGGGCGGCGGATTGTGGATTTCTACCGCGCCGTCCCACTCCCGTATCAGCCGGTACCGCCCCATGACCAGCCCGATTCCCGAGCTATCCATAAAGGTCACATCGCGAAAATCCAGAACCAGGATGTCAGGACGAACCCGTTTGAGCATCTCGTCAATTTCTTCCCGCAGACTGCCGGCGCCATGATGGTCAATCTCCCCCATCAGGCAGGCGGTCACGCGGTTTTTCTCTGCGTGCAGCTTTAGTGGCATTGTCCGCTCCTCCTTTATATTTCTATCTCCTATGCCGGGTGGCTTTTCTCTTTTGGGCAAAAAAGAAAAGCCCTTATTCGGTTCACCTACCAGAATAAGGGCTTTCTTATAAAAAACTTGTCGTAATCGGGCAGTTTGTCTGTTTTTATTTTCCGCCAAACCGCCTTTGCAAAATCGGCCGGATTTCCGCCGCCAAATATAAAGAGCCGCAGCAGAACAAAGCCGTATTTTCATCCAAGGCCAAAGCCGCCGCCTCCACCGCCGCTTCAAGCGTCTCAAATGCCTGAGCGCCCGGCGCGTTTTTTTCCAGCTCTCGGACCAATTCCCTTGCGGGCAGCGCCCGGGGATTCTTTGGTGTAACGGCAAAAATCATCTTGGCCTGCCGCCCAATCATCGCCGAAGATGCCGCCCAGTCCTTGTCGCGCAGCATCCCCATAATGACTAGCTTTTTTTTCTCTGTCAAGGCCATAGCCTTTTCTAAAGCGGCACATCCTTGGGGATTGTGGGCGCCATCTAAAATAACCAGCGGTTCGACCGAAATTCGCTCCATTCGGGCGGGAAAGGACACTTTTTTTATACCATTTGTAATATAGTTGTCGGTTATTGTAAATCCATGGGGCCTTATGGCCTCGATTGCCGAAATCGCAGTCAGACAGTTATAAATCTGATGCCGCCCCGCCAATGGCAGCGCAATATCCCATTTGCCATACTGGAACTGGGATCCGAAAATACTTTCCGTATGAATTTCGACAGATTCTGCATTGGGTAAAATCAAACGATTGTCCTTGGCGGCGCATTGCTTCATCATTTCTTCCAGCGCCTCCGGCTCCTGCCGCGGATAAGACACGCAGACGCCGCCGGGCTTTAGGATCCCGCATTTTTCAAAGGCGATCTGCTGCAGGGTGTCCCCCAGAATCTGCGTATGATCGTAGCCGATAGCGCAGATCACCGACACAAGGCTTCGCTCGATTACGTTGGTCGCGTCGAACCGGCCGCCCAGCCCCACCTCCAGGCAGACCACATCGCATTTCTGTCTGGCGAACCAGAGCATTCCCAGGGCGGTGACCACCTCAAATTCCGCCGGGGCGATTCCCTGCTTTTCCATCGTTTTTACCGCAGCGGCAATTTCCTCGCAGAGCTCGTCCAGCGCCTTTTGCGGGATCATCTGCCCATTGACCTGGATTCGCTCCCGAAAGGTCAGCACGTAGGGAGAGACAAACATGCCGGTCCGGTAGCCCGCCTCCTGCAAAATTGACGCGCACAAGGCAGTGGTAGAGCCTTTACCATTGGTCCCGGCAATGTGGATAAAGCGCAGTCGGTCCTGCGGTCTGCCCAAAAGCGCCAGCAGCGTTCGAATCCCCCTGAGCTCCGGCTCCTTGGTAAACCGCCGGAAGGAATGGATAAACGCCTCGCTCTGCTGATTATTCATCGCAATACCCCCCTTAAAAAGGCAGGCGGATCCCATCGAATCCGCCTGTTAAAACCATCACACAACACAACTATTATTTAGAGAAGGTCGAAATACTTTCCAGGATCTTTTCCAGCCGCGCTTTGTGCTTTTCCAGCTTCACTCTTTCCGCTTCAACCACGTTCTGCGGCGCTTTTTCCAAAAAGCCCTGGCTGGACAGCTTCTGCTCTACCATGGCAATATCCTTCTCGCAGATTTTGCGCTCCTTTTCCAGCCGCGCCAGTTCCTTTTGTTTATCCACCAACTCATCCAGCGGAATAAAGATCACCGCGCCATCGGTGATCACCTGAACTGCGTCGGAAAAATCTTCCCCTTCCTGGGGAGCCATGCCGGAAACCTGTACGCCGGAGGCAGAGGCCAGCCGCTCGATAAACATCGCGCCGGACTGGAACACATCGGCGTGCGTTGTTTTGACAAACACCCGCGCCTTTTTGGAGGGAGGCACGTTCATTTCCGCCCGGCGGTTGCGGATGGCCTTGATCGCGCCCATGATTTTTTCAAAATCCTCTTCCTCTTTTTGAAAGCACAAATCCTCCCGATACTGAGGCCAGGAGGCGATCATGATGCTTTCGCAATCGTTGGGAATCGCCTGCCAAATTTCCTCGGTGATAAATGGCATAATCGGATGCAGAAGCTTTAAGCACTGGTTCATCACATAAACCAGCACCTGCTGAGCACTTTTGGCCGATTCACCGCCAGCCTGGATCCGGGACTTTGTCAGTTCAATATACCAGTCGCACAGCACATCCCAGATAAAATCGTACAGCTTCTGCACCGCAATGCCCAGCTCAAATTTTTCCAGATTATCGGTTACCTCCCGAATCAAGGTATTAAGCTTACTGAGCACCCACTTGTCCTCTGTCTGCAAAGAGGCGGGAAGCGCCGGACTGTCGATTTCCTCCGGCAGATTCATCAGGATAAAACGGGTAGCGTTCCAAAGCTTATTGGCAAAATTCCGGCTGGCCTTGACCTTTTCCTCTGCAAAGCGCATATCGTTGCCGGGACTGTTGTTGGTGGCCAGGGTAAAGCGCAGCGCGTCGGCTCCATACTCGTCAATCACCTTCAGCGGGTCGATGCCATTGCCCAGAGATTTGGACATCTTCCGGCCCTGCGCATCCCGCACAATGCCGTGGATAAACACCGTTTCAAACGGGGCCTTTCCCATATGGGCCACACCGGAAAAGATCATCCGCGCCACCCAGAAAAAGATAATGTCATAGCCGGTCACCAAAACGCTGGTGGGGTAAAAATACCGCAGCGCCTCGGTATCCTCGGGCCAGCCCAGGGTCGAAAAGGGCCAAAGCGCTGAGGAAAACCAGGTGTCCAGCGTATCCGGATCTTGCTTTAGCTTACGGCTGCCGCACTTAGGACAGGTATCGGGCGCTTCTTTCGCCACGATCAGCTCGCCGCAGTCCTGGCAGTACCACGCTGGGATACGATGGCCCCACCACAGCTGCCGGGAGATGCACCAATCCCGGATATTTTCCATCCAGTGATAGTAGATTTTGCTGAACCGGTCGGGGACAAATTTCGTCTCTCCCCGGCGCACCGCCTCAATGGCGGGAGCAGCCAGCGGCTCCATCTTTACAAACCACTGCTTGGATACCCGCGGCTCCACCACCGTCGAGCAGCGGTAGCAGGAGCCAACGTTGTGCTTGTGGTCCTCAATCTTGACTAAAAAGCCTTCCGCCTCCAGATCGGCCACAATCTGCCTGCGGCATTCATAGCGCTCCATCCCCTGGTATTTTCCGCCGTTTTCGTTGATAGTGCCGTCCTCGTTCATCACGTTGATCACCGGCAGATCATGCCGCAGGCCCACCTCGAAATCGTTGGGGTCGTGAGCCGGGGTGATTTTCACCACACCGGTGCCGAAATCCATCTCCACATAGCTGTCCGCCACAATGGGGATCTCCCGGCCCACCAGCGGCAGGATAACCGTTTTGCCCACCAGCTCTTTATACCGCTCATCCTCTGGATGGACCGCCAGTGCCGTATCGCCCAAAAGCGTCTCCGGGCGGGTGGTGGCAATCTCCAGATAGCCGCTGCCGCCGGACAGCGGATAACGAATATGCCAAAAATGGCCGTCGTGTTCTTCATATTCTACTTCTGCGTCGGAAATGGAGGTCCTGCAATGGGGACACCAGTTGATAATCCGTTCGCCGCGGTAGATGAGACCTTTTTCGTACAGCCGGACAAAAACCTCTCGAACCGCGTTCGAACAGCCCTCGTCCAGAGTAAAACGCTCTCTTTCCCAATCGCAGGAGGAGCCCATCTTTTTTAGCTGCTCCACAATCCTGCCACTGTAGGTCCGCTTCCATTCCCAGGCCCGCTCTAAAAAGCCCTCCCGGCCCAGCTCTTCCTTGGAGGTCCCCTCCTTGCGCATCGCCTCTACGATTTTCGCCTCGGTGGCAATCGAAGCGTGGTCGGTGCCCGGCAGCCACAGCGCCTCGTACCCCTGCATCCTCTTAAACCGGATGATGCTGTCCTGCAAGGTGCAGTCCAGCGCGTGGCCTAAATGCAGCTGCCCGGTGATATTAGGCGGCGGCATCACAATAGTGTAGGGCTTCTTTTCGGGGTTCGGCTGCGCGTGAAAGTACCGCTTTTCCTGCCAGAACCGATAGGTTCTGTCCTCCACCTGCCGGGGGTCATAGACCTTTTCCAGCTCTTTTTTCATTTTTCTTTCCTCCTTCCGCACCGTTTTGGCCATGTCGCGGCCTCGTCGGGTGCGTCTCATTGCCCATGTATAGGGCTTATCCGCTATTATAATCAAATTTTTTAAAAAAAGCAACGAAAAACTCTGTAGTTCTTTGCCTCATGTGCTAAAATGAAATAGACCAACCGGAAGAGGAGGTTCTATAATGGAAGAAAAAGTTTTTCAAACCGGGCGCGGACCGATTCATTACTGGATCAGCAAAAAATCAAGTGATCCGGCGGCGTTGGTTTTTTTGCCCGGCTTGACTGCTGACCACCGCCTGTTTGACAAGCAAATCGAACATTTTCAAAAAAACGACAATGTTTTTGTTTGGGACGCTCCGGGTCACGCCGCATCATGGCCCTTTGATCTGACCTTTACCCTAATGGACAAAGCAAAATGGCTGGACGAAATTCTGACCCGCGAGGGCATTTCTTCTCCTGTTATCGTCGGCCAGTCGATGGGAGGATATGTGGGGCAGGCTTATTCACAGCTGTATCCGCAAAAGCTCAAGGGATTCGTGTCTATCGATTCGGCTCCACTGCAAAGAAGCTATAGCACTGCGGCCGAGCTGTGGCTTTTAAAAAGGATGGAGCCGGTATACCGTTATTATCCGTGGAAGGCTCTTTTAAAATCCGGGACAAACGGCGTGGCAACCTCCTCCTATGGGCGCAGTCTGATGCGGGATATGATGATGGTGTATGACAAGGATCAGGAGCGATACGCCCAGCTATCCGGTCACGGCTTTCGTATGCTGGCCGAAGCGATAGAAAAAGACCTGCCCTATCAAATTACCTGTCCTGGTTTGCTGCTGTGCGGGGAGAAGGACCATGCCGGCTCCTGCATCCGATACAATAAAGCGTGGAATAAAAATACCGGTATCCGTCTTGAATGGATTCCGGGGGCTGGGCACAATGCCAATACGGACAGTCCCCAAATGGTAAACCTTCTCATCGAACAGTTTATAGAAGAAATATAAAAAGTTTTTTCTCCGTCTGCCATTTTCCTATTGACATCTGTATATATCTGTATATAATTAACATTAACAGTTATATACAGCTTTTTCTAGGAGGTGGTCACTCTTTTGGATTGCAGTATCAGCCATTCCAGCAGCCAGCCGATTTACGAACAGATCGTATCCCAGATCAAAAGCCAGATTATTGCCGGTAAGCTTAAGGAGGGGGAGGCGCTGCCCTCCATTCGGGTGCTGGCCCGGGAGCTGCGCATCAGCGTGATCACCACCAAGCGGGCTTACGACGAGCTGGAGGCCCAGGGGCTTTTGCGGTCGGTGGCTGGCAAGGGAACCTTTGTGGCGGCGGCGAATCTGTCCCTTCTGCGGGAGGAACAGCTGCGGCAGATAGAGGAGCTTTTGCAAAAGGCGGTTGACGAGGCCAAGGTCCACGGCATTTCTTTAGAGGAAATGGCGCGGCTTTTAACTTTTATCTATCGGGGGGAATCATAATGGACGCGATTTTAAGGCTCAGCGGCCTGTGTAAAAAATACGACGGCTTTTCGCTGGACAACGTCTCTTTTTCACTGCCCTATGGCTGTATTATGGGGTTTGTCGGCGAAAACGGCGCGGGGAAATCCACCACCATCAAGGCGATATTAAACCTCATCCGCCGGGACCAAGGGGAAATTCAGGTGTTCGGCAAGGACAATATCCAGGAAGAGCTGGAAATCAAGGAGCAGATCGGCGTGGTGTTTGACTCGCTGAATTTGCCGGAAATGATCCGTCCGCTGGATGTGGGCCGGATGATGAAGTCGGTCTACCGCCAGTGGGACAGCGCCAAATACACCCAGTATCTTGCGCAGTTTCAGCTGCCCGCCAAAAAGCTTGTCAAAGACCTTTCCCGCGGCATGAAGATGAAGCTGGCCATCGCGGTGGCTCTGTCCCACAATGCACAGCTGCTTTTGTTGGACGAGGCAACCAGCGGGTTAGATCCCATCGTCCGGGACGAAATCCTGGACATCCTGTTGGAATTTATCCAGGATGAATCCCGTGGGGTGCTGTTTTCCTCCCACATTACCGGCGACCTGGAAAAAATCGCCGACTATGTGACCTTTATCCACCAGGGGAAAATCCTTCTTTCCGAGCCGAAGGACCTGCTGCTGGAAAAATACGGTGTGATTCAATGTACCAAAGAAGAGCTTGCCGCTTTGGACAAAAGTGCGGTTGTTGGGGTACGTCGGCACCAGTTCGGGGTGGAGGCCCTGGTGGAAAAAAAGAAGATTTCTGGCGCGCACACGGTTGACAAGGCGTCGATTGAGGATATTATGCTGTTTATCGTAAGGGGGGAACATCAATGAAGGGTTTGCTGTACAAGGATTTCTGCGTTTTAAAAAAGCAGGTGAAGATCCTAGCTGTTTTCGTCGTATTTTACGCTGTCTGGTCAGTTGCGGCGCAGGTTCCCACTATGATGGGCACAATGGTAATCCTTTTAAGCATTATGATGCCCATCTCCTCCATGTCCTACGATGAGGCCGGACAATGGTACCGTTATGCTTTCTCTCTGCCTGTTTCCCGGCGGGCGTTGGTGCTGAGCAAATACATGTTGGGCTTTTTAACGGCGCTGGGCGGACTTTTGGTCTCCGCTATTGGGAATCTGGTCATTCTTTCCCTCACCAACTGGGAAAACGCGCTGGAATCCTGGGTTACCATCGGCGCCTGCCTGGAGGTCGGGGTGATTTTCCTGTCGGTTCTTATCCCGCTGCTGTTTAAATTCGGCGTGGAAAAAGGACGTTTTCTGATTGTCGCCATCGCCGTGGTCCCCTCCATGCTGATCGCCATGCTGGCAGGGCCGCTGAAAAGCGCGGGCCTTTCCCTGCCCAGCGAAGAGGTGCTCCAGGCGGTTTTATATGCTTCCCCTTTCTTTACATTGGCAATTTTCCTGATTTCCTTTCGCATTTCGGTTGGGATCTGCAAAAAGAAGGAGTATTAGGAAAGTGCTTTTATGGGAAAATATTCCTACCCCTGCTGTGGCTGCCTGACTCCTCCCAGTTTTGCCGGAGAACGCCATTGCATGTACGGATAGACTTTGGAAAAATAGGGATGTCCGGCCCCGACTTTCACACATTGCACCTTCAAGCCCCCAGCCTGCGCCGGGGGCTTTTTATCCTGCAAATCAGCCGTTTTTTGGGAAAAGCGCCTGTATTCCAAGATTGCTTGCATTTCCCTCATAAATATCATATAATACTAATAAAGGTGTTTGGGAAAAGGAGGCCTTTGCATGAATTCCCAGTTTGAATGGAAGGAAGAGTATAAGATCGGTGTAGATATCATTGACAAGGAACACCAGCAGCTCTTTAAAATTATTAATAAGCTTTTTCGGTTTAAAGATGACGAAAAAAGCAGCCAATGGGCTTGCCGCGAGGGACTTAAGTTTTTTAAGGCGCACGCGGCCAAGCATTTCTTGGACGAAGAAGAATATATGCGTTCTATCGGCTACCAGTGGCTTTCACAGCACCAGCAGATTCACAATGGATTTCGGGAGAACACCCTTCCAGCGCTGGAGCAGGAGTTGGAGCAGGCGGAGTACTCCCTTAGCTCAATCAATCATTTTCTAGGCGTCTGCGCAGGTTGGCTGATCGGTCATACCCTGACGGAGGATCTCTCTATTACAGGAAAACGGGCGAGAAAATGGGAAGATCTTTTGCCGGGCGAAGAGCTGACGGCAATGAAAAAGGTGATCCTTCAACTTGTGTTCGATCTGTTCCACCTGGAGTCTCAAATGATCAGTGACGCTTACAGTGGAGAGCGGTTTGGCAAAGGCGTTTATTATCGCCTGGTCTACAGCATGGGTGAAACGGGAAAGGGCTATGAGGTCCTGCTCGCGCTGGAGGACCAGTTGCTGATTAACACTGTAGGCCAAGTTCTGGGGATCAAAACCAATAAGCTGGACGATATGCTGATTCACGCCTCCCGATATATTGCGCGGCAGTTTGTGGGGCGGGTAATGGAGCAGTTCCCCGCTTTAGAGGCATATACGCTCAAAGAAGAAAATCTTTTGACCTACGATGAATTCCATCAAATCTTTGAAAAGGAAAAGCCGCAGGCCAGCCTTTTGTTTGACACTGGCGGCGGATATTTCTCCTACTGTGTGATTGCACCCCATCTGCTTAAAAAGGGCGTTGGAACCGCGATTGAGCGGGAAAACGCCATGGATGAGGTGGAAAAATACCTGTCGAATCGCGAAAATACCAGCGCAAAACAGAAGATACTCATTGTGGATGATTCCATGACCATCCGCCAGGGTATGAAGGAGCTTTTAAGTAGGGACTATGAGGTGAGCCTGGCTGAATCGGGCGTAGCCGCGATCCGCGCCGTCACGCTGAACCGGCCGGATCTGGTTTTGCTGGATTATGAAATGCCTATCTGCGACGGCAGGCAGACGTTGGAAATGCTGCGCTCCGTCAAGGAATTCGAGGAACTGCCGGTCTTTTTCTTGACCAGCCGGCGGGATCCGGAAAGTATGATCAAGGTTATGCCCTTAAAGCCGGCAGGATATTTGTTAAAGCATTCGAAGCTCCCGGATATAAAAAAGGAGATCGACAGCTTTTTGGAAAAAAGAAAAGCCTGATAAAACCCCCGATGGAAAAATTCCATCAGGGGTTTTTTTATTGCTTGCTGTTCTTCTTTTTCCTTTTGGTTTCCTTTTGCTTTTTCTGCTCATCCGCATCGCCCCCACTTGGCAGAGGATCCGCAAAAGGCTCTTCCATAGCAGCCGCTGTAACCGGCAGCTGCTTTTTCCGCAGACGGTCCCGGACCAGCTGCCGAAAAAGCGAATACAGCACCGAACAGACCGGCACGCTTAACAGGATTCCCATCACGCCCCAAAGGCTGCCGCCGATGGTAACCGCCACCAGCACCCAAATTCCGGGCAATCCCACCGATTTTCCCACAACCCGCGGGTAAATCAGGTTCCCCTCCAGCTGCTGCAGGACGACAATGTACACCAAAAACCACACCGCCTGCATTGGGTCGACCATCAAAATCAAAAAAGCGCCGATAAAAGAGCCAATAAAGGCGCCGAACATGGGGATTAGCGCCGTTGCGCCGACGACAACCGAAACCATCATCGCATAGGGCATGGAAAACGCCTTCATCCCGATAAAGCACAGTACGCCGAGAATAACCGCTTCGGTACACTGCCCGGAGACAAATTTTCCAAAAATACGGTTAGACAACCGGCCGACATCCAGAATTTTTTCCACCCACTCCTTCGGCAGAAAGGCCAGCATGGCATTGGTAAGCTGGGCGCTGAGCTGCTCCTTTTGCAGCAGCAAGTAGATGGAAAATACCGATCCCAAAACCAAATTCATCACCCATCCTACCACAGAGGAGGTGATGCCCACCGTCGTATTAAACACTGCCAACCCGCCGTCTTTTATAGAGCTGCCCACAACGTCGACCACTTTGTTCCAGTCAATGTCAATTGTTTGAAAGGCTTCTATCGGGATTTTCAAAGACGCCAGCCAATCCTGCATCCAGGCGAAAAAACGGTCCAGCTGGCCCGGCAGCTGAGCCGCCAGCATCTGCCCGGTGCGGATAATCTCCGGCACGATCATAAACAGCAGGATAAAAATCAGGCCGGCCAGCAGAATAATTGTCAGCACAACACAGACCGCCCGCCGGCTTCGGTTCCACCAGGGGAGATTTCTGCGGTTCAGCGGCGCAAAAAGCCTTTCTTCGATCTGGTGCAGAAAAACATTCATAATAAACGCCAGCCCGCAGCCAAGGACAAATGGTTTTAATAGCCCAGCGCCCTTTTGCAGCACCTGCAAAACAATGTCCAGGTGCATGGCTCCAACCAGCAGCAAAACGCCAAAGGCTACAATTCCTAAAATCTTTTTGATATTGCTTTTATGAAGCTCCATGGCATCCCCTCCCAAAATTTTATAGAAAACGCTTTTTGCCTTTAAAGCTTTGTAATATCTACGACCTCGATATCATCCACCTTTTCCCCCAGACACAAACAGTCAGCCAGTACCCGTGCCGTATCAATGGCGGTAATACAGGGAATGGACCGCTCCACCACCTTGCGGCGGATTTTTACGCTGTCCCGGTGGGGATCTCGTCCCTTTTGGGAAATAGAGATTACATAGTCCACCTTACCGCTTTCAATCAGATCCTCAATATTGGGATGGGATTCATGCATCTTGCGCACCGCGTTGGTGGAAATCATATTCTTATTTAATCGCAACGCCGTGCCGCCGGTGGCGTAAAGGGTAAAGCCCATGGAGGCGAATTTGTCTGCAATGGGAACAATATCGTGCTTATCTGCATCCCGAACCGTCAAAAGCACGCCGCCCTCCCGCTTCATCTGATATCCGGCAGCAACCAGGCCTTTATAGATGGCCTCCGGCAAGGTTTTGGCAACGCCCAAAACCTCACCGGTGGACTTCATTTCCGGGCCCAGCTGGGTGTCTACGTCCCGCAGCTTTTGGAAGCTGAAGACCGGTACCTTTACACAGACGTATTCGCTTTCCGGATACAGTCCCGTGCCGTATCCCAGGTCTCGCAGCTTTTCGCCCAGCATACAGTGGGTGGCCAGATCCACCATCGGCACACCGGTGACCTTGCTGATATAAGGAACCGTCCGGGAAGAACGGGGATTGACCTCAATGATGTACACCTCGTCGTTGTAAATCACATACTGGATGTTCATAAGTCCCACGACCTTCAGCTCCCTGGCCAGCCGGGCAGTGTAATCTACAATGGTTTCCTTAATCCGTTTCGAAAGATTCTGGGAGGGATAGACCGAAATCGAGTCGCCTGAATGGATGCCCGCCCGCTCAATGTGTTCCATAATCCCAGGGATTAGATAATCCTCGCCGTCGCAGATGGCGTCGACCTCCGCCTCAATGCCCATCATATATTTGTCGATAAGCACCGGATTTTCCAGCCCATGGGCTGTGATGATGGCCATATATTCCCGCACATCCTTTTCCCCGTAGGCAATAATCATATTCTGGCCGCCCAATACATAGGAGGGGCGCAGCAGCACCGGATAACCAATCCGATCCGCAGACTCCAGCGCCTCTTCGGTGGTGAATACCGTTTCGCCCACCGGCCGCGGGATTTTGCAGCGTTCTAAAAGCGCGTCGAACCGCTCCCGGTCCTCCGCCTCGTCGATGGCGTCGGCGCTGGTCCCCAAAATCCGCACGTTCATATCCTTTAAAAATTTGGTCAGCTTAATGGCTGTCTGGCCGCCAAACTGCACCACAACTCCCCAGGGCTTTTCGGTTTCAATCAGCGCTTTGACATATTCCGGGTTCAGCGGGTCAAAATACAGCCGGTCACCGGTGTCAAAATCAGTAGATACCGTCTCCGGATTGTTGTTGGCAATCACCGCCTCGATCCCTCGGTCCTTCAGCGCCCAGGCGCAATGAACACAGCAGTAGTCGAACTCAATTCCCTGGCCGATGCGGATGGGGCCGGAACCGAAGACGATCACCTTCCTTTTGCCGCCGTCCCGGCTGTCGATATACGCTTTCGCCTCGTTTTCACCGCCGAAATTGGCGTAGAAATAGGGCGTCTCGGCTGTAAATTCCGCCGCGCAGGTATCCACCATCGAATAGCCCGCCAGTATCGGATTTCGGATTTCTTTTTGGGTCAGCCGGCAAATGGTCTTATCCAAAAATCCCAGCTTTTTGGCGGCGATATAGGTTTCCTCGCTGTCATCTCCCTCGGCAAGACGCAGCTCCATATCCGCCAGCCTTTGAAATTTTGCCAAAAACCACTTGTCGATTTTGGTGATCTTAAAAATCAAATCCCAATTGATGCGGCGCTTCAGCGCCTCGTACACCACGAAAATCCGCTGATCGTCCGTATGGTGCAAAAGCTGGACAATCTCCTCGTCGGTCTTTTGCTCCAGCTGTGTCAGGGTCAGCGTCTCCAGGCCCAACTCGATGGAAATAGCCGCCTTCATCATCGCCAGCTCAAAGCTCTGGCCAATGGCCATCACCTCGCCGGTGGCCTTCATCTGGGTGCCCAGGGCCTTATCCGCATAGACGAACTTGTCAAACGGCCATCGGGGGAACTTGACCACGCAGTAGTCCAGCGCCGGTTCAAAGCAGGCGCAGGTCTTGCCGGTCACCGCGTTGGGAATTTCGTCCAAACAATAGCCGATGGCAATTTTGGCCGCCACCTTCGCAATCGGATAGCCGGTGGCCTTGGAGGCCAGCGCTGAGGACCGGGATACCCGGGGATTCACCTCAATAACCGCATATTCAAAGCTGTCTGGATACAGGGCGAATTGGACATTGCAGCCTCCTTCAATTTTCAGCTCTGTTATAATGTTGAGCGCCGAGGACCGGAGCATCTGGTACTCCTTGTCCGTCAAGGTTTGGGAAGGGGCCACCACCACCGAGTCGCCGGTATGCACGCCCACCGGGTCGATATTTTCCATATTGCAGACGGTGATCACGTTGCCCTTGCTGTCCCGGACCACCTCGTATTCAATTTCCTTCCATCCGGCGATGCACTTTTCAATCAGCACCTGGGTAATGGGCGAAAGCCGCAGTCCGTTCTCCCCGATTTCGCACAGCTGCTCCCGGTCATAAGCGATGCCGCCACCGGTACCGCCTAAGGTAAACGCCGGGCGAACGATTACCGGATAGCCGATTTTATCGGCAAAGGCCAGCGCGTCCTCGATTTTTTCCACAACCTCGGAAGGGATGCAAGGCTCGCCGATGGCAAGCATCGTATCCTTAAACGCCTGCCGGTCCTCCGCTTTCTTAATCGTCTCGGGGTTAGCGCCCAAAAGCTTGACCCCCTGCTCCTGCAAAAAGCCCTCCTCCGCCAGCTCCATGGCAAGATTCAGCCCGGTTTGGCCGCCTAAGGTGGGAAGGATCGAATCCGGCTTTTCCAGGCGGATGATTTTTTTCACCACCTCCGGGACCAACGGCTCAATATAAATTTTATCCGCCATGGCTTTATCGGTCATAATCGTAGCCGGGTTGGAATTGATGAGGATAACCTCCAGCCCTTCCTCCTTTAAAGCACGGCAGGCCTGGGTTCCCGCATAGTCGAACTCCGCCGCCTGCCCGATGACGATGGGGCCGGAACCGATGACCAGCACCCTTTTGATGTCGCTGCGTTTTGGCATCCTACTTTCCCTCCTTTTCCATCATGGCGATAAACTCATCGAACAAATATGCCGTGTCCCGGGGACCGGCGCTGGCCTCGGGGTGGAACTGCACTGTAAAGCAGGGCCTGTTTTTGTACCGAATTCCCTCCACCGTGCCGTCGTTGGCATTGACATGACTGACCTGACCCGCCGCCGGGTCCAGCGTATCCCCCTGCACCGCATAACCGTGGTTTTGAGAGGTGATGTAGGTCCGGTCGTGAGCCAGATCGCGCACCGGCTGGTTAGCGCCCCTATGGCCGTACTTGAGCTTCACCGTTCTGGCGCCGTTTGCCAGCGCCGTCAGCTGATGGCCCAGACAGATGCCGAAAATCGGCACGTTTTGGTCGAACAGCTTTTTGATCTCGCCGATCACCGCCGTATTTTCCTGGGGGTCCCCCGGCCCGTTGGACAGCATAATCCCATCGGGCTTCATAGCCAGAATTTCCTCCGCTTTCGTCCAGGACGGCACCACCGTTACATCGCACCCGCGCTTATGCAAGGAGCGAACGATATTCCTTTTATAGCCAAAATCCATCAGGATCACCCGATGGCGGCCCTGTTCACATTTTTGCTCGGTGATCTGCCGGCAGGTCACCGACTGAACCGCGTCGGCTATAACAAAGGAGCGAATCTCCTCCATCAGCTTCTTCTGGTCTATATGATCGTATTCGGTGGTAACCGCGCCGTTCATCACGCCGTATTCCCGCAGCTTTTTGGTCAGCTGCCGGGTATCAATCCCGCTGACGGCGATAATCTTCTGTTTTTTTAAGTACTGGTCAATATCCATCGCCACTCGGAAATTGGAGGGCTGCTCGCACCATTCCCGAACAATGTAGCCCTTGACATGAGAGGCGGCGGACTCCATATCCTCCAGATTGATTCCGTAATTGCCAATCAGCGGATAGGTCTGGGTAACGATCTGCCCATAGTAGGACGGATCGGTCAACACCTCCTGATAACCGGTCATGCCGGTGGTAAACACAATCTCTCCAATACTGGTTCCCTGGGCGCCAAAGGACCAGCCCTCCCATACAGAGCCGTCAGCCAGGACCAGCCACGCTTTTTTTCCCTGTTCCATTTCAATCTCCATTCCACCGCTGCGCACCGGCATTCCCCCTATTTTTGCGCAGTGAAAGGCTAGGGGGATCCCACTTTCCTTGTTATAAAGGGCTCGATTATTTGTCAAACTTACGGCTTCCGGGCTTTACCAACGGAACACCCGCCTTGCACAAGGGGCATTCCTCCGCCTCGTATGTAGCAATCTCCAGCTGCATAGCGGAGTATACCGGGCAGAAGATGTCGTTGACCCGCCGGTCCACGATGCAGGCAATTCCCACGACCTCGCCGCCCAGCTCCTCGATGACCTTCGCCGTCTCCATCGAGGATTTGCCGGTGGTGACCACATCCTCGGTGATCAGAACCTTTTCCCCTTTTTTGATTTCAAAGCCCCGGCGCAGGGTCATCACATTGTTTTCCCGCTCGGTAAAAATCGCCCGTTTTCCCAGCTGTCGGCCCAGCTCGTAGGCCACGATAATGCCGCCCATGGCCGGTCCGCACACAACGTCGATTTCTAAATTCTTCAGCTTTTCGGCGACCACCGACAGCACCTGCGCCGCCTTGTCCGGATACTGCAAAAGCTTGGCGTTCTGGGCATAGCGGTCGGAATGACGGCCGGAGGACAAAAGAAAGTGCCCCTCTAACAAAGCGCCGGTTTCTTTTAAAATTTCAATCGACATAATTTTTCTCTCCTTATTCTAAATTGCTTTATAGCAGGCAAAAAGGCTTTACACCCGTGCCGCGCCGATGATATCGCTCACCGACCGGCACCCCTGATCCTTTAAAAACTGTTCCAGCCCACGGATGATGTCCAGACAGATATCCGGCTTGACAAAGTTGGCCGTTCCCACCTGGACGGCGGTGGCGCCGGCCATCAAAAAGGCCGCTGCATCCTGCCAGCTGGAAATACCGCCCATTCCCACCACCGGGATTTTCACCGCGCCGCAGACCTGATAGACCATGCGAAGGGCGATGGGCAAAATCGCCGGGCCGGACAGTCCCGCGAACACATTTTGGAAGACTGGCTTTCTTTTATAAACATCAATGGCCATGGCCTGAAAGGTGTTGACCAGCGACAGGGAGTCGGCCCCCGCCTCTTCGCAGCAGCGGGCCATCTCCACAATGTCCTGGGCATTAGGGGAAAGCTTGACCATCAGCGGCTTTTTGCAGACCGCCCGCACCTTTTTTACCGCCTCGTAGGCGATGTCGCAGCGGATGCCCAGGGCCATTCCCCCATGCTTTACGTTGGGGCAGGAAATGTTCAGCTCGATAATATCCACATCGGTTTCGCCGAGCTTTTGGACCCCCTCCAAATAGGACTCCACCGTACTGCCGCCCAAATTGGCGATCACCGCCGTATCCTTTTTCCGCAAAAAGGGCAGATCGTCCCGGATAAAGGCGTCCACTCCGGGGTTTTGCAGGCCGATGCTGTTGATCAAGCCGCTGGGCGTTTCATAAACCCGCTCTCCCTCGTTGCCGAACCGTTCCTCCAGCGTCAGCCCCTTGGAACTGACGCCGCCCAATTGGGAGATATCGAAATACTGGTCGTATTCCTGGCCAAAGCCAAAGGTGCCGGAGGCCGCGATCACAGGGTTTTTCATGGTCACGCCGTTTAAAACCGTTTTAAGCATAAATGTCCTCCCCCTTAAACACCGGCCCATCCTTGCAGATGCATTTTGCGCCCTGGGCGGTGTGATGGGTGCATCCCAGGCAGGCGCCGATTCCACAGGCCATATGCCGCTCCATCGATACATAGCAGGGAACGCCTTTTTCTATGCAGGCCCGGGCCAGCTTCTCCATCATCGGTTCCGGCCCGCAGGTGATTACCGCGTCAAATTCCGCCGGGTCCGTCAGCTCGGTGACAAAACCCTTTTTGCCCTCTCGGCCGCTGTCCGTGGCGACCCGAATCTCCCGGACATAGGGGCGGAAGTCGTCCAGTGCATAGCTTTTGTCCCGAAAACCGCAGCACAGGGTCACCTCGCAGCCGGACAGGCCTTTCACCGCCAGCAGCAGCGGCGCGATCCCAATGCCGCCGGAAACCACCGCGATTTTCCCCTTCAGCTTCTCCACCGGGAACCCAGTTCCCACCGGTCCGGTCAGCTCCACCGAATCTCCTTTTCGCTTTTCGCTTAACAATTGGGTACCTTCTCCCCGCACCTCGTACAAAAAGACAAGCGTTTCTTCGGCGGCGTCATGCACCGAAATTGGGCGGGAAAGAAGGGGGAACCGGTCCCAGCCGCGCACCATAAAAAACTGCCCCGCCTGTACCGGCTCCGTCCAGCGGACGGTCATGCGAAAAATTCCATCTCCCAATGGCTTATTTTCCAGAACAGCGGCTGGCCCGCAACGCTTCACAGGCATTTTCAATCTCCTTTCTCATGCGCAGAACTTCCTTTCTGGCCTCCTGGGCAAAATCCACCTCCGGCGCGCCAGATTTACGATAGGCTAACAGCACCGCCCGGGAGGAATTGACCACCCCGCCGTTGCCGTTTACCAGATACTTGGCAATATCCTCCGCTTTACCTCCCTGGGCACCGTATCCGGGAATTAAAAAGAAGGTGCTGTCTAGTAAGGCGCGGATACTCTCCGCTTCCTCGCCGGTGGTACCGCCGATAACCGCGCCCACCGAGCTGAAGCCGCATTGACCCAGATACGCTTTACCCACCTGCTGCACCGCCGTGCCCACCACATCGTACAAGGGCATTTTCCTCTCGGTTTCCAGGTACTGAAAATCCCGGGAGCCCGGGTTAGAGGTGCGCACCAGGATAAACAGCCCCTTTTCCTTCTCCTTGACATAGGGAAGGTACGGGGTCACGCTGTCCATCCCCATATAAGGGGCGAGGGTGACAAAATCCGCCTCAAAATCCCCCTCAAAGTGACCTTTAGCGTACATTTCGGCGGTTTTGGCAATGTCTCCCCGCTTAATATCTGCGATACAGACAAGGCTTTTTTCCCGCAGGTAAGCCAGGGTTTTCTGATAGGCCCGCAGCCCCTCCAGTCCCAGCGATTCATAGTAAGCGATCTGTACCTTATAGCAGCCCGCAACATCCTCGGTGGCGTCGATCAGCTTTTTATTGAACAAAAACACCGCCTCTCCGGCGCTTCCCGCTTGCCTTTTCAGAAAGTCCGGCACATAGGAAAGGTCTGTGTCCAGTCCAACGCAGACCACGCCCTTTTTTGCCACCGATTCATACAGCTTGTCCACAATCATCGTCGATTCCTCCGTCTGTTTTTCCTTTATTCCCGCCAGGTTGTCTTCCCGGCTTTTATCGTGCGCACAACCTTTCCTTGCAGCCAAATGCCGTCAAAGGGAGAATTTTTCCCCTTCGAGGCAAAGTTCGCCGCCTGCACCTTCCATTCCCGCTTTTCGTCCACCAGCGCAAAATCCGCGTCGTAGCCCGGCAAAAGCCGCCCTTTGTTAAGACCCAGGATCCGCGCCGGCGCGGCGGATAAAAGCCGGGACAGCAGAGTCAGCGGCAGGCCGCGCTCCTTTACTAGTCTAGTGTAACACACCGAGAAGGCGGTTTCCAGTCCCACCATGCCCGGCGCGCCATTTCTTTTGTCCTCCTGGGTATGGGGCGCGTGATCGGTGGCAATGGCGTCCACAAAGCCGTTTTGTATCGCCTGGATCAAAAACTCCCGGTCCTCTCTGGTGCGAATCGGTGGATTCACCCGGTAATCGGTATCGCAAAACCACAGATGATGGGGCGCTACCTCGCAGGTCACCGGCGCGCCGGCCCTTTTGGCCCGGATGATCTCTTCCATCGCCTCTTTTGTGGACACATGGCACATATGCAGCCGTGCGCCCAGGTATTGGGACAGATGAATATGCTGGACGGTGGCGATATTCTCCGCCAACCGGTAATCGGTGGAGGACAGTTCCATATCCTCCGCGTGGGAAAGGACGATCAGTCCCTTTTCCTTCGCAATTTCCATCGCTCGGGCCATAATAAGGTTGGACATAACCCCCTTACCGTCCTCTGAAATCAGCCGGACCGTATCGTCCAGCTCCTTCAGATGCTCGACTGTCCGGCCGTCGAAATCCTTTGTTACCGATACGCACTGGTGTACCTCTGCCAGACCGATCTGCTCCGCTTTCTGCCGCACATACCGAACCGTCTCCATATCGCTGCACACCGGGTTGGTATTGGCCATCAGGTTGACGGCGGTGTACCCGCCTTTAGCCGCCGCCCGGCAGCCGGATTCCATATTCTCTTTATAGGTGTAGCCTGGGTCCCGGAAGTGGCAGTGCAGGTCTACAAAGGCCGGCAGCAGCGTAAGGCTGCCGGCGTCGATTACCTCTCCGGCGCAGGGTAGATTATGCCCGATGGCGGCGATTTTTCCGTCCTTTACCAGCACATCGGCAAAGTCCGCCCAGGATTCCTCTGTCAGAAACGCGTTTTTGATGAACAGTTCCATGTCTTCTCCTATTCTGCTTGAACCCGCTTTTATTCTTCTATCGCCGCGTCACAGTATTCGCAGACCTTTCCGCCGTCCTTGACCCGGATAGGCAGCGTCAGATCCAAATTCGATACGCATTTGGGATTTTGGCAGTGGATCGTCCCGTTAGGCCGGGGATTTTGGCAGGTCTTTTCAAACATTCTGCCCCCGCAGATGGTGGGGCCCCCTTCCTCCTCTGCACCCAAAAGGCGCAGGATCAGCGCCATGCGCACATACATGCCATACTGGGCCTGTACAAAATAGCAGGCCCTTGAGTCCTCGTCCACCGCGCCGGTAATTTCGTTGACAATGGGCATCGGGTGTAGGACGACCATATCTTCCTTGGCGTTTTTCATCTTTTGAATGTCCAGAATATAGCTGTCCTTCAGCCTCAGATACTCCTCCTGAGAGGCAAACCGTTCTCGCTGCACACGAGTCATGTAAAGGATATCCACCTGCCGGATCGCGCTGTCCAGATCGGGATTGACGCTGTAGGAGCAGCCGGAAGCCGCCTCAATCTCCCGTATCACATAGTCCGGCGCCTGCAGTTCCGGCGGCGAGATCAGCACAAAGTGAATGCTTTCATACCGGCACATGGCGTGAATCAGGGAGTGGACCGTGCGCCCGTACTTTAAATCCCCGCATAAGCCAACGGTCAGATTGTGAAACCGTCCCTTCTTTGCCCGGATGGTATACAGGTCGGTCAAGGTCTGGGTCGGATGCTGATGGCCGCCGTCTCCAGCGTTGATCACCGGGATAAAGGAGTGCAGCGCCGCTACATGGGCCGCTCCCTCCGCCGGATGCCGAATGGCCGCGATATCCGCATAACAGCTGATCATGCGGATGGTATCGGCAATGCTTTCTCCCTTTGTCGCCGAGCTGGAGGCCGAATCTGCAAAGCCCAGCACCTTTCCACCCAAGCGCTCCATCGCCGCTTCAAAGCTTAACCTCGTCCGGGTAGACGGTTCAAAAAACAAGGTGGCCAAAATCTTCCCGGAACAGCTGTGAGCGTACTGATCCGGTCTGGCAATAATCCTGTCCGCAAGGCAGAACAGGTCTTCTAGCTGCTCTGCCGTAAAGTCGGTAGGATAAATCAGGTTTTTTCCTTTCAGCATATAACCGCTCCTTCCTTTGATCTGCTTTTCTTTGCTCATTAAAACGAACCGGCGGATAAAATGCCGCCGTGTTGTTCCATTCTTCAGAAGATCTTTTCATAAAAAAAGCTTTCCTAACAAAATAGGAAAGCCAATCGGCAAAAGAGGGCTTGTAAAGAAGAAACACCGCCGCTAAGGATTGCTCTTTTTTGATCCCTTGCGTCATTCTCTGTGTCCTCCTTTTTTTGAGAATCCAAATTTTTTCAATTATATCACTCCAGGCCACATCCGTCAATACCTTTTCCGGACTTTTTCTTTTATCGCATCAGGGTCCGAAAAAATACCCGCAGAGGGCAAAAGGCGGCTACTCCTCGCAGAGCGCTTGATAAAATGTGTAGTCCACCAAGCCGCTGATTTTTTCCAGTGATCCTTCCTCCAGCTCTTTGACCATCAGGCAATCTGGATTCGGCAGTTTAATAGCAGGGCCCGCTTCAATCCCGAACCGATAGCTGGATTGAAATCCGCGCGAACGGTAGTTTTGGGGATTCCCCTCCACAAGAACCGCCTGAAAACCCATTTCCTTCGCCCTCATAAAGCCATATTCCAACAGCTGTTTTGAAATGTGCTGCCTTTGCACCTGGGTTTTTACCGCCACCGGCGTAAGCAGCAGCAATTCGTTTTCATATTTCCCCCCAAGATGGAACCGGGAAAACATGGCGTATCCAATCACCTCGTCCCGCTCGTTTACCATGATCAGCTCTAAACCGGGAACATAATACTTTTTCGCCCGAATTTCTTCTACCAGCCGCCGGACCATTTTCCCTTCTTTTTCATCCTGGTATGCCGTAAATACGTTTTCCACCAGATCCAAAGACGGCAGCAGATATTTTTTCTCCATCGCTTTTATCCTTCGCTCCATGGATTCTCTCCTTTTTTCTCTATGAATTCTTCACCCGGTTAAAAAAGCAGTACCTGCCAAAGTATTTGCTCTTTTGGCAGGTACGCAGTTTCTGACAATAAAGGCCACTAAAGGGCGGCTCCTTTTAACGAATCTCTTCCATCCCGCCCATGTACATTCTGAGCGCTTTGGGAATCTTCACCGATCCGTCGGCATTGAGGTTGTTTTCCAAAAATGCAATGAGCATACGAGGCGGTGCCACCACCGTATTATTTAAGGTATGGGCAAAATAATTGCCCTTCTCCCCTTTAATGCGGATCCCCAGCCGCCGGGCCTGAGCGTCTCCCAGATTCGAGCAGCTTCCCACCTCGAAATACTTCTTCTGGCGCGGACTCCAGGCTTCAACGTCAATGCTCTTGACCTTCAGGTCGGCCAAATCGCCGGAGCAGCATTCCAAGGTGCGGACCGGCACATCCAAGGTGCGGAAAAACTCCACCGTATAGGTGTAAAGCTTTTTAAACCACTCCATGCTTTCCCCCGGCTCGCAGATGACGATCATCTCCTGCTTCTCGAACTGGTGGACCCGGTATACGCCCCGCTCCTCGATTCCGTGGGCGCCCACCTCCTTGCGGAAACAGGCAGAATAACTGGTCAGGGTTTGAGGCAGCTGCTCTTTCTTTAACGTGGTGTCGATAAACTTGCCGATCATCGAGTGCTCGCTGGTGCCGATCAGATACAGATCCTCTCCCTCGATTTTATACATCATGTTTTCCATTTCGGCAAAGCTCATCACGCCCGTAACCACATTGCTGCGGATCATAAACGGCGGCACGCAATAGGTAAAGCCCTTGCCGATCATAAAATCCCGGGCGTAGGACAGAATCGCCGAATGCAGCCGGGCGATATTGCCCATCAGATAGTAAAAGCCGTTTCCGCTGGTTTTTCTGGCGCTGTCCAAGTCCAGTCCGCTGAGCCGCTCCATAATATCCACGTGATACGGCACCTCAAAATCCGGAACTACCGGTTCTCCAAACCGCTCTACCTCGACGTTTTCGCTGTCGTCACGGCCAATGGGCACCGAATCGTCGATGATGTTGGGAATCACCAGCATCCGCTTGCGGATTTCCGCCTGCAGCTCCCCTTCCTTCGCCTGCAGCTCCTCCAGCTTGGGACCGATGCTGGCCACCAGCTTTTTCGCTTCCTCCGCCTCTTCCTTTTTCCCCTGGGCCATCAGCGCGCCGATCTGCTTGCTGGACACATTCCGCTGATTACGCAGTGCGTCCGCCTCCGACGCAGCGGCCCGAAGCTGCGTATCCAAAGCCAGCACCTCGTCTACCAGCGGCAGCTTCTGCTCTTGGAATTTCTTTTTCATGTTTTCCTTGACCAATTCCGGATTGGTCCGGATCAGACGAATATCAATCATTTTTGTAAATCCTCCTTTAAAACAAAAAAGGAATTCCTCGCCCCTTCTTATATGGGACGAAAAATTCCGCGTTGCCACCCAAATTGCCAAACGAATCCGCTTGGCCCCTTGTCGGTACGATATAGGGTACCAGCCTCCGATTCCTCACCGGCCGCTCGGAAAACGGACCGGCCAGTCTTCCCCGCCGGGCTTTCACCAACCGCCGGCTCTCTAAATGGGTTCCCCCTTGACCTTCTTTTTCCTCAAACGCATCCTTTTTGAAATTATTTTGGATTATAGCACATTCTTCCCCGAAATGCAAGAAAAATGTTTTGTCTCTTCCTTTTAAAAAGAAGTTGAACCGATCCGGCGCCGATGCTATAATCAGGATGACAAATCCCTTAACGGATAAGGCGCGTGAAAAGAGGTGCAGCATGAACGATATATTGACGTTTGCCGACCGAGAAGCGTTTCGGGAATGGCTATTGGAGCACTGCCTGTCCAGCGGCGGTGTTTGGCTTTTATTCGGCAAGACGGGCGGACCCAAGACGCTCAAAGCAGAGGAAGCACTGGAGGAGGCCCTCTGCTTTGGATGGATTGACGGGCAGATGCAAGGCATCGACAGCCAATCTTACAAAAAATATTTTTCCATGCGCCGGGAGAAAAGCCGGTGGTCAGAGAAAAACAAGGCGCTGGCAAAAAGCCTTGAAGAACGGGGTCTTATGACCGACTTTGGCAGAACGAAAATAAAAGAAGCCCAAAAAAACGGCCAATGGGATGCGCCGCCTCCCGCGGCGATTACCGAGACACAAATCTCTCAGCTTTGTGTACTGCTGGAAAGCTACCATCCCGCTTTCGAGAATTTTGGGGCCATGTCTTTATCCGTCCAAAAAACCTACACACGCGCGTATTTCGACGCAAAAACCGACGCGGGCCGCGAAAAGCGCCTCGCCTGGATAGTCAATAGACTCAACAAGAATTTAAAGCCGATGTAGCGGTAAAACTGCTTTTCCAAAAGGTACCTTGACCCGCGCCATTTTCCTGCAAATCCTGCCGGAAGGCCCTTCCGGCAGGATTTGCAGACCAACGGAGAAAGCGATATACGAAAGCGCATAAAGGAGCTGTTTGTTATGCAAAACACCGTCCCGCTGCAAACAATCGCCTATATTCACACCGATTTCCCCCGAAAGTTCGGTGTACCCCGGCAAAGCGGCTTGATCGACGCTTTAAAAGCCACCGTTGTCTTTGAGCCCCCCTTTCGAAATCCCGACGCGTTTCGGGGCTTGGAGGGATACTCTCACATTTGGCTGATCTGGCAGTTTTCCCAGGTGACGGGCAGCGATTGGTCCCCCACCGTCCGGCCGCCCCGTCTGGGCGGCAACACCCGGATGGGGGTTTTTGCCACCCGCTCTCCCTTTCGTCCCAACCGTATCGGCCTTTCCTGCGTGCGCTTAGAACAAGTCGAACTTAACACGGCCAAGGGGCCTGTTCTGCATGTTTCCGGAGCGGATCTGGTGGACGGTACCCCCATTTATGATATTAAGCCTTATCTTCCCTATACCGACTCTCACCCGGATGCCAAAGGCGGGTTCGCCCTCCAAACCCGGGCCGGCATATTGGAGGTCTTCTTCCCGGAAGATTTATTGAACCAGGTCCCGCCCGCCCAGCGGGAAGGACTGCTGGCCGTTCTGGCCCAGGATCCTCGGCCGGCCTACCAAAAGGATCCTCATCGAGTTTACGGCATGGCGTATGCGGACTTTGAAATACGCTTTAGGGTGGACGGCAGCCGTCTGACGGTTTGCGAATTGCTTCGCCGCCTCTGAGCTTTCGCCGGACGGCGTCTTTTGGGCGGCGGCATTCCTTTCCCATTCTGCCGTCGGAATGCTCAGTAAAACAAAAAGCTCCGGAAATCCTTCGTTTCCGGAGCTTTTGGAGCTGCTAACCAGATTTGAACTGGTGACCTCGTCCTTACCAAGGACGCGCTCTACCGACTGAGCCATAGCAGCATCTGGCGACCTGGATGGGGTTCGAACCCACGACCTCTAGCGTGACAGGCTAGCGTTCTAACCAACTGAACTACCAGGCCATAATATGCGCTGAGGAACATCCTGTCCACAACGTATCTTATTATAACAGGTAAAAATCTTCTTGTCAATACTTCTGCCTAAACTTCTATTTTTATTGACATTTTCTCCTTCTTTATCCTATAATGTCTTTAAAATAATCGAGTCGTTTCATAAAGCTCCTTGTCAGCGCTCCGCCGAGGAAACGGCTGCGTTCTGCAGAAAGGTAGGGAAGTTCATGCAGATTTTAAAAGACGAGCTATTCGCACAAGCGCAGCAGCTCGGCGCAAATCTCTGCGGTGTCGCCGATTTAACGGCTGATACCCAGTGGATTCGGGAAAATTACGGCGAACTTTGCGCCTCTTTTCCTCGGGCGGTTTCCGTGTCCATCTTTTTCCCCAAGCAGATTATTTTGGAGCAGGCGGATGGTCCTACCCGTTCCTACAGCTACTTTTATGCCGCGATCAACCGACAGTTAGACGCTATCGGCCTTTCTCTTTCCAACCTTTTGCAGCAAAAAGGATTTCGCTCTTATCCTGTTCCCACCTCCGACTATCGCCAATCCCGCTCTTTCCCCGGATTGCAGGAGCAGGTTGCCGCCCAGGGGGCCGAGGGCCTGCCCAAAGCTCAGACCGAGCTGATGGGGATGTTCAGCCATCGGTTTGCTGCCAGCCACGCGGGTCTTGGCTGGATCGGGAAAAGCTGCCATCTGATTAATCCCCAGGTGGGTCCCCGCCTTCGACTGACCACCGTCCTCACCGACGCGCCGCTGCCGCCGGACCAGCCGCTGCCCAACCGCTGTGGCGGCTGTACTCGCTGCCGGGATGTATGCCCTGTCCACGCCATTCATGGCGTGCCCTTCAGCGCAGACGATCCACCTTCGGCGCGTTTTGATAAGCAGACCTGCTTTTCCTTTTTAGAGGATATGGCCGCCGTATTCGGGCAGCATACCTGTGCAAAATGCCTGGCCGTATGCCCTTGGGGAAGTAGACCATAACGCAGTCCATACAAAAATCTCCGTAGAAAAAGGACTCCCGCGGCGTTTTCGCGTCGCCGGAGTCCTTTTTGTTCAGCCGAATATAACCCATTGGAACCGACCCGATCTTCCCCCGCAATCAGGAACCCCTTTAGGATCTATCGCGTTTTACTTAACACTGCTTTACAAAGATTTGGAGGAATTGCGAGTGCACCCGCTTGACTGCTGTCTGCCGGATCAGCGGTTAAGGATTCATTTTTACTGAAAAATTCCCACTTACTGTGTCCACAATAAAATCGGCGCCGCCGTTTTTATAGGTGCCCTCTCCCTCGTTCATCGTAATGGGAAAATCGGAATTGAACTCACCGGATACCCGATCAAAGGATACGGAAAAGCCCGCGTTTTCCGGTATAATAATGGTTACGTTTCCAGACACGGTTGATGCGTTCACCCGATCGGGGCAGACGCTGCTTTGCACCTTCATCTCCCCTGAGACGCCGCTGGCGTGAATTTTTCCAAACGCACCTTCCAGCTGCGTCAAGCCGGACACGGTAGATATATCCACCTCTACCGCTTGGGATGCCTCGATACACAGATCGCCGGATACGGTATCCACCTCAATCTCCTTTGCCCCTACTCCAATTAGGTTAATGGCGCCGGAGGTGGTTTCATAATGCATCTCCTCCGCCTGCAGATCCTTTACATCTATTTTTGCGGATACCGCGTCCACCCCAATTTCTTTCAGCGCCTGCGCCAGCCTCTCGGGAATCATCACCTGCAGATCCTTATCCGGTAAGTGCCCGAATAAAATTCCGCTTTTTCTGAAGCGAATTCGCAGTGTATCTCCAGATACCTTATAGCGCAGCGTATTTTTTTCATTCAATTGCTGGTTAGAAGTCTCGGTAATATAAATCTCCTCACCGTCGTAGATCTTCAGATCTACCCTGCCGCTCACCCAGTCAATCTTCAATTTTTCTATGCCGGATACCGGCACCTGATAGCTGCCTGACCCGTCCCCTAAATAGTCTTTATCGTCTCCCCACCAGGAAAAGCCGTCCCACATTCCTAAACGAGCACCGAAGAATGGGAGATCCATTAGTCCGCATACTAGAAAGCCGGTTAAAATCAGCAGAACAAATCCCCAGCAGACAATCCGAATCCATGCCGAAGTTTTCAACGTTTATCCCATCCTTTTCTTCATCTTTTCAGGTCAAGGCAGGCTTTCAAAAGCTGCTCTGCCGCCGCTGCAATCAGGAAAATGATCCAGGTTGTATGCCAGGCTCTGGTATAAAAGCTAAGAAGAAAATACAAAGCAACTGTCAGTGTCCAAAGCGCGCTGGAAATGGCTCGCAGCAGTCCCTTTTTCTGTCCCTGATCGGCCTGCCAGGCCTTAAAATCTTCCACCATCGTATCTTCTTTTTTCATGTAGCGAGGTTTTGTCTTCGCCGCGTAAATCAATAGCCCCACGCCGACGGCGACCATTCCTAACATCAAGCATACGCCGATATTTTCCATCCCCAGCGTTTCAAAAAGAATCACCGGCACCACCGAAAGAATAATGGCAATTACGCCAATAGCTGTTAATGCCGCCGACCGGTTCCGCTGACGAAACTCCTCCCCCACATCGTAGGAAGGCCCTTCCAGGCTCCGGATCAAATCATCGACATCTCCAATACCCGATACGGCGATATTGTATGCCGCATCCTCCGGCATTCCCTGTGTGATCAAATCCCGATACTTTTCTACCAGGTTTTGGATCATTTCTTCCTTGAGCTCGTATACCTTTTTACTTTGCGGTGCGTCTGCAAACAATCCCTCTACATAATTGCGAATTTTTTCTTCCATTATCCTTCCTCCTTAATCAATAGATCAATCAACCCTTTTGCAGTATCCCATTCGCTCTTTAGCCTGCGGTAGGTTTCTACCCCCCATTCGGTTATCGTATAATAGCGGCGCCGTGCACCGATGCTTTCTTCTCCCCAATAGGAGGAGATACATTCCGCCTGCTCCAGCCGCCGGAACGCCGTATATAAGGTAGCTTCCTTCAATTCATAAAAACCTTTGCTTTTTTGCTGAATCACCTTGTTGATTTCATAGCCGTAGCTGTCCTTCTTAATCAGCTGCGCTAGGATAATCATGTCGGTGTGTCCACGGATTAAATCTGACGCAATTGACATCTTTCTCCTCCCTTATTGACTTTCCAGTATTATAATACATAAATATACTTCGCCTGTCAAGGTATATTTAAAAATAATATACTAGGAAGAATTCCACAAAAAAATGCCTGTGCAAAATCTGCACAGGCATTTTTATCACTTTTTACAAGCGGGAAGAGAATTAAGCGTTAGCAGCCAGGAACGCATCCTTCTGCTTGGTCCACTCTTCCATGTATTTGTCCAAACCGCCTTGTTTCAGCTTCTCAACAAAGCTATCCCACTCAGCCTCGGTGTTGGCGCCGAACTGGCCCAGACCAAAGGTAGTCTTGTTCTCGGTAACCAGTGCGGAAATAACCGCCCACTCAGCGCTGACAGGCGCGTAGTCGAAGGTGAAGCCCCAGTAAGGCCACTCCTCGTCCTTGATCTGATTCTTAGACAGAGTCGCGTTTGCCTCATTGATTCTGGGATCCTCCGTTTTGGGCCACGGGAAGTCTTTATGACGGATACCCCAAGCCCAGCCGTCAAAGGTGTAGTCACCGTTCTCCGGACCGTTGGAAACAGTGTTGGTAGCTTCGTCATAGACGTAATGTCTGCCCTCGAAACCACCGGCCAGCAACATGTAAGTCTCAAAATCATTCTTGATGAAGTCCAGAGTTACAGCCGCTCTCTCCGGTTTCTGAGAGAAGGTCGGGATCGCGTAACCATCGCCTACAAAGGAGTCACGCAGTGCGCGATACCCTTCAGGGTAGGTGTAGAACAGCTCGCAGTTGATGCCCTTAGCACGCCAGTTTTCCACGTTGGTGATACCATTGTAGTAGTTCTGGTGCGCAGTAGCAGACTGCAGGTTCGCAAACAGGGTGGAGTAAGAGTTGGTGTTGGAGATCGCGTCAGAAGGCCAGCAGCCAGCCTCCGCCATATCCGCCATCAGCAGAGCCCACTCTTTCGCCAGATCAGAAGTGTACAGGAAGAAAGGATTCTGGAAAGTAGGATCCTGGACCTGCGCATAGTATACCAGGTCAGAGGCCTGATTGTTGATCAGGTTGTTGGCATACAGCAGGAACTGATCATGCAGAGTGTAAGTGCCGGAACCATAGAACGCATACATACCGCTGGCAGACTCATTGTCGCCAATGGCCAACAACAGGTTTTTGATGTCGTCGTAGGTTTTGATCTTATCCGTAGTATAGCCGTATTTTTCCGCAATGTCCATGTTCACAACGAATCCACGATCCGGGAAGATGGCAGCAGTAGAGCGGGGAACCATGTAAACTTTGCCATTGATCAGAGTCTCTTTCCAAGCAGACTCGGGCAGAGTAGCCATGGTCTGCGGCATGTACTTGTTGCGGAATTCTTCGTCCAGCTCTTTGAAGCCGGCCTTTTCTACCTGCTCTTTGTAGTAGCAATAGTTCGCAGTGTAGATCAAATCAACCGCATCGCCGCCCGCCATGACCAGCGGGTATTTGGTAGCGCGCTCAGAAGAAGGGATAAAGTACAGATCAATCGTGGTGTTGATTGCATCTTTAATCTTCTCGTTTGCAGCAGCCAGAACCTCCGCCATTGCATTGGGCTCATCGGCACATGCATACATAACGATGGTCTCTTCCTTGCTCAGGTCGATGCCCGCATAGGGATCATCGGTGGACGGGGCGTCGCCGCTGTTCTCAGCAGGTTTGCTGCTTTCCTGCGGCGCGCTGGAGGTCGTGGTGCCGTTACAGCCTGCCAGCAGCAGGGTGAACATCATCATGACCGCCATCAGAAACGCTAGTTTCTTCATATGTATCCTCCTCGATTCTTTTTCCGGTTTTACCGGATCCGCCGCGCCTTTAGAAGAAGGCCGGTCGGGTATTTCATAATGCATAAGAAAATTCCGAAACAGCTTGCAAAATTTGAGGAGGGCAAAAATTCAACTTCCTGCCTTTGAGGAAACAATGCCGACATCCGTTGTCGTTCGTTTTCCGAAAAAATAGAAATCTGCCGTTTCCGTAAACCTTCTCTGCAATTATGTATAAATTTCGCAAACCCGCCGCAAAGCATACATATTTTGCGGTGACGGATCTACTTTTCAAAAATTTTTCAAATCTTTGCGGTGTTTCATATTATACAAGAAAAAGCAGAGAATAAGCCTAAAATATTTTGCGTTTCCTATCGAATAACTGCTTATCCTTCTTTTAAAAATGGATTTTATATCTATATTTTCTAATTATATCCTTATTTTCTATCTGAACCACGCAGTTTTTTCGCCCTTAAGATTAAAATTTTTAATATCCCCCTCTATATAAAAAAGAACCCTGCTTAATGCAGGGTCCTTTTTTATGGAATATGCAAATTTTAGTTATTCGCCAGGAACTCGCTTCTCTGCTTGTTCCACTCTTCCATGTATTTGTCCAAGCCGCCCTCTTTCAGCTTCGCAACAAAGCTGTTCCACTCGGCCTCGGTGTTAGCACCAAACTGGCCCAGGTTAAAGGAAGCCTGATTCTCGGTAACCAGCGCGGAGATAACAGCCCACTCAGCGTTGACAGGCGCGTAGTCAAAGGTGAAGCCCCAGTAAGGCCACTCTTCGTCTTTCAGCTGCGTCTCGTTCAAATGCTTGTTCGCGGCGTTGATTCTCTCATCCTCAGTCTTAGGCCACGGGAAGTCTTTATGACGGATACCCCAAGCCCAACCGTCGAAGGTGTAGTCGCCCGCTTCCGGACCATTGGAGATGGTGTTGGTAGCAGAATCATACACATAATGTCTGCCTTCGAAACCGCCGGCCAGCAGCATGTAGGTTTCCAGATCGTTCTTGATGAAGTCCAGCGCTACAGCCGCTCTCTCAGGCTTCTGGGAGAAGGACGGGATCGCCATGCCGTCACCCACGAAGGAGTCACGCAGTGCACGGTAGTTTTCCGGATAGATATCAAACAGTTCGCACTTGATGCCCTTTTCACGGGTCGCCTCAATCCAGGTAATACCATTGTAGTAGTTCTGGTAGGTAGTAGCGGACTGAGAGTTCTGGAACAGGGTGGAAATCGAGTTAGTGTTGGAGATTGCGTCAGAGGGCCATACGCCCGCAGCTGCCAGCTCCGCCATATCCAGCGCGTAATCCTTATAAATGTCGGAAGTGTACAGGAAGAAAGGATTCTCGAATTTCGGGTCGGTCAGCTGGCTATAGTATACATAGTCAGAAGCCTGGTTGTTGATCAGGTTTTTCTCAAAGATCATCGCAATCTGGTTCAGATTGTAAGACTGAGAAGCATAGAAACCATACATACCATTGGAAACTTCGTTTTTGCCGATGGCCAGCAGCAGATCTCTAAAATCTTTATAAGATTTAATCTTATCTGCGGTGAAGCCATATTTCTCCGCAATGTCCATGTTCACAACGGGGCCTCTGTCCGGGAAGATCGCGGCGGTGGAACGAGGAACCATGTAGATTTTGCCATTGATCAGGGTCTCTTTCCAAGCAGCTTCCGGCAGGGTAGCCATGGTCTGCGGCATGTACTTGTTGAGGAAATCCTCGGTCAGCTCCATAAAGCCAGCCTTCTCAACCTGCTCTTTGTAGTAGCACCAGTTAGCGGTGTAGATCAGGTCGACAGTGTCGCCGCCCGCCATAACCAGCGGATACTTCTGAGCCCGCTCAGCAGAGGGGATGAAGTACAGCTCGATCGTGGTGTTGATCGCAGCTTTGATTTTCTCGTTGGCAGTTTCCATAACCTCTTTGATCGCATTGGGTTCGGTAGCCGTTACGTACATAACGATGGTCTCTTCCTTGCTCAGGTCGATGCCTGCATAGGGATCATCGGTGGACGGAGTGTCGCCGCCCTGAGTGCCGCTGTTCTCAGCAGGTTTGCTGCTGTCAGCAGGCGTGCTAGAGGTCGTGGTGCCGTTACAGCCTGCCAGCAGCAGGGTGAACATCATCATGACCGCCAGCAGAAATGCCAGTTTTCTCATGTGTATCCTCCTCGATTCTTTTTCGGCGCGTTTCATTTCGCTCGTGAAACGCTTTATCATAAAGCACAAATTTTCCCAGGCAACGGGCAAAAACAATAGCATCGGGGAAAGGTTCCGAAAACTGCTCAGCCCCCACAAAAGAGCTGAACCTGCAAAAAAAAATACAAGACTGTTGCCCGGGAGAAATCAGTGCCTTTATGGTGAAATAACAACAAGATTTTTTATGTTTTTTGCAATCTTGTGGTATAATCCCATTATAACGATAACCCTCCCCCCGCGATCTACATTATATTGCTATATTCTTAGTTATTTTGTCCTCATTCTATAAAATATCTAATTTTTACCAATCAACTTTAAAATTTTTAAAGTTTTTCAACAAATTTTTTCATGTTCTTTCTTTTTTTACCGCTTTTTGGCATCATGCCGCAAAAACTTTTCCGCCCAACAGAAGCACAAAAAGGTGTCCCAAGGGGTTTTGTAGCTAAAATAGAGATACCTTTCCGTCAGCGAGCAGCTTGTCAAGGGTTTCGTTGCAGGTCATATCGCCGCAGAATTTGAAACGCACATTCATAGGCGTGCGGGAATAGGTCAACATTCATATTGCCGTAATGATCGTTTTTGCGTTCGTTGTGGCGTTCATATTTGCTGATGGAATCTCTGGTTCGGGTTTCTGCCCCTGCCACGCTGAAATTCTGACTTGATATTTTTTCACTTCCTTTCTGTTGTAGTATCCCATTCGGACAGTCATTCATGGGAATGCTATTGGGCTTGGGCGAAGAAAAACCGCCGCTATGGTATTACCCATACACGACGGAATACTTAGAGTGATCGGTGTCCCTGTTTTGAATGACGGTTATTTGTAAATCCTTTGCTTCAATCAAACTTTCCTGCTCGCACTTCGGACAGTAAAGAGGATAATTCCTCAAAACGGTATTCTCCCTAATTCTGTCACGGGTTTTGTTCCTGCAGACAGGACAGCGTATCCATTCTGATTTTCTCATGATCACACCCCTTCATATTTAGTATCTGGAAATACAATACAAATACTTAATCTACTATTTTCATATTTTGCGGATATCATTCCATTCATCTGCTCAATTAGCGTTCTGGCAATCGCTAATCCTAAGCCTGTGGATTTTCTGGCAGCTTCCACGGTATAAAATCGGTCAAACAGCTTGCCAATCTGCACTTCGTTCAAGCCAGACGCTGTATTTGTAAAGGTAATCTCGCCTGTCTCGGATAATGTGATATCCAAATCGCCGTCACTATACTTAATTGCATTGCTCAAAAGATTGGAAAACACGCGAACTAAAGCGGAACGGTCAAGCGTTCGGATAACTTTGCCCCCGGGCATTTGTATAGCAGGGACAATGCCCCGTTCATTCAGGGCGGTATAAAATGCGGCGATGCTTTCCTCCAATACGCTTCCGATTGCCACCGGTTCTTTTACTGCATTTCCTTCGCTGGAAACAATGACAGAGTAACGGAAAAGTTCCTCGGTGAGCTGTGCTAATATTTCTGTTCGGTTTCTGATGATTTCCAGATATCGTTTCACCGCTTCCGATTGGTCCTCTTGTTCCAGTAAATCCAGATATCCGCAAATGGCAGTCAGAGGTGTGCGCAAATCGTGAGAAATATTGGTGACCGCATTTTTGAGTTCGATATCTCCCTGCTTGAAGCGGTGTCGTTCTGCACGAAGTTTGCGAAGCTGAATATTAATATCATTCGCCAGACTTCTCATATACTTATCGCCGGTTGAAATATCAATCAGCGTGTTGGTATCGGTTATGAGCCTATCGACAAAGGCAGTTTCAATTTCCTTTGCGGCTTTTTGTAGGATACGAATTTTTACAAACAGGGCAATGATAATCACAGCCATAATGCCGACGAAAGCCCATAACCATATTTCCATAGCGTACTCCCTATTTCAAATCTTTCTTTTTGCAGAAAACCACTCCTGCCCCAGTTGTTAAAATTATAATGATTAACGAGTATATTGGCAGCCTTACTGTATTTATAGCTTCCAGCGACATACATTGTACTACTTGTCCGCCAGGGACAAAATCATAAAAGAATTGAACGATATTACGCTCTTTGTCCTCAAGATATTTCGGATTTGGAATTTCCTCATATTCCTGACCGGCTTCGGTCATAGTAAGTCCCATATTGGTTTTAGGTTCACTTAACATTTTATTCATTTGTGCTCCAACAACCAAAAACAGGACAGCCAACAAAATGCAGATGATTGCAGTAATCGTCTTGTTACGATTGAGCATAGAAATTAATGTGAAAATCGAAGAAAAGGCAACAGCAAGGACAAGTGCAGCTAATGAAAACAGCAAAACCAATTGAATATCCATTTCAAAAAAGCCGAGCAGCGGAACTCCGATACAAAGAAACGGAAGAAAGAACATGAGGCTCATAGCAATGCTAACGATTGCAGAGGTTATAAAGTTTGCCAAATAAATAGAAGCTCTCTTATGACCGATCACGATCTTGTTCCGTATTGTTCCATCGCTATATTCTGTACCAATAAACAAGCTGCAAAATACCGCCATAATAATGCCGATGAACAGAGTGCAGGCAAAAAATCCGTTTTCTATATTATTGATAGCTCCTGTCTGCTTCATATCCGCATACTTCATTACAGGGAAAAATACACCGGCTGCAAACATAAATGCTATTCCAATCCAAAAGAATTTATCCCTTTTCAATCGCATAAAATTTGCCGATAATAGCTTACTCATTTCCTTTACCTCCCACCAAACTGACATAATAGCTTTCTAAGCTTTCATCTCTCTCTTGCATAGAAACCACTTCACAGGCTTCTTTAGACAATGCCATAGTAAGCTTGGAAACATTGATCTTTGCGAACACATCTGCCACTCGTTCAGAGATGATGTTATATTCTATCTTCATTTCGTCCAAAACACGGACAAGGGCTTTTACATTGCTTACTTCCATGCGGACACATTTTCGGCAGGCAGCTTCCAACTCTTTTGCGCTGATTTCTTTTACCATTCGTCCGCTGTCAATAAATCCATAGTGCGTAGCAAGTCGTGACAATTCATCGAGAATATGACTTGAAATCAAAACGGTGATTTGATGTTCATGGCTCAGTTTTAATATCAATTCCCGCATTTCAATAATACCTTGCGGGTCAAGACCGTTTATCGGCTCATCTAATACCAAAAAATCAGGGTCGCCAACAAGTGCTATGGCAATGCCTAATCTCTGGCGCATACCGAGAGAAAAGTTTTTAGCCTGCTTTTTCCCTGTATTTTCGAGTCCAACTAATTTCAGAATGTCGGTGAGTCCATCATAAGACGGAAGTCCAAGAATGCGGTATTGTTGTTTTAAATTATCCTCAGCAGTCATGTCGAGATAGATAGATGGAGTTTCTACAACGGCCCCCATTCGCCTGCGTGACTTCACAATCTCCTTATCGGTATTTTTTCTGCCATACAGGGTATAGTCACCAGATGTAGGCTCTTGCAGACCGCAGATTAGTCGGATGAGCGTGGTTTTGCCAGCACCATTTTTTCCAACAAAGCCATAGACTGACCCTTTGGGGACATGCATAGACAGCCCGTTTAACGCTTTGAAACCTTTATAGTTTTTGCTCAAGGCGTTTGTTTTGAGAACAAATTCCATAAAAATGACCTCCTTCATGTGGTGCTGACATTCTACTTCAAAACAGTTGAGAAAACGGCAAAGGAAACCGTTGAGAAATAGTTGAGATTTATGTTTCTTTCATTTTGAAGCCGATACCCCATACCGCCTCAATATACTCTTTGTCTGTTCCATTACGGAGCTTTGCCCGCAAATGACTGATGTGGGTTTTCAGCGAATTTTCTGTGCAATCGGGAGTATCTTCACCAATACGGTCTAACAATCGTGATTTGGTTATAATCTGTGTTGGGTTTTGCATAAGCAGTTTGAGAATAGCGTATTCCGTTCTTGTTAGTTTAATTTCATTTGTTCCGATGGCTACAATGTGTGTATCCGTATTAAGAGTTATATCATCAAATGTCAGGGCAGAAGTGACAGGGGTAATTACAGAATTGCGAAATTGTACGGCAATTCTGGCTAAGAGCTCCTTTGTATTAAATGGTTTTGTTATATAATCAGCAGCACCGCCAAGCAACAAATCGACCTTATTATCAATATCAACCTTTGCGCTCAATATAATAACGGGTATCCCTTCTATCTGCGGAAGTACGTCCTCACCGTTTAATCCCGGTAACATTAAATCAAGCAGAACAAGGTCTGGTTTGGCTTGGGATAAAACAAACAGAGCCTCCGTTCCAGAATAAGCGCGGGAAACATGATACCCCTCTTTTGCAAGTGCTTCTTCAAGCATATTTCCAATATTAATATCATCGTCAATAATCAGAATATTTTTCAAAGTCACTCATCTCCATTGCGCATTTTGTTTGTCTTCAATCTGCCATCAACAGGCTTTTTTGCTTCTTTAGGTATAAGCCATACTCGGCTCAAGCGAACAACACCGTCTATTCTATTTTCACTGCACAATATCTGTATTCGCCGTTCAGAAATATTCCACTTTTGGGCCACTTCCTGTACCGTCATATACTCAAACATAACAAACCTCCTTAAAATGCTGTATACATTATACTCGGTTGACCGAATAATAGCAACTGACGAAATTTGAACTTTTTTGAAAAGAAAAGCAGCAGAGCATTACACCCTGCTGCCTATCTGTTATGCGAAAATGTCTTCTTTATTCACAATCTCCATCACATAAACCCGTACGTAGCCTCTCCCTTCAGACAGGTTTTCTTTTTTGTAGCGCGATGTCTTTATTTTTCCAGAAACGCGTCTCTCTGGCGGGTCCATTCCTCCATGTATTTGTCCAGCCCCCCCTCGCGAAGCTTGCTGACAAACTCTCCATAGGTCTGTTCCGTTTCACTGCCAAACTGCCCAAGGCTAAAGGAGGTGCCGTACTCGTTGACCAAAGCGGAGAGCACTGCCCATTCTGCAGAAACCGGCGCATAGTCGAAGGTGAAGCCCCAGAACGGCCACTCTTCATCCTTGACCTGGATTTCCTGCAGCTTTTCGTTGGCCGCATTGATATACGGGTCGTCGGTCTTCGGCCATGGGAAATCCTGATGGCGGATACCCCAGGCCCAGCCGTCAAACTCATAGTCCCCTGTCTCCGGGCCGGGGCCTACGGTGTTGGTCTCTTCATCGTAGATATAATGCCTTCCCTCAATGCCGCCAGCCAGCAGCATATAGGTGTCAAAATCGTTTTTGATGAAGTCCAGCGCAACCGCCGCCCTTTCGGGGATTTTCGAGAAGGACGGAATCGCCATACCGTCGCCGATGTAGGAGTCGCGCAAAGGCCGGTAGTCCTCAGGGAAAATATCCAGCAGGTAAGCGTTGATGCCCGACGCGCGAAAGCTGTCGATTGAAACAATGCCGTTGTAGTAGTTCTGTGCGCAGGAGGCGGACTGCCCGTTTCGGAACAGCGCCGACGTCGTGTTGGAATTGGTGATCGCGTCGGAGGGCCAGACCTTTGCCTCCGCGTATTTTGCCATGCGCAGCGCGTATTCCTTATACATTTCCGAATCATACAGGAAAAACGCGTTTTGGAAGGTGGGGTCGCTTAACTGGGAATAGAACACATAGTCGGATGCCTGATTGTTGATCAGATTATTTTTTTCCGTCAGCGCCAGGCTGTAAAGGGTGTTAGAGCCGGAAGCATAAAACGCGAAAACGCCCGGTTCGTTGTCCGCTACGGCTAAGAGGAAATTTTCAAAATCGTCATAGGTTGTGATGCTGTCTTGATCAAAGCCGTATTTTTTCGCAATATCCAGATTGATCACCGGGCCTACGTCCGGGAAAATCGCCGCCGTGTTTCTGGGGACCATGTACATTTTACCATTGATTTTGGTCTCCTCCCATGCAGCCTCCGGCAGGGCCGCCATAGTCTGCGGCATGTACTTTTGAAGGAAATCCTCGGTCAGCTCCATAAAGCCAGCCTTCTCGACCTGCTCTTTATAGTAGCACCAGTTGGCGGTGTAGATCAGATCTACCGCGTCCCCGCCCGCCATAACCAGCGGATACTTGGTCGCCCGTTCCGCAGAAGGGATAAAATATAAATCAATGGTCGTGTTGATCGCCGCCTTTGTCCTTTCGTTGACCAGCTTCATCACTTCCCCAATGGCATTGGGCTCAGTGGCCGACGCATACATGACGACTTTCTGCTCCTGCTCCAGCACAAGCCCGGCGTAAGGACTGTCTGCGTCTGGCCCCGGTCCAGAGCTTCCCCCCTCGGGGATGGAGCTCACCGCCGTCTGCCCGCAGCCGCTGAAAAGCATACCCAGCAAAAGCACCGCCGCCAACAGGATCGCCATCTTTTTCATACATATCCTCCTCGTCTTTTCCAGCATAGCTGGATGTATTGTAGCCCTTTTTTACCCAAAAAGGGGAAAAAGCCCTCAAGAATTGTGCAAAATACTTTATTTTTCTGTTAAAGTTTAAAATATTTTATGATTTTATTATAATACCGTCTTACCAGAAATTATCTATAAATTATTGCTATATTATTAAAAATATTGTTTTAATAGATAAATATGTATTCTCCTGCTGAAAAAAACGCCCGTCCAAAATGGACGGGCGCAAAAGATTTTACAGGATTTTATTTTGCCAAAAACTCGCTTCTCTGACGGTTCCATTCTTCCATATATTTGTCCAAACCGCCCTGTTTCAGCTTCTCAATAAAGCCTTCGTATTCCTTCATGGTGTTGTCGCCGAACATACCCAGATCAAAGGAGGGCTGGTATTCGGTGATCAAAGCGGAAATAACCGCCCACTCGGCAGAAACCGGATTGTAGTCGAAGTTAAAGCCCCAGTAAGGCCACTCCTCGTCCTTGATCTGGTTCTTTTTGAGCTTTTCGTTGGTCGCGTTGATATACGGGTCGTCGGTAGCCGGCCACGGGAAGTCCTTGTGGCGGATGCCCCAAGCCCAGCCGTCAAACTGGTAATCGGTCGCTTCCGGACCAGGCTCTACCGTGTTGGAGGCCTCGTCGTAGACATAGTGTCTGCCCTCAATGCCGCCGGCCAGCAGCATATAGGTGTCAAAATCGTTTTTGATATAGTCCAGCAGAACCGCCGTTCTCTCCGGCTTTTTGGAGAAAGAGGTGATTGCCATGCCGTCGCCGATATAGGAATCGCGCAGCGCCCGGTAATTTTCCGGATAAATGTCTACCATCTCCGCATTGATACCCTGCTCTTTAAAGCCCTGCAGTGTATTGATGCCGTTGTAGTAGTTATTATAGCCGGTAACAGTCTGGCCGTTGCGGAACATAGCGGTAATACCATTGGTGTTGGAGATTGCGTCGGAAGGCCAGATGCTTGCGCCCGCATATTTCGCCATATCCTGAATGTAGGTCTTATACTGCTCAGAGGTGTGCAGGAAGAAGGGATTCTGGAAGGTCGGATCCTCCAGCTGAGAGTAGTATACATAGTCGGTCGCCTGGTTGTTGATCAGGTTAAAGCGGTAACGCAGGCCGATATCGTACATATTCGCAACCGAGGAAGCGTTGAAAGCGTATTTGCCGTTGGGAACCTCCTTGTCACCCACCGTCATCAAAAACTTGTCGAAATCCTCCCAGCTGTGGAAGCTGTCGGCGGTGTAATCATATTTTGCCGCCACATCCATGTCGATGACCGGGCCCCGGTCCGGGAAAATCTCAGCGGTGTTGCGGGGAACCATGTAGATCTTGCCGCCGATGTAGGTCTCTTTCCAGGCCGATTCCGGCAGGACGCTGTAGGTCTGAGGCAGGTATTTCTGGATAAAATCCATGGTCAGCTCGCGGAAGCCGCCCTTGTTCACCTGCTCGCGGTAATACGCATGGTTCGCCGTGTAAATCAGATCGATCTCATCGCCGCCCGCCATCACCAGCGGATATTTGGTGCTCAGCTCGGAAGTGGGGATAAAGTACATCTCCATGGTGGTGTTGATCGCAGCTTTGAGCTTTTCGTTGACCTGCGCCATAACCTCCGCGATAGCGTTAGGCTCGGAAGCCACCACATAGGTGACGATGTTTTCCTCAGTGGACAGATCAAGGTTTGCATAGGGGTTCTGGGGATCGGTGTTCGACACGTCTCCGCCAGCTGTGCTGCTGCCGTTAGCGGCGGAACTGCCGGTGGACGAGGTGCTGTTATTGCAGCCGCCCAGAAGAACCGCCATCAGCATCATGGCAGCCAGTGCCAGTGCGATTGTTCTTTTCATGTTGTCCTCTCCTAATAGATAATTTTAATCAACCCAGCCGCCGGCTTAACCGTAACCGTCGGCCTGCCCTCCATCCAGTGGAGAGCCGCTTCCAAAACTTTCATTCACCGCCGGAAAAAAGAAAAAACGCTGTGGTAAGACTGCAGGACCCGCCTGCTTTTTAAAAAAAGAGAAAATCTGTCGAAAATGCGGTACGGTTTGTTTAAGAAGCGTTCATTGGGGCACAAATGAAAAGAACGCTTTGCAAAAATACAACGATCCCCTGGATTGATCCGGAGGATCATCACTTCTTCGTTTCGGTCCCGTCATATTTTATAGAAGTTTTCTCTATCATTTGTGAACATCCTTATTATAATTGGTTATTCCCCTATTTGTTATACATTATTCTGTGATTATATACAGTTTTTTGCTTCTTTACGACTTTGCAGCAATAACGCGCCGGAAAAACTGTCCGGATCCTCTCCCTCTCCCCGCTCGGCAGATTGTGAAAAAGGCGGTCTCAGCTGCCTTTTTATAAGTCCGCAAGATGTCTCCAACACAAAAAAGGACCCGGCAACCGGGTCCTTTCTGCTTGGCAAGGTTAGAAAGAAAATTAGGCGTTTTTGTTCGCCAGGAATTCATCTCTCTGGCGGTTCCACTCGGTCATATATTTTTCCAGACCAGCGTCATTGAGCTGTTTTACGAATTCATCGTAGGTCTCCATCGTCTTGTCGCCGAACATGCCCAGGTCAAAAGAGGGCTGGTATTCGGTGATCAGAGCGGAGATGACCGCCCACTCTGCGGAAACCGGAGTAGGGCTGAACTGGAAGCCCCAGTAAGGCCATTCCTCATCCTTGACCTGAGAATTTTTCAAATGCTCGTTGGCAGCGTTGATTCTCGCATCGTCGGTAGAGGGGAACGGGAAGTCCACGTGACGGATGCCCCAAGCCCAACCGTCGAACTCATAGTCCGCAGCCTCCGGGCCGGGAGATACGCTGTTGGTCGCCTCATCATAGATGTAGTGACGGCCTTCTACGCCGCCGGCCAGCAGGAAGTTGGTCTCTTTGTCGCATTTGATGTAATCCAGAACCTGCGCGGCTCTCTCCGGCTGGGTGCAGAAGGAGGGGATCGCGTAGCCGTCGCCCAGGAAGGAGTCACGCAGCGGACGGTAGTTCTCCGGGAAAATGTCGAACAGCTCCACATTCATACCCTTTTCGCGGTAGCCCTGAATCATGGTGATGCCGTTGTAATAGTTGCCGCGGGAGGTGGCGGACTGGCCGTTCTCGAATAGGGTGACGATAGAGTTGGTGTTGGAAATCGCGTCAGAGGGCCAGCAGCCGGCTTTCGCAAATTCCGCCATGTCCTGAATGTAGCTCTTCCAGTAATCAGAGGTGTACAGGAAGAAGGGCTTCTCAAAGCTCGGGTCGTCCAGCTGGCTGTAGTATACGTTGTCCGAAGCCTGGTTGTTGATCAGGTTAAAACGGTATCTCCAGCCCAGCTCCTGGAAGTTGGAGGTTTGAGACTGATAGTAGGCGTACATGCCGTTGGAGGACTCGTTGTCGCCGATGGCCAGCAGCAGATTCTTAAAATCGTCGTAGCTTTTGATCTTGTCGGCGGTGTAGCCGTACTTCTCGGCAATGTCCATGTTGACAAACGGGCCCCGGTCCGGGAAGATCTCGGCGGTATTGCGGGGAACCATGTAGATCTTGCCGTCTACATAGGTCTCCTCCCACGCGGACTCCGGCAAAGTCGCCCAGGTCTGAGGCATGTTGGTCTGCAAAAATTCGGGGGTCAGCTCCCGGAAGGAAGCCTTCTCCACATTGTTGCGGTAATCGCGGAAGTTCGCCGTGTAGATCAAATCAACCTGATCGCCGCCGGCCAGAACCAGCGGATATTTCACATTGTACTCGGCAGAGGGGATGAAGTACATCTCCAAAGTGGCGTTGAGCGCACTTTTGATCCGCTCGTTGGCCATTCCCAGAATTTCCGCCATGTCCAAAGGCTCATCGGCAACAGAGTACATGATCAGCTTAACTTCCTTGGATGTGTCCAGATTCGCGTAGGGATTGTTGGGGTCTACGTTGGCAGCGTCTCCCCCGCTGGCGGCGCCGGAAGCAGCCGACGAGCTGCTGTTGGTATCGCCGCAGCCGCTGAGCAATAATGTCATCAGCATCATTGCAGCCAGCGCAAAAGCAATGGTTTTTTTCATCGTGATCCTCCTAATAGATAATTCTAACCAGGCAGTCCTTCATCTGTAAAGACTGCCTGCGTCCCGCCGCCTTGCCACCGGCGGAACCTATCATAAAAACAAAACGCTGCGAGGAAAAGGAAAGCAAAAGCTGTCGTGGGATGTTGGTAAGATTGCCTGCCTGAGCAGACTTGGCAAAAGGATAGTTCGTCCAGAAAAAGTAAAGGGAAATCTGCTGCCGCGCTTTGTCTTTATTTCCTATACAACTAAGATCGCCTGTATTCGTCAAAACGATGAATTTTATCGGTCTTATTTGTATATTAGCCTTATTATAGCGAGTTGCTAGCAAATTTTTCCTATAATATTTTGCGATTATATGCATTATTTTATTCTGTTCTAGAGCTCCTTTTTCTGGTAAACGTTTTCCTCAAAAGCCTTGTGTTTTTACCGGTTGTTTTTGGGCGTGCATTTCTTTGATGAAAAGGATTTTTTTGGTTAAACTGCAAGGGTAAATAAAACACAGGAGGTTTTAACATGATAAGCCGTAAGCTGACCACAAAACGAATCGCCGATTTCAGGGCTCTTCTGCAGTCAGAGGAGCGCAGCGGCGGCACCATAGAAAAGTACTTGCGTGACGTTCGCGCCTTCGCCTGCTGGTTAAATGGCCGGGAGGCTGAAAAGGAAACAGCGGCGGGCTGGAAAACACACCTGCTCAGCGCCGGCTATTCCCCCGTCACCGCCAATTCCATGATCTCTGCGGTCAACAGCTTTTTCCGCGCCAATGGCTGGGAGGACTGCCGGATCAAATTCGTAAAGATTCAGCGCCGCCTGTTCCGGGAAGAGGCAAAGGAGCTGACGCGGGAGGATTATATCCGCCTGCTGAATACGGCCCGGGATCTGGGCAAAAAGCGCCTGGCGCTTTTGCTGGAAACCATCTGTGCCACCGGCATCCGGGTCAGCGAGGTGTCCAGCATCACGGTGGAAGCGGCGCAGCTGGGAAAGGCGCAAATTCAGCTGAAGGGAAAAATTCGGGTCATCCTTCTTCCAGGAAAGCTTTGCCGAAAGCTGTTAAAATATGCCCGACAACAAAAAATCGCCTCCGGCGGGATCTTCCTCACCAGAAGCGGAAAAAATTTGTCCAGACGGCAAATTTGGGCGGAAATGAAAAAGCTCTGCGTCCACGCGCAGGTAGAACCCTCGAAAGTATTCCCCCACAACCTGCGGCATCTGTTCGCCACCACCTTTTACCGAGCCTACAAGGATATTGTAAAGCTGGCAGACGTGCTGGGCCACAGTTCTATTGAAACCACCCGCATCTATCTTCTGACCACCGGCGCGGAGCATACCCGCCAGCTGGAACGGCTGGGACTGATCACTTAAAGACAAAATTAATCTTTTGGGAAAACAAAGAGACCAAAAATGCGATAAAAACATTTTTGAAGATGTAATTTTACATATTATAACATTTTCCTACAGAAAATTCAATTGAATTTTTGTTCCAAATATTGGTTTTCCATTTTTTGCAGATAACAAGAATAACCACAAATTTCTTCCATTTTTGTGGCCTTTGTTTACGTGCGTTTTTTGAAAAAAAAGGAAAAAAGGACGACCTTTTTTTCTGTGTTCCGTCCTTTTTTCCTAATGCGTCATGTTATCTTGTTCCCAAAAGATTAATTTTGTCTACTTCGATTCATTAAGGGATTTCGGCAAAGAGGAGGGAAGGAGAACGACGTAAAAATGCAGCAAAATCCCAAAAGCACCGGATCGGACTATCCAATCCGGCATTCTCTCAGGACAGGCCCGGACAGAACAGCATATTTCCCATTTCGCCGCTGTTTGGCGTGTTTTTTATGCCTAATCGTCCTGATCCCATACTCGGCATACGCTGTCCGCGCTCTGGCCAAAGACCCTACCGGACTATGCGAGCATCATCCCAAGCATACAGCCAGCTGCGGCTACAAAGAAGCGGGAAAAGGCCACGTTCATGGCGAGGACTGTTACGAAATCCACTGCCTTTTTTCGCCCTCTCCCTCTGACGAAGAAACCGAAGCCACCGACAGCGGCGCTTTGCCGGAACAGTCCGCGCCAGAACAGCTGAAGCCGGAGCAGTCCGCGCCTGAAGCGTCTGCGTTGGAGAAGGATGCCGGTCCGGGCGCAGATGAGGACGACTCTCGTTCCAGCCTGCCAGAGGAGCCGGAAGGCGACACGACTGAGCATGTCTGTACAGTGGAAAGCGGCTGCAAAACGCTGACCTGTACGCTCTCGGAGGAAAGTCCCGGTCATCCCTGTGAGTACGTCTGCAAGATCTGCGGCCCGGTACAGACCGTCTCCCGCTGGGAATGGATCGACGAGGAGGAGTTTCTGGCCCAGGACGAGGAGCAGCGCATCTGGGTGCTGGCCCTTCCCGGCGCAGGACCCGACAACCCGCTGACCCAAGAGCTGCTGGACGAGATGCTCCCCTCCCAAATTCAGGCGGAGCTGACCGATGGCCCGGAAAAATCCCTGACCCTTATCTGGGACTACAGCGCCCTGCCCGGATTTCCCCTTTGGGAAGGCGTTTATACCCTGACGCCCCGCCTGCCCAAGGGCTATGAGCTGGAGCCGGATGTTCCTGTCCTGTCCGTCCGACTGGAATTGGGCGGTGCAGAGCTGTACGCGGTTTATCCGGGAACCCGTCGTCCTTTAGATGCCAGCGATAAATTCGAAGATCATACGGTTGAGGGACTTCAGCCGCCGGAAACCACCGTGAACCTTTTTAACTATACCACCAACATGTATAAAGACTATCCGAACAACCAAGACGATATTCTGCCAAAAACAGATAATGTTGCCGTTCCGAGTACATGGAATATGGGCATTAACTACAAGCACCTTTTGCTGTTCGGCGACAGTATGGTCGGCGCCGGCTACTGGAACCTGGGTGCCGGTGCGGGCCGCCCCTGGGGAAAAGTCCACACCAATATGAAGGGCATCGTAGAACCGACCCTGGGCAGCGACGGATATCCCCGCATCAATCTGAACAATGCGAGGGAGAAATTGCCGGACCGGTCGGATGTTTCAGCTGATAGTTCAGGGAAAAAAATGGATGTGGCGTATCTCCAATGGGCCGAACAGTATACAGGTGCCGGAACCGTCGGAGATATTTATGCAGCCCGGGGACTTTCCCCAGGTATACTGTCCAATGCGGGCTTTTCACTGGACGCGGACGGGAAGACCATAACCGGCGGCGGCGACCCTTCGCTGGACTATCTGTTCGACCCCTCCATTAATTACCTTGCTGAAAAAAACGTATATACCAACGTTAGCGGCCTGTTCCAGCTGGACGACGAGGGCTACTATTATTACTATGCCCGTCAAAATTTTGCCGAGCTAAATACATCTAACGGCGAAAATTTCTTCACCCTGTACGACGGGCCCGCCGTCTGGCGAACCGACGGCGGTTACGATGGCGCCGGAAATTTTGACGGTGATATGAGCCTGGGCAATTTCTTTCCCTTCAACCGGGCCAACGAGGTTTTCGACAGCATCCAAACCCAATCGGCCGACGGAAAAGCGACAAATATCCTTTCCAGTTCTGAAAAATTGACAAACATAGGCAACGCTGTCAAGGCCGATCATCACATGGGCATGACGGTGGAAATCGATTTCAGCCAGCCGGTGGACGGCATGATTCACATGGGCAGCGGCCCCGTGCCCATGACCTTCCAATTTTCCGGAGACGACGACGTTTGGATCTTTGTCGACGATGTGCTGGTCCTGGATATCGGCGGCATCCACAGCGAGCTGTGCGGCACCATCGACTTTTCCACCGGCGACGTGTACGTCGGCCAAAGCTGGCGGCGAGGCGGTGAGATTATCCAGTACAGCGGCGGCAGCCAGGCGGGCACAGAATCGCAGGAGGCCATCGACCACTACACCCTGAAGGACCTTTTTACCAAGGCGGGCAGGGCGGACGAACACAACTGGAGGGGGAATACCTTTGCCAGCAACAGCAGCCACACCCTCAAAATGTTCTACCTGGAGCGAGGCAACTACGACTCCAGCCTGGCCCTGCGCTTTAACCTCCAGCCCCGTCTGTACCAGCATATTAAAAAGGTGGATCAGAACGGTGAACCTCTTTCCGGCGTGACCTTCGAGCTGTATGCCGCCGAGGAAACCAACGCCGCCGATCCCGACGGCCTGCGTTGCGTCAATGCGCTGGCATCCACCGCCGACCGCCCGGTCTTCATCAAGCAGTCGGACAATACCGTCCTCGCCACCCTCACCACCGGTCCGGATGGTCTTGCCCAATTTACCGAGCCGGACGAAAAGGGAAACGATCGTCCCTACAACTTTGCCGATAAGTTTGACAAGACTACCGGCAGCGGACAGTATTATCTGCTCAAGGAAACCAATACTCCCCCAGGCTACCGAAGCCTTCCCATCGACATTGTGCTGGAATACGAGCCGGAAAGCGCCATGCTGATTGTAGCCAACCGCTGGACCACCGGCTCCTATGCGAGCTTTTCCTCCACCATCAACGGCAATAATTCCATTCACTACGGCGTCATCGATGAAAGCGACGGAAGCGTCAGCGCGATTAACGACAAGGTGGTAGACAGCGCCGACCGGAAAAATGGCTTGGTGGTAGCCATTCCCGCCATGAAGCAGACCGACGGAGTCTGGCTTGCCTTATACGGCAGCAATCTAAACGGCTTTTCCGCCTCCCGCCCCGATACCAGCAGCGGCTCCTACGATAGAGATAATCTGCGTAAGGCCGTGCTGGAGGCCGTGCTGTATCAGACCTATGAATACGATATGATCTCCACTCCCAGCTGGTATCTGGGATGGAACGACGAAAATCACCGTCTGGAGGGCTTTCTCACCGATCTGCCCGGCCGGGCGGATCGGTATCAGCTGAACAACGACCGCGGCGATATGCGCATGATGTACGGCATCGTCATGCCCGAGGCGCTGCAAGCGCTGGGCATTGATTCTTCCACTACAACCGCCGAACAGCGCTACGAGGCGCTGGGCAATTACATTAAAAACCTAGTCAGCGGCGGCATCAGCCTGGAGGAGGCCGTAGAACAGACGGCAGACAGGATTCTGGGCGTTCCCACCCAAGCCGCCAACCAAAAAGGCTTCAGCTTTTTAAACGTCGATCAGTTTAACCGGATCTTCCGCGCCCTCATTTATATCCCCAATGAGCAAAGGGAACTGCGCGTCCAGAAGGTGGATCAGGACGGCAAGGCGGTCAACGGGGCTAGATTTTCCCTGTACGCCAGCCGGGAGGACGCCGCAGCCGGCCGTGCCCCCCTTGCCACCGGCGTCACTGCCCCGGCAGACGGCCAGGACGGCATCCTAATCTTCAAGCCAAAGCCGCAGACGAACGGCGCCGCCGTTGCGGACGGCTACGCTAAAATCGAATGGGCGAGCCTGTCCAACACCACCTACTACCTCAAAGAGGTCCAAAGCCCCAGCGGCTACCGGATCAACGAGACCATCATCCCGGTGGTCGTGGGCGTTTATTCCATCTATGCCGACGCCGGCACCCCGGACGACGGTGTAACCGTAATGGCCGGCGTGGGCAAGCTTGCTCAAACCATGGCCAAATACGCCAGCGACAGCGACGTAAATATCACTCTGCGCGACATCACCTCCTACTGCCAGTCCCAGCCCCCCGGCTCCTTCGGCCTGGACCGCTGGGAAGACGTAAAACTGGAGGATTCGTCGGTAATTCGCTCCTTAAACCTTCATTACAAAATGAACGCCCTGGTGGATTACGGCCTCCACGATGAGGATGGCGGACAAACCATCCTGCCTTTTTTCGTCACCGATACCGGGTTTATCCGCGCCCGCGTGCGGCAGAACTGGGACGCGCTGAACGCCGCCAACCCCTCGTATGGCAGCGCCGAAAAAAATGATGCCCAGAAGGACGAGCTGGGTGATACGGACATCACCAGCTTGTTCAGCCTGCTAAATGTGGTGGTGGTCACCGATCAAACGGTGCCGGATACCGAAACCGGCAGTCTCACCGTCAGTAAGCGCCTGACCGGAACCGGCCTGACCGACCCGGATTATACAAAGAACTTTTTCTTCCGAATTACGCTGTCCAATCCCGACGGCAGCCCTTTGACCGGTCGGTACTATTTTTATGGCACCGATAAGTCCGGCTATATCGAAAGCGGCGAGGATCTCCCGCTGCACCACGACGAAAGCATCACCATTCTAGGTCTTCCCGCGGGGACAAAGTACTCCGTCGAGGAGCGCAAAGCCAATCAGGACGGCTGGTACGCCTTCCCCCAATCCGGAACCATTGAAGGTGCCGTTTCCTCCCACCAGACCCACATCGCCGCGTTTCAAAACAGCAAGCAGCCCTTTGCCAATATCGGCGGCCTGACGCTGCGCAAAACGGTCACCGGCTCCAGCCCCGACACCGCAAAGCAGTTTCGCTTCACCATCACCCTGACCAATAGGGATGGGACCTCTTTGTCCGGGGCGTTTCCCTACACCGGCTCCCAATCCGGCGAAATCTCCAGCGGCGGAACCGTTTTGCTGCGGCACAACGAGTATATTACGATCAGTGGCCTGCCCGCCGGGACGAACTACCGCATTATCGAAGGCGATTCCAGCGGCTATACCGTTACCTCCTCCGGCGACATAGGCCAAATTCGCGGCGGAGAAATTGCCGCCGCAGCGTTTACCAATCATAAAGAAGACAGCCCGTCCCAAGAGGAGGACGATGACGGAACCTTGATTGTCCGCAAGGTCCTCAGCGGTAGCCAAAGCAGCACCAGCGACGTTTTCCATTTTACCGTCGCCCTTTCCCCCGCCTGGAACGGGACCTTCGGGGACCTTGCCTTTGTAAACGGCGTCGCCTCCTTTACGCTAAAGGGCGGCGAGCGAATCTTCATCCGGAACCTGCCCGCCGGCACAAAGTATTCCGTAACGGAGACCGACGCGGGGCAAAATGGCTACCAGTCGACCTCCGACGGCGCGGCGGGTACCATCCCCAGCAGAGGGACCGTCACCGCCTCTTTTCTAAACCATAAAGGACCCGAACGCCCGCCTAAGCGCATTCCGGGAACCGGGGATTCGTCAAAGCCGGGCTTTTGGATCTCCATCGGGCTGTGCGCCGCAGCCGCCATCTGTCTTACAGTCCTAACAAAACGGAAAAACCTTTAAAAAATCCCCGGGATACCTCCCGGGGATTTTTCTGTCAAAGGGTCTCGCTTGGCAGGCTGTCAATAAACCGAATCGTAAATTCGTTTCAGATCCTCCAAAATCTCCGGATGGGCAAAATCCCTGTGATAAACCATCCGGATTTCCCGAATCAGCGAAACGTTTTCAATCGGTACGATGGCAAGCCGGCCCTTGCGCGCGTCCTGAATCGAGGCGCTTCTGGCCACCACCGATACCCCCAATCCAAGCGCCACCAGATCCTTAATCATGGCCAGATTGTCGATCTCGATAATCACGTTGAAATTTCGGATCGACTCTAAATGCCGCTCCAGACCGTTTTCGAACAGCTTGCGGGTCCCAGTCCCCGCCGGGCGCAGAATCATCTTTTCGCTTTTTAACTCCTGCAGCTGTACGCTGTTTCGCCCGGCAAAGCGATGGTCCGGCGCGACGATCAGGCACAGATAATCCGTGTCCAGCAGCACCGATTGGCAGGATGATCCTTCCGACGGCACTCCCTCCGTCACGGCAATATCCACCTCAAAAAGCTCCAGATAACGATAAAGATTATTTATCGTATCCGTAATTAACGTTATATGCGTATCAGGGTTTTCGTTACAGTATTGGGCGATTACCTGGGGGATCATGTTTTCGCTGGCCGTTTGGGTTATGCCGATTACCAGGTGCCGGGCATGGCGGCTTTCATCCTCAATCGCCTGCACCGCCTTCTGAGAAATGGCCATCAGCCGGTGCGCATAGCGCAAAAGCACCTTTCCTTCCCGGGTCAGCAGCAGCTTTTTGGTCCCCTGCTGAAAAATTTTAATCCCCAGCTCCTCCTCCAGCAGCCGAATGTGCCGGGAGATGGCCGGCTGGGTCAGATGCAGCTGCTGCGCCGCCTTAGTAAAGCTGCCCGCTTTCTCCAATTCTAATAGGGTAATGATTTTTGTATCCAGCATATAATCACCTTCTGTATAACGAAAAATTATAATATATAAATAAATTATAATTTGATATTATCATTTTCCTTTTTTATAATCAAGTCCTAAGGTTACAGGGAGGTGCCTTTTTATGTTGTCTTTTTTAAAACTCGGGACAAATCTCGCCCATTCCCCCAAAATCATTTTGATGCTGGCAGCCATGCTGTTTGCCGGATTTTTTATGACCCGCCTGACCAAACGCCTGCATCTGCCTAACGTTACCGGATATATCCTTTCCGGCGTGGTGATCGGCCCTTACGCCTTGGGACTTATTGACCAGGACGCCATCTCCCACATGGATTTTGTCAACGATATTGCACTGGCTTTTATCGCCTTTGGAGTCGGCCAATATTTTAAGGTCATCACCCTGCGCAAAAGCGGCAGACAGGTGGTCTCCATCACCCTTTGGGAATCGCTGGCCGCCGCAGTGCTGGTCACCCTGTCCATGCATTTTCTCTTCCGGTTTTCCTGGCCCTTTTCCCTTTTGCTGGGTGCCATCGGCTGTGCCACTGCCCCCGCCTCTACCATTATGACCATCCAGCAATATGGCGCCAAGGGTCCGTTTGTGGACCTGATTTTGCAGATCGTCGCGCTGGACGACGCCGTAGCCCTGATCGCCTTCAGCATCTGCGCCGCCGTTGTCCAGGCCTCCGGCACTGGGGTGGTCAGCGCCGGATTGATCCTCAAGCCGATTCTTTTTAATCTGCTGGCTTTGCTTTTTGGGCTGCTGTTCGGCTTTATCCTCCATCGCGCGGTGGACACTGACCGTTCTGTTCAGCACCGGCTGGCGCTGACCATCGCCATCATTCTGGCCTTAACAGGCGCCTGCGCCGCTATGGATATCTCTCCCCTTTTGTCCTGTATGGTGCTGGGGGCCTGCTATATCAATATTGGCGGCAGCAAAAACCTATTCGACCAGGCAAACCGGTTTATCTCCCCGGTGCTTCTGCTGTTCTTTGTCCTGGCCGGCGCACGGCTGAACCTCCCCTCCCTGCTGACGGCGGGCGCCGCAGGAGCCGCCTATTTTCTGATCCGCATCGGCGGCAAATACCTGGGCGCGTATACCGGCTGCCGCCTTGCCAAAACCGAAAAGCCCACCCAGCAGTTTCTCGGCCTGGCACTGATCCCCCAGGCGGGCGTTTCCATCGGCCTGGCCGCTTTAGGGCAGCGTCTTCTTCCCAACGAAACAGGGACTCTCCTGTCTACCATTATCCTTTCCTCCGGTTTATTATACGAGATCATCGGGCCCGCCTGCGCCAAAGCCTCTTTGTTTTGGTCTGGCGCCGTCGAGACAAACAAAGCCTCCTGCGCCAAGACCGAAGCCGCCTCCCCGGGCCGGCTTTCCCCCTCGGCGTAGCACACCTGTCCGCCTGAGCATCCTTCTACGCAAGTGAGGATGCTTACCCAATAAGGGTCGTTACTCTTCCAAAGGCTCTAAAGGATCATGGAAACAGAGTGGCGTACCCTCTGTAAACAGAATCAAACCCCGCCGGAAGCCTTGATCCGGCGGGGTTTTTCTACCTTCGTTTCAGATTTCTTACCGATGGGCTCTTTCCAGCTTTAAAAGGCCTTCCTTCACCGCAAGGCCCCCAGCATATCCCACCAGCCTGCCGTCCTTGCCCAATACACGATGGCAGGGGACAATGACCGCCACCGGATTCCGGTTGTTGGCAAGACCTACCGCCCGGCACGCCTTGGGATTGCCCAGCTGCTCGGCAATCTGCTGATAACACCGGGTCTGTCCATAAGGGATGGTTTGCAGCGCCGCCCAATCCGCCAGCTGAAACGGCGTACCGGTAAGCGACAGCGGCAGGTCAAACTGCCTTCTGCTGCCGGAAAAGTATTCCTCTAGCTGCAGCGCCGTCTCCTTTAAAAGAGAAGTCTCCTTTTGGGTCCATCCTCCGGAAACCGGGCGCTGTCCAAAATACAAAGCGCAGATCCCCACGCCGTCCTCCGCCGCTGTATAGCTTCCAAAAGGACTGTCGTAACACCAAAAAAACGCCATAAAATCCGCTCCTTTTCTCCCGTTATTTTATCACATTCCGGCAAAAAAGTCGATTTTCCCCCTCTATTTTCATTGGCTTTTTTGGCGCGAAGCATTATAATAATACTAATTCTTGGCTCCATTCTTTTATCAAGAATGGAGAATCGTTAAAGCTGAATCCGTATGGGGAGGGCAATGCCTTGTATATCGCCGATCTGCACATCCACTCAAAATACTCCCGCGCCACCAGCCGGGACTGCGACGCGCCGCATCTGGATTTTTGGGCGCGCCGCAAGGGCATCCGGCTTTTGGGTACCGGGGACTTTACCCATCCTGCCTGGCGGGCCGAGTTAGCCCAGCAGCTGATGCCCGCCGAGGAGGGCCTGTATGTCCTGCGGGAAGAATTCTGCCTGCCGGACAAGGTGGGCGGCGAAGCCTTTATTCCCCGATTCATCCTGTCCGGGGAGATCAGCTCCATCTATAAAAAGGGCGGCAGGGTCCGCAAGGTACACAACCTGATCCTGCTGCCCTCTTTGGAGGACGCCGAGAGCCTATCCCACCGGCTGGAGGCCATCGGCAACATCCGTTCCGACGGTCGGCCTATTCTGGGGCTGGACAGTCGGGATCTATTGGAAATCACGCTGGAGGTCTGCCCCCAGGCGGTATTCATTCCCGCCCATATTTGGACGCCCCACTTTTCCCTGTTCGGGGCCTTTTCGGGATTTGACACGGTTGAGGCGTGCTTCGAGGACCTGACCCCCTATATTCACGCGGTGGAAACCGGTCTTTCCTCCGATCCGCCCATGAACTGGCGGGTTTCGGCCTTGGACCGCTTTACCCTGGTTTCCAACTCCGACGCCCACTCTCCCGCCAGGCTGGGTCGGGAGGTCAACCTGCTGGATACCGGGCTTTCCTACCTAGAGCTGGCTCGAGCCATCCAGACCGGCGAGGGCTTTGCCGGGACAGTGGAGTTTTTCCCCGAGGAGGGCAAATACCATCTGGACGGGCATCGCAGCTGCCAGCTTTGCCTGACCCCCGCACAGACGGCCGCTTACGGCGGCCGGTGCCCGGTCTGCGAAAAAAAGATCACCATTGGCGTACAGCACCGGGTAGAGGAGCTGGCCGACCGGCCGGAGGGCTCCGCGCCCTCTTCGGCAAAGCCTTTTGAAAGCCTAGCGCCGCTGCCGGAGGTAATCGCCGCCTCCACCGGCCTTTCCGCCGCCAGCAAAAAGGTCCTCGGGCAGTACGAGGGGCTGCTGGAGCGCCTTGGCCCGGAATTCGAAATTCTCCGCCGCGTTCCTCTGGAGGAAATTAGACGGCAGGCCGGTCCCAGTATCGCAGAGGGGATCCGGCGGCTGCGGGCAGGCCAGGTCCGCAGGATCCCCGGCTACGACGGCGAATACGGAAAAATCCTTTTGCTAAGCCTGTCCGAGCGGCAGGCGCTGGAGGGGCAGACCTCCTTGTTCGGCATATCCTCTTTGCCGGACGCTGTCCCTGCCCCATCCAAGCCCATTTCCGCGCCCCCATCCTCCGCGCCGCAGGAGCAAAGCAATCCAAAGGCCGTCGTTTTGCCGGACCGGCTGAACCAGGAGCAATTCGACGCCGTACATGCGCCGGAGCCCGCTGTGGCGGTGGTCGCCGGGCCCGGTACCGGCAAGACCAAAACCCTGGTGGCCCGTATCGCCTATCTCATCGGCGAAAGAGGCGTCAGCCCCTCCCAAATCACCGCCGTGACCTTCACCAACCTGGCCGCCGCCGAGCTGCGTCAGCGGCTGGAGGAGCAGCTGGGTGGAAAGCGGGCCGTTCGGGGCCTTACGGTAGGCACCTTCCATTCCATCTGCCGGACGCTTTTGGGAGAAGTCTCGCTGGCGGCAGAGCCCGACGCCATGGAGCTGGCCGCCCATGTCATTGAGACACAGGGCCTGTCCATTTCCCCCCGCCGCTTTTTGCAGGAGGTTTCCCAAATCAAAAACGGCGCCGACCGGCAGACGGAGCGGCTTTCGGAGGAATCCTTTCAGCAGTACCAATCCCTTCTAACACAGCGGCAGCTTTTGGATTTTGACGATCTTCTTCTGCGGGCGCTGGCTGGTCCGACCGGCTCTTTGCGCCGTTTCACCCATCTGCTGGTGGACGAATTCCAGGATGTCAACGACCTGCAGTACCGGCTGATCCGCCGGTGGAGCAAGGGCGGGCAGGGGCTGTTTGTCATCGGCGATCCGGATCAGGCCATCTACGGCTTTCGGGGTGCCGGTTCCGACTGCTTTTCCCGGCTGGAATCGGACCTTCCCCACCTGCGGACGATCTATCTGCGCCAAAACTACCGCAGCTCCCCCCAGATTCTTTCCGCCGCTTTGTCCGCCATCGCCCCAAACCCAGGGCCAGACCGCGTTTTGCTCTCCAACCGCCCAGACGGGGACCCAATATGCCTGATTCAGGCGCAGGACGACTGGGGCGAGGCCATTGCCATCGCCCGGCAGATCGCCCGGATGACCGGCGGCATGGGGATGCTGGAGGCCCAAAGCCCGGAGGACGGCCAACAAATCCGCTCCTTTTCCGAAATTGCCGTCCTTTGCCGCACCCACCGGCAGCTGCTGACGGTGGAAAAATGTCTCCGGCACGACAGTATCCCCTGTGTTGTCAGCGGCCGGGAGGATTATCTTTCCGATTCGCAGGTTCGGGGAATTCTGGGGTTCTTTCGCTCGCTTCGGCAGATCCGGGACACGGCGGCGCTGGAAAACGCCCTGCGCTTTCTTTGGCGCTGCCCGGCCGACGTCATCGAGCAGGCGGCCGAAACGGTCCGCGGGCTGGAATGCTGGGATATAAGCCTCTTGCGGGACCGGTGGCAGCCTTACCCTCATCTGACCCCCTGGCTGGACGAGGCGGAAAAATTCCTGCCGCTGACCGGCAAGGAAAATCCCCGCAAGCTGTTGGACCGCTGGCAGGAAGGCCGTCCTCTTTCCCCTGCGGTGGAAAAGCTGCAAAATGCCTCGGTCTTTTTTCACGATCTCAACACCTTTTTAGACGCCGCCCTGATGGGACAGGAGGGAGATCTGCGCCGGACATCCGGCAGCGGCATTTCCTCCGGAGCCGTCCGGTTGATAACACTGCACGGGGCCAAAGGGCTGGAATTCCCGGCAGTCTTTTTAGCGGGGGTCAAAAAAGGTTCCATACCACTGGAAACAGCTAAGGGAGAGGTGGATCCCCAGGAGGAGCGGCGGCTGTTTTTTGTGGGCCTCACCCGGGCCCAGGAGGAATTATTTCTTACCACCTCCGGCGAGCCTTCCGCCTTTCTATCAGATCTGTCCGCCGAAAAGATGCGGGTAAAGCCGGCCGCTGCCCGTCCGGTTCAAGCCGAACAGCTCAGCTTGTTTTCCCTTTAGGGCGCTGGCGTTTTGCCCAAGCTGGGGGCGCGTCTCGTTTCCTAAAAAACGCGGCGTATCAACTGCTTTAAAGCAATTGATACGCCGCGTTTTTGGTACGCCTGATAGGAATCGAACCTACGCACCCGGCTCCGGAGGCCGGTGCTCTATCCACTGAGCTACAGGCGCATATAAAATTCCACAGCAAATTATACCACGCTTTTTCAAAAAAAGCAAAGCTATTTTTGAAAAAAGCAAAAAATATTTTTTCAAAAAATCCATTGACATTCCTTTGCTTAAATGCTATAATGCCATATGTTGACACAATCTGCTGTTTGCAGAGAATATGCGGGTATGGCGGAATTGGCAGACGCGTTAGATTCAGGTTCTAATGGTCGCAAGGCTGTGCAGGTTCAAGTCCTGTTACCCGCACCATCAGGCAAGGGCCTGGAGTCATTTCGTGCTCCGGGCCTTTTCCTATATCCAAACAGTTGCCCACGCCCAGGATGGTTCCAAGCTGAATGGGTTCGCCAATTTAAGAAAAATCACAAGGGGAGGAAAACCATGCAAAAAGTAGTCTACATAAGTAACAGCCGTGATTATACTGAGCAGAATGATATTAACGATAATAAATATCTTGTTCGTATTAATAAATTGTTAGAAGATGGTTGGGCCATTTCGCAAATGAATACGCAAACAGTAGACGTCGATCCTAAACTTGAAAATTATCTGCATAAAGAAACTCTTGTGTCGTTTGTGATTCTTGAAAAACCCGGAAAAGACGAATAATTTTCTATGCCTAATTTGAGAAATTCTCATAAAACGTTTGGTTCCAGGGATAAGTTGGTTCTTTTTTAAGTGACAGCTGTTTTGAACAGATATCAAAAATTTGGAACTTAAAAATCATAAAGAGTAAAAAGCAGAAAATGGCAATGATTGCAATGTAAAAATAAAATATAGCTTGATCTGGACTGGGATGTCCTATTTTTTATATTTTGGATGGGTATCTATTTTGTAACCCAAACCCAGGCCGGAGTAAAGGAATCTTTGCTCCGGTTTTTGTATATGGCAATTGTACCATCCGCCTGACGATTGGAGACCATGCAGATATGACAGAGCTCGAAAAGAATTTTTGGACGAATTCAAACGATTAGATGCTGTTTACCGGGATATTTTTGGTCGTTCTCGCCACGCTATTTCATTTATGATCCAGGCTCAGGCTGCAGATTCATTTTCCCTGATCGCAAACCAAAAAAGTCTCGATTTTCTCATCAAGGATCGAGGCTTTTTTCTTTGCTGTCGGCCGAGAATAAACAGGCCGGAAAATCCTCTTGATACACTTTTTTAAAAAAGCCGACAATTCCTTGCTCTCTCTTTAAATTTTTGCTATACTAAAGGTTAATTGTCCGAATGACCATCTTTTCTGTCTATCATCTGAAAGGAAGCGATTCAATTGAAAAAAGGTTCCCAGGCGGACTTTGGGAGCGGCAGCATCGGCAAACTGCTTTTTTCCATGGCCGTGCCGGCCATTACCGCGCAGTTAATTAACCTTTTATACAATATTGTAGATCGGATGTACATCGGCCATATCCCCGACATAGGAGCTACCGCTCTGACCGGCGTAGGCGTGACCTTTCCCGTCATCACGCTGATCACCGCCTTCAGTTCCCTAATCGGCATGGGCGGCGCCGCCCGGGCCGCGATCTTCATGGGTCGGCAGGACAACGATACTGCGGAGGAAATCCTCGGCAACTGCTGTGCGGCATTGGCCTGTGTCGCCGTGATTCTGACCGGCGCGATCCTCATTTTCTGCGAGCCGCTTTTGATGGCCTTTGGCGCCAGCGCCGATACCATCGGCTACGCTTCCGGCTATCTTCGGATCTACGCCTCCGGCACCATCTTCGTACAGACCGTTATGGGTTTAAACATGTTTATTACCTGCCAAGGATTTGCACAGGTTGGGATGAAAACCACCATAATCGGCGCTGTCTGCAACATCATTCTGGACCCTATCTTTATTTTCCTTTTTGGGATGGGGGTGCAGGGCGCTGCGTTGGCTACCGTCCTTTCCCAGGCGGTTTCCGCCATTTGGGTTCTGGCGTTTTTAACCGGGAAAAAGACTCTGCTGCGCATCCGGCTCTCTCTGCTGCGCATCCGGCCGGCAATCATCGGACCGGTGCTGGCTCTGGGCGTATCCCCCTTTATTATGCAGTCGACTGAAAGCCTGCTGTCTATCTGCTTTAACACCCAGCTGCAGCGCTTCGGCGGCGATCTGGCGGTAGGCGCTATGGCGATTTTAACCAGCGTCATGCAGTTTGGCATGCTGCCCTTAATGGGTCTTACCCAGGGCGCTCAGCCGATTATCAGCTATAATTTCGGCGCTGGGAATCCCGGGCGCGTGAAAAAAACCTTCCAGCTTCTGCTGGCCTGCAGTCTGGCTTTTACCTTTGTGCTGTGGAGCGGCTGCATGTTTGCTCCAAAAATCTTCATTTTGATTTTCAGCTCCGATTCGGCGCTGATTGAGATTTCCGTCTGGGCAATGCGCATTTATATGGCGTCCTCCCTTTTTTTCGGCGCACAGATTGCCTGCCAGCAAACCTTTATCGCTTTAGGGCAGGCGGCGGTCTCGCTTTTCCTCGCGCTGCTTCGGAAGGTCATTTTGCTGATCCCGCTGATTTTTATCCTGCCCTTCTTTTTTTCCGATCAGGTCTTCGCCGTCTTTCTGGCGGAACCGGTGGCAGATTTACTGGCTGTCGCCGTTACGTCCCTCTTATTTTTCCTCCGCTTTCGCAAAATTTTGGCTGAGCTGCGGCAAGGCTCCTTGGATGGGAATCCAAAAGCGGTGGAATAATCCTTTTTCCCGCCGTCGGATTGTCTTTTTCACCGTTTCGGTGTTATAATGCTCTGTGCTAGTCTCTGCGGCGTAGCCGCCGCTTTATCCTTTTATCAAAGGGGAGGAAGTCATGAATATTTTAATCGTCGGTTGCGGCAAGGTCGGTTCCCTGCTGGCCTCCGAATTGGATCAGATGGGGCACGATGTATCGGTGTTGGACCAGGAAGAATCCCATTTTCTCCTTTTGGATTCAGAATTCTCCGGCTACACAATCAGCGGCGTCCCCATTGATCAGGACGTGCTCAAGCGTGCGGGGATCGAGGGCTGCGACGCCCTGCTTGCCATGACCGAGGACGATAATATCAACATTATGGTCTGCCAGATCGCGCGGGAGATTTTTCATATTCAAACGGTATTGGCCCGAATCTTCGACCCGGAACGGGAAAAAATCTTCTCCGCTTTCCATATCCGCACCGTCAGCCCTACCAATCTCACCGTCGATATGGTGCTTTCCGCCCTATCCGGGTCCTATGAGGCGCGCCATACCCTTATTGGCAACGCCACCCTTTCCTATTACACCATTCGCCCACAAAAGGAATGGACCGGCCGGTACCTCAGAGATCTGCAAATCGCCGATACCCATCTGCTGGGGGCGCTGCATCCGGACGGCGGCTTCACCCTGGTAAAAACCGGACAGGAAACCCTGGGAACCGGCGATCTGCTGATTGCCGCCCGGGTGATTGACTGAGTTGGGAGAAGGAGGCTGTTTTTATGAAAGTGATTGTCGTCGGCGGTGGAAAAATTGGTTTTTATCTGACCCAGACGCTGCTGGAGCACGGGCACGAGCCGGTGCTCATCGAAAAAGATCCCGAAGCCTGCCTGCGGATCGCCAATAGTTTGGATCTTCCGGTGATTCAAGGGGATGGCACGGTGCTGGACACGCTGGAAAGCGCCGGGATCCTGGACTGCGACGCTTTGATCGGCGTATCCGGACGGGACGAGGACAACCTGGTAGCCTGCCAGCTGGCTAAGCGCTGCTTCGGAGTAAACCGGACGGTGGCACGGGTCAACAATCCAAAAAATCTTCCGGTTATGAAGCAGCTGGGGGTTGATATCCCCATCAGCAGCACTGATAATATCGCCCGGCTGCTGGAGCACGAGGTGGATTCGGCGGTCATCAAGGAATTGATGAGTTTAAACCGGGGCGAGGCCTCCCTTAACGAGCTGGAGCTGCCGAAAAACTATAAGCTTCACGGTAAGGTCCTTAGCGAATTAAAGCTGCCGGTAGAGTCTATCATCGTTTCCATCTTTCGGGACGGCAGCCTGATCATCCCCCGGGGCAATACACAGCTATTAAGCGGCGACCGGATGGTGGTCATGTGCAAAAGCCAGGCCATGCACGAGTTAAGCCGCCGGCTGGAGCTGCAATAAAAGGAGGAGGGTCATGGAGCCGTCTTTTTCCTGGGAGACCCTGTCCCCTTCTCTTTGCATCTGTGTCAGCGGCGACCATCGGTTCGGGACCGACGCGTTTCTGCTTTCTGCTTTCGCCGCGCCCCGGCGAAAGGATCTCTGTTGCGATTTAGGCTGCGGCTGCGGCATCGTCCCGCTTTTGTGGTTTCGGGACCAGCCGCCCAGGCTTTGCTATGGGGTGGATATTCAAGAAGATGCGATCAGCCTATTGTGCAAAACGGTGGATAAAAATGGGCTGCGGGACCGTCTGATCCCGCTGACAGCCGATTTAAAGGCGCTTTGCGCCCTGCCCTGCGGACCGCTGGATCTGGTGACCTGCAATCCCCCGTATAAGGCGGCCGGCAGCGGGATTTTAAGCGATCAAAACGCCCAGCGAATTGCCCGGCACGAGGTACTCTGTACCATCGGCGATGTTTGCCGGGCGGCGGGCCGTCTGCTGCGCTTTGGCGGACGTTTCTGCCTTTGCCAGCGGCCGGAGCGGCTGTACGACACCCTCGCGGCCATGGCCGGCGCCGGAATCGAGCCGAAGCGGCTCCGCTTCGTCCAGCAGCGGCCGGAAAAAGCGCCCTGGCTGTTTTTAGTCGAGGGAAAAAAAGGCGCAAAGCCTTCCATGAAAGTGGAGCCGCCGCTTTTTATCGAAGGGGAAGGCGGCTTTTCTCGAGAGCTTTTAAATATTTATCACAAAGAGGAAAATCGGTGAATCAGGAGGAAAAGCCATGGTCGGGACTTTATACGTTGTGGGAACGCCTATTGGGAATTTGTCGGACTTTTCCCCGCGGGCGGTGCAGACCCTGCAGGAGGTAGACTTTATTGCCGCCGAGGACACCCGCGTTACCCAAAAGCTCTTGAACCATTTCCAGATTAAAAAATCGGTTGTCAGCTATTACCAGCACAATCTGCGGGAACGGGGCGAGGAAATTCTCTCCCGCATCGAGGCGGGAGAAAGCTGCGCAATTGTCACCGACGCGGGAATGCCCTGTATCTCCGATCCCGGCGAGGATCTGGTTTTTTTGTGCGCACAAAGAGGGATTTCCACCGTCGTGGTCCCTGGGCCGTCGGCGGTCATCTCCGCGCTGGCGGTTTCCGGTCTTCCCACCGCCCGCTTCGCTTTCGAGGGCTTTTTGAGCACCAACCGTAAAAACCGCATGGAGCACCTGGCCCAGATCGCCGGGGATCAGCACACGCTGATTTTCTACGAGGCGCCTCACAAGCTGGTCTATACCCTCCAGGACATGTTGAAGGCGCTGGGCGACCGGCGGATCGCATTGTGCCGGGAGCTGACCAAGCTGCACGAGGAGGTGATCCGCACCACCTTTTCCGGCGCGCTGAAGCTGTATGGGGATAAGCCCCCTCGGGGGGAGTACGTGCTGATTGTCGAGGGGGCGCCGGAGCCGGAGCCGGTCCGCCTGTCTCTGGCGGAAGCAGTCCGGCGGGTCAAGGAGCTGCGGGCATCCGGGCTGCCGGTATCGGAGGCGGCCCGGCAGGTGGCCAAGGAAACCGGATACAAAAAAGGCGAGCTGTACCGTCTGGCGCTGGAATAGGCGCTTTGGGCCGTCCGCTCTGGGCGGGATGCAAAAACCCGCCCACAAAATTTGAAACGGAGAAGTTTGTCTTCTTTTCCGCCCTTTTTTCGCATATCTTTTAGGGAAAAAGGGGGCGGATTTTTTGCGTTTTGTGCTATTTTTCTCTGTTTTAGCCCTGGTTTTTGTTAATGGATGGACCGACGCGCCCAACGCCATCGCGGGGGTGGTGGCCACCGGCGGCATGCGCTACCGGTCCGCTGCCTGGATGGCCGCTGGATGCAATATAGCCGGTGCGCTGGCTTTTTCCCTTTTTGGGGGGCAGGTGGCCAAAACCGTTTTGGGCCTGGCTGATTTTTCCCGGCTCGGCTTCCAAGGACTCTGCGCTTTGGCCGGATGCTTTCTGGCGGTGGTCCTATTTGCCGCAGCTGCCTGGCTATGGGGGATCCCCACTAGTGAAAGCCACGGCCTGATGGCAGGGATCCTGGGCAGCGGCTTAGCGCTGGGACAAACGGGAATTTTTCGCTGGCGGGATTGGCAGCCGGTACTGGCAGGGCTTTTTCTGTCCCTGGGGTTGGGGTTTCTACTGGGACTGGTTTTATACCGCCTTGCCGGCTCGTTTCTTCAAAATCTTTGTCCGCGCCGTATAAACCGCTGGCAGAGGGCCGGGGCCGCCGCCAACGCGCTGATGCACGGCGGACAGGATGGGCAAAAGTTTGCCGTTATGCTCCAGCTGGTGTGGGCGGCGCTGGCGGCAAGTCCTGCCGGGACGGAAAAACCGCAGGCTGCCGCCGTTTTTTTCTGCGCGGCGGCCATGGGGCTGGGCACCCTATGCGGCGGGCGGCGGATCATCCAAAAAACCGCCGTCGAGATGGTACAGATCGATCCTTCCCAAAGCATTGCAGCGGATCTGGCTTCCGCCGGCGCCTTGTTGTCGCTTTCGCTCATGGGCCTGCCGGTCAGCACCACCCACACCAAAACCGCCGCCCTGGCCGGATGCGCCTCCGCCCGTTCCCGCCGGTCGGTGGATACCGGCGTTGTTGGACAGATGCTGGCCGCCTGGCTGTTTACCTTCCCCTGCTGCGCAGCCCTTGCCTGGTGCTTAACTCGCCTTCTGCTGGCTCTTTCCTCCTGATTTATCCTAAAACGCAAAAGAGAAAGGCGGCCTCCAGAGAAGGCGGCCGTCTATAAAGAAAGGGCCGGACAGACCATTTCGGCTTGTCCTGCCCTTTTTCTACTGTACAATCCACCAAAATCCCCAAAAAGGAGAGCAGCAGCCAGGAATCCATCGTTTATCGTGTGGCCATGACGCCATAAGCGATCAAGGGGCTGGCGTATATGGCGATATAGACCAAGGTGATCCAAGGTTGATAGTCAATATAAAACGCTTTGAAGGTCAAGGACCATGGATGCTTCACCAAAACCCACCCAATTACGTCAAAGACAACGGTTATCGTTCCCCAGGTCAGGGAGGTTACAATCGCATCTGCTAAAGCAACCGTTTCCCACCCATTAAAATAAAGATATGCAAACAGGGGGAATACAACAATATTGTATAAAGGATGCCACGGCTTTGTCCTCTCATAGCCTTCGCCCATTCCACCGCTTTCCTTCATCGACTTCATATGCAATACGGTAATATTCAAAAGAGTGTGGCATATTCCAATACCTGTTACAACAAAATAGGCCAGCCAATACCATAACATAGAAAATCCAAAATGCGCCACTTTGATTCCTCCAATAATGCAAACTTTGGTTTATCGATCGATTCATTATAAAGTAATACCCGCTGAAAAGCAACTGCTTTTCAGCGGGTATTGGCTTTCTGGCGATGGGTCCTCTCAAGAAAAGCCATCCGCCCTGTAAAGCCGCTTTTTAATGCTGTGCCAGGCGATTTTTGCCCTTATCCGGCGGCCTTTACCGGCGCTTTTCGAATCAGCAGCCAGCAGAACAGCCCCAGCAAAATCGAGAAGCCCAAAAACAAAAGGGCCAGACAGTAGGGAGAACGCAGCACCCAGCTTCCAAGGGGGGCCAGCAGTTTTACGACGATCCCTTCAGCAACCGAGGGGAAGCTGACAACAAACAGAGGAAGTCCTATAGCGGCCAGGGCCGGAACGGTGATGGAGACGGCAATTTTCCAGATTTTGTTCATTCGGTAGTAAGCACCGCCAATAAAATAGCCCAAAATTCCAGTGGCCAAGCCCGCCGCAGTCTGGCACAGGAAGATGCTCAGCCAGCCGCCAAAGCCGCTGGTTCCGGGGTAGAGCAGCGCTTCCAGCTCCTGGGTATGGACCCCAAACCATTGCCCCATTTGCGAAAGGATCATGTTAATCAGCATCTTGCCGGCAGAAAGGGTTACCAAAAAAAGCAGGAACCCGTAGAAGGTGGATTTTCGGGAAGCGCCGTTGGACGGGCCGAACCGCGTCCCCGCCGAAAAAAAGACGATCCCCATGACAAAGATCATAACAGCGCTGGAAAAGGAAAAGCCGTTGACCGATACTTCCGATTCCCCCGCACAGATGGCAATCGTGGACCCAAGCAGCAAAACGCCGAGCATGGCGCCGTAAAAGCCGACCAAGGCCCAGTAGGTATTCTGCCAGTACCATCGAAACATTTTCATGATTTTCATTCTCTGTCCCCTCCTCCTAATCGTTGGTCAGCTGTACAAACAGCTTTTGCAGATCCATGGCCGACACCTCCAGCGTTTCCGGGACCTGTTCCGGCGTTCCCAGCAGGCAGGCCCTTTTAAGGTTCCCCAGCTGGTCCTCTCCGATGGTCTGGCGGCCGGCGCAGTACGCGTCCACCTCTGCCGCCTTGCCAGACACCATATATCCCATTCCCCGAACCTCCTCCACCGGCTGGTCCAGCAGGATGGTTCCGTTTTTGATGATCACAACCTGCTCGATAATATCCGAAATCTCTTCAATCAGGTGGGTGGAGATGACGATGGTGCGGGGAAATTCGCTGTATTGGCGGAGCAGCTCCCGGTAAAACAGCTCCCGGTGGTTGGCGTCCAGCCCCAGCACCGGCTCGTCAAAGAAGGTATAGGGCGCCTTGGCGGCCAGCGCTGCGATCAGTTTCGCGATGGTCAGATAACCGGTGGATAGGCTTTTGAGCCTCTTTTTGGGATTGAGTCCAAATCGCTGTGAGAGTTCATTAGCGAAATCCATGTCAAAATCCGGATAAAAATCCCGGCTCCAGCGAAACAGCTGCTTGACCGTCGTCCCATCGGGATAAAGGGTTTTTTCACCCATATAATAAATTTTGCCCTGGGCCCGGTCGTTTTCTAAGCCGTTTTCCCCATCGATGGTCACGCCGCCTTCTTTGGGAAAGAGGCGGCTGCTCACCGCGTTTAAAAGGGTGGATTTGCCCGCGCCGTTTCTTCCCAGCAAACCATAGATTCGATTTTCTCCAAAGGAAACATTGATTTTTTGAAGCGCGGTAAAATGTCCGAACTGCACTGTCAAATCCTTTACCTGTATGCCGTTATTCATCTGTTTTCCCCTCCTCGATCATGCGGATGACATCCTCCTTGGAAAGATGCAGCTTTTTCGCTTCTTCTAAAAGGCGAACGATATATCCGTCATAAAAAACCCTTTTTCGCTGCTGCAAAATCTTTTGCGCCCCCCCCCGGCTGACAAACATGCCAACGCCTCTTTTTTTGTGCAGGATCTCCCGCTCGGTTAAAAGGGACATGCCCTTGAGTACCGTTGCCGGATTGATTTGATAGGTCACCGAAATCTCCGTGGTCGATGGCACCTGCGTTTCCTCCGGGAAAGCGCCGGATAGAATCGCGTCCTCTATCTGCCCTGCAACCTGTAAATAAATCGGAACGCCGCTTTCAAAAGAAAATTTCATACTTCACCACCTTATTTGTACATTAGTTAACTACTTGTGTAACTAACTATATAGCATAAATTCCACTTTGTCAAGTCATGTTTATCATTTTTTAACCATCCAAACCGTAGAAATTGGCAAAGGGCTGCTTCAGCGCAAAAATATTTCTCAATATTTTCCCTGTCAAGAACCGGGAGGGATCCTGGTTCTTGACATTGGATATGCCTTGTGCTATGGTATATTCGATTTAGTTTGCCAAGGATAACTTTTTGCTTGCAAAATTGGGGAGGGAACGAAAAGATGACATTGGATCAGCTTCCCATTGGGAAGCAGGCACGGATTTTGTCAGTCGGCGGAGAGGGAGCCCTGCGCCGGCGGCTGTTGGACATGGGGCTCACCCCTCATACCAAGCTGATGGTTCGTAAGGTCGCGCCCATGGGGGATCCCATTGAGCTGCATGTACGCAGCTATGAGCTGACTATCCGGCTGGATGACGCGCGGGAAATCGAAATTGAGGAGGAACCAGTATGACCTTTGCGCTGGCTGGCAACCAAAACTGCGGAAAAACGACTCTTTTTAATCAGCTGACCGGGTCAAACCAGCATGTAGGCAATTTCCCCGGCGTCACGGTAGAGCGCAAGGACGGGCAGATCCGCGGGCAGAAGGACGCGGTGGTGGTGGACCTGCCCGGCATCTATTCCCTCTCCCCTTATACCAGCGAGGAGATTGTCACCCGGGATTTTCTGATCCAGTCTCATCCAGATGGGATTATCAATATTGTAGACGCCACTAACATTGAACGAAACCTGTATTTAAGCCTACAGCTGATCGAGCTGAACATTCCCATGGTCATTGCCTTGAATATGATGGACGAGGTGCGGGCCAACGGCGGGACCATCAAGATTAAACAGATGCAGGAGGCGCTGGGTGTTCCGGTAGTCCCCATATCCGCCAGCAAAAATGAAGGGGTCGCCGAATTGATCGATATAGCGATGGAGGTGGCGGCAGAAAGGCAGAGGCCCAAGCGGTTGGATTTCTGTTCCGGGCCGGTGCATCGGTCCATCCACGCGGTGGCCCACCTGGTGGAGGACCATGCCCAGCGGATGAACATCCCCGCCCGGTTTGCCGCCACCAAACTGGTGGAGGGGGACGAAATTATCCGTCGATCCCTGGGACTTTCGGAAAACGAGCTGGACATGGTTGAGCACAGCGTGGACGAGATGGAAAAGGAGCTGGGCACCGACCGGGAAGCAGCCCTTGCGGATATGCGCTACACGTTTATCGAGGGAGTCTGCGCCGATTCGGTGATCAAGGGGCACCAAAGCCGGGAAAGTGCGCGCAGTGTAAAAATTGACAGTGTGCTCACCCACAAGTACCTTGCGATCCCCATTTTCCTGGGGATCATGATGTTGATCTTCTGGCTGACCTTCGGCGTAATCGGGCCGGTATTAAGCGGCTGTCTCTCCTGGGGGATCGACGGGATCACCAGTCTGGCGGATCAGGCGCTGACTGCCTACCAGATCAATCCAGTTGTCCACAGCTTGGTGATTGACGGGGCCTTCGCCGGGGTGGGAAGTGTTCTTTCCTTTTTGCCGATCATTGTCGTACTGTTTTTCTTTCTCTCGATTTTGGAGGACAGCGGCTATATGGCGCGGGTCGCCTTTGTGATGGATAAGCTCTTACGAAAAATCGGCCTGTCCGGCCGCAGCTTTGTGCCCATGCTCATCGGCTTCGGGTGCAGTGTTCCCGCCATCATGGCCACCCGTACCCTTTCCAGTGAACGGGATCGGAAGATGACTATCCTGCTGACGCCGTTTATGTCCTGCAGTGCAAAGCTTCCCATTTACGCGGTTTTTTCCGCCGCGTTTTTCCCTGGCTGCGCAGCGCTGGTTATGATTGGGCTGTATGTTTTCGGCATCCTCACCGCCATATTGTGCGGCTGGATCTTTAAACACACCCTTTTTAAGGGAAAACCGGTTCCCTTTGTAATGGAGCTGCCCAATTACCGGTTTCCCAGCGCCAAAAGCGTGCTGCGCCTTATATATGACAAGGCCAAGGATTTTATTGTCCGGGCCTTTACAGTGATTTTTGTGGCGACGCTGATCATCTGGTTTTTACAGACCTTTGATACGCGGCTGAACGTGGTGGCCTCCAGCGCCGAGAGCATGCTCTCGGATGTGGGACGGCTGCTTGCGCCGGTGTTCGCGCCGCTGGGCTTCAGCGACTGGCGGATCTCCACCTCGCTGATTACCGGCTTCACCGCCAAGGAAGCGGTGGTCAGCACTCTGGCGGTCCTGACTGGCACCAGCATCGCCACCTTGCCCCAGGCCCTTTCTTCACTGTTTCCCAGCACCCTCTCCGCGGCCGCTTTCCTGGTCTTCACCCTGCTGTACACCCCCTGCGTAGCGGCCATCGGCGCGGTGAAGCGGGAGATGGGCAGCAGCTGGCACGCGCTGGCTGTGGCAGCCTTCCAAACGGGCATGGCCTGGATCATGGCTTTTTTGCTGTTTCAGGCCGGCAGTTTTTTGATCCATTAGGAGGTGTAAGGGTGTCTATAGCGGATTATGTAATTCTGGTCGTTATCGCGCTGGCCGCCGTAGGAGCGGTGGCCTATGGACGGCGGCATCCGGGCGGCTGCGGCGGGAACTGCGCTGGCTGCAAGCGCGGCTGCGAAAAAAAGGACGCAAAGCTTCCCGGCCCAGGATCAGAACCGAAAGAGTAACCACACTATAAAAACAGCCGCCTGTTCTCGAAGGGATGGCCGCCTTTTGTTGGTCCCGCCATTCGACAAAAATCCCGCCGGTTTTCTTGACAAAGGCGGCAGGATCTTTTATACCTAAGTGAGAGTGGACAAACACAAACCGGAGAATGGAGATGAGCCGATGCAGACAGCCATATTACAGGGTATTTTTCTTCCGTTTTTCGGGACGGTTCTGGGCGCAGCCTGCGTATTTTTCCTACGGGGTGGTCTGCACCTGACCATCCAGCGCGCTTTAACCGGCTTTACGGCCGGCGTGATGACAGCGGCTTCTATCTGGAGTTTGCTGATCCCCGCCATAGAACAGGCGCAGGCTATGGGGATCTGGTCGTTTTTTCCGGCGGTGGCAGGATTTTGGCTGGGGATTCTTTTTTTGCTGCTGCTGGACAAAACCATCCCCCATCTCCATCAAAACGCCAGCCAGCCGGAAGGTCCTCAAACCCATTTAAAAAAGACGACCATGCTGGTGCTGGCCGTCACCCTCCACAATATCCCGGAGGGAATGGCAGTGGGCATTGTGCTTGCGGGCTGGGCCGCCGGAAACGAAACCATCACCGTCACTGGCGCGTTGGCGCTGTCCGTCGGCATCGCCCTTCAGAATTTTCCGGAAGGAGCCATTATCTCCATGCCCCTTCGGGCGCAGGCTGTGGGGAGGAGTCGGGCATTTCTATACGGCGTTTTGTCCGGCGTAGTGGAGCCGCTGGCCGCCGTATTGACCATTTGGGCGGCGGACCTTCTTCTTCCGGCCCTGCCTTATCTGCTCAGCTTTGCGGCAGGCGCCATGCTTTATGTAGTGGTGGAGGAGCTAATCCCCGAGGCGTCTGACGGTATTCATTCCAACCTGGGCACCCTGTTTTTTGCCGCCGGGTTCACCCTTATGCTGGCTCTGGACGTGGCCTTAGGCTAACCTCCTGCGCATTTCACCCTGCGGCGATATGCTTCATTAGAAAACACCGCCTGTCTTCTCCTTAAAAGAAAGACAGGCGGTGTTTTTAGTCGTAGAGCTGCACCGCCACGCACAAAAGCTCCCACAAAAGCTGCTGCTTTTTTACCGGCTGTTGGCAGAAAAGCTCATAGCTTTTTAAAGGGATGGAATTTTTTTCCTCTGCACAATCTCCAATTTTTTCAAAAAGCTTTTCCAGTGTTGTGTCCAGCGCACCGCATAGCTTCACCATGGTTTCGATGCTGGCGTTTTTTTCGCCTCTCTCAATCTGCCCGATATAGGTATAGTGCAGCCCTGCCCGCTCTGCTAAAGCCTCTTGGCTCATTCCAAGACTCTGCCGCCGGGCACGGACGCGTTTTCCAATAATTTTTAGTATTTCCATTCGACCACCCTAAGTATAGTCTATCGTCTTTCTAATTGCTTTTACATATACTATTGACATGATTTCGAAATGGATATATACTATAATCATATTTTTTAGAAAATATGATACGATAATCTATTAGGGGGAGCTATGAACAAGAGAAGCTTTTTTCGCAGAAGGGAATATTTTCCTGTTTTCTGCGAAAAACAGACCGCCTATTTTCTCTGCCTTTTGGGGGGATGGGCCGGCGCACATAAATTCTACGAGGGGAAAACCTTGCAGGGAATCCTTTATCTTTTTACCTTTGGCCTTTTAGGATTGGGCTGGATCACGGATTTAATTGTGATCCTGTGCCGGAAGGGCAATTCTTATAATACATAGCCTTCTCACAAAAAGCCCGAGAAAACTCTCGGGCTTTTTTCTATGGAGAAAATAAAGGACCTGTGGACCTATCTGCAACAGCCTATCGGCGGCCATTTTACGAGATGACCCCTTCGATATGTGGTTTTGCGTCGGCCGGAACCGCGCAGACATATTTGCCTCCGGTAGTCCTTTGGTGCTCCTCGGCCGCCCTTTGCAGAAGCGACGGGGTCTTGAGCACCGTCACCGCCGCATGGGCAATCGCCTTGGCAGCGGCCAGCATCCCCTTTTCGCCAACGCTGGTCCCACCCTGGGCCGCCAGCTGCCAGGAATGGCCAGAGGTTCCAATAGCGTAGCAGGCGGCGTTCAGCCAGGCGGTGGGCGCCACATAGCTGACATCCCCCACATCGGTAGAGCCAAACAACGGCGTGGCGGGGAACCGCAGCGGGAATACCACATCCTGTAAAGGCTGGCCTAAAAACATCGGCACATATTCCTCCCCGAACTTAGCGCCGTAGGCCTTGATCTTGGCTTCCACCTCCGCCGCCGGGTAATCCTGCTGGAAGGATCTGGCGATTTCCCGATCCTGCTGGTCAAACTGAGGCGCGCCGGTGGCCTCAAAGCTTTTTTGCAGCACCTCGCTGAGCACATGGTTGGGCAGATAATCACACATTCCGTCTACCGGCAGGATCTCCACCGTTGTGCCGGTCATCAGTGCCGCGCCCCGGGCGCAGTTGTCCACCCGCTCCCGCAGCTCCAGCGCCTGGCTGATTTTAGGCGAACGGATAAAATAGTAAAGCTCCGCGTGATCCTGTACCACGTTGGGCGCGGCGCCGCCGGCGTCCCGATAGGCATAGTGGACCCGCGCCTCCTGAATCATATGCTCCCGCAGATAATTGACCCCTACGTTCATCAATTCGCAGGCGTCCAGGGCGCTGCGGCCCAGATGGGGCTGGCCCGCCGCATGGGTCGCCCGCCCGTGGAACCGATACACGGCGCTGACCGCGGCCAGCGAATGCTCGCCCATAATGGAGTTGTTGCTGCCTGGATGCCAGGTAAAAACGCCGTCTAATTCGTCAAAAACCCCGTCGCGGGACATATAGACCTTGGCGCTGCCGTTTTCCTCTGCCGGACAGCCGTAAAAGGCAATGGTGCCGTCAAGGCCGGTTTCTTTCAAATAATCCTTCACCGCTACTGCGGCCGCGGCCGCGCCTACACCCAGCAGATTGTGTCCGCAGCCGTGGCCCGCTCCGCCGGCCTCCAGCTCTTCCCGCCGGTTGCAGCCCGCCTTTTGGCTTAACGAGGGCAGCGCGTCATACTCGCCTAAAATCCCGATAACCGGTTTTCCAGCACCGTATTCCGCCACAAAGGCCGTCGGGATCCCTGCCAGACCAGCGGTAATTCGAAAGCCCTCCTGCTCCAGCATTCCGCTCAGCGCCCGAACCGATTTTTTCTCCTGGAAGGCGAGCTCCGCATAGCCCCAGATTTCCTGGCTGAGTTTACGGTATTTTTCCGCATTTTTCTGCACAAATCGGGTGATTTTTTCCGCCAAAGCTTCCATTTCTTTTCTCCTTTTCCCGCTAAAAATGAACCGTTGACCTTAAAGCTACTTTACACCGTCCAGCATCGGCTTTGTGTCCTCTGGTACCGGACAGATGTATTTGCCGCCGGTAGCCTTCTGATATTCCTCTTTCGCCTTTTTCAGCGCCTCGGGATTCTGCATGGCGCTGAGACCTGCATAGGCCATGACCTTCGCCGCGGCCAGCATCCCCTCATGGCCGATGCCGCAGCCGCTTTGGGCGGTCAGCTGCCAGGAATGGCCGGGGGTGCCGATGGCGTAGGTCGCCATATTCAGCTGCGCCGTGGGACACGCATAGCTGACATCCCCCACATCGGTGGAGCCGGGGCTTGCCGCCGGATCGAACCGCAGGGGAAGGACAAGATCCATCAGCGCTTTTCCTTCCAGCTTTTTCGCGATTGCCGGTCCATAGTCCTTTGCATACGACTCATTCTTGGCCCTTAATTCTGCCTCGGGGTACCCTTTCTGAAACTGGGCCGCCAGGGCTCTGTCCTCCTGGGTAAAGCGGGGAGCATCCATAGCCTCCAATCCCTGCTGCAAAAGAGCACTTAAGGTCTGGTTGGGAATAAAGTCGCACAGCCCATCAGTTGTGGTGATCTCCACCGTAGTGCCGGTCATCAACGCCGCGCCCCGGGCACAGTTGTCCACCCGCTCCCGCAGCTCCAGCGCCTGGCTTACCTTGGGCGCTCGAACAAAATAGTACAGCGCTGCATGATCCTGGACTACGTTGGGCGCCGCGCCGCCGGCGTCCCGGTAGGCATAGTGAATCCGAGCCTCCTGGATCATATGCTCCCGCAGGTAGTTGACCCCCACGTTCATCAGCTCGCAGGCGTCTAAGGCGCTGCGGCCCAGATGAGGCTGGCCCGCCGCGTGGGTCGCCCTCCCGTGGAACCGGTACAGCACCCCGATACAAGCGAGGCTGCTGCACCCATCCACCGCGTTTTTGCTGGAGGGATGCCAGGTGAACGCGCCGTCCAGCTGGTCAAACAGGCCGGCCTTAGCCATAAACATCTTGCCGCTGCCATCCTCTTCGGCGGGACAGCCGTAGTAGAGGACCGTACCGGGCAGGGAATGCTCCTGCATATATGCCTTCACCGCCAGCGCCGCACCCAGGGATCCGACGCCCAGAGCATTGTGGCCGCAGCCATGCCCTGCCTGACCGTTTTGGTACAGGACCCGCTGGGTATTTCCGGCCTCCTGACTTAAATCAAACAGCGCGTCGTATTCGCCCAAAAACCCGATTTTCGGCTCACCGCTGCCGAAGGAGGCCACAAAGGCTGTGGGGATTCCCGCAATCTGTCTTTCCACCGAGAAGCCTTCTTCCTCCAAGCAGCGGGCCAGCGCCTCGGCGGACTGAAATTCCTGGAATCCCACCTCCGCATAGCGCCAGATTTCCTCGCTGAGCGATACAAGCTTTTCCCGTTTTTGTTCGATATATCCATCTAAAATTCCTGCTAACTGTTCCAAAAAGCCCTCTCTCCCTTCATCCATTTTCTTTCATTTTACTGTTTCAGGGCAAAAAAGTAAAGCTTTTCCCGTAGCGGATCTTGTAAAAACAAGGGATTTTCTATATAATAAACTTGGTATTGCATACGGTTTGTTTTGGGAAAAGCGCTGGCCGGGAGATGGATTCTTGGCCGTTTTTCGTGTGTGACTTTTTATGAAGGGGGATGTCTTTATGAGCGCAATTGGATTTGACAATCAAAGGTATGTGCATTTACAGTCGGAGCAGATTAAAAAACGCATTGCCCAATTCGGCGGCAAGCTGTACCTGGAATTTGGCGGCAAGCTGTTCGATGATTTTCACGCTTCCCGGGTTTTGCCGGGCTTTGAGCCGGACAGCAAGGTAAAGCTGCTTTTGCAGCTGAAAGAACAGGCGGAAATTGTCATCGTCATCAACGCGGCGGATATCGAAAAAAACAAGATCCGCGGGGATTTGGGCATTACCTATGACCTGGATGTACTTCGGCTGATCGACGCATTCCGGGATATCGGTCTGTATGTAGGCAGCGTGGTGCTGACCCGCTACGGCAAGCAGGCGGCGGCCGACGCCTTTATCAAACGACTGGAGCGGCTGGGCGTTAAGGTTTTCCGCCATTACTCCATTGAAGGATACCCTTCTAACATCCCGCTGATTGTCAGCGAGCAGGGGTACGGCCGCAACGAGTTTATTAAGACCTCCCGCCCGCTGGTAGTGGTGACGGCGCCAGGACCCGGGTCGGGTAAAATGGCTACCTGTCTTTCCCAGCTGTACCACGAATACAAGCGGGGGATCAAGGCTGGATACGCGAAATTCGAAACCTTCCCCATCTGGAACATCCCCCTGCAGCACCCGGTGAACCTGGCTTACGAGGCGGCCACCGCCGACCTGAACGACGTGAACATGATCGACCCGTTTCACCTGGAGGCCTATGGTGAGACCACCGTCAACTACAATCGAGATGTGGAAATTTTCCCGGTGCTGCGTGCCATGTTTGAAAAAATCATGGGGGAATGTCCCTACAAATCCCCCACCGACATGGGGGTTAATATGGCGGGTAAGGCCATCGTGGACGACGAGGTCTGCCGGGAGGCATCCCGCCAGGAGATTCTGCGCCGCTACTACCAGAGTCTTTGTGAGCGGCGGCAGGGTCTTTCGGGGGAGGATGTGGTCTACAAGCTGGAGCTTTTGATGAACCAGGCCGGGGTTACAACCGCCGACCGGCCGGTGGTATCGGCGGCCATCCAGCGGGCGGAAGCCACCGGCATGCCGGCCGCCGCGCTTCTGCTGCCGGACGGGCAGATTGTAACCGGGAAAACCTCTAAGCTGCTGGGGTGTTCCGCCGCCCTTCTGCTCAACGCCCTCAAGGTTTTAGGCGGGATCCAGCACGACATCCACCTGATTTCCCCTATTGTCATCGGGCCCATCCAAAAGCTCAAGACCCAGGATCTGGGGGGCCACAATCCGCGGCTGCACACCGATGAAATCCTCATTGCCCTTTCCATCAGCGCGGCGACTAACCCCACCGCCGAGCTGGCTATGAACCAGCTGCCCCGGCTGCGGGGCTGCGAGGCCCATTCCTCGGTGATTCTTTCGCAGGTGGACGACAATACCTTCCGAAAGCTGGGGGTGCATCTGACCTGTGAGCCTGCCTATCAGACCAAAAAACTTTACCATAAATAGAAAAGGAGCAACGAAATATGAAGGGAAAAGCCTTTTGGACTGAGTTCCGTCAATTTATCGCTCGGGGCAATGTGATGAATCTGGCTGTCGGCGTGATTATCGGCGCGGCGTTTCAAAACATCACCAATTCGCTGGTTGGCGACATCATCTCTCCGGTGATTGGATTGTTTGCCAGCGCCGACATGAGTGACTGGTCGATTACGGTGGGCGGCGCCCAGATCCGCTACGGCGCCTTTTTCACCGCGGTGATCAACTTTTTGATCATGGCCCTGGTGATTTTTTTGCTGGTCAAGCTTTTAAATAAGCTGTTGGCTTTTGGCAAAAAGCCGGAGGAGCCGGCGGCCAAGCCTCCTGTCAAAAAATGTCCGTTCTGCTGCAGCGAAATCGCGCTGGAGGCAACCCGCTGCCCCCATTGCACCTCTCAATTAGAAGGGTAAAACAGTGCTGCTGCTATTATGAAAAGGACCGCCGGAGTTTTGATTCCGACGGTCCTTTTACGCAGGTCAATTACGGTTTTCTGGCCAGCTCCAAATCTATGGTATCGTACAGGGTGATGGTCCCGCCGTGCCGGTGAATAGCCTGGGCGATCCCTTCAAAAAGGCCCTTACGCTTCTGCTCCTCCAAGGTGATATGATCCGAATAGGTCCCCAGCAGAGAAAGATACTCCCGGGCGGAAAAGGTCCTTGTCCGGTGGTACAGCGCATAGAAAACCTCCGAAAAGCCATATTGGAGCGGAATCTGCGACAGCGTCTTGGCGTCCTCTTCCCCAAATTCTGCCGGATGGGAGGAATGCATATAGATTTCGTAAAGCCTGTCCATTTCATCGGCAAGGGCCTGATTTTCTTTGTTCGGGGTAGGATGGTTGGCAAAGCGCGCAAATACGCCGCCGCTTTTGAGCAGCGAAAAGGCCTTGGCATAGCCGATCTCCTCGGGGATCCAGTGAAAGGCCGTGGCCGAATAGACCAGGTCATAGGCTCCTTCTTCCAAAGAAGCCTCCTCAAATTTTCCATTGAGGACCGAAAAATTGGGGAAATCCTTAAATTTTTCCCGGCAAAGCTGGGAGAAATTTTTCCCGTATTCAACGGCAGTTACCTGGCAGCCAGTCCGCAAAATGGGCAAAGTGGCCTGCCCCGCGCCGGGGCCTACCTCCACCGCTTTACTGACGGGACCAAGAGGGATCCAGGAAAAAAGCTTTTGATACAGCTCATCCACATATCCCGGCCGAAGCTTTTCATATAGATCGCTTGCCGTGTCGAAGCTCCCTTTCAAGTCAATGGTATCCTGCATAAAATGTCCTCCTTTTTGTGCAGCCGGCTTTCTTGCAAAATTTTGGTGAGGGGAATTATAGCACAAAAAACCAAATACGTCAAAGCTGCCGTTTTTTGTTTTCCCACGAAAGGAGGGCAAACCGCTGCGCAAAAAAGCCCTGCCGATTGGCAGGGCTTTTTACAATTTGTTTCGCTGAAAGAGATTACTGGGCCGCCCGTTCCGAATAGTGGTGAGCCTGCTCCAGCATCATATCCTTCACTTTCATCAAGCGGATCTGAGTGCTTCGCTCATTTTCGTCCAGCTTCATGGTGATATACTTGATATTGGTTTGCAGATCGGGGATCATCACATGCTCCAGCGCGTTGACGCGCCGGCGGGTTTTCTCGATCTCCGCCGCCATCAGCTGACAGGATTTTTCGGTTTCCGCCAGCTTCAGCATATCGGGCAGCACCTCAGACAGGGACAGTACCGCGCCGTCCAGGTCGGCGGAGGTAAACGCGAAGCCGTAAGAGTAGATGTCATTGAGATCCGCCGTCCGGGTTTTATACTCGAACACCGGGATCTCCACACTCATGACGTTGCGCTCGGACGCTTCGAGAAAAACCTCCTGCTTCGGGGCCATCAGCGCCACGTCCAGCACCTGTGCGTCGGTGGCGGCGCGGGCCAGCAGGAAATTCTTGTTGGCGGCATGAATGCCCTCCTCCACCTTTTCCCGCAGCGCCTTGTTCTGACGGACCAGCTCTAAAAACTGACGCATCAGCTCATCCCGCTTGTCTTTTAAAAGCTTATGACCGCGCATGGCGGTGGCCAGCTTTTTTTTCAGGCGGGTCAGCTCCATACGGGTTGGATTTACCTGTGTGTTTGCCAAGAGAATCCCCCTCTCCTACTTACCGTAATATTCGTCGAGGAATTCATCCTTGATACGTTTTAGCTCCGAACGGGGCAGGATGGACAAAAGCTTCCAGCCGATTTCCAACGTCTGCTCAATATCCCGGTTGGCGTCGTACCCCTGGGAAACGTATTCGGCCTCAAACGCGTCGGCAAACTGGGCGTACAGCTTGTCGATGTCGGTCAGCGCTGCTTCGCCTAAAACCACCATCAGCTCCTTCGCATCCTTTCCGCGGGCATAGGCCGCGAACAGCTGGTTCATGGTATTGGCATGGTCGGCGCGGGTTTTCCCTTCGCCGATGCCCTTATCCTTCAAACGGCTTAAGCTGGGCAGCACATCAATGGGCGGCATGACACCCTTGCGGTACAGCTCACGGCTTAAGATGATCTGCCCTTCGGTGATGTAGCCCGTCAGGTCGGGAATGGGGTGGGTCTTGTCGTCCTCAGGCATGGTGAGAATCGGGATCATGGTGATGGAACCGTTCTTCCCCTTCTGCCGGCCGGCCCGCTCGTAGAGGGTGGCCAGGTCGGTATACATGTAACCGGGGTAGCCGCGGCGGCCGGGAACCTCTTTACGGGCGGCGGAAACCTCACGCAGAGAGTCGGCGTAGTTGGTAATGTCGGTCAGGATGACCAGCACATGCATATTTTTCTCAAACGCCAGATATTCCGCAGCGGTCAACGCCATACGGGGGGTGGCGATACGCTCGACCGCCGGGTCATTTGCCAGGTTGACAAACAAAACGGTACGGTCAATGGCACCGGTCTCCTTAAAGCTTTCAATAAAGAAGTTGGCTTCCTCAAAGGTGATACCCATGGCGGCAAAGACAACCGCAAAGGGCTCGGTGGTTCCACGGACCTTTGCCTGCCGGGCAATCTGCGCCGCTAGGTTAGCGTGGGGCAGACCGGAGGCGGAAAAGATCGGCAGCTTCTGGCCGCGGACCAGGGTATTCAAGCCATCAATGGCCGAAACACCGGTCTGGATAAACTCCTGGGGATAGTTTCTGGCAGCGGGGTTAATGGGCAGACCGTTGATATCCATCCGTTTATCCGGCAGAATCTCAGGGCCCCCATCAATGGGACGGCCCAAACCGTCGAATACGCGGCTGAGCATATCCTCCGAAACGCCCAGCTCCATAGGCCGGCCCAAAAACCGTACCTTACTGTTGGACAGGTTGATACCGGTGGAATTCTCAAACAGCTGGACCAGGGCGTTGCCGCCGTCGATTTCCAGCACCTTGCAGCGGCGTTTTTCACCGGAGGCAAGCTCAATTTCCCCCAGCTCGTTGTAGGTGACATTCTCTACGCCGCGCACCAGCATCAGAGGACCTGCCACCTCTTGAATGGTTCTGTATTCCTTTGGCATTAGAAGTCCTCCTTCGTCTGGGATAGTTCCTCAATTTCTTTATTCATTTCCCGAATAATCGCATCAAACTCCCCGGCGATTCGATCCTCCGGCATGTATTTGAAACGACCGATCCGCTCGCGGACCGCCAGTTTTACCAGCGCGTCGACCCCAACGCCGGATTGCAGCGCGCCTACGGTGGATTCGTAGAAAGCCAGAACCAGCTTCATCATCAGGTACTGCTTTTCCAAAGAAGTATAGGTGTCCACCTCGTGGAAAGCGTCCTGATGCAAAAAGTCCTCACGGATGGAACGGGCGGCCTCCAGCTTCAATCGGTCGGCCGGGGACAAAGCGTCCATACCAACCAGCTGAACGATCTCGTCAAGCTCCGCCTCCTCCTGCAACATACGCATCAGCTGCTGCTTTAACTGGGTCCAATCCTCGTGGACGCTCGTGTTAAACCAATTGGCGGTATTGTCGGCGTACAGCGAATAGCTGGTCAGCCAGTTGATCGCCGGGAAATGACGGGCATATGCCAGGGCGGAGTCCAGACTCCAGAACACCTTGACGATACGCAAGGTCGCCTGGGAAACCGGCTCGGAAATATCACCGCCGGGAGGAGATACGGCACCGATGACGCTCAGCGCGCCCTCGCGTCCCTCTTTGCCCAGGGTGACCACCCGGCCGGCCCGCTCGTAAAATTGGGCCAGACGGCTACCCAGGTAAGCGGGATAGCCCTCTTCGCCAGGCATTTCTTCCAAACGGCCGGACATTTCACGCAGCGCCTCCGCCCAACGGGAGGTGGAGTCGGCCATCAGCGCCACCGAATAACCCATATCGCGGAAATATTCGGCGATGGTAATACCAGTATAGATCGAAGCCTCCCGGGCCGCAACCGGCATGTCAGAGGTATTGGCGATCAATACGGTACGCTCCATCAGGGAGAAGCCGGTTTTGGGATCCTTTAACTCCGGGAACTCGTTCAAAACGTCGGTCATCTCGTTGCCGCGCTCGCCGCAGCCGATGTAGACGATGATATCCGCCTCGGCCCATTTGGCCAGCTGATGCTGCACAACGGTTTTGCCCGAGCCAAAGGGACCCGGCACCGCCGCAACGCCGCCCTTGGCGATGGGGAACAGGGTGTCGATGACCCGCTGGCCGGTGACCAGGGGCATATCCGGGGGGAGCTTCTCTTTATACGGGCGGCCTTTTCGCACCGGCCAGCTCTGCATCAGAGTCAGGGCCGTTTCGCCGCCGTTTTCATTTTCAATTACCGCCACGGTTTGGGTAATGGTGAAATCCCCTTCCTGGATGGACTTTACCGTGCCGGACACGCCGTTGGGCGCCATAATTTTGTGAGATACGATCTTGGTTTCCTGCACCGAGCCGATAATGTCGCCGCCGGTGACCGGATCGCCCGCTTTTACTGCGGGGACAAAATGCCAAACCTTCTCACGGCTTAGAGAGGGGACCTCGATTCCGCGCTGCAAATTGTTTCCCGAAACCTCCATAATCGTTTCCAGCGGGCGCTGGATGCCATCGAAGATACTGCCGATCAGGCCCGGACCCAATTCCACGCTCAAGGGCGCACCGGTGGACTCTACTGGCGCACCGGGGCCTAAGCCGGAGGTTTCTTCGTAAACCTGCACCGAAGCTTCGTCGCCGTGGATCTCGATGATTTCGCCAATCAGGCGCTGGTCGCTGACGCGGCACACGTCAAACATATTGGCGTCGCGCATTCCTTGGGCGATGACCAGAGGTCCGGCAACTTTTTTAATGGTACCTTTGCTCATGTATTTTTCACCTGCTTTTTGTTAGTTATCATTGCCAAAGATGATGTCGGAGCCTACGGCCTGCTCCACCGATCGTTTTACGTCGGCGATCCCGCGGCCGGTATTGCCGGACACGCCGGGAATTAAGATAATGGCGGGCAGCTGCTGAGAGCGGTAACGGTCCAGCTCCTCGTCGATTTCGGCAGCCAGCGCTTCTGTGATATAAATGACCGCATAATTCCCTTCCGCCAAACGGCGCAGAGTACGGACTGCCTCGGCAGGGTCGTAAACGGGATAGGTATCCAGACCCAGCGCGGCAAACCCGTAAATGCTGTCGCGGTCGCCTAATACTGCAATCTTATACATACATCTCCCTTAACCTTTCCCGAATTGCATCGTCCGAAAGCCCGTTGCGTTTGCCGGAAAGCAGGATGCGGACGGTTTTAATTTCGTTTTCCCTTGCCAGCAGCCAGGCGGCAAGGGGAGCAACGGTCGTCGTTTCATACTTTTGCGGCTGGATTTTTTCGATCAGCCGGTTATCGCACCAGCGCTCGAAGGCAGAGGCCGACTGATTCAGCGCCTCCACAGCGCCCTCATAGCAGGTGCCGCTTAAATACTCGCCAATCGCGCCAAAGCCTTCCACCGCGGCCTGCGCCAGCTGGGAAACATCCAGCGTATCGCAGGGGGCCAGCGCCCGCCGCACAAATTCCAGAGACTTCCCGGTCTTTTGGCACCGGACGGCAGTTTTTATATCGGCAGTGGCCACCGTATGCTCGGCGTAAAAGGCCAAAAGCGGACACTCAGAGGACTTGCCGGCGGCCAAAATCGCCTGCAGGGCGGCCAGGTCGATCACGATGTCGCACAACTGACCGTCGCCGGTCTCCCGCAGAACGGCCAGCGCTTCCTCCGCCGCCGATGCCATTTGAGACGGGAGAGCGGAAAAATCATGCTCCTCCACCGCCTGTTTAAAAACAGCCGGGTCAACGGTGCCGTTGGGATTATAGATATCCGCGCCCTGGGAGGGAGCGTAGTTCTCTTTAATTGCAGCCTTCAGGTTATGATAGTCATTGGCGTATAAAAATACGTCGAAAACGCGCATATCCTCGACCAGTTCCCGCAGCTGCTCCCAGGTCTTATCCCGTTCCCCTTCCAAAAGGGACTCGGGTGTTTGACTGGCAGAGCCGCTTCCCCAGCCCTTTTCATTCAGCATACGGATACATTCTTCATAGGTTTTGCAGGCCATCAGCTGTTCTAGGGTGGAGGCACTAAAGCATGAAAGCTCTTTGGCGCGGATTCGGGCTACCGCATAAATATAATCGGGTTTCGCCATGATCCAACCTCCTTACTGGAACAGAAATTCCTGAACTTTATCCTGCAGCGCCTCCTGGCTGGAATAGAACAATGCTTCGAATGAACAGTTTTCCTCAATCCCGTCATAGTCCAGCACAAAGCCTCCGTCCACCGGGCGGGTCTCGTCCGACAGGGAAAGGGATGCGCCGGCCACAGATTCGACCGCAACCTTCAGCTGCTGGTCAAAATCACCGGGGACCCGGGCCAGATCTCTTTTGTTTAAAATCAGCTTTCCCTTTTGAGGCAGGGCGAACTTTCCGGCCATCTTGAAAATCAGGCTGAAATACGCTGCATCGTCCAGCGCCAAAAGGGATTCCCGGGCCGCCTGGATGGTCTCAAAGATCATCTGCTGTTTGGCCGCAAGAAGGACCTGCCGCCGGCGAAGGGATGCGCCGGATTGGGCGTTTGCCCCAATCTGCGCCACCTGCGCCTGTGTTTGCGCCGCTATCTGAGCCGCCTGTTCTTCGCGCTGTGCTTTTGCCGACGCCAGGATCTTGGACGCTTCTTCTTCCGCCGCAGCCTTCGTCTTTTGGGCGCTGGCTTTTGCGTCGTCAATGATTTGGGTCGTAATTTTCTCTAATCCTGTCATATGCCGGCTCTCCTTATAATCGTATTGGAAATCTGCTTCATAAGGCAAGCCGCTTAGATGTTCAGGCCGCCGATGCCGGTGATGGCCAGGATGGAAACCAGCAGCGCCAAGATCGCGTAGGTTTCGACCATCGCTGCGAAGATGATGGCTTTACCTGACTGGTCAGGGCGTTTGGATACCAAAGAGATGCCGGATACGGCGGATTTCGCCTGCTTGAGTGCGGACCAGTAGCCAACGAAAGCCATGGGCAGACAGCCAGCTAAGTACAAAAGGCCCTTTGCCAGACTGATATCGCCGGAGCCGCCGAGAATGCCGATCTGGGACAGGGTGATGAATGCGATCAAAAGGCCGTAAATGCCCTGGGTACCAGGGAGCAGCTGAAGGATCAGAACCTTACCGAACTTGGAAGGATCGTCTGTACAGACGCCCGCAGCCGCCTCGCCGCCCATTCCTACGCCGATGGCAGAGCCGATACCGGCCATCAATGCGGCCAAAACCGCGCCGAGCAAAGCAAATACAATACCGAGATTATCCATTATAAGTTTCCTCCTTGATGTTGTAATATTTTGTATGAACGGCAAACGGTTGGAACTGCCTTCCGCCGCCCTCATAAAACTTACCAAAAAACTCAACGAACTGCAAACGGTTGGTATGTACATACGCGCCCAGCAGGTTGATCGCCATATTCAGCGTATGCCCAACCAGGAAAATCAGGATGAATACAATTGCGCCGCCAATACCGCCGCCCATCATGCTGCCCATAGAGTTGATGACCGTGGCGATAACGCCGGTGGCCAGGCCCAGGGCCAGCAAACGGGAATAAGAGAGTACGTCGGACAGATAGCTGGTCACGCCGTAAAGCCCATATGCGCCCTTCAAAAGCCGCTTAAAGGGATTGCGGGATTCCCGTCCGGCGGTGAGTATAATCCCTACCGCGCCGATGCCTGCCGCGACGATCCCCACAGTACCCGCTGTGGAAGGAAGGATAAACGACAGCTGCAAAATGCCGGGCAGCATTTCGGTGGAAAGGCCGAATACAATCAGCCCGATCAAAAGCATGTACCAAAAGCCCACATCGTACAAAATATCCATCCACGCTTTTTGCTTCGCGTACTGGTAGGCTTTCATGGCCAGGCCGGTAAACAGGTGGATAATGCCCATCAGCATGGAGAACACCAGCATCCGCATAGGCTCCTTCACCGGTTCAAACCAGATGGGCCCCAAAGCCACGTCCGGCCGACCGAAGAAGGTAGTCGCCACGACGCTGATTAAATCACCGAAAAAGCTGCCAAACATAAAGCCCCAGAACGCGGTAGAAATGCCGCAGTAGAAAAACATTTGCAGAGTTTTGCGCATACCGGACTCCATATTTTTAAACTTTAGCAGCGCAAAACCGCAGCCGATCACCATCAAAAGGCCATAAGCCGCGTCGGAAAGCATCAGCCCGAACAGGACGTAATAAAAAACCGACATAATGGAGCAGGGATCGACCTCCCCCCGGCCCGGCAGGCCAAAGGATTCGAGCACTCCTTCCACCGGGGCCGAAAAGGCGCTGTTTTTGAGCATGATGGGCGCGTCGACGGCAGGGTCGCAGTCGGATATCTCTACCGACAGATCAAAGCGCTTTTCCAGCTCGCTTTTAAGTCCCTCCGCCTTTTTGGCCGGAACATATCCGGTGAGAACGAACGCCCGCTTGGATTGCGCCAGCTCTCCAATCACGCCATACTTTTCCAAACGCATGGTAAAATAGTCGATCGCAAATTGGATATCCTCCCGCTGGCCGGAAAACGAGGCGATTTTCTCCTTTGCCTTTTGAATTTCCCCTTCTGCTCGAAGGACGCGGTCCTCCAGCTCTTCCTGCCGCTGCGCTGGCGAACGCTTCGTTGGGTTTGCCGGCTGCGCAAAGCCAATGCTGCGCAAAGCCTCCTCCACCTGCGCCGCGCCCTCTTTATGGCAAAGAGCAAAAATGCAGGTCTGGTTCTGAGAGGTGCTGACAATTTCCACATGTACCGCGGGAAGCTCAGGGTTCTGGGCAGACAGCTGTTCTAAAACAGCCTCCAGTCCCAGCCCGCCGGGGAGCGTACCGATAAAGGCGCTGGTTTTGCCGGTGCCTTTAAAGCGCATGGACAGATCCAGATCCAGCCAGGGACCAAGCGCCTCCAGCTGGCCCTGCAGCTTTACGATTTCCGATTTGTTTTCCGCAATACTGCGGGATAGGGCCGTAATTTCATAGACAGCTTCCATCACCGCGTCGTATCTTTTAGAAAACGCGTCATAGTCCTTGTTGGTTTTGGGTTCCCGCCCTTCCAGCGAGGCGAGCATGGACTTTTTCTCCGGCGCATACTGGTCTAAAATTTCCAACGCCGATGCCGCCGCAGAAATATTCTTTTGAAAAATGGAACGGTTCGCAGAGGTATCCGTCCGGGAAAAAACGCTGTCTTGGGGCAAAACGGAATCCACCTCTACCACGCCGCGTCGCTGCAAAAGCTCTAATACCGGTTTGCGGTCTTTTTTTAACGCACAGATGCTTACTCGCTTCATCTGCAGTACCGCCATAGTTTGAGAAGCCTCCTTTCTGATAAATCGTGAATATTAAATCAGTTCGGATAGGATCATCCGGATGGCTTCTCCTTTTTTTGCCGAAGCGCTTTGCTGCAGAGCCTGAATCTCAGACTCAGCCGCCGCGGCCGCCTGCGCCAATGTTTCATCCGCCCTTTGACGCGCCTGCTGCAGAGCCTGGCGGCTGTCGGCACGGGCGCGAGCGAGCATCTGGTCCATTTCGTCTTTGGCCCGGCTTCGCGCTTCGGCTAAAATCGAGGCGCTTTCCGCCTGGGCCTGCTGCTCGATCTGGTCCGCCTTCTGCTCCGCTTCACGGATTGCCTGAATCGTATCCTGTCCCATTTTATCACCACGCTTTAATTTGATTTATAAAAAGGAGGTATTGTCCAGTATATTGGACTTGCGCCGCAAAAGCACCCAATACTTCCAATTTATCATTTTACAGGAGAAATGGAAAAAAAACAATAAAATCCGCGCTGGAATTGGAGAAAATGGACATTTTCGGAAGAATAACGGCATAAAACCTGTCGATTTTATAAAAATTGTATAATTGTACAAAAAAATTATACAATAAATTGCTCTAATATAGACGCAAATATTTTTCCATCCAGGAAAACTTTTGGGCGGTATAAGGGGGATAACGCAGGTCCGGCTCCCATCTGCCCAGCCGATGGTATATCCCCTGCTGGTGGGAAAAGGTCAGGAAGCCGTATCTGCCATGGCTTTGGCCCATGCCGCTTTCGCCTACGCCGCCAAAGGGAAGGTAGGGGGATGCCAGCTGCAAAACCGTATCGTTTATGCAGCATCCTCCATAGGAAAAAGCGTTTTGCATAGCGGCCAGCACTTTTTTGTCCGCAGCAAAAAAGTATGCGGCCAAAGGGTGGGGATTTTTTAAAACGATTTGCACCGCCTGGTCGAGGGTATCAAAGGGCAGAACCGGCAGGATCGGTCCGAAAATCTCCTCCTGCATTACCGGCAGATCCAAAGGCGGGTCATCGACCAAGGTAGGAGACAGCTGGAGGGTCCTGGGGTCAGCCTCTCGGCCGAACAAAACGCGGCATCCTTCCAGCAGGCGCAATAGACGCTGATAATGGGCTTTATCCACAATCCGTCCATAGTCCGGACTGGCCAGCGGATTGACGCCCAGAAGCGCCTCCGCTGCCGCGCGGCATTGCCTTACAAACACGTCCTTTACCGAACGATGGACCAGCACGTAGTCCGGCGCCACACAGGTTTGCCCGCAGTTGAGGATCTTCCCCCACATAATCCGCCGGGCCGCCGCCTGCAAATCAGCGGAGGAATCTATAATACAGGGGCATTTGCCGCCCAGCTCCAACGTGACGGGGGTTAGGTTTTTCGCCGCCGCTGTCAGGACCTTTTTGCCCACAACGCCGCTGCCGGTAAAAAAGATTTTATCAAACGGCAGCGCCGTAAGGGCGGCGGCGGTATCCGCCTCGCCCAGGCAGACCGACACGTATTCCGGCGGGAAAACTTCCCCCAGCAGGGCACAGATCGCCTGAGCTGTATGTCCTGCCAGCTCCGAAGGCTTGACCACGGCGCAGTTGCCGGCGGCCAGGGCGCTTACCAGCGGGGACATACAAAGCTGGAACGGATAGTTCCACGGGGAGAGAATCAGCACCGACCCGTAGGGGATCGGCCGGGTCCACTGCCGCCCCGGCCAATGGCTCAGCGGCGTCCTCGCTTTTTTTGCGCGGCTCCAGCTTTTTAGCCACCGCCTGGCAAAGCGAATTTCCTCCAAAACCAGGGAGATTTCGGTCATGTCAGCCTCCTGCCGGGATTTTCCCAGATCCCGGGACAAAGCGGCTTCAATTTCCGCCCGGCGGCTTTGGACCGCGCCCTCTAGCAACGACAGTGCCTCCTTCCGGAAGGGAACCGGCAGGGTGGCGCCGCTTTTGAAAAACGCCTGCTGGCTTTGCAGAATCCGCTCGTAATTCACCTTTCACCCGCTCCTTTCCAAATTCCCGCCAAGCACAAAAGAGCCCCCGCTTTTCAGGATATCTTCCTTTGATGTGCTATTTTTTATAAAATCATTTTAAACTTATCCCCTACCACATACTGGACACAGCGGCATCCCGGCACCCCGTTCTGGTCGCTCAATTCGCTGTCGATTAAAAGCAGCGGATAGTCCCTTTGCACCGAAAGATAGCGGGACATCTCGTAGGAGGCGAAGGTCACCTCCAGAGAAATACGCGATTTTGTAAACCAGACGCCGTATTTTTCCCGCAGCAGCTCCAGCATGGAGCAATGGTTCAGGTCCTCGTCCAGCAGATAGGAAAAGGCTTCGGGAAAGTGGGAAATTTCCAGTTCCACCGGCACCCCGTCGGTAAAACGGATGCGCTCAATCGCAATAATCTTAGCCTCCGGTCTGAGATCCAGAAAGGTCACGTCCTCCTCGTCTGGGTTCTTGATGACCGATTTAATCACCTTCGCGCCGGGCGTACAGCCGATTTCCCGGCACATATCCGTAAAGCTTCGGGCTGGGACAATATGATGGTTGTACTTTTTTTTGCTGACAAAGGTACCCTTTCCCTGCCGGCGCAGCAGCAGATTCTCCTTTTCCAGCTGCAGCAGCGCGCCCCGCACCGTATTGCGGCTGACATGGTACATCTCGCACAACTCCAGCTCGGTTGGCAGCTTCTGGCCCTGCTTATACCTGCCTGCATGGATATCCTCTTTAATCAGCTCCGCCATCTGCTGATACAAAGGAAGCGTCATTTTTTCCCCTCCTTTCACGGGCTGAACAGATTCTATATAGGAAATAGTCCCATCCAACTGGATGGAACCTTTTTCTGTACCCAGATGGTACATTTAGTATACCATAGAAAAGCGCTGTCCGCAGCTGTTTTTTCGAATCTTTTCAGTGTTCGCTGAAGCCTTTTCCGACAATTTCGCTGGAATTGGTAATCATGATGAAGGAATGGGGGTCCACCTGGCGGGCAAAGGCGCGCAGCGCCACCGCCTGATGCCGGCGGGTGGCGGTGAGGATAATATAGCGTTTTTTATGGCTGTAGGAGCCTTCCGCCACCTCGATGGTCGCGCCGCGCTTTAAGGTTTCGTGGATATATTGGGCAATGGGCTCCGGCGAATCGGTGATGATGGTAAAGAACTTTGACAGGTTGATTGACTCGATTACCATATCGACCACCAGCGTTTTCAGCACCAGGCCCATGATGGAAAACAGGCCGGTCCGCATGCCGAAAACAAAGCAGGCGATAATAACGATCATACAATCGCTGAGGAAAAGGGCCTTCCCGATATCTACGCTGCTATACTTTTTCACAATCATGGCGACAATGTCGGTTCCTCCGGTAGAAGCGCCGATATTAAACAAAATAGCAGAGCCCACCGACGGCAGTCCAACCGCAAAAAACAGCTCCAGCAGCGGTTCGTCGGTAAACGGAGTATTCATCGGCTGCACCCGCTCTAAAATCCAGACGATGCTGGACATCAACACGCTGGCATAGGCGGTTTTCGCCCCGAATCCCTTGCCAAAGGTCAAAAAGCCAAGCAGCAGCAACAGCATATTGACAAGGAAATTGATTGAACCGGTAGAGATTCCAGGGATCAGGGCGCCGAGAATTATGGAGATACCGGAAACGCCGCCGGTGGAAAAATGGTTAGGCATTTTAAAATAGTACAAGCCAACAGCAACCAAAACGGTGCCGCCGGTCATCAAAAGAAAATCGCGCAGCTTTCGGTTCATAAAAACCTTCCTCTCAAAACAGGGTGAATCAGCCTACCTCATCAGTATAAAAAATCCGGACCCATAAATCAACTGCTTTTTGTTTTACTGGCGGTTACTGCAAAAAAGCGTCCGGACTGTGGAGTCCGGACGCTTTTTTATATTTGCTTACTGATGGATGATATCAATGATGTGTTTTGCCCAGGTTTTGATGTCGGAAACGCTCTCGTCAGTAGCTTTCGAGCCAAACAGGCCAGATTTTACCGGGATCAGATGCGGCTCGTCGACCACGTTGATGTTGTTGGAGCGGATAATCCCCGCCAGCTCCTTGGCTGCTTCTACGCCGCCTTTGGTTGTAGCGCTGAACGCGACGTTCTGGCATCTTGCGTTATCCAAATTGCGACAGAAATCCACCAGCGCCTTTTTGGGTTTGGAAGCACCGTCGTCAATGCAGACCAGGATCAGCTTTTCGTTTTCCACCGGATAAGCGGGGGGGATCTGATCGGCCTTTACACGATACTCACGGGAAAGTTGCTCCATCAGTTCCTCCGCGACGCCCTCTGTTTTAAAGAAAAATACGCGCATTTTAAAATTCATTTTCCATAACCTCCAATGATTTTCCGTATTCGCCGCGATCTTTTATACCAAAAGTCAGGGGAAACGGCGCATAAATATATTCTACAACAGAAGGAATCGCAATTTCAAGTGGCTTTTAGCGGATAAGCGTAAATATTTTATGAACGCTCATCCGATTTTTTCTTCCCTTCTGGGAAATTGTCTGTTGTCCTGTACAGAATCGGAAAAATCTGTTATAATAATTTTCTATCAACAGATCTTGCGAAGGTTTGCGCCGGTTCCTGGCAAACAACAAAGGTCCGGCAGGAAAGGAAAAATAAGCAATGGCACATACAATAGATTTGACATCTCTGGCGGTTGATCTGGGAATGCGGTATTACGAGGAACAAAATCTTTTGTTTGGCAGGCTGAGCGGATATGAATGCGCCGTACTGACACAGCCGGAGAAAAAGATCCTGATGATTCACCTATCGGCGAAGCCCGCTTCGCCGGAGGATAGCGGTATGGAGCAGCTGCTGGAGGAAATCCGGCAGGCGCACCCGGCGGTGAAGGCGGCGGTATATGAAAATTTTACCGCCAGCCTGCGAATTAGCACAGCTGCCGAAGAACAGCCGCAGCAGTTGGCGGGGTTACTGCTCAAGCAGATTGCCGGCTTCGCGGAGAAAAATCGCTATCAGCCCTGCTGCAGCGGCTGCGGCAAAACCAAGGATGTGCGGCGCTTTCTGCTGGGTGGGGACGCCCGAATGCTTTGCCCTGCCTGCCGCGTCAAAGCGGAGACAGATCTGACCGAACAGTGGCAGCGCAGGAAATTTCCCCATCACAGCGTATGGAAGGGCCTTGTAGTGGTTTTTTTGGTTCTGCTGATCGGCGCCACCGCTTGGATCGGCGTCTATACCAGCGGCCATTCGGCCACATTGGTCGGGGTGGCGATGACCGTGCTGTGCTTTTTGGGCTACCAATATATGGCCGGCCGGATGAAAAAGGGCGGCGTTATTGGTATTCTTTTGGGACTTTTTGCCACGGTATTTCTCTGCCACAATCTTTGCGTGGCCTTTGAGCTGGTAGTTGCCATCGGCCAGCAGCAGGAAATCACCATCACCGGCGCTTTACTGTTTATCCCCACCTTTTTAAAGGATCCGACCAACCGGGAGGTTTATTTTTTACAGCTGGGTCTTTCCTTATTGGCGGTGGTGCTGGCCAGCGCCCCCATGCTGTGGATGGTTCATTATTCCTGGCATCACAAAGAACGGCTGGAGTCCCTGGAGGAGCCCGCCGCGTAAATCTATAAATTTTAGGGAGGTTTTTTCTGTGAAACCCATCGGCATTGACCACTTTGCGAAGTTTTCCTTTTTGAATCATCTAAAGGTCAGCGACACAGGAAAGGCTGCCTTTTTGGTCAAAAAGGCGAATCTGGAGGAAAACGGCTACGACTCGGATTTATATCTCTGGCAGAACGGTCAGCCCTGCCGTCTGACCGACACCGGCAAGGTTTCGGATTTCTACTGGGTGGGAGAGGAGCTGTATTTTCCGGCCATCCGCAAAAAGGCGGACCGGGAATACACGAAAAAAGGCCTGCCGCTGACGGTATTCTACCGCCTTCCCTTAACCGGCGGCGAGGCGGTAGAGGCATTCCGGGTCAAGGCAAAAATCAAATCTGTACAGTTTCTTTCCCCGTCGGAATTTTACTTTGTGGCGGATTACGATCCCAAAGCGGAATGGGCGCTGGAAACTGCCGACGGCGACGTGGAGAAGGCTGCCGCGCTCTTAAAGGAAGAAGCGGATTACATGGTTTTTGACCAGCTTCCCTTTTGGTCCAACGGCGTGGGGATCACCAATGGCCATCGGGACCGGCTGTACTATTACAGCAAGGGGGAGATCGCTGTGATCACCGACCAGTTTACCAATGTCAAGGACTGGAAGGTGATGGACGGCGGGAAGCGGGTCCTTTATATTGCCAACCGCTTTGAGCCGAACCAAAAAAAGGAGCCGCCGACCCAGCTGAAACTGTATGAAAAAGCCACCGGCGCCATTTCCGACGTGTCTATGGAGACTCCCTTCTCCCACAGCGGCATTACCCTGCTGGACGGAGATGAAATTCTGCTGCTGGGCTGCGATCAGAAGCTGTACGGCCTAAACCAGGATCCCAATTTCTACCGCTACAACCTGAAAACCGGCGAGCGGAAGGTGCTGGACGAAAGTCACATGCACGCCACCAGCTGCTCGGTGGGCAGCGATGTAAAGATGGGAAATATCTCCTCCCCCTGGCATTACGACGGTAAGGACACGGTCTATTTTACCGAGACGATTGACGACAGCTGTCAGTTAGTTGCCATCGACCTGAAAAAAGGCGGTATTCGCCACATCACTGAGAAAAAAGGAATGGTTGTGGAATTTGCGCCCTATGAAAAAGGATTTTTGACCCTTTGCATCCGCGGCGACAATGGAATTGAGCTGTTTAAGACAGAGCTGTCCGGCAAGGAAACCCAGCTGACCCATCTAAACACCCATCTCACTGAGGAATATGCCATCTCCACGCCGGAGGAGCTGACCTTCCAAAACGAAGCGGGAGACTGGATCAAGGGCTGGATCATCAAGCCGGTGGGGTTTGACGACAGCAAAAAGTATCCGGTGATTCTGGACATCCACGGGGGGCCTAAGACCGCCTATGGTCCCAACTTCTTCCACGAAATGCAGTACTGGGCTAACCTGGGATACGGTGTAATTTTCTGCAATCCCACCGGGTCCGACGGACGAGGCACCCGGTTTTCCGACATCCGGGGCAAATATGGTACCATTGATTATAACGATATCATGACCTTTGTAGACGTATGTCTGGAAAAATCCCCCTGGATGGACAAGGATCGCATGGGGGTTACCGGCGGCAGCTACGGCGGATTCATGACCAACTGGATCATTGGCCATACCGACCGGTTCCGCTGCGCCGCCTCCCAGCGAAGCATCTCCAACTGGATCTCTAAATCCAACACCACCGATATCGGTTACTATTTTAACAAGGATCAAATCGGCACCGACACCTGGACGGATCACGACAAGATCTGGTGGCATTCTCCCTTAAAATACGCCAATCAGTGCAAAACGCCCACCCTGTTCATCCACAGCGACGAGGACTACCGCTGCTGGCTGGCGGAAGGCCTGCAAATGTATTACGCGTTAAAATACTTTGGCGTGGAGGCGCGGATCTGCATTTTTAAAGGGGAAAATCACGAGCTGAGCCGCAGCGGAAAGCCGCTGCACCGCATCCGCCGCTTAAAGGAAATCACCCAGTGGTTTGACCAGCATCTGAAGGCTTAGTTTCATCTGTCTTTTACCAAAAAATGCTGCATCTTTTGGAACAACTCCGGTAAGAAAGTTAGCACCCGCTGAAATGAAGTTGTTTTTCAGCGGGTGCTGCTTTCAGTACATTTTGACACGAAATTTCGCATGCTACGGTATGGCTACCGGGTTTCATGTCATATCCCTTTTGTGCCTGGAGCGCAGCGGAAAGGAATGGTCCAAACAAATGGATCAAATAAAACTCATCAGAGTATCCGCCAAGTATGCGGAGAAAATTTGGGAATATAGAGCAGAATTTCCTGCTGACCAAATGAGGGTCACCTACGACCCTGCCAGAATTCCAGGTATGGATTATCTTGAAAAGTACAATGATGGGCTAAAATACGAAAATGTACTTGACTGGCTTACGTTTTGTGAGGATATGTCCGATAAACTAACTTGGTATATGTCCATTCGTGAAAATGATGGTAAGATTGTTGGTTTTATTCTTTTTCGTCACAAACTGGAATATGACGATGATGAGAAAGAATTTGCTTCAAACTTCGGCTATTCGATTCGCCCCAGTGAGCGTGGAAAAGGATATGCAAAAGAGCAGCTTCGACTTGGTTTACAAAAAGCAAAAGCATTTGGGCTTGATCGAGTACGAATAGTATGCCGTGATAGAAACATCGGCAGTAATAAAACCATTCTTGCTAACGGCGGCCTTTATGTTGACACAATTCTTGGTTCGGAATCGGGTTTGGATATCAATCGTTATGATATTCCGATCGTCTAAAGCCGCTTCCGGCTGCATGCATAATACAACAATTATTGTCAAAAAAATTTTGTCTTACAGAACTCCGGTTGATCGATCTATCCACTATGAAAGGGCAAGGCAAGCTGCTATTGCAGTCTGCCCTGCCTTTAACTTTTTATGGGTACAATTTTTGTAGATGTAGTGCCTTTTTGTGGGATATCGGGCGGCCTGTTATTTTTCGTTGCTTGTATCACTCGTCCGCCGGACGATATAATACGGCCAGAAGGGAGTGAAAATTTTTGCTACAGGAACAATTAAAAGCGCTGCGTTTGAAAAAGGGCTTATCCCAGGAGGAGCTGGCCACTCGGATCCACGTGGTGCGCCAAACCGTTTCCAAATGGGAAACCGGAGTTTCCCAAAGTTAAAGATACCACATCAATCCCACGCGGACTTTTGCTCAACCGATACAGCCGGAGGGCTGGATAACAAGAAAAGGCGGTATGCGCCCCGTGGAGGGGTAGCGTACCGCCTTTTCTTGTGGGGGTTTCCAAAGGGGGCAACGCCCCCATTTGGCACACGACTTTGCGAAGCAAAGTGTAGTGTGTTATACGCTCTGCCGGCGTTGCCGTGAAAATGCCGTTGCCGCCGGGGAGGGCAAGGGCATTTGAAGCGGCAGGAAAACAGGGCTGTGCTTGCGTGGCGTGGAGCCGCAAGCGCAGGTCTGGACTCATCAGCAGACAGGGCGTATATGAAAGCCCCAGTTCCTCGTCCTACGCTCCAACTTGTGGACAAAGTGTCCCGAAGTTGTGGCCACACTCCCGGAAAAGTAGCAGGACAACGGGCAACCGTCAAGGCTGAAATGAACGGGTTTACACCCGGCCTTGACCTCCGCCCGCTGTCCCGCTGGATGGGTGGACAAGGCGGCCAATCCCTCAAAGTGCTTGGCCGCTCTCTTTCTGATTTTGAGGTATTCAGTTTTTCAAAATTGAATAATCAAAATAAATTTTTTCGATTGAAAAAATTTTATTTGTTATCATCTTCAATGCCATATTTTTTCTTTTGCCGAATCACATAATTACTGATTTTTTCATCATATAGTGGATACTGGTAATCCAACTGGCATGCCACTTCTGACGAAACCTCCCGGAACAATGCCATACATTGTTCAAAGGATTCCCACATATGGGGATAGGAATCCATATTATAAGTGGACATAAGTCGTTCCCACAATTCCTCTGGGACATATTGCTTCATAAATTTATAGTTTTTTCCCAAACTGAAATGAAATCCCTGTTTGATACCAATCAGCCAGGAAATCATGCGAAGCAATTCTTTTCGTACTATATCATTCATATGGTCAATAGCAAAAAGAATTTCTTTGCGGCATAAGCCCTTTACTACATATGTTGTAGTATTCCAAAATTCATTACAGCAATCGTCAAACATTCTTTGAGTAGGCTTCTGCAAGTGGTAGTCTATATCCGTTGGTATTGGCGGCTTTACGATACGGTTGTCTTTATCCAACAGTAACTTTACCAGTTTATCCCATGTAAAATACTCGTCTATCAGTTCCAGCGGCAGCAAAGTTAAATCTATCTTAACATCATCAGTAAACAGCATTAAATATGAAAATCCCTTTTCTACAGCTGGAAATAATTCCATATCTTCCGGCTTTTGCAGAATCAACCTTTCACCAAATATATCTAGCCATTTATCATCACTTGTGAAGCTGTCCATATCCGTAACAAAAAAAGTAATATCAAAATCCTGAAAATCATCAGGCGGAATATTTGTATTTGTTCTAGATCCTTCCAAAGTAACCATGCGAATGCGTTTGTCTGTTTTTGCAAAATTCAAAACAATATCATAAACTTCCTTTTCTGATCTCATTTTTATCTCCTCCAATTATTGAAATAGGTGTGAAGCCATTTTAGGGCTTTCCCGCCTTGATTACCCTTTAGCAAAGACGGGCGGGACTGTCAACGGCGGCGCATGAAATGCGCCGTTCATCTTGACCGTTGACTGGCTCGGCTGGCTTTGCTATCTTCCTGACAAATGGGAATGTCTAAGATAGTAAAGACGTCCCACATGCAACTCTTTCTTTTATTGCGGAAACCGTATCTTTAATTGTGAATGTAGTTGTGTCTATGACATTTGATTCATATACTCCCAAACCGGAAAATTGCTCCCACATTGTTTCCACTAATTCAATATTTGTTTTTCTATCTAATTTTGAGCGTTCCACAGCTCGCTTCATAGTTTCTTTTTTACTCGCTCTTAATACAATATAGTGTACCTCGTAATCTTCTTGGGCAAGAGCTTTCCATGGCTCCAAAAACCATGGCCCGACAATCCCATCTACAATTACATCATATCCGCCACGAGCATATCGCTTTGCAGCTTCTAAAAAGGCTTCAATGACAACCAGATTTTGCTCGTTGGATTCTGGCAAATGTGGTGGTATTGCGCCTTTGCTTAAGTAATGAAAAAAGTCATCGGTGTGCATATGCACTGATTTATCCATATCTGATTCCTTTGCGACAATTGACGCAGTTGTTGTTTTTCCTGTCCCCGGTGAGCCTGTAATCACAATAATTCTTCCTTGATTCATCTGTATTTTCCCTCACAATTCAAATTTATCACTTTGTTCCTGCCTGCTCAATCATCTTCTTCGCAAACTGCTGGAACATTTCAACAGTTTCTTTATCCATCGGTGTAAGCTGTCCGATCTGTCCAGCTATCATCGCCGTTACATCGTCAATGGAAAGTGGTTTTTGTTTCTGTTCCGCCAGTGCGTCCCGCATGGCTTGGAACATAGCGGCGGTCACAGCTTCTCCCGGCTGTTCCCCGTTGTCAATGTCTTTCTTAATGTCCCGCAGGATAGCCAGGAACACATTTTTGATTTTTTCAATCTCCGCTTCATGTTCCCCTATCTTTTGGGCGTTCAAAAGCTGTAAATCCTGCTTCGCTTCTGCCCGGTGTTCCGGGTGTTCTTTCATCAGGTCGGACAGGGAAGCCGTTGCCATCTCGATAAGCTGGTTTCTTGCTGTTATGCCCTTTGCCGCCGTATCCTGAAAATAAATCCGTATCAAATCTATCAGCTTAGGAAAATTCCTGTGTTCCAACAGGCGGTTGAGGATTTGCACATCAACAGCACCCGTCACAAGCCCCCTCACGGCTCCCTCGGACAAGCCTAATTCAGAAATATCGTAGCTTTTACGAACGCTCACGGTAGACAAGCCCAGTATGTAGTCTGTCGATACCTTAAATTCCTTTGCCACACCTATGAGAATATCACTGCTGACCGTTCTTGTTTCGCCGCTGACAATGCGGCTCAACTGGGAAGCGGAAACGCCTATCTTCTCCGCAAGTTCCTTTTGTGTGATGTGGTTCCCGTTGCATAAATCGGAAATCCGCTGTCCGGGCGTTCCGGGTAAAGCCATAGATACGCACCTCCTCCGCATACTTCCATTATACAGAATGATTGCAAAAATGCAATTTCCAAAGTGTAAACTTCATCAAAATGCAATTCTCGCAATATTCCGGGAATTGCATTTTTTTCGTGTAGACTTAGGGTAGTTCATCGATGGACGGCACCTTGAAAACAGAATGACCGTCCGAAAAGGAATACCCCGGCTGGGGAAGCACCGCAAGGAGTCGGACTTCGGGACAAAATGTCCCGAAGTTGCGAGGAGCGTGCCAACGCCGGAACACGCCGCAGGAATGGGGCAGGAAACCTTTTCGGGGAGAACGGCAACGGAAAGCAAAATGGAGGGAACGCATGAGAGATAACCCCTATAAAGACTTGCCGCCGCTGGAACGCAGGCCGGACGGTTCCCTTTACCGCATGACCCCGGCGCAGAGAAAACAGGCGGCCAGCCTGATACGCCGGGAGTGCTGTTGCTGTGAGGACGGCAACTGCATTGTCCTTGACGATGGGGACACCTGCACCTGTCCGCAGACGATTTCTTTCTCGGTCTGCTGTAAGTGGTTCCGCTGGGCGGTCTTGCCGCTGGACGGGACGCTGGAAGCGGAGATTTTCCGGGATAAGGACTTGAAACGCTGTGAGGTCTGCGGCGGTGTGTTCGTCCCCAAATCCAACCGGGCAAAATACTGCCCCGGCTGTGCCGCCAGAGTTCACAGGCGGCAGAAAACAGAAAGTGAACGGAAAAGGAGGTCTGCTGTGGACAGTTAGGAGCGAAAAAAGCCTTGATTTATCAGGCTTCGCAAGCCCCAAACCGGGGCTGGTGGTATAAAGTATCGCCCGCCCCGGAAAACGGGCTTCTAACCGTCCACAAAACGCACTATGACAAATACCATCTATATCCATCAGCCGGAAAAGGCGTTCAGCTTCACCCGGCTCCCGAATTTCCTCTTTGAAGCCCCCACATTCAAGCCCTTGTCCAACGAGGCAAAGGTTCTGTACGCCTTTATCCTGCGCCGGACAGAGTTATCCCGCAAGAATGGGTGGGCGGATGATTGCGGACGGATTTATCTGTACTATCCCATCTGCGAGGTGGTTGACCTGCTCCACTGTGGGCGGCAGAAAGCGGTAAACACCCTGCGGGAACTGCAATACGCCGGGCTGGTGGAGATCCAGAAGCAGGGCTGTGGAAAACCCAACCGCATTTTCCCAAAATCCTATGAAGCGGTTCCAAACACCGACTTCAAGAAATCCGGTTCTGGTACGCCGGAGGGCTGAAAACCGTACTTATGAAGTGAGGAAATCACTCCCCGGAAGTACGAAAACCGGACGGTATATAGAAATACAAAGATTAAAAAGATTTATTTATATTCTATCCATTCCAATCCTATCCGAGCTAATTTCTGCGGGATTTTCCCTGTGGAAAACCCCGGATAGGAAAGGAATGGGGAAAGGAGCAGAATGGCACAACACGCAATTTTGCGGTTTGAGAAGCACAAGGGCAACCCGGCAAGGCCGCTGGAAGCCCATCACGAAAGACAGAAAGAACAATACGCCAGCAACCCCGACATTGACACAAGCCGGAGCAAGTACAACTTTCATATCGTCAAGCCAGAGGGCAGGTACTATCATTTCATTCAAAACCGCATTGAACAGGCCGGGTGCCGAACCCGCAAGGACAGCACACGGTTTGTCGATACGCTGGTAACTGCCAGCCCGGAGTTTTTCAAGGGGAAATCCCCAAAGGAGATACAGGCGTTTTTCCAGAGGGCGGCGGACTTCCTCATTGGCCGGGTAGGACGGGAAAATATCGTGTCGGCGGTGGTACACATGGACGAGAAAACGCCCCACCTGCATTTGACCTTTGTTCCGCTGACAAAGGACAACCGCCTGTGTGCAAAGGAGATTATCGGCAACCGGGCAAACCTGACGAAGTGGCAGGACGATTTTCACGCCTATATGGTGGAGAAATATCCTGACTTGGAGCGTGGGGAGAGCGCCAGCAGGACAGGCCGGAAGCATATCCCCACCCGGCTTTTCAAACAGGCGGTTTCCCTCTCCCGGCAGGCAAGAGCCATTGAAGCCACACTGGACGGCATTAACCCGCTGAACGCCGGAAAGAAAAAAGAGGAAGCCCTCTCCATGCTGAAAAAGTGGTTCCCGCAGATGGAGAATTTCTCCGGGCAGTTGAAAAAGTACAAGGTCACAATCAATGACCTGCTGGCGGAGAATGAGAAGTTGGAAGCAAGGGCAAAGGCCAGCGAAAAAGGAAAGATGAAAGATACGATGGAACGGGCAAAGCTGAAAAGCGAACTGGACAATTTACAGCGGCTGGTTGACCGTATCCCGCCGGATATACTGGCGGAACTGAAACGTCAGCAGCGGCACACGGTAAAGGAAAGGTGATAGATATAAGCAGAAATTTTCGCCGCCTCTGTGCGGCATTGTACCTTGAAAACTGAATATGGAGGACACTGGATGGCAAAAAGTGAAAGCGATATTTTTACACCCCGAACAGGGCAGGTTATACAAGCAGAGAACGGCACGCAGTATTTTGTATGTGGGAACAACCGTATAAAAATCTCCGAACACTTCGCCGCAGGCGGGAAGCCCCTCGGTGATCTGATTGTAGATGTGGTGCGGCATACCGCAGAAAAAGCCGCTTCAACCTGATAGCCCATCATTGATAACACGCCCACGCTTATGATATAATTGCCATAGAGCAAAAGTATTGTAAGCGTGGGTTGTTTCTTTAGAAGGAGGATTTTTACGGTGAAACAACCTTACAATACTACGATTTACAACACGGCGCTTTATATGAGATTGAGCCGGGACGATGAACTGCAAGGAGAAAGCGGGAGTATTCAGACACAACGCATGATGCTCCGGCAATATGCCGCCGAGCATGGCCTGAATGTCATAGATGAATATATCGACGATGGATGGTCTGGAACGAACTTTGACAGGCCGGATTTTCAGAGAATGATTGATGACATTGAGGACGGGAAAATCAACTGCGTTGTTACGAAGGATTTATCCCGCTTAGGCAGAAACTACATTCTGACCGGCCAGTACACGGAAATCTACTTTCCCAGCAAAGGCGTCCGCTATATCGCTGTCAATGACAATGTGGACACCATCAACGGAGAGAATGAGCTTGCCCCATTCCTCAACATTCTGAATGAAATGCACGCCCGCCAGACCAGCAAAAAGGTAAAGGCGGCCATGCGGACACGGTTCGCAAATGGCGCACACTATGGAGCCTATGCTCCGCTTGGCTATGTCAAAGACCCAGATAAGAAAGGCCATCTTCTGATTGACCCGGAAACAAGGTGGATTATCGAAAAGATTTTTGACCTTGCCGTTCATGGCCGGGGAGCCGCCAGCATTACACGGATTTTGGTCGAAGAAAAAGTACCTACTCCCGGCTGGCTGAATTTCCAGAGATACGGCACTTTCGCAAATATCTATGCCGGAGCGCCGGAGGAAAAAGCCTATGCGTGGACGATAGCGCAGGTGAAAAGTATTCTGAAAGAGGAAACCTATATCGGACACAGCGTCCACAATAAGCAGACCAACATTTCATTCAAAAACAAGAAGAAAGTACGCAAGCCAAAAGAGGAATGGTATCGTGTGGAGAACACCCACGAAGCGATTATTTCCGAAGATGTGTTCCGTCAAGTACAGGAGCAGATTTGCAACAGGCGCAGACGGCAGAAGAACGGCACAACACAGATATTTTCCGGGCTGGTAAAATGTGCGGACTGCGGCTGGTCGCTGGCCTATGGTATGAACAGCCAGAACAAAAATCCCTATGCCCACTACCATTGTAGCAAGTACGGGCAAGGATTGCACCAGTGTTCCATGCACTATATCCGCTATGATGTGCTTTACGCCTATGTCCTTTCCCGTCTGCAATACTGGTCTGTGCTGGCACAGCAGGATGGGGACAAACTTCTGAAACGGCTACTTAACGCCAGCGACAAGGAACGCAATACTGCAAGGAAGCGGCAGACAGCCGAACTGAAAAAGGCGGAAAAGCGCAAAGCAGAAGTAGACACCCTGTTTGCAAAAATGTATGAGGACTGGTCTGCCGGACGCATTACAGAATACAATTTCAATATGCTGTCCGAAAAGTATCAGGGCGAACAGCGAGAATTGGACGTAAAAATTGAACGGCTTCACGAAGCGATGGAGACCGCCGCCCAGACAGCGGTTGACGCTGAAAAGTGGATAGGTCTGATGAAACAGTATGTCAATCCCACAGAATTGACGGCTGAACTTCTGAATACGCTGATTGAAAAAATCCTTGTCCATGAAGCGGTCAAAAGTGAGGACGGAAGCCGGGAACAGGAAGTGGAAATCTTCTACCGCTTTATCGGCAAAATCGAATGACACATCTTGAGATACCCAACAATATCTTTAACTAAGGGAAACGGGCCTTTCGGTCCCGGACGCCCAGATGCTGATTTTAATCGCCCAGGTGCTGGAAACGCCGGTGGCTGTTTTGCTGGGGGAGGATCCAGTGCGAGACGCGGAAAAAAATCCGGAACCCATTGCGCAGATCGCCCAAAAGCTGGAGCAGCTCAACGGGGAAATAGCCGAAAGAACCGCTGCCAACCGCCGCAGGATCCGCACTGCCGCAACTTTGACACTGGTTCTCGCGGCGGTTTCTCTGGTGGTTCTGCTGCTTTTGGCAGCGGAACCGTTTTTGCGGCAGTCCTCCGGGCGTGGCATCATCGGCGGCGCTGACAGGCCAACGGGTATTCTGGTCTTTTCCGGAACCCACTGGCTGGGCGCCGGCGTCAGCGTGTTTTTCTGTGTTCTCGTTATTGCCATCGCCGCGGTGGTATTGTATCGGACAAAAAGATAAAGAATCAGGCCGCAGGGAAATTCCCTGCGGCCTGATTCTTTATACAGACTCCGGATACAACATCTGAAAAATTTTTTTGCCGCTTTCCGTCTTAAAAATCCTTTCGTATGCGGTTTTCTTTGCGTCCAGCGAGGACTCGTTTTCCAACAAATTTACCAGAAAATCCGCTTCCACCAGGATCTGATAATCCATCCCGTCGATATCCGTATAGGTATGGTGATGGCCCACCAGATAAACGACCCTTTTAATCACTGCCGAAGGCCAGCCCAAGCCTGACAGAAGTTTCTCTGCTTCCGCAGGTCCCTCCTGCTCCTGATACTTACCCGCGCCGCTGCCATATTTCCTTTTGGCTGCAAGAATCCCTATATCATGGACAACGGCGGCGGTTTCCAGCGTAAATTGCGAATTCTCCTCCAAATGCTCCGCCTTTCCGATCAGCCGGGCAAACTCATATACCTTCAAAAAATGCTGGATCAATTTGGGATGTCCTGCGTCGTGCTCTACCATGCCCATAATCAGCGTATCAAACGATTTCATACAAATCCCCTACCGCATTTGCAATAGCTTGTTTTTTAGGTCGTCCTCAATCCGACGCAGCTCAGACTCCGCCTCCTGCCGCTTCTGCCGCCCCTCCTGCTGGATGCGCATAACCTCGTCCAGAGTAGAAATCAGCGACTCGTTGGTCGTCTTCAGCGTTTCAATATCCACAATTCCCCGCTCCGACTCCTTGGCGGTTTCAATGGAGGACATCTTTAGGGTTTCCGCATTTTTGCGAAGCAGCTCGTTGGTCATATCGGTAACCGCCCGCTGAGCGTCCGCCGCCTGCTGGGAATGGGCCACCCCCAACGCCAGCACCATCTGGCTTTTCCATAACGGAATGGTATTGACCAGGGTAGACTGGATTTTTTCGGTCATCAGCGTATCGTTATTTTGGATCAGGCGAATTTGCGGCGCCATCTGAATGGAGATGGTGCGGGTCAGCTCCAGGTCGTGGAGCTTCTTTTCGAACCGATTGCACATGGCCGACAGGTCGTTGGCGGCCTGCGCGTCCTCCGGCAGACCGGTCCGCCGGGCTTTTTCCTGGGCGGCGGGCAGTTCGGTAGACTCTACCTGCGCCAGCTTTTTTTTGCCCGCCAAAATATACATGGATAGCTCTTTAAAATAGACCTTATTCATCTCGTACATTTTGTCCAGCATGGCGATATCCTTCATCAGCTGAATCTGGTGATTTTCCAGCACATTGCAGATGCGGTTGACATTGGCCTCTGCGCTGGAATATTTTGCTTTATAGGTGGAGATCTTGTTGCCGGAGCGTTTAAAAAAGCTGAACAGCCCTTTTTCCTCCTCATCCACGTTGAATTTCTTCAGCTCTACCACCACATTGGTCAGCATTTCGCCAACCTCGCTCATATCCTTGGTCCGAACGTTGCTAAGGGCGGTTTCAGAAAAATCGGCGATCTTTTTCTGTGCGCCGGAACCATACTGAAGAACGAGATTGGAATTGTCCAGCTGGATTTTCTGGGCAAAATCATCGACCATTTTCCGTTCGGCCTCGGTTAAAGAGCTATCGTCAAAAACCGCTGCTTGAGGCGGCTGCGCGGCCGCCAAGGGCTGCTCCTCTGCCACCTCCAAATTCAGCGTCAGGGTCGGGACCTCCTGGGTATCCAGGGAAAGCTGCGGGACTGTCTCTGTCTTCTTTTCATCCATCGCTTATATCCTCCTTATCAAAAGCCTTATTGCGGCTGCCCGTCAAAATCCTTTTGGGTCAAACCCTCCTGGGCAAGCATGGTTTTCAACACGCTGATGTCAGCGGAAATATCAATTGCGTCGTTTTGAAACAGACTGTCCAAAAGCGAGGCAAACGCACGATTCACCGTATCCAGAATATCTAAAATCTCTTTTTTGGCGTTTTGGATATTCTCCCCCTGCACCGGCTGGTTTTCAAATTCCCGATAGGAATCCACCAGCTTAACGGTAGTGGGCAGATAGTAATTCATAAAACGGCGGATTTCCGGCAGCTTTTCCGGATGCTTCTCCACACAGGCAAAAATCTTCCCCGTCACAGTTTCCAGCTGATAAAGCTTTTCCGAAATTTCCTGTCCGGGCAGCGCCTCGTTGGCCTCGCGGATTTTCTGAATCCAGCTGCGGCCCTCGGCGATCACGGCGTCTATCCCGTCGGGGTTTTCCTGGATTTTTGCCTGCTCCAATTCCCGCTTTTTGCGGTTGGCCTGACCAACCCGATACTGCGCATACGCCTCGTCGGTTAAAATCAGGCAGGTCTCCTCATCGTCCAGATGACCCTGGGGAAACAACCCGCTCTTAATCATGCTTTTAACGTCCCGCAGCACAAATTTGGGGGATTTCTTCACGGCGGAAGCCAATACGCCGACGGCGCAGACCTGCCGGTCGCCGATTGCCAGCCGGTATTGCAGATACCGGCGTTTGCGGAATCTTCCGACGCAATGGGCCGCAAACCAGAAGCTTGCAACCATCAAAAGCAAAAAAACTGCTACATTCAGAACCATCGAAAAATCAAACGCCTGATGGAGAAGCTCCATCAGAGCCCAGTAGACCATCTGCAATGAAAGAATCCCTAAGCCAAGTCCCAGAAAAGCGCCCACCGTCGACGCGGCCTTACCCGGCAGCCGAACCGCCTTTTTCCTTGGGAGGACAACCGGCCTCTGCCAATGGGTCGCATACCGGGAGGGCACCCGCTGTACCGGAACCGACTGAGGCGGCCGGGACTGCGGCGCCTGCGGATTGGGATGCTTTTGTTGTCCCGCCCCGCCAAAAATCTGGCCCAGCTGTGCGCTGAGCTGCTCACAGCCGGAAACGGTCTGTTTCATCACATTTTGAGCCGTATCGCTCAGCGTCTGTTTTAATTTTGTAAAATCGCCGGAATGAAGCGCGTCGTCAATGGTCTGGCTGATCAGCTTTTCCCAATCCGATTCCTGGTTATTTTTCAATGAAACCCCTCCGTATTCCGAAAGCCCGCAGGTCTTTCTCTTTTCGATCCGATCAATCCTCATATGGTATTGGCAGTGAGGGCCGCGGAAAATCCGCCTATCCTCCCGGCTATAAACGCTGCGATTCCTTCATTGTTGGCTGCATAAAGGCCTAATCGCCCATTAGCAGAATCAGCCATGTCCGCAAAGCGGCCATGAAAACGCAGTATAATAACGATTCTATCGTTATTATACCATATTTTTTTCTGTTGACAATCTGCCGGAACCGATTCTTTTGGGATTTTTAGACATAGCCATAAAGTCCCCGGACAGAGGCCTCTCCCGCCCGGATCTCAAAGGTTTCCCCATCCTTTTTGCAGACTAGACTGCCATCCTGCGCTATAGACACCGCTTGGGACTGTACGGTTTTTTCTTCCAGCACCACCTGTACCTGACGGCCCAGAGTAATACAGCGGCTGCAATACTCCTGCCGAAAAGCCGAAAAGCCTTCCTGCTTATACTGTTCTAAAATCGGCTCCAACGCATTCAAAAGCCTCGCCGCCGCTTCCGGGACAGACAGGCTCCGGCCGGTAGCCGCCAGCAGGGAGGTGGCATGAGGTAGATCGTTTTGTACAAAAAACGACGCCGGCTGGCTGAGATTGATCCCCAGCCCGCAGACTGCCAGAACCTTTCCGCCCTGAATCCTGCTTTCGCAGAGGATTCCGCAGATTTTCTTTTGATCCAACACAATATCGTTGGGCCATTTGATGAGCGTCCCTTCCCCCAAACTGCGGACTGCCGCCAGTGCGCATAACAGGGGCAGTAACCCCATATCGCCGATCTTCATAGAATGAAAAAGCACCGAAAGATACAGCGCCTGCCCAGCCGGTGCGCCGGACCAGTTTTTTCCGGAACGGCCCTTTCCCGCAGTCTGCCGGTCGGCAATTACCGCCGTCCCATTGGGGAAATCCCCTTTTTTTAAGTACTCGTTGGTGGAGTCCACCTCCTCTAGGTGGATCAGATGCTTCCCGCACCATTTTGTGTCGAGCCCTATCAGTCGATCCATCATCGTACCTCCACAAGATTGGTCATAATCCCCTGGCTGGTAATATCCAAAATACCGTAAGAGGCTCCGCCGCGGCGGGGAACCGACAGACTTCCAGGATTCATAACGTAAAGTCCGCTGTCATATTCGGTGTAGGCTACATGGGTGTGCCCATACAGCACAACCTGGGCGTGGCAGATGCGGGCGGCGTTTTTCAGCTCTGACAGCGACTGCTTCACATAATAGGTATGTCCATGGGTCAGCAGAACGTTTTTTCCGCACAGCTTCACCAGATCGCTGGTTGCCGTATCCGAACCGAAATCGCAGTTTCCGGCCACCCATAGATAACGGCGGTCCGGGTAGAGATCCTGCACGCTTTCAAATTCCCGTTCCCCATCGCCCAAATGAATATATAAATCCGCATCTGGATGACGGTCTACCACGCGCAGCACATTTCGAAAGTTTCGATGGCTGTCTGACATGACGATAATCCGCATGAAGATAACCTCCGTTTAATGGTTTTGGCTAAAAGCCTGTCCAGGCATGGAAATCTTTTGAGGGATCGCATACGGACAGGAATAGATACGTTTACTGTAACATAGAAATAAAACAATTGGAATAGGTGGTGAGCAGAATGCATGAATTTTTCATTGAAGAAGAAAAGCTGGAAGAGCTGCTTTGCTTGGCAAGTGAAAAAACAGGAATCCCCAAGCAGCAGCTGCAGGAAAAGCTTTCCGGCATCATGCAGGATGGCAAAATTGCCGTAAACGAACAGGTGTATAATCTGCTTTCGGATCCGAAAAAGCTGGAGCTGCTGCTCCATTCGGGGATTGTGGGACGGCTTTTGAAGGAATTTGGGGGGCAGAAGAATCCATGAGTGAGCTTTCCGACCTGCTGGGCGGCCTTTTGGGAAATGAAGCGGGCGGCGAGTCGGACGAAATAGGCGGTCTTTTTAGCCTTTTAGGGGGGCTTATGCAGCCAGCCGGGACCGGTCAAAGAGATTCGGACAAAGAAGCCGCGCCGGATATGGGGGATTTGGATCAAATTCTAAAAATGGTTTCCAAATTGCAAGAGGATGACAAAAATATTCGCCTACTGCGTGCGCTACAGCCCCATCTCACCCCAGAGCGAGCCGCCCGGGCCGAAGATGTTATCAAACTGATGCGGCTGGCAAACCTGCTTCCGCTGCTGCGGATCTTCGGAGAAGGGGAGAGAAAAACAGTCCATGGAGAGGAGCGAGACGATGGAGCATTGGAATAAAGGCGGCCTATCCCGAGAGGAATTTCTGCATATGCGGGAGGACGCTATGCGAAAGCTACAGGAACTGGCCAAAAGACAGACATCCCATCCGAGAATGCCGGCTGCGGCTTCTTCGCCGCCGAACAGCACCCGCCCACATTTGCAGAAGCCGGAAGCCGCTTCATCGCCGCCGGTTTTAAAAGAGCCGTTAACAAAGCTTGAATCAAAGCCTTTATTAGACGCAGTCCCTGCGAAAAACGGCGGCGAAGATCGTCCGGCTTATACACAGCCTTTGCCGTCCGGTCTGTCCGCTGCCGAAAAAACGGGAGACGATCCAGCATCCGCTGCCGATCCGGTCCTAAATTCAGTCCGGGAGCGAACAAAGGAAAGCGACGCAGAGACGCTTTCCTACTCCCCTCACGCCGTACCGCCAAAAGCGGCACAGGGTGATCAGCCAGAGGGATTTATTCCTTCGGAGGATCTATTGAAAACCATTCAGGACATATCCCAATCGCAGGCCTTGGAAAGCACAGTTTTTCCCCACGAGGATCCACCAGATGCTTTTGCGCCGGATAACAAAGAGAAGCCACTGGAAAAAACGTCCAATCAATCCGTTCCGGAGCCGTCTGCGGCGCAGACCATTTCCGCAGAGCCGATTTTTGTACCGCCGCTGCCGTACCATCCGGACGGTTTTATCCCAAGAAGGCCTGGACGCGGTCCCTCCTTTCATCCGGATGCAGTCTGCCCGGAAAAGGGCTGCTATCAGCCTCCTCGACCGCATGAAAAACCGCCATACCGGCCGGAAAATCGTTGGAAAGAGGTTAATGATAAAAAAAAATAGAAGAAGGTCCTTCTTTTCTTTACCGTCCCCTGCAAAAAGACCGATTGCTGCTGTTGGGAATTCTGGCCTCTTTATATGTCAATCAGGCGGACAAAAAGCTGATGATCGGCATTCTTTATCTATTGCTATAAAAAGCCGCCCAATTGGGCGGCCTTTTATAATATCTTTTTTTAAACCTTTGTCCCGTTTTTTATTTTTTCCTTTTCCAATCGCTCCCGAATGGCGATCTCCTGCACTAACGTCCGAATTTTGGCGTCCATCTGAGAAAAACGGATCGACAAAGAAAAAATTTTCAAAATCAATACAAAAATAATCGACAGATAAATAAAGTTGACCTCAGACTGAACGCCTAAAATCCCTGCCGCCCATTTGGCGATATCGGGAACAACGCTTAGAAGAACCAATACAGCAGGAAAACCGATCCAAAAAATGGCGTCCTCAATCTGCATCTGCGATTTGCGGATTTTTCGGGCCGTATACCATAATGTCAGCACAGACACAACAATCAGGATAATACGAAACGTCACTGACATTTTTAACCCCTCCTTCTGCGAATCCATTGGAAAAATACAATCGAAACACACATTCGGACCATATATTCTACCGACCTCCGCAGGTTAAAATAGCTTTCGCCGGCGATCCGATCCATCATCTGGACCTGGACCTCCTCAACTCTTGCGCCGGTACGAATCAGATATGCGATGGTATCCGGTTCCGGCCCATAGTTCAGGTTTTGGGCAAATTCGCGGACCATGGACCGGTTAAGAAGCCGCATTCCGGAGGTAGGATCCTTAATAGTAGCGCCGGTTGTCATTTTAATCGCCAGCTGAATCATCCGATTTCCCATCATTCGCAGGCTGAAAGGCTTTTTTTCCTCCTTAAAGCGGGAGCCGATCACCACATCCAAATTCTCTTTTTCCATCAGCGACGCCATTTTTTCAATATAGCTGGGGTCATGCTGGCCATCCCCGTCAAATTGCATCGCCGCATCATATCCCCCTCCCGTCCTGTATGCGTACTGAAGGCCAGCCTGGAAAGCACCCGCCAACCCCAGATTCACCGGCAGATCCAAAAAACGATAACCTTTCTCCCGGCAGATCTGGGCCGTCCGGTCCTTTGAGCCATCGTTGACCACTAAATAGTCGTACTGCGGGTAATGTTCTATCAGATTATCTACCACCCGCGCAATATTCTCCTGTTCGTTATAAGCTGGAATGACAATTAAAAGCTTCAACCTAAACCCTACTTCCTAAAAAATCTCTTTCTTTCAAACCACTGTACCGGATGAAACTGATCAACAAAATCAGTATGGCTAAACCGAAAAAGGTGACATAATGTATGTTACTGTGTCAGTTGGTTGCTTTTTTCCCCCTGTTTGTAGAGCCTTTCAATCTGCCGCGCTATCCATGCGGGCCAGAATTTGCACAGCATTTCGTAGTCCTCCTTTTCCCTCAAAGATTCACCTATAATCTGTGTCGTGGCCGATCCTTCGTGAATTCGATGCCTCATCAGAATCTTTGATATATAGACAAAAGATCCATTTTCTCTGCTCAACCGCTCCCAAGCCTGCCAATCCACATCACTTTTAAAATGAGAAGTAAAGATCTGCTCCGGCAGATTGTCCCTCACAAAAGTAACGGAAGGGCAACAGACTGGACATCCGAAGGAGAGGATCCTACGGCGGATAAAGATACTTTTTTGAAAGGCCCCAAACCGGAGAGGAGACAGCATGATTCTTTTGATTTTCAGCAAACGGTTATCCAAAACCGCTTGATCTGCCCGTAGTTCAGCGTAATCAGAAAAAGCGATTAACGGACGGACGGCATGATTCAATCTGTCCAGCATCACTTCGAGATAATTCGGCTCATACAAATCGTCCTGATGCGCGATGGTAACCAGAGGGCTTTCAGCACAAGAATAGCCGAAATTCCAATCCTCGGCAATCCCTTTTTCTCCTGTATTGACGAATAAAGGCAAGCCGTATTTCTCACAAAGCGCGTAGATCGTTTGATTAGGCGTTGAAGTCGACAGAATAACATTGCTTAAAGTCGTTTGTTTTTTCAGTGAACGGATACAATTTTCCAAATACTCACTCTCGTGGTAAGCGCATATGACAAACGTGTGGTCTGAAGCAGTATACATGCCGATTACTCCTTATTTAAACGGTTGATTTTCATCACAGTAAACAGAACCATGGCGATAATTTGGACAAAAAGCGCGGCAATTAAAGCATAGCTTGCCCCATTTGCACCAAAGTAATTTACGAAATACGGTAGATATAACGAAACAAAAGAAATCCCCAAAAGATTGCTGAACAATAGTCCCCCGAAAGAGCGAATGACGACCATCAGCATATCCAAAAACAGCATAAACGCGGTTAAAATTGTGCAAAACGCCAGCGGCATCAAAAAGCTCTGGTACCGAAGGATACTTTCCCCATATAAAAAGCGAAGCCCCCAGCCTCCGAACAGCTTTATACCAAGCAAGGCAACCAGGATTAACACTCCCGCGATCTTCAAAAAGTGCAGCACCAGACCTTTAAACTTTTCACGCTCACCTTTTTCGTAATATTGCGCGAAAGGGGTAGCCAAAGGAATAAACAGATAAGAAGCAACCACCTGTATGATCAAAACCGGTGCACCAACAGAAGAATAAGCACCCAAAATTTCCGTCCCTATTGACTTTTCCAGATAAATTTTGGGAAAAGACAAGGTAATGGTAGACAAAACGCTGGACAGTGCAAAAGGGAAACAAGCGAGCATAAGCCGTTTGACCTTTTTCCATTGAAAGGGTCTAGCAGGAGTGATCCATCGACCTAAAAAGCTTCTATCATATACCAGCAGCGTTAAGGCAACCGCCAAAAAAAGCCCCACTATTGCCCATTGAACCGATTGGAAAACCACTAAAAACACGACAAAAAATGTCAGTGAAAGAATTCCCTTAATAAATTTCGAGATTCCTACCAAATCCAAGCGGCCGGCTTTCTGTCCGATGCCGTAGAACGTATCCTCGAGCGCTTCCAGCGCTCGATACAGCATATACAACAAAACCGTAACGATTTGGGCCGAGTCATAGCAATTTAGAAAACAGGAAACCGCGCACAAAACCGTCGAAATAAGGGCGGTACAGCCCTTCACCGCGAAATATTCTTTTTCAACAAATTCCGGCTTTAAATCGGATATCTGATAGGAAAGCATGCCATACAACGCGAAAGCATAAAAAATATTGGTTATGGACATGGCCAATGACAGATATCCCGCCGCCAGATACCCGCCTAACCGCAAAACTAACACGGTTGTCAGCCATTGACAGCCCAAATTTGTCATGGAACCAACTGAGTTGTAGAACATTCCTTTTCTCAGCGAAATTTCCTTTTCCACTTTTTTCTCCTTTTCTTTTTTGGAGAAAAGCCTGACGTTAATAGGGAACGCGCAAATTTATCTTTTCCTGCGGCTGTTTCCGCATCCAAAGCTCTACCGGACGCACAAGCCAAAACAAAATGGCCCACAAGCGGCTGGCCATCGGTATTTTTTGTCTTTTTTAATAACGGATAGATTTCCCCATAATGATAGTTTCTTTTATGGGCGTAAACCGCATACCCTATCTGCATAGCTTTTCTTTTTTATATTTATCCAGATCAGATACCTCGCCAAATTGTTCTAACTTTCCGTATAGCTCCAGCATCAGCATCGTCAGGGCACATTTGGGACGAACGCCGCAGCTTCTTCCGGAGGTCCAGCATACAGTTAAAAATTTCTGTGCCAATGAATAGTCCGCGATCCGCTTGGTTTTTAGGACCCGGCTATAGGTCGCATACGAAGAGTAAAAGTCACATTGTCGGTGGAAAATATGAAACATTAAAAAGGTCAGAATAAGAGTAGTCCTCCGCCGGGATCACCTTGGCTGGGCGTATAGATACATAATACTATAAAGGGCACCTATGGCAGGAAGGGAGCAGATTATAATGATCAAAAAACAAAATGTAAAACGGATTTTGCTTCATATCCTGTAAAAGACCCTTCACAATCCATGCGCAGGCTGGCACGATGCCAACCATTAGGTCGGACGCTAAAAGTAGTTGGATCTAAAACCACCTTTGCAGGCGCTGCACAAGCTCTTTAATAATTTTCGCACCTTGTACTTCTCTCGCCGAAAGAAATCGGTAGCTGCCTAACAGACACTTGTAGGTTTCCCGGATGCCAAGGCTGGCGGTATAGCTTCCTTTTTCATCCGGATCGTCTACAAAATCCAGCAGATAGGTTGGCTCCAGGTTCACCCGCCCGCAATTCCACACCTGATCGCTTCCGGAAATGAATAGGTGGTATTTACCATTCAGCTTCCCACTGTTTTCGGCCCTACCGGCTCGCTCAGAACCATTTTTTCCTGGAACCTGGCAAAAGGTTTTGCAATATCTCCGGTATTTCCCTCTCCCCAAAAGACTATATTAAACAGTTCCAAAAATGTATAAAGCTGACGGTCCGGCTTGTGGAAAAGGAGCGCTTTCGCTTTATTTTTCAGCCAGCAGAGTATATCCGCCAAATTCTCCTGCTAATAATTGAGAAATCAATATTCAGCCCTTTCTTACAGGAAATAACGGCTGATACAGCGGGTAAAAATTTCCCAGTACAGAATCACTCCACTTATGGCAAACACGGTTAAATTGTATTTTCTCCGGTCTATCCGATTGATCATCTTAGGACTGCCCAAAATGTAGAAAATCGGGAAAAATAAAGGCAGTTTATATCGCTGTTGACAACCTGCAATTGTGTTCGCTCCTACAGGGGTAAAGGCAATATACAAAGAGGTTGCGACCAGACATAAAGCCGCAAAGACACAAAGTCCAATCCAGATTCTGCATTTTCTGTTCGTCGTATATTTGTCCAACCGATCTTTATCTGTAACCGCCACCACAACCAGCAGAATCAGGGAAGCCGTTCCGGAGATTATACCAAGATAGGCAAAGTCTGTTAATAATTCAAAAGAGCTTACATATCTTCCCAGAAAGGTCAGAAGCGTCTTAGCATAGCTAAGCGGATGGAAAAGAATAAACGCGATCTGCTCTCCGCCGTTCACTGTTGATCCGCCGCGGCTGTCAGTAGGAGCGTTTCCCATAAGTATCGGAAGAATGAAGGTCATCAGCGCCACCACAATTATGGTGCTTACACAAACCAAATACTGCTTATATTTTTTTGGCGAAGAAAACTTAGATTTGGGCAAAAGAAAAAGGATTGCAACCACCGGTACATAAACCGCTTTTGGACCGAGCCCTATAAACAGCGAACCCAAAATAACCGCCAGATCTTTTGCCGCAAGAGGTTTTTCCGGCTCCTGAAGCTCAGCGAAAAAGTATGCTAATCCCAGCGTAAGCCAGGCTGTCACCCAATTATCATAGCTATAACAGGATGCTAAAAAAACACAGATCGGCAATAAGGCAATCGACGCTAAAATCATCTTTCCCGTTTTTAACCGTCGGATTGCCAGATAGATTAAAAGGACATACGTAATCAAATTGCATATTTTTCCCAAAACAAATACGACGGAGAATGGCAGCTGTAAAGCTCTTCCCAAAACGATTCCGATAGCAACCGGAAGATACCCAATCCCTTTATACACAGTCAAATCAGCCGAATCATAATAGGAATTCTGATAAACAAGCTGCCTGTTTTGATAAGTTTCATTTAAGTAGTCGCTTCTTTCCTTTGTTACCTCTACCGAAAACGAGGTGTTTAGAGAGTTCTGATACGCGTAATTTTCCATAACGATGTCCGCTTCGGTCACTTCGGAAAGGTAGGCCACCGACCGAATATAATGCGTCTGGTCATCCCAAGCAACGCCTGTCATCAGCGGCGCAAAAATACACAATAAAAGCCCCGTTGACAACGCTAAAATCGCGAACAGCCGCTCCGGCTTATCAGCGATACTTTTCCGAAACAGATAAAACAGCCCCACACATCCCATCATTATAACCACGAACCAAAAAAGTGGGGTCTGGTAAGAAACCGCACGACTTTCGCTAAAATAATAAACCGCAACATAGGTGAACAAAAGAAAACTGGTCGCGGACAGAAGGAAAATCAGCGATTTTTTTGTGTGATTCTGGAGCCAATAAATACAGCCTAAAAATTTGTTTTTTATTGTATCTTTTTTATCCCACAAATACAGAAGCACAACAGTAAAAAAAACGGATAGAACCAACATGCGCAATGGGCTTAATCGAAGATGGTTCAATTCTAAATTTTTTTTAATTGCTCCGCTTCCCGCCACAATTTCCCGCGGATGAAAAACCCCGTCCACATCCAATCGAAGTATAGAATATTCCGCATAGGGAAATTCAAAATATACAACACTTTGCCCTTTTGGAACAATCAGTACAACTTTATTTTCTTCTGAAAGGCCGCCATTCATTCCCGGATAGTATAACACGTATTGGACATTATCGTTCGTCGGTTCTTCCAGCCGAATGATCAAATTTGAGATTTCTTTGTCAATACTACTAAAATATATCTGCGGATCCGCCCCGGTTGGGGTAAAGACCCCGTCCTTCTCCTCATAATTGGTTATTTGGGCCTGATCCATAGAAAGCGTAACAATTGGGTTATCTAGCTCTGCATCGTGAAGAATCGGAAAGGAGGTTGCCGTAATGATCTCTATTAAAGCCATCAGTCCAACGCCAATTGCGATAAACCGCCAGTTGTTCTGAAAAAAACACTTCATTTTTTCCCAAAGATCTCTCATTTTGTTCTTTGCACCTACTTTAATGTAAAATTCGCGTCGTCCAGCGAAAAATTGGGATTGTAATAAGGATCGCCCTGCTCCAGTTCCCGTTTCCATCTTGTCCGAAATCGTTCCACTTCTCCAACAAAGCGGGCCCGCTTTTCCGGGGTGTCGTCTGCTTTTCTGCTTTTGGATTCATAGTGATACAACTCGGCGAAGGGGGTAAAAACAATCAAATATCCCAGCTGCCGAATCCGCATGCAGAAGTCTACATCGTTAAACGCAACCGCAAAGGATTCGTCCAGGCCGTTAACCCTTTCCCACACTTCTCTGCGGACCATCATGCAAGCAGCGGTGACCGCGCTGACATTGTTCGTATAGATTAAGCGGCCCATATACCCCAAATCATCTCTCGGGCGGTCGCAGTGCAGATGCCCAGCTCCGGCACCTACTCCTATCAACACGCCGCCATGCTGGATGGTGTTATCCGGGTAATACAGCTTTGCGCCGACCGCGCCCACATCCTGCCGCTGGGCATACATCAGCATTTCCTGGATCCAATCCGGCGAAATTACCTCTGTGTCATTATTTAATAAAAGGATATACTCCCCTTTTGCAAACGCATAGCCAAAATTATTGATTGCGGAATAATTGAACTTTCCATCCCAATTGACCACCTGAACATTTTTCTTCCTTTTTAAGACCTCGTAATACTGAAAAGTCTTTTCTTCCTCGCTGTTGTTTTCTATAACAATAATCTCATAGTTGTGATAAGAGCTCTTTTCCTCAACGGATACGATACACTTGCGCAAATCCGACACATGGTCCTTATTGGGGATCAAAATGGAAACCAACGGCTCCCCCTGAATTTTATATTGCAGCCGGTAAATGGATAAAACACGGGAATCCAAAACCGTTCCTTCCAATCCCGCCCGTTTCAAGTGGTCGCTCACCGCTTTTTTCGCTGCCTCGATCACATATGGTTTAGCAGACACGGAAGACGCTACCGACTGCGGATGCGAACGCCAAAAATACAAAGGCTTGGGGATGTGTACAATCCTTTGCGCCTGCTCGGTCAAGCGCAGCACCATATCAAAATCCTGGCTTCCGTCGCATTCGCTCCGGAATAAGCCCGTTTTTTCCAATAGGGATTTCTTAAACACCGTCAAATGACAGATATAATTGTTTGCCCGCAGGTTATCGATGGCAAAATCCGGTTTGAAATGGATGCCGATAATATTGCTTATAGTCCCTTCAAAAACCAGCTCGTCCGTATAAATAAAATCCGCCTTCTGCTCACAGATTACTTTCATGTTTTCGTAAAGCGCCGACGGATGCAGCAGATCGTCGTGATCGAACAAGGCGATGTAATCCCCGGCGGCCATTTCGATACAGGCGTTGGTATTGCTGGAAATCCCAAAATTTTTCTCCAGCTTCCGGTATTGGATACGGCTGTCGAGCTGCTGGAATTGAGCCACGAGCTGCCCCACCTGCGGATGATCGGCGTCGCTGCCGTCCGCCAGGCACAGTTCCCAATCAGAATAGGTCTGATCCAGCACCGACTGGATCATCTTTTTCAAAAATTCCTCCGGCGTATTGTAAAGCGGCACCAGAATGCTGAATTTGACCTGCTGAGGAAACTCGTACTGCCGCTGCGACTCCAGCTCCTTTTTGTCGTATTTTCCCAGGTCCTGTTTTTTACTATCCTGGGATATCCTCCTCTTCACTCGTTTCCAAGTGTAGGCCGGGCCGTCCCGCAAAATCCCTTTGATTCCCTTGCAGGTCAGATAGGTTACCTTATTGGACTTTAAAACTTTTTTTATTCCATCCAAGGCGGAGCGCAACGGCTTGGTCATCCTCCAGACAAGAGAGGTAACCGTTGCCTGGTGCGACTGGAAAAGCGCGTCATACTCCGCAGCCTTACTAAAATAAAGCGCCTGATATTCTTTCAAATCTGCCGATAAAATTTCAACTTTTTCTTGCAGCTCCTCCGCGTTCAGGGAAAACGATAATACTTCTTCCTGGTGCTGCAGTGATTCTTTGAGCAGTTTATTTTCGTATTGCTCTACCGCCGCCGCTATATCTTTCCGCTGGAAAAGCAGCGCATAGCCCGCTAAAAACAGCGGCCTTTCTTCCCCAATGGCAAACAGCCCGTTTTCCGCGAACAGTCCGCACCAATAAGAAGGCTCATGCAAATTGACATGGTTCGGCTCTTCCGTATCGTCTGGCGACGAGCAGAACAGCACCCGATCTGCTGCCGCGCACAAATTGGCGACAGCTTTTTTCCCTTCTTCCTCCGGAATATGCTCCAGCACCTCTATGGATACCACTAGATCATACCGTTTGGGCAGTGAATCAGGCAAAGGAGCCGCCAAAGAACCAACCGCGCAGTAGGGGCGAACGTCCTCGCGAACCTTCGAAATGGCATATTCGGACAGATCCACGCCATAGGCCTCGACGCCCAAATCACGCAAAGCCGCAACCAGCAGTCCCATGGCACAGCCGGCATCTAAAACCGTTTGGGGATGGTAGTTCTCTTTGATATGGGACGCAATACTTTTTACAAAGCTCCTTAACTCTTCAGACTCCTGATAGGAAACCTCTCTACTCCCAGTCAGGCAATGCTGATAATATTCCGCGTCATAAAGATTCTCCATCCTTTGCCACCCCATTAAATTTGATACGCGTCGCAAACCTCTTTCGTTTCACCAATCATCTTAACCTGTCCATGGTCCAGCCACAAAACCCGGTCGCACATCTGCCGGATCTGCTCCAAATCGTGAGAAACAAACAATACCGTTGTGCCGCCGCTCATCAGCTCCAACATCCGTTTACGGCTTTTTCGCTGGAATGCTTCGTCTCCCACCGCTAGGATTTCGTCCACAATTAAAATTTCCGGATTCACAACCGTAGCGATGGAGAAGGCCAGCCGCATCATCATACCTGAGGAATAATTGCGGATCGGCATCCCGATAAACTCTCCCAACTCAGAAAAGTCCACAATTTCATCATATTTCTCGTCTAAAAATCTTTGAGAATAGCCTAAAATCGCGCCGTTTAGATAGACATTTTCCCGACCGGTCAAATCAAAATCAAAGCCGCTGCCCAACTCCAGCATCGGAACGATATTCCCCCGAACCGAAACCGAACCTTCTGTTGGCTTTAAGATGCCGGAAATGACCTTTAAAACGGTACTTTTTCCCGCGCCATTCCGACCGATAATCCCCAGCACTTCTCCGGGCCGTACCGAAAAGCTGACATTTTCTAAAGCCCAAAATTCCTTGTACTTGAGCTTTCTTTTCGCCAGCGTCACCAGGTACTCCTTCAGGCTCTGAATTCGATCCGGAGACATGTGAAAACACATAGAGACATTCTTTACCTCGATCATTCTTTTCTCCTCATATAAACAGAACAAATTTATCCTGGACTTTTCGGAAAACAAGCCCCCCGATCACCAAACCGCCAACGGCAAATATCAAACAAATCAGGTAGGCTTTTGGCTCGGGCGATATACCGTCTATCACAACTGTTCGAGCAAAACGGATAAAATGATACATGGGATTCATCTTATAAATCGTCATAAACTGAGCAGGGATAATGATTTCCGGGTAAAAAATCGGGGTGACATAAAGCCAGATCATGCTCAACACGTTCCACAAAAACTGCGTATCCCGGAAAAATACCATCAGCGATGACAAAATCAGCACCATCCCGATACAAAAACAAAGTAAGCAGGCCAATGAAAAGGGCAGAAGCAGAATAGCTGGCCTTACCGGTGTATGGGTGAAAAGAATGACCAGCAGCAGCGGCAGCAACGAAAGCAGCAGATTGATGCCGGAAGAAATAACCCGAGTAACCGGATAAATATACTTGGGCACATAAACCTTAGTAATCAGCGAGGCATTTCCCAAAATAGAGGTAATGCCCATCCCGCAGGCCTCACTGAAAAAATTAAACAGCACAATACCCGTTAAAAGATAAACCGGAAAATTGGGAATGTCGCTTTTAAAAATAGTAGAAAACACCACATACTGCACCAGCATAGTCAAAAGGGGATTAAGAAAACTCCAAAGAACCCCTAAAACGCTGCGTTTATATTTGGTTTTAAAATCCCGGCTGACCAACTGGTGAATCAGGAAACGGTACCGCGAAAAAGCGGCGAGCAGCTTAAGCCCCAGGCAGACTTTTCCTTTTTTTTGCAGCAAACACAGCCGCCAGCAGTATAGGGCCAGCAAAACGCCTAAGCCGGTAAAGATGTACCAATAATAATGCCCAAACCACAGATCGGTCACACCTGTGACCTCTAAGCAGAGGGTTCCCTCCAGCGGCTGGCCATTTATGCGCAGCGGTATCCAATCCGCGCTTTTCACCTCCACCCGGCCGGCGGCGATGGAGCTGCCATAATACAAGGTTACCGCATTTCCCAACGAGCTGTCTTTCGAAGAAATTTCCAGCAAAAAAGAGCGGCCGATCGCATTTTCCAGCGGCTGAGTCAAACGCAGATTAAGCCAATCGCTATCCTGTATCTGCGCCATATCCACCGAAAAATGCTCCGCCAGCTCCTTCCCTCCCTGCGGATCCTGCACGTATAAATCTACTGACAATATTCCACCGTTGCTTCGGCCGAACGTTCCCGCAAAGACCGAAAAGTCCGTTAGGCGGTCGCAGTGAGCATAAAAGGGCTGCTCCAAAACCGTATCGGACAAAATCTCTCCCACCGAAGCCGAAGGGGAAATCGACTCGTCAATATCTACACGAGTTCGCAGCTGTTCGCCGCCAATCCAATAGAAAAATGCGGCTAAAACGATATAAGCCGCCAACGTCGCCAAACAGCCCTTTTGCAAATTCCACTTTATTTTCATTGGCTTTCCTCTCTTCTATTCCTCGATTTCCTCCAGATACCGCGCCAGCGCGTCCTGCCAGGACGGCAGGAGCGCAAACCCCGCTTTTGTCAGGCTGTTTTTACTGAGCCGAGAATTGAAGGGACGAACCGCCTTTGCCGGGTATTCGCTGGAGGGGATCGGGTTTACCTGGGCCATACAGCCGCCCAGACGGAAAATCTCCGCGGCAAAATCCGCCCAGGAACAGACTCCTTCGTTTGTTGCATGATAAACACCGTATTTTTCCGTCTGCACCATATCGCATAAAATCGGCGCCAGATCCGCCGTATAGGTGGGGGAACCGATCTGGTCGTCCACTACGCTTACCTGCTCCCGCTCACGGCCCAGACGAAGCATGGTTTTCACAAAATTATTCCCATTTTTTCCAAAAACCCAGGAAACACGGACAATAAAGTATTTGTCCAGTAATTCCTTTACCACTTCTTCTCCTTCCAGCTTCGTCTTTCCATAGACGCTTGTGGGACCGGTTGGGTCGTTTATCTCATAAAACTGTTCTCCAAAACCGGAAAACACATAGTCGGTGCTGATATAAACCATCTTAGCGCCGATCCGCCTGCACACCTTGGCAATATTCCGTGTTCCCTCCACATTGACCTGCCGGCACCAGTCCGCTTCCTCCTCGGCCCGATCTACTGCAGTATAGGCCGAACAGTGGATCACGGCATCCGGAGCGTAACGCTCGATAAATTGAGTGGTCGCCGCCGCGTCGGTAATATCAAAATCCTTGATGTCCGCGCCTAAACAGTCGATCCTCCGCTGATGCAGAACCTTCATCACGTCATAGCCCAACTGCCCGCCGATACCGGTCACCAGAATTTTCATTCTCATTTCTCCTCTTTCAAAAAGGCTTGCGGTATCGCCTACCGGTTGCCATACATTTTACTATAATAATTTTGATAATCGCCGCTGATAATATGCTCCCACCAAGCCCTGTTATCCAAATACCAGCGGATGGTTTTTTTCATTCCTTCGTCAAAGGCGGTGGTCGGCAGCCAGCCCAACTCCCTATGGATTTTTGCCGGATCAATGGCGTAGCGCCGATCGTGGCCCGGCCGGTCGGTGACAAAATGGATCAGGCTCTCCGGCTTGTCGAGCGTATGAAGGATGGTTTTGACTACCTCCAGGTTGGTGCGCTCGTTATGTCCGCCAATATTATAGACGCTGCCTTCCTTGCCCTTTCGTACAATCAGGTCGATGGCGGCGCAGTGATCGGTAACATACAGCCAGTCCCGAACGTTTTCACCGGTGCCGTAAACCGGCAGGGGCTTATCATTCAGCGCGTTGGCAATCATCAGCGGAATCAGCTTTTCCGGGAACTGATAGGGTCCATAGTTGTTGGAGCAGCGGGAGATGCTCACCGGAAGCCCAAAGGTGCGGTGATAAGCCTGCACCAGCAGATCGGCCGACGCTTTGGAAGCAGAATAAGGGCTGGAGGTATGAATCGGGGTTTCTTCCGTAAAAAACAGGTCGGGACGGTCCAGCGGCAGATCGCCGTACACTTCGTCGGTAGACACCTGATGGTACCGCTTGACGCCATACTGGCGGCTGGCGTCCATCAAAACCCCGGTGCCCAGGACGTTAGTCCGCAAAAATACGCCGGGATCCATCACCGAGCGGTCCACATGGGTTTCTGCCGCAAAGTTGACCACCACATCGGGCTTTTCCTGCTCAAACAGGGCATAAATCGCCTTGCGGTCTGCAATATCCACCTTTGCAAAGGAAAAACGTGGATCCTCCATCACCGACTCCAGCGTTTCCAGATTTCCCGCATAGGTCAGGCTATCTACACAAACGATCTGATCCTCCGGATATTGATCCATCAAATAAAACACAAAATTGCTGCCGATAAAGCCGGCGCCGCCGGTAACCAACCACTTCATTCCTATTTCTCCTTATATACAAAATCCACGTCGCTGTCGCGCAAAAGCGGCGCCCTTTGGTCCTTTTCAGACAAAATCGGATACTCTACCCGCCAGTCTATACCCAAATCCGGATCGTTCCACAAAATATTCCGGTCGGTAGAAGGCGCGTACAGATTATCCTCTTTATACAAAAACTCCACATCGTCGGTCAGTGTCACAAAGCCATGGCCGAATCCCCTGGGGATCAGAAGCTGCCGTTTGTTTTCGGCGGACAGCTCTACCGCCACCCACTTTTTATAGGTAGGGGATCCTTTGCGCAGATCCACCGCCACATCCAGCACCGCACCGCGGCCGCAGCGGACCAGCTTGGCCTGAGCGGCGTCCCCTTTTTGAAAGTGTATCCCACGCAGGGTACCCTTTTGGGCGGAATAGGACTGATTGTCCTGTACAAAATGGTAATGGAGCCCTGCCTCTTCCATATTACGGGTAGACCAGGTTTCCATAAACCAGCCCCGATGGTCTCCAAAAACCTTTGGCTCTAAAATAAAGACATCCAATACTTGTGTTGGAATGACATGCATATTGGGATACTCCTTTAGTAGATAATTTTGTTTTCCGCAACCTTTTTCAAATGGGCGCCATAAGCCGACTTGCCATACCGCTGCGCCGACGTCAACAGCTGTTCCTTGTCAATCCAGCCATTTTTATAGGCGATTTCCTCAATAGCGGAGATTTTAATCCCCTGCCGGGTTTCAATTACCTTGACAAACTCAGTCGCCTCCGACAGCGCATCCACCGTCCCGGTGTCCAGCCAGGCATAGCCGCGCCCCAGCTTTACTACATTTAAAGAGCCTTCTTCCAGATACATACGATTCAAATCGGTGATCTCCAGCTCTCCGCGGGCGGATGGTTTTACCTTTTTGGCCATTTCACATACCCGATGATCATAAAAATATAATCCGGTAACGCAATAATTAGATTTGGGGTGCGCCGGCTTTTCCTCAATGGAAATCGCCTTTCCGTCAGCATCAAATTCCACAATGCCAAATCGTTCCGGATCATCTACATAATAACCAAATACCGTAGCGCCGTCTTTCTTAGCCGCAGCCTCCCGCAGATGGCGGGTTAGGCCGCTGCCATAAAAAATATTGTCCCCCAGGACCATTGCGCAGCGGTCGCCGTCAATAAACCTTTCACCGATTAAAAACGCCTGGGCCAGTCCGTCGGGCGAGGGCTGCACCTCGTAGGACAGACGAACGCCATACTGGGAGCCGTCTCCCAAAAGCCGCTCAAAATTCGGCAGATCCTGCGGGGTGGAAATAATCAAAATATCCCGAATTCCTGCCAGCATTAGAGTAGACAAAGGATAAAAAATCATCGGCTTATCATAAACCGGCAAAAGCTGTTTAGAGGTCACAAGTGTCAGTGGATAAAGCCTTGTGCCAGACCCTCCGGCTAAAATAATCCCCTTCATACAATTACACTCCTTAAGGATGCCAAGCCCTAAAACGAGCACAGCTATCCCCATTTTCTCATATGGTTATTTTAACCGATAATAGGATAAAACACAAGCTTTTGTATCTCTTTTTTATGATTCCCCCCTCAACGCCCAAAATTCCGCAAAATGCGGCGCTTTTCCTTATGAAAAAAAGCCCGGTAATACTAAGAAAAATGCCGGGGCGTCCCCGGCAGAAAATCCGTTATCCAAAGAAAAAACCGGCGATTTTTTTCATGGCGCCATATTTTACCGTTCGGTTTCTTCCTGTAAAAATCTTGCGGTGCAGCCAGCCTTCGGACAAAAGCCGACCGTATCCCTTGGTCAATTCCCGCTGTGGTGCGGACATGCGGCCTTCATACGCAAGATAAAAGCTTTCCGACTGCAAATAGGTTTCCCGCAGCTCTTTACGATAGTCCTTTTGATTGAGCAGCCTGCGCAAAAGATAAAGAGGGGACCGTACCGGCTTTGCGCCAACCGAATTATCTCCATGCTGACGGTAAAGTACGGTCGCCTCGTCCATTAAAACAATCCGGCCAAAGGCGCTGGCTGCTAAAGCCAGCCACCAATCGTGCATAACATAAAAGGATGGCTCTTTTTCTAACAAATCCCCCAGTGCGCGATTATACATGACCGTACAGCCTGTTACTGTATTTTGCGCCAATTCATAGCAAAGCGCTGTTCTCTGCCAATTTCCATTGACCGTATGACGATAAGAAGGATCCAGAATTTTCAAATCCCTGTCCACAACTGTCAGATCTGTATGCACCAGAATCGGCGTTTGTTTTCCGTTTTGCCGTTCTTCTTTTTGCATAACGGTCATCGTCTTTTCGATTTTGTCCGGCATCCAAACGTCATCCTGGTCGCAAAGCATCACATAATCAGCACGATGCTTTAACATCATGGCAAAAAAATTCTGCTTGGCGCCGCCGGAGTTCGAACTGTTTTGATATGCGGCAATATGGGATGGGTACTGTTTTGCATAGGATTGAACAATCTCCCAGGTGCCATCGTCGGACAAATCGTCCCGGATATGCAGCACAAAATCCTGGCAGGTCTGGCAGAGAACTGACTCGATCTGTTCAGCGATATAGGAAGCACCGTTGTAAGACGCCAGCAAAATAGAAATCAAGATCTTCGCCCCTTTAAAAGAAGCAGCAGCAAGCAGGCGCAGCTCTCCTCATTTTCTTGTATATAAAAATGATTTACCTCATTATTTTAACCGAAAATTCTGCAAAACACAAGCCACCGCCTGCTTTCTGCTAAATCCAATCGGCCGATTTCCTGTATTGCCGCGATGCCCTTGGGTATACTAAAGAATGTCCGCCGTATAAACCGCGCTTTGTTTTTTTAACAGGCCGCAGCTCCCATTCGGCAGGACGGCGGACAGCACTGCCCTGCATATTTCCACTGCAGTTTGCCCACATAATATAAATCGGAGGTGACGAATTTGAAATATCCAGACATGTATGATCTATTTCAAAGCGAGCCGGAGGCTAAAGCTTATTTTGACTCGCTGCCAGACTATGTAAAGGAACAGATCGGGACCCGGACACAGGGCGTCAATTCCTTAGAGAGCCTGAAGCATTACGCAGAAAACCTTTTGCGTGGTGATGATTAAGCCTTTTTTTCGCCGGTAAAAAAGGAGTCCGCCTATTGGAAAAACGGACGAGCTTTTTTTACCGGCTTCTTTTTTATGTACAATTCCTGCTGCCTAAACGGCAGACGGCAGAAAAAGAAAATCCTCCTCTAAAAATCCCGATTGAAAAGAAAAAACTGATTTTGTTCTACACAAAATCAGTTTTTTGATTGTGGCTGGGCTGGCTGGATTCGGACCAGCGGAATGACGGAGTCAAAGTCCGTTGCCTTACCACTTGGCGACAGCCCAATATTCAGTTGTATCTTTGCCTGAACAGTCCTTTCCTATTCAATGCGGATATGAAAAAAAGGCAAACGCCTTTTTCTGTTTTAATGGGGTGGATAGTCGGATTCGAACCGACGGCCTCCAGAGCCACAATCTGGCGCTCTAACCAACTGAGCTATACCCACCATATTTGGCGCGCCAAAAGGGACTCGAACCCCTGGCCTATTGCTTAGAAGGCAATTGCTCTATCCAGCTGAGCTATTGGCGCATATGTCAGTACCGGCGAATGACAAGTGGAGCGGGTGATGGGAATCGAACCCACGTAACCAGCTTGGAAGGCTGGCATTCTACCATTGAACTACACCCGCAGGCTTTGAACGACAGATAATATTTTACCAAAGCAAGAACCGTTTGTCAATGCTTTTGTATAGATTCTTGCTTCAATTGTGGTTTATTTTATTCCATATGCCGCGTCGGTTTCTCAAAAAAAGAGGACGGGATTTCTCCCATCCTCTTTCGATTCTGCCCTTACGCCGACACAACCTTGATTGCGCCTTCCTCGTCAAGGACCTTCACCAATGCGATCTGCCCGTTCACCTGTTCTACCAACAGCATACAGATGGGATCCTCCACCTCCCGGCGGATAACCCGGCGCAGGTCTCGAGCGCCGCTTTTATTGCCATATGCCTTTTTGGCGATTAAGGCAAGCACTGCATCCTCCCAGCCAAAGGTAATTCCCTTTTCCTTCATGGGCTCCACCAGCTCTTTGAGCATCAGCTCCGCGATTTTTTCATAATCCTTCTCATCCAGCTGGCGGAAGGTGACGATCTCGTCAATTCTCCCCAAAAACTCCGGCCGCAAAAACTGGGACAATGCCTTGTAGGCGTGATCCTTTCTGGCCATTGCTTCATTCTTGGTAAAACCGACAGTACTTTCCTTCTGCTCGCTGCCGGCGTTGGAGGTCATAACGATCACCGTATTCTCAAACGAAACCTTTCGGCCGTGAGCATCGGTCAGTTTTCCCTCGTCCAGAATTTGCAGCAGAATATTCATCACGTCCGGATGGGCCTTTTCGATTTCGTCGAATAAAACTACCGAATAAGGCCGACGGCGAATTTTCTCGGTCAGCTGCCCGGCCTCGTCGTAGCCCACATAACCAGGAGGCGCCCCTACAATCCGAGACACCGAATGCTTCTCCATAAATTCCGACATGTCCAGCCGGATCAGTGGGTCGGTAGAATCGAATAACTCCTGAGAAAGCACCCGAACCAGCTCGGTCTTTCCTACGCCAGTGGGTCCCACAAACAGGAAGGAGGCTGGGCGACGGCGGCCGGAAATCTGTACGCGGCTGCGGCGCACCGCCGAAGCCACCAGCTCTACCGCCTCATCCTGGCCGATAATCCTCTTTTTCAGCGTCTCTTCCAGACGCGCCACCTTGTTTAACTCCGACTCTTTGATTTTGCTGGCGGGGATGCCGGTCCAAAGCTCAATGACCTTGGCCACATCCTCACTAGTGACCTGCGCTCCCAGCGCCTTGGGCTTTAATTCGTCCATTTTAGCAGCGATTTGCAGCTGGTCCGCCTTGATTTTCGCCAGCTGCTCATAGTCCAAATGCTCCGGATCACCCTCCATTTCCTCCGCCGTTTTATGGGAGTCGGACAGCTTTTTATTTAATTCGTCATACTCTGCCATCTCTTTGTTGCGCAGCGCCGCGCAGGAACAGGCCTCGTCCAACAGATCAATGGCTTTGTCCGGCAGAAACCGGTCGTTAATGTACCGCTCGGACAGCACCACCATATTGCGGGCCATTTCCGGAGTAACCGAAACCCGGTGGTATGCTTCATAATAGCCGCGAATCCCCTCGATTACCTTTACCGCGTCTTCAATCGAAGGCTCATTCACCGTCACCGGCTGGAAACGGCGCTCCAACGCCGAGTCTTTTTCAATATATTTGCGGTACTCCCCAAAGGTGGTGGCACCGATGACCTGAATTTCCCCACGGGATAAAGCCGGCTTTAGGATGTTGGCAGCGTTCATGGAACCTTCCGCATCCCCCGCGCCTACCAGATTGTGAACCTCGTCAATAAACAGGATAATGTTGCCCAGAGTGCGCACCTCGTCAATCAGGCCTTTGACCCGGCTTTCAAACTGGCCGCGGAACTGGGTTCCCGCCACCAGAGCGGTCATATCCAGCAGGTGAATCTCCTTATCCTTCAGCTTGAGAGGGACCGTACCGGACGCGATCCGCTGGGCGATCCCTTCGGCGATGGCCGTCTTGCCCACGCCGGGTTCGCCAATCAAGCAAGGGTTATTTTTTGTTCTTCGGTTTAGGATCTGGACCACCCGGTAAATTTCTTCATCCCGGCCGATGATATGATCCAAACGGCCATCCCGGGCCTTTTGGGTTAAATCGGTGCAATACGCCTCTAAAAACTTACGTTTTGGCGCCTTTTTTTCTTTTTTCTCCGCCTTTTTTGAGCGATCCTGCGGATTTTGGCGCGGCTCAGAGGACCTGTTCATCCCGCCGAACATATTCTGCAAAAACGGAAAGGTCTGGGCGCCGCCGGGTATAAAGCCAGACTCTCCCGAGCCCTCGTCCGCACCGTCGGAATTCTCCAATCCTTCTTCGTTTTCCTCCATCATACCCATCAGCTGATCGTTCATATTCTCAATTTCATCGTCGGTAATCCCCATTTTTTCCATCAGCTCATTCACCGGACCAATTCCCAGCTCTCGGGCGCATTGCAGACACAAGCCTTCATTGATGGTTTTTCCGTTTTCCATCCGTGTCATGAAAACAACCGCGACTCTTTTTTTACATCTTGAGCACAACATATTCATTGCCAAAATCTACACCTCATATATCTTTCCAAAGCAGCTGCCGCCATCAACAAATTCTTATTTCAAACCTTATTATAAAAATCAAATATGAACTGACTGTGAAAAAAAGTTCGCACAGAAAAAAACTTTAGCCTTTTAGAAGAGACTGTAAAAAAGTCTGGCCCATAGCGACCGCGCCCGAAAAATCCGGCACTGGCAGGGAGCCCAGCGCATTCTTTTCTAAAAACAGCCGGAGAATCCAGGTGTTTTCCAGCGTTTCGCGGTTGAGATAGGGGATGCTGTCTCCAGTCAAGGCTAATACCAGGCTCGCAATCGCAACAACCAGATACAGGTACAAAACCCCTTCCACTGCGCCGGCACATCCGCCCAAAATGGAATTTAAGGGACCCACGATGGGAATTCGTCGGATCCCTGTAAAGCAACGGGAAACCGTTCGGGTCAAAAAGAGAAAGAAGGAGAAGAACAAAAGGAAAAAGATTGTGGAAAAAAGCGCAATGCAGGTAGGTCCGATGGTCTGCTCCACAAGGCTAGCGGCCAGCTGTTGGGCGCTTCCGGCAACGGAGGGAAGCGTAAAATCCGCCGGCAGACCTGCAAATTCTAGGGCGCGCAAAAGATAGGCCGGGATGCTTTCCAGCGCTGTTCTCAGTGTCTGTAAAAAGCTGCCGGCAGAACCGGTCGACAGAATCTGCTCCGAAATTTTCTCGGTCAAGCCCTCTTTGACAAAGTGCACAAAGGTGTATTCCGCCGCCGGGCCCGACAGGGTGTTTGCCAAAAGCATGGAAACGAAAAAGCCGGCCAGCTGCACTACCGTGCGGACAAATCCCCGACGCGCTGACGACCGAATATACCCTACTACGAACAGAACCGCCGTCAAATCCAAAATGATCGGCAAAAGCTTTTCTATGTCAACCCCTTCTCTCTTTTTATATATTTTTATATGACCGTCAAAAAAGCGACTCCTGATAGATGGCGTTTGGCGTTGCGTAATAAAGATGGCCTCCGCTTAAGGACAAAAACAGCACATCCTGGTCCGGGGAAAATTCCTTTACCAATTCCCCCTTTGCATTGCAGATCGTAATGTGCCCGTCCGCCAAAAGAGCCGTACGGCTTCCGGAAACGTCGATCGCCTCAACAGGCGACCGGAGGGATACGGTACCGGTTTCCTCGCCGGAATCGCCCAATATGGACAGTTTAACCGACTTAAACTCCCGATAGTCCCCCAAAACCAGCGCAGACACCTTTTCCCCCTTTACGCAGAAGGTGCGCAGCGACTCGTTCTGGAAAAAAAACGTCGCTTTTTCTTTTCCGGATTCAGAGTAATAATAGGCCGTTTGTCCGGTCAGCACCTGCAGTTCGCCATTTTGATAACACAGATTGTGGATAACCTCATCCACATACTGGCGCTGGGCAAAGGGGCTCTCCTCATCTAGCCGGTACATGGTCAAGCTGCTGACCAAATCCCCGGCGCTCACCTGTATGGAAGACACGCAAATGCTTTTCCCGTCCGGAGAAAAGGCCGCTCCATATAGATAGTTTTCCGCCGATTTCCAGGAAAAAACCGCTTCCTCCAAAGAATGATCGTAAACGGATATCTGGCCTAAAAAGCGCTGGGTATTGGTGATGACTGCCAAATCGTTTTTGGCGGAAAGAACTGCGAATAAAACTGGCTCCTCAAAATGCATCTCTTTAACAGTTTTGCTTTTGCTTTCCACACGCAGCAGCTTGGAGGAAGGGTCATACAGAATAATCCGACTGCCGGAGCATTTCATCACTGGGTTGGAGTAATTATGCTGCACCTCCCGCACCAATTTTCCGTTTTTATTATAAATATGCAGATGCGTGTCGGTCAGAACCAGCAGCACGTTTCCCATCGACTCCATCTGCCGGATGGTCGCGCCGGAAAACTCCATGGGATAGCCGCTGCCGGAGCCCAGCTCCGCAAGCCCCCCTGCAAACTGTTCAGCCAAACTGGTTTCCTTGATTCTTTCCCAAAGAAACCACCCGCCAAAAAAGATGGCCAAAATGAGCAAAAAGGCGCCTAGCCGCTTGAGATTTTGCCGCCGGTTGCGTTTTTTTCGCAGCCGTTCAATGTCCTCCAGCTGGCCCATTTTGACACATCCTTTCCTTTTGTGCGGCAGGCTAAGCCTGTCTAAAATTCCAAGGGAAGACCGCTTCTTTCCCCGGACTCTTACATCTTCTGCAATTTTTGATCCCACCCTGCCGGGCGGGTGTAGAACACCTCGTCCAGATACAATCCGCAGGCTGGAGCGGTCGTGCCGGCCAGAGAACGGTCCCTTTCCTCCAGCGCCTGGGTAACCTGGTAAAGATCCCGCTTTCCCTCATTCACCCACAAAAGGGTCCCCACAAGGATGCGGACCATATGATACAAAAAGCCGTCACCCTCTACAATACATGTAACGAGATCCCCCTGGCGCTGGACTTCACAGCGGTAGAGGGTGCGCACCGTATCCGCCTGGTCGGTTTTCGTGCTGCAAAAGCCTCGAAAATCATGGGTCCCGCAGAGAAGCTCACACACTGGGTGCAGCCTCTCCAGGTCAAGAGGTCTCCAGTATTCCAAAGCGCGCCCTTTATAAAAAGGATTTTTTCCGTCGGAATTCCAAATCAGATATCGGTATCTTTTGCCCACGCAACTATAGCGGGCGTGGAAATCCTCCGGGACCTCGCGGCAGTCCAGCACGCCGATATCCTCCGGCAGCAGCGCGTTCAGGCTCCGCTTTAAGGCATACAAGGGCAGATTGCTTTGGGTGTGAAAATTCATGCAGAACCGGTTAGCATGGACACCTGAGTCAGTACGCGAGCAGCCTTTTACATCCTCCCGGCGGCCCAGCACAATTTCCATGGCGTCCTGCACTGTTTCGGTGACCGACCGGGCGTTGGCCTGCACCTGTGATCCGTGGTAGGAGGCGCCGATATAGCAAATTGTCAACAGAATATTCCGCATACCGGCTTCGACCCTCCCTTTTGTCTAAAACAAACCAAAGCTCTCGACCTTTTTTAAAAAATCACCGGCGCAAATAGATTGACCGCAATCACCGCGCCGATACACGCCGCCGTTACCGCTGCCGCGACTCCGTCCTGCCAGCTGTAATGCAGCTGCTTCATCCGCGTACGGCCCACATCGCCCCGATAACAGCGGCATTCCATCGCCAGCGCCAGCTCGTCCGCCCGGCGAAACGCCGAGACGAACAGCGGAATGAGAATTGGCACCAGGGCGCGGGCTCTCTGCATAATGCCGCCGCTTTCCAAATCCGCTCCCCGAGCCTTTTGGGCGCTCATAATTTTATCCGTTTCCTCAATCAGCGTTGGGATAAAGCGCAGGGCGATGGTCATCATCATCGAAAGCTCATGTACCGGAAACCGAACCCTTTTCAGCGGCTTCATCAGCCGCTCCAGCCCGTCGGTCAGGGTGATGGGCGAGGTGGTGTAGGTCAAAAGCGAGGTGCCGGCGATTAAGCAGACAATGCGGATGGTCATCACCACCGCCGTCAGCAGTCCCTGACGGGAAATGTGGAAAATCCACCAGTCAAACAGTGGATCGCCCTGAACAAAAAACATATTGAGCACCGTGGTGAAAATAATGATGGGAATCACCGGCTTTAAGCTTTTGGTGATCATGCGGGGCGGAATGCCGGAAATGGCGTAGGAAAAAATCAAAAACACAATGCCCACGCACAGTCCCAGCGGGTTGGACACGGTAAAAAGCATAACGATATAGCCAATCGTCAGAAGAATTTTCATCCGGGGATCCAGCCGGTGCAGCACCGACCTGCCCGGAAAATACTGCCCGATGGTAATATCCTTAAGCATGGACGCCACCTCCCCCGCTCAAAACCTGTTCCAGAGCGTTTTTCGCCTGCTCGACCGTATAAATGTTAGAGGGCACCGGCCATCCTTTTTCGCTTAATGACAAAAACACTCGGGACACCTGCGGCACCGCCAGACCCATAGCCTCGATTTCGCGGCTACGGGAAAAGACTTTCTCCACCTGGTCGAACATTGCCACTCTGCTGTGATTCATGACCAGCACCTTCTCGGTGTATTTGGCCACGTCCTCCATGCTGTGAGACACCAGCAGAATAGTGTTCTTCTGCTCCTTGTGATACGCCAAAATCTGGCCTAAAATCCGATCTCGGCCTTTAGGATCCAGTCCGGCAGTGGGCTCGTCCAGAATGAGCACCTCCGGATTCATGGCGATTACCCCGGCGATGGCCACCCGCCGCTTCTGCCCGCCGGAAAGCTCGAAGGGACTTTTTTCCATTTGGTGGGGCTTTAAGCCCACAAACAGCGCCGCCTCCCGAACTCTTTGGTCAATTTCCTCTTCCGAAAGGCCCATATTTCGAGGGCCGAAGGCAATGTCCTTGTAGACCGTATCCTCAAACAGCTGGTATTCCGGGTACTGGAACACCAAGCCCACCTTAAAGCGGATGCGGCGGATCTCCTTGGGTTTTTCCCAGATGTCCTCGCCGTCCACATAAATTTTCCCTTGTGTAGGGCGCAAAAGGCCGTTGAAGTGCTGGATCAGGGTGGATTTTCCCGATCCCGTATGGCCGATGACCCCAATCATTTCCCCCCGGCCGATTTCCAGGCTGACATCAGAGACCGCCGCTTTCTCATAGCTGGTTCCCTGTGAATAGGTATGGGTCAAATGCTCTGTTTTAATGACTGACATGGTGTTCCTCCAACAGTTTCTCAATGGCCTGGACGCATTCCTCTTCAAAGAGAATGTCGTCCGGCAGCTGGTATCCATCCCTGCGCAAAAGCCAAGCGAGCTCGGTCACCTGCGGTACGTCGAGCCCTACGCTTTTGAGCCTTTCCACATGGGAAAACACCTGGCGGGGCTGGCCGTCGAGGATGATCTTTCCGTTATCCACCACGACCACCCGGTCGCACTGGGCAGCTTCGTCCATGTAATGGGTGATCAGCACCACTGTAATGCCAAATTGGCTTCCCAGCTGTCGGATGGTCCTCAAGACCTCTCGCCGGCCCTGGGGGTCCAGCATGGCGGTGGGCTCGTCCAGCACAATGCACTTCGGGCGCATGGCAATGATCCCCGCAATGGCGATCCGCTGCTTCTGCCCGCCGGAAAGCTGATGAGGAGAATGCTCCCGGTAATCGTACATGCCCACCGCCTTTAAAGATTCGTCTACCCGGCGGCGGATTTCCTCCGGCGGCACCCCCAGGTTTTCCAGTGCAAAGGCCACGTCCTCCTCCACGATGGTGGCCACCAGCTGGTTGTCCGGGTTCTGGAAAACCATGCCGGCCGTTTGGCGGATATCGTACAGCCGATCCTCCTCTTTTGTGTCGATACCGCCTACATAAACCGTACCCGAGGATGGAAGCAAAATAGCGTTAAAATGCTTTGCCAGGGTAGATTTTCCCGATCCGTTATGCCCCAGCACCGCCACAAACTCCCCGGGACAGACGTCTAAAGTGACATTCTCCAGCACGATAGGTGAACTGGTATTTTCCTCATAATTGTCATACGCAAAGGATACATCCCTTGCCGATAAAATCGGTTCTATGTGACATTCCTTCTTTCTTGACTAGGATTCTCTTTCCCAAACAGCGGTGGAACCGCAGGGCAGCGAAAAGCCGGAGACGGTGACCGGAAGGCCGATTTCAGAGGCCCAGACCCGTCCTTCCCGACCAGAAGCCACTGTGACCCCCAACAGATACGCCATCACCGAGGCCGGAAGCCCGGTGGTATAGGAATTGAGCAAAAAGAAAACCGCATTGTCTGAAAGGAGCTGGCTGGTCAAAGCCAGCAGATCATAAATCTGCTCCTCCAGCTTCCAGACCTCGCCGCCTGGTCCTCTCCCATAGGAGGGCGGATCCAGCAGGATCCCGTCATACCGGCTGCCGCGGCGGATTTCTCGCTCCACAAACTTTTTGCAGTCGTCTACAATCCAGCGGATAGGCCTGTCCCCCAGCCCGGACAGCATCGCGTTTTCCCGCGCCCAGGCTACCATGCCTTTGGATGCATCTACATGGCAGACCGAAGCGCCCGCAGCCGCACAGGCCAGCGTGGCGCCGCCGGTGTAGGCGAAAAGGTTAAGCACCTTGACCGGCCGAGCCGCCTCCCGAATTTTTCGGTCCATAAAATCCCAATTGACCGCCTGTTCCGGAAACAAGCCCGTATGCTTAAAGCCGGTGGGGCTGACCTGAAAGGTCAGCTCTTTATACCGAATCTGCCACTTCTCCTTATTAAGCGAGCGGTTTTGCCAGCTTCCGCCGCCGCTGCTGGAACGCAGATACCGGGCGTTCGCCTTTTTCCACATCGGATGCTCCTTAGGGGTATTCCAGATGATCTGCGGATCCGGCCGGATCAGCAGCACATCGCCCCACCGCTCCAGCTTTTCCCCGCCGGAGGTGTCGATAATCTCATAATCCCTCCACTGGTCGGCAATTCTCATATCCATCTACCCCCGCTTAGCCTCAATCGCGGCGGCAATCTGTCCGGCGATTTCCTCGATCTGCGCGTAATCGGTGCCCTCTACCATCACCCGCACCAGCGGCTCGGTTCCGGATGGGCGCACCAACACCCGTCCCCGATCCCCCAAGCGGTCGTTCATTTCTTTAAACAGATCGTCCAGTTCCCATAGGGTAGCCTTCAGCTCGTCATCCGCCTGCACATTTTTTAGCACCTGCGGATAGGTGGTCATCACGCGGCGCAGCGCCTCCAGCGGCCTTTTCTCCCGGATCAGAATATTCATCAAATGAATGGCCGAAAGCTGGCCGTCGCCGGTGGTCATATCGTCAAAAAAGATAATATGGCCGGACTGCTCCCCACCTAAATTATACCCGTCCTGCATAATCGTTTTCAGCACATACCGATCCCCTACCTTAGTGGTCGGGGTGGCGATTCCCTGCTCCTTGGCAAAGTGGAACAGTCCTAAATTGGACATGACCGTTACCACCAGGCCGTTATTTTTGAGTTTTCCCCGTTTTTTCAGATCCAGCGCGAAAATCGCCATCAGCACATCCCCATCTACCAGATCGCCGTTTTGGTCCACCGCCAAACAGCGGTCCGCATCCCCGTCAAAGGCGAAGCCCAAATCGCAGCCATGCGCTTTGACGTAAGCCCGCAGCCCCTCCATATGGGTAGAGCCACAGCCCTGATTGACATTGATCCCATTGGGCTGGGCATTGAGCACATGGCATTCGGCGCCCAGGCGCTGAAAAATCTGCGGCGCGGTTACACTGGCGCAGCCGTTGGCGCAGTCTAATGCAACCTTCAGCCCCTCGAAGGAGCCCTCTCCTAGGGAAACCAGGTAGTCAATATAGCGGTCTATTCCATCAAAAGCAGCGGTTACCTGGCCGATTTTCTCCGGCGGCGCTTTGGGAGGGACCCGCTCATTGTCGATGACAATCGCTTCGATTTCCTCCTCCTCCTCATCGGAGAGCTTAAAGCCGGTACTGCTGATGATTTTAATGCCATTATCCTGAAACGGATTATGGGAGGCGGTAAGCATAATTCCCGCATCTGCCGCCAGCTCCCGAACCAAATAGGCCACCGCCGGCGTCGGCGTCACGCCCAAAAGCTGCACGTCGCACCCTACCGAGCACAGTCCCGCCGCCATGGCCGATTCCAGCATGCTGGAGGATAGGCGGGTATCCCGCCCGATAATAAAGCGCGGCTTGCGCCCGATTTTTTCCCGGATGACCGTACCCGCCGCCTGGGCCACCTCCATGGCCAGATCAACGCTTAACTCCTTGTTGGCAATCCCGCGGATGCCGTCGGTTCCAAACAGTTTCCCCATAACCTCGCTCCTTTATTAAAAATCCAGCTTCAGCTGACCCTCGTTCTGCACGCCCGGCGCCTCCAGTCCCAAATGGCGGTATCCCAGCGGCGTTACGCAGCGGCCTCTGGGCGTACGGCTCAAAAAACCAATCTGCATCAAATACGGCTCATATACATCCTCCAGCGTCACCGCCTCCTCGCCGATGGCCGCTGCCAGCGTTTCCAGTCCCACCGGGCCGCCGCCGTAATTGCGGATGATGGTCAAAAGCATCCGCCGGTCGATGGAATCCAGGCCCAGACCGTCGATTTCCAGACGATCCAGCGCCTGCTTGGCGATGGGCAGCGTAATGGCGCCATCCCCTATAACCTGGGCGAAATCACGCACCCGTTTGAGCAGCCGGTTGGCAATTCGGGGTGTTCCCCGACTTCTGCGGGCCAGCTCGATGGATCCGTCGTAGTCACAGGGGATATTTAAAATCCCCGCGCTTCGCCGGATAATCTGCGACAGCTCCTCAGCCGTATACAATTCCAGACGCAAAAGTACGCCGAACCGATCCCGCAGCGGCGCGGTCAGCTGGCCGGCCCGGGTGGTGGCGCCCACCAGCGTAAAGTGAGGCAGGTCAATGCGGATGGAACGGGCCGACGGGCCCTTTCCGATGATAATATCCAGCGCGTAGTCTTCCATGGCCGGATACAGCACCTCCTCCACCGCCCGAGACAGCCGGTGGATCTCGTCGATAAAAAGAATGTCGTTTTCCCCTAAATTGGTCAAGAGCGCCGCCAGGTCCCCCGGCTTTTCAATGGCTGGGCCGGAGGTAATGCGAAGGTTTACGTTCATCTCATTGGCAATGATGCCGGATAAGGTGGTCTTTCCAAGTCCAGGAGGGCCGTACAAAAGCACATGGTCCAACGGCTCCCCCCGCATGCGGGCCGCCTCGATATACACCGCCATATTTTCCTTGGCCTTTTCCTGGCCGATGTATTCCTGCAGGGTTTTCGGGCGCAGGGACCCTTCAATATCCGAATCCTCCCGGCCATACTCCGGCGTTACAATCCGGCTTTCAAAATCCGTTTCCTTTTCTATTGTCCCCCACCCCTTTTGCTTATTTTCCTGTGGCAATGGCCTTTAATCCCAGACGGATCAGCTCCTCTACCGGCAGGGACGAATCCAGCCTCGCCATAGCGGACGCCGCCTCCGACTGGGAGTATCCCAACACCACCAGCGCGCTGACCGCCTCCTGTACGTTTGTGCCCGCCAGAAGTGCCGTAGCCGGAATGTCGTCCATTCCCACTCCTTTGGCAATCTGCTCATTCTGCACCTTGTCTTTTAATTCCAAAATCAGCCGTTGGGCCAGCTTCGGCCCTACTCCCTGGGCGCGGGTAATGGATTTGACGTCCCCCGTGGCCACGCAGAGGGCAAATTTTTCCGGCGAAAGCTGAGACAAAATCGCCAGCGCCGCCTTCGGCCCTACCCCAGAGACGGTTAAAAGCATCTTAAAACAGCTTAGCTCCCCTTGGTCGGAAAAGCCGTACAGATCCATTGCATCCTCCCGGACCAGAAAACAGGTGTACAGCATAACCTCCGACTGAAGGGCCGGCAGCTTGGAGAGCGTGTTGTTGGTCGTTTTCAGCGCGAAGGCAACCCCCCCGCATTCCACTGCAGCCATTCCCTCCTCCACATGGATAAGCCTGCCGCGCACACTATAAATCATAACGCTTTTCCCCCTGTCAGCAATATTGTTTCAGCCGGTTCATCAGCGAGCCGGAGGAATGGGCGTGGCAGATGGCGATAGCCAGCGCGTCCGCCGTATCGTCCGGCTTGGGGACCGCGTCCAGATGCAGCAGCATTCGGGTCATTTCCTGCACCTGCTTTTTCACCGCCTGGCCGTAGCCCACCACCGATGATTTCACCTGCAACGGGGTGTACTCAAACAGCTCAACCCCCTCCAGCCGCGCGGCCAGAAGAATCACCCCTCTGGCCTGGGCTACGTCGATAGCCGTTTTCTGGTTGTTTTGAAAATACAGCTTTTCCACTGCCATCGCCTGGGGATGGTATTGAGACAAAAGCATCTGCATTTCCCGATAAATCATTTCCAGCCGCTGGGGGAATTCCATCCCCGCCGGGGTGGTGATCGCGCCATAATCTACTGTACGAAACCGGTTGCTTTGATATTCCACCAATCCGTAGCCTACAATAGCATATCCTGGATCAATCCCTAAAATCAACATATATACCGCCTATCCTGCGCGATTCCACAAATCCGGTTTCTGCAAATACTTTTTGGTCTTTTCCTGCACAAAACCGGGCTTTTCCGTACGCACAAATTCCCATATCCGCATAATTATAGCATAAACCCATTTTCGAAACAACATTCCCACCGGATTTTCCCCATCGTTTAGCGGCGAAAAAGGCCGTCGAAAGCCGGTTTTGCAGCGCCAGGGGCAAAAGGTTCAGATTTTGTTCAAAATTTTTTTAAAAAATTCTTGCATTTTAAGCGATAAGCAGTTATAATAAGATCTGTTATTTTATGTATGGACGATTAGCGCAGCTGGTAGCGCATCCGCTTGACGTGCGGGAGGTCAGGGGTTCAAGTCCCTTATCGTCCACCAGGGGTGCTGTTCCTGCAATAGTGGGGGCGGCATTTTTTTACCCTTTTTCGTTTTTAGCCTTTGAAGATGGGAAAAAGTGCATGGAAGGCGGCCGCCTCCCATGCACTTTTTGATTTATTCCATCCAATCAGCCCCACCGCTGCCCGGCTGGAACTGAGCCTCATACAGTTTTTTGTAAACGCCGCCTTTTTCCAGCAGCGCTTCATGGGCGCCCTGTTCCACAACGCGGCCTTTGGTGATCACCGCAATTTCGTCGGCGTTTTTGATGGTGGACAGCCGGTGGGCTACTACAATCGTTGTCCGGCCCTGACACAAATCGTCCAGCGCCTTTTGAATCAGCGCTTCGGTCGTGTTATCCAGCGCACTGGTAGCCTCGTCCAGAATCAAAATGGCGGGATTTTTCAAAAACACCCGGGCGATGGACAGACGCTGCTTCTGCCCGCCGGAAAGCCTGACTCCCCGCTCACCAATGTTCGTCTGATACCCCTCGGGTAGGCTCATGACATAGTCGTGAATATTGGCCCGCTTGGCCGCCTCGATTATCTGCTCCTCGCCGGCGTCCAGATCGCCGTAGGCAATATTGTCACGGATGCTGCCGTTAAACAGAAATACATCCTGCTGGACAATGCCGATATTTTTGCGCAGGGACTGGAAGGTCAGATCGTTGACCGGCACCCCGTCGATTCGGATCTCGCCGCTTTCCAACGGGTAGAAATTCGGTATCAGATGGCAGATCGTTGTCTTACCGCCGCCGGAGGGGCCCACCAGCGCCAGCTTTTCGCCGGGCCGGATGGTAAGGCTAACGTCGTGCAGCACCTCTTTTTTGTCGTCATAGGTAAAGTTTACCTTGTCAAACTGGATCTCCCCTTTAACCTGCGTCAGTTCCCTGGCGTTGGGATTTTCCCTCTCCACCGGCTGGTCAAGCATTTCACAAAAGCGCTGGAAGCCGGTCATGCCGTTTTGATACTGCTCCATAAAGTTAATGAGCTTTTTCACCGGATTAATAAACAGGTTGACAAACAGCATAAACGCGGCAAAGTCCCCATAGCTGATCACCCCGCGGTAGGTGAAAACACCGCCAGCCAAGATCACCACCACATTAAACAGATCGGTGATAAAGCCGGTCCCGGCGAAAAACTGCCCCATGGCTTTGTAGGACATCTCTCTGGCCTTAACAAATTTCCCGTTGCCCGATTGGAATTTCTCCTCCTCAAAGCCGCTGTTGGTGAAGGCCTTGGAAACCCGGATGCCGGAGATGCTGCTTTCCAGGGTAGCGTTGACCACCGCTACCCTGCGGCGGCTTTCCATAAACGCCGCGTTCATCCTTTTGCGCATAGACATGGAAAACCAGACCAGCACGGGAATAAACAAAAAGATAATCACCGTTAAAAGCAGGTTGATGCTGGAAAGGTAGACAAAAGAGCCGATAATCATCACCGAGGATATGAAGATATCCTCCGGCCCGTGGTGGGCCAGCTCGGAAATGTCCTGCAAATCATTGACCACACGGGACATAATGCTGCCGGTCTCATTCTCGTCAAAAAAGGAAAAGGGCAGCTTTTGCAGATGCCGGAACAGATCCCGGCGCATATCCGCCTGCATATAAACGCCCACCATATGGCCATAGTACTGGACAAAATAGCTTAACAGCATCTTGATAAAATAAATCGCCACCAGCGCGGCCGAAAAAAGTAAAAGCAGCCGCAGCTGCCGGTTGGGGATATAGTCGTTGAGCATACTGCGGGTGATCATCGGATAAAACAAATCGCATACCGCAATAAAAAAGGCAGCAGCCATATCCATAAAAAACAGCTTTTTCTGCGGCTTATAATACTTGATAAAACGTCGAATCATCCCAAAACCCATTCCTTCCTCTTTTTCCGTCTACAGTTCTTCTCCAACGCATTATATCATAGCACAAAACTGGGATTTGGAAAAGCTTTTTCTGAGAAAAGGGCTCTTTCCTCTCCCGCGTTGACTTTCCCCCGGCGTTTTATTATACTATTGACACAGCCGCTTTCCTTTGGTTTTTCGCGGACCGGCGGCCATAGCCCGCCAAAAGGGAGCCGCTGGGAGGTGACAAGGATGGAACAAAGTCCCGCCGTTTGCCGATGAAAATCCTAATATCCCCGGCCAAAAAAATGCAGGTGGATACGGACAGTCTGGACTGCCGGGGAATGCCGGTATTCCTTTCCCGAGCCCAACGGCTCTTGGCCGCGCTTCGCGCCCTTTCGCCCGACGAGCGCCGGACTTTGTGGAAATGCAGCCTGCCGCTGGCCCGCCAAAACGACCGTTTTTTGCAGCAGGCGGATCTATGCCAAAACCTTACTCCCGCGCTGCTGGCCTACGACGGAATTCAGTATCAATATATGGCGCCGGGGGTTTTTACCTATGAAGAATTCGACTACGTCCAAGCGCACCTGCGCATTCTTTCCGGCTTTTATGGGCTGCTGCGCCCCTTTGACGGAGTCGTCCCCTACCGGCTGGAAATGCAGGCAAAGCTTTTGGTGGACGGCGCCGCCGATCTGTACGCCTTTTGGGGCGATTGCCTTGCCCACAGCCTAGCGGCGGAAACGGACGTGATTGTGAATCTCGCCTCCCGGGAGTACAGCCGCAGCGTGCTCCCCCACCTGCCGTCAGGCGTTCGGGTGGTCAGCTGCATTTTCGGCGAGGAAACGGACGGCCGGATCGTGGAAAAAGCGACCCTTTGCAAAATGGCCCGGGGCGAGATGGTCCGCTACATGGCCCAGCACCGCTGCCAAACGCCGGAGGAAATCCAGCGCTTTGATCGTCTCGGCTTTTGCTTCGCGCCGGAATACTCGGACGAAAAAATCTATGTTTTTAGGAAAGAAGGAAAAAAAGATGCTGTCAGCTGGAAGTAAGGCTCCTCAGTTTACCCTCCCGGACAAGGACGGCAATCCAGTCAGCCTGTCCGACTTTTTCGGAAAAAAAGTGGTCCTCTATTTTTATCCCAAAGACAACACCCCCGGCTGCACCCGACAGGCCTGCGCCTTTGCCGAACGTCTGGCGGATTTTGACCGTCTCGGGGCGGTGGTGATCGGCGTCAGCAAGGATTCGGTGGCCTCTCACCAAAGGTTTGCCCAAAAGCACAATCTTCCCTTTTTGCTTCTTTCCGACCCGGAGCTGCAGGTCATCCAGGCATACGGCGTATGGCAGGAAAAAAAGCTCTACGGCAAGGTGAGCATGGGGGTGGTTCGTTCCACCTATCTCATCGACGAAAGCGGGATGATTGAGCAGGTAATGCCCAAGGTAAAACCCGACCAGAACGCCGCCGAAATTTTGGCGTATTGGGGAATCGATTAGGAGGATGCGCAGATGACCGAGGTAGTAGCCGCCCTCATCTGGCAGGGGGATCGATTTTTAATCTGCCAGCGACCGCCCCACAAGGCCCGGGGACTTTTGTGGGAATTTGCCGGCGGCAAGGTGGAGACGGGGGAAACGAAAGAGCAGGCGCTCATCCGTGAATGTCAGGAGGAATTGGCCGTTACCCTGTCGGTACAGGACGTTTTTATGGAAGTAACCCATACCTATCCGGACCTAACCGTCCATCTGACCTTATTAAACGCCCAAATCGAGTCCGGCGTTCTGCAAAAAAGAGAGCACGCCGATTTGCGGTGGATTTGCGTCTCCCAGGCGGACCAATATCCCTTCTGCCCGGCGGACGAGCCGATTTTGCAGGCGCTGAAAAACGCCGGGCCACCGTCTGCCAATGGAAAAGAAGGCGTTTGTCCATGACCACACGGGAAGAGGCTATCGCCGCCTGCTTGGAACTGCCCGGCGCCTATGAGGATTACCCCTTTCGCGACGACAACTGGACGGTACTGCGGCACCGGGCCAACCGAAAAATTTTCGCCATGGTCTTTGAGCGGCAGGGCCGTATTTGGATCAACGTCAAAGCCGAGCCGATGCAGGGGGACTTCTGGCGGCGGGCGTTTTCCGCCGTGGTGCCTGCATATCATATGAACAAAGAGCATTGGCTCAGCATCATTTTAGACGGGAGTATGGCGGACGGCGATATTTTGCGCCTGATCGAAGACAGCTTTGCCCTGACCGCGCCGAAACGAAAAAAGAAATAAAGCCATTTGGACCGAATCCAATGAAAAGCCCCCATAAGGGAGACACTTCGTAAAGAAATTGTCTCCCTTTTGCTTTTTATAACAGTCAAAATGATTAGATTGCAATTTGCATAAGGAAACAACCGCATCTCCATGCGTAACGAACATCGGCTTGCTATCCCCACAATCCGAATTTGCAATCTGACGGCACACATGCTTCACCGTTCATCCAACTGAGAGTTGGATGAACGGTGAACTTATCAAACGGATGCGTTGTTGTTTTGATAGCTGTTTATCGATAAAATATAACTGTAGCTACAAATAATGAATTACGAGGTGCGTTAATATGACCGCGATTAAAATCAATGAACAAATTGCCTTTCTCAGAAAGCAAAAAGGACTTACGCAAGAAGAACTTGCAAATACTCTCGGCGTAACCAATCAAGCGGTATCAAAATGGGAATCGGCACAATGCTGCCCTGATATTCAGCTTCTGCCCGATCTTGCAAAATTCTTTGATGTTTCGGTGGATGAACTTCTCGGATATACCCCTGTTTCCACAACCGAAGATATTGTTCTTGCGATTCGGAAACGCATAGAGTCTTTACCTAATGGTGAGGATTTTGACTTTACATTCAGGATAGCTGCAGCCCTTCACACGATTATTTTGTCCAAAAAGATGACAGCAGACAATTTGAATCCCGGATGGAATACAGATGACGCTGTGGAACACGCGGGAAATTCTGAATGGGGCTATTCCTGCTGTAACATTCCGGAGATAACAACAACGATGAGACACGGGGCCGTGTTCTTTTCGAATAATAGAAACTTAACTTTCATGAATATGGATATTCGTCGAATTATATCCATCATCAAGCCATTTAGTGATAGCAAGAATTTGAAGATTGCTACGGCTCTTTACAAGTTGACCGTCCATTCCGAAAACGCTTATGCAACCGTCGCTCAAATCAGTGATAAATCCGGAGTATCTTCTGAAACAGTTTGGGAGCGCATGGAGGAAGATCTGTCAAAATTTATCATTGAAAAAGTCGGCTTAGAAAGTGAGTTCAGATTTGAAGGAATGTATATGAACATCCTTCCTATAATCTCACTTTTCGATTTCAAATAAACGATTTGATTTTTCGAGAAATCCTTCGCCTAATTTCGTTTCAAAAGCCCCCTTGGGGCGCCCTCCGTAGAGAAGGTACCCCAAGGGGGCTTTTTTTCTTTTTTCTAGCCGCGGGTCCACTGTACGCCCTGGGGGGTGTCTTTTAAGATGATGCCCATACCGGCCAGCTGGTCGCGGATGGCGTCGGCGGTTTTAAAATCCTTGGCCTTTCTGGCCGCCTGCCGCTTTTCGATCAGCGCCTCGATCTCGGCGTCCAGCGTTTCTTTTTTACGGTTGTACAAAATACCCAGCACATCGGCGATGGCGTCGAACTCCTCGGCGGCCTTTTGGGCCAGCGCTTTGGAGCGGGGGACCTGCAAAGCCGTATTGATCTCCCGGGTCAGATCAAACAGCGCGGTCAGGCCGTCGGCCGTGTTCAGATCGTCATCCATAGACGTCACGAATTTTTCCCGTGCCGCGTCGAATTTCCGCAAAAACTCCTCTTCGCCCTCGGTAGGCTCCTCCAGACCGTGATCCAGCGCGAATTCCAGCTTCTCCCGGCAGTTGTACAGCCGCTCCAGCGAATTTTTGCAGGACTCGATCACCTCCAGCGTGTAGTTAAAGGGGCTGCGGTAATGGGACTGGATCATCATCAGCTTAATGGTTTCGTACCCGTATTTTTCCGCCACGTCCCGGGTGGTGAAAAAGTTCCCCTTGGATTTGCTCATCTTTACGTTATCCACATTGATGTAGCCGTTGTGCATCCAGTAACGGGCGTATTCTTTTCCGGTGCAGCATTCCCCCTGGGCGATTTCATTTTCATGGTGGGGGAAGATCAGGTCCTGTCCGCCGCAGTGGATGTCGATGGTCTCGCCCAAAAACTTCCGGATCATGGCGGTACACTCAATATGCCAGCCTGGGCGGCCTTTGCCCCAGGGCGACTCCCAATACGGCTCCCCCTCCTTAGCCGCCTTCCACAGGGCAAAATCCATGGGATCCTCTTTTTGGTCGGCAACGTCGATCCGATTGCCCGCGTCCAGCTCCTCAATGGGCATATGGGAAAGCTTTCCGTAGCCCTTAAACTTTTTGGCCCGGAAGTACACGTCGCCGTTTACCTCATAGCCATAGCCGTGGCCGATGATATCCTGGACAATCCGGATGATTTCGTCCATGGTCTCGGTCGCTTTGGGGTGGATGGTTGCCGCCCGAACGCCCAAACCCTTGGCATCGGTCCAGTACTCGGCAATGTACCGTTCGGCGATCGTTTTATAATCCGTATTCTCCTCATTGGCCCGCTTGATAATTTTATCGTCAATATCGGTAAAATTCTGCACAAAGGTCACCTTGTAGCCCCGGTATTCCAAATAGCGGCGCAGCGTGTCAAATACGCAGATGGGGCGGGCATTTCCAATATGGATGTAGTTATATACCGTCGGGCCGCAGGCATACATTTTCACCTCGCCTGGCGTAATCGGCACAAACTCCTCTTTTTTTCGAGTCAGCGTATTGTAGATTTTCATGCTTTTCTCCTTTCTGCCCAAAGGCCGGTCCAAAAAAGAAAACCGCCTTCAGGCCCTTGGGGCCGAAGGCGGCATTTGCCGCGGTTCCACTTCGATTTTTACTCAATTTTGCCCTGTAACGGAGGCGGCGTCCGCAGACCGATACTGCATTCCCGGCCCGTGCTGGCAGGTGCATTTCACCAAATCCGTTCCCCAAAGGCACTTTCAGCGGGTCATGCCTTCTCTCTGTCGGGCGTTTTTGGCTACTTCTCCTGATCGCTGCATTTTTACTATACTAATATACTATACCACAGTCCTCCCCATTTGTCAAGAACGAAAATGTGAATTGTAAAATAAAGATCAAAAGGGGCAACCCCGATTTGACCTTTATTTTTTTACCCGTGGCAGGGTCTAAAAGCTGTGTTTTGAGAAATCTTTTTGCACACGTACCAAGGATAATAGCAGACGAATGAAAGAAAAAAGGTTGCACAGCTTTTGAACCCGCGAAAATGAAAGGAGCAAAAACAATGAAAGAAACCTACGAAACCCCTTGTATCGAAGTATCCGTCCTGAGCGTGCAGGAAAGCGAATTCACCAACAAAGACACCGGCGAAAAACGCAAGATGTGGCGTATCTATGCCGCAGACCCTTCCGGCGCGGTGGGTTCTGTCTGGTCCAATGAGCAATACTTCCCCGGCGATATTGTCCGGCTATCGCTGGCGGTAAACCGTGAGGGTCGGTTCACT
>CAJTZM010000004.1:0-33927 GCA_910583935.1 uncultured Oscillospiraceae bacterium
CTGAATCTGTAACAGGAACAATCCAATACATTCCTTCGGATGTCAGCATGAGCAGTGCTTCGCTTCCCATTGTAAATCGATCTTTTAATGGCTCACAGATGATATCAACTGATTTGATCAAATGTGAATCAGTTAACAAGTCGATAATTCTGTTTTGAGTGAAGAAAACCAGGCCTTCTCGCTTTGCATTTTCCCACTCAATTCGTATGCCTTCGGCGTCTTTAGACAATCCACCTGTTGTAACTAACCAACATGTTTTTATTCCCTTTAACAAACCATTTCCCAGCAGTTTTGTTATAACATCCGCAGGCAATGCACTATCCCATGCTTTACATTCTACTAAGATGGATAGCTGTATTTGCCTATATACCGAAACCCGCCTGTGATTTAATTCACTTACCTTCGACCCATTCACCAGCGTGAACGAGTGCGTTGTCATACGCCGCCCAGATATCCATGTGGTCAAACATAGTAGCCAAGTAAGCCTCATCATCGAAATCCTCTGTGCGAGGATTGTTCATCGCGTCTGTCATCCAACTCATCCCTTTCTGCCCTGCCTTCATCAGCACCGGTGGACGGGCTTTTCTTTTGCCCGTTTCGGCTTATACCGCTGTCTTTACCAGCGTGATGCGCTCATATTCATACTCAGCTCTGCCGATTACCAATACTCTCGGATAGGTGCAACCCCTCTTAAGTTCTGGATATTCGTAGCCGGTAAGGAAGAAAAAGTAGCTCTTGCTCTCTACGGTGTCAGTCACACCAAAGAACCGTTTTGCGTATGTCCGTGCCAAGTCCTCCAATCTCCGCTCGCTTTTGAAATCGGTGTAGCCACCGCAAATCTCGTAGAGGTGCTGAGCTTCTTTCTTCATGGCTTTCATCATTTCAGCTTTGGTCGGAAGGGCGAACCGTTTCTTGTCAAGACACTTGATGAAATCCTGCTTGCTCAGGTTAACTGCCGTATACATCGGCTCAATCACGTTTACGTAGTCCTCATAGCTTACTTCGTAACCGGCCAGCTTTTCAAATTCTTCGTACATCATTTTCAGTTCCTCCTGTTTCTTTTCTCGTTTTCCTTTGAACTAATTATAGTATACACCTATATAGGTGTTTTGTCAATACCTTTTCGGAAAATTTTTCGAGAAAATTTACTGAAAGTCTGATTTCATTCCAGACCGTCGAGCTTGCCAGAAAGAACCAACAACACCGCTTCGCAAATGATTGTAAACTTGACCCGCTCTAAGTTGTCCCAGCTGATGTCGCCCTTCTTGTTCTTGCGCTGACCTGCTGTTTTCTGCATAGTCATCTGGCAAAGGTCGTTGACTGCCTCTTTCAGCGCAGAGATGTCAGGATTGTGGTGCGCCCCCGGCTGTAAAAAGCTCCACAGCGCCATTTCGGTCAGGCCCGCCATACCCTTTTCCTGCTCCATCATCGTATCGTCCACCTCCTGAAAAGGGCGCGGGCTGGTTATGCAACCCGCGCCTTAATTCTTACCCTGCTTTGATAAGTCGGTTTAACAGGGAATCGTACATCTGTTGCAGAACCGCGCACCTCGCTTCGGCCTCCGCGAGTTTGGTTTCCAGCGCGGGGGGGGAGCATTTATACAGACTGCCTCCGCCTCCCGCAGACCGAGAGAAACCTGCATCGCCGCTTCAATGTCCTCCATCTCGGCATCTGTCACGCAGCCTCGGTAATTCCCGATACGCTCCACTGCAACCGTGGTAATTTGCTCGCAGATGGCAATGCTGTCACGGCTCATGCTGTGAATAGTGGCGTGTGTGGGCAGGTCACGCTTTGGTTGTGTCGTGAGGTAGACTACCTCGACCGTCGTGCTGTGTACGTTGTTCAGGTCATTGGACACTACAACTGCTGGGCGACCGGGGCGTTGCTCGCTGCCAGTGCTATACCCGCTCTCTATATACCAAATGTCTCCACGTTTGATTTCCATAAATCTTCTCTCCTTCTCAGTTCTCTTTCTGAAACGCATCATCCTTGATTGTGATGCAGGTCGTGTGCTCCAAGATGAGGTCCATAAGCTGCCGCCCGCTGTCATCCAGTACCGGCAGCATCGCATTGGAGAGCAGCTTCATCGACGCTAAAACGAACGGAAGGTCCTCTGGCGCGTAGCTATGAGCGAGAGCTAAAAGCTCTTGCGTCATGCCGCCTATGCTTGCGTTCATAATTTTGTTTGTGGCATCGGTGTTGTTGGCGAGCTGAGCGAAAGCCAGCTGCACCGCGTAGGGAAAGCTGGGCCTGTTATTCATGCTCTGAATCCTCCAATCTGAAATATTCCTCGACGTTCGTATGAACAATTCGCTTGGTTGAATCTTCCTGTAAAGCATCGCCCCACACATGGGTAACAAGCTCCGGTGCGCTTTCAAGCCCTGTGGGGGCGCACTCAACGAGGGCAAGTGACATATCGTCGTCGGAATCCGGTCTGCGCAGGTCAATCCAGATGCCGGGATAGTTACTATCGTTGGATGGTCTTGCGATGATTGCGCCCAGTGGTGTTTCAACCCGTAGCATATCCTTCCCTTTTTGCGTTGACCCACGATTGAAACGGCAGGTGTCGCTCTCACTTCTGTAATCGCAACTGCCTGTGTATTCCCCGTCAAGACCGCTGTGCTGGCACATATCACAGAGCATAAGCCGCTCTCCGCAGACAGGGCAGAAGGCTTTATAGCCCATACTCTCCACGTCCCACGTCATCGTGATTTCGCTCTCGCAGTGCGGACACCACTCAGTTACTTCGTATTTATTCATTGCTGTTGCTCTCCTTTCTGCTTACACAATCACCGTTCTCGAAATGGAAATCGCCGGAGTAGGCGCACTTCGCGCAATCATCCGCAGCATCGCCGCCCAGAGGGCATTCTGACGCACTCAACCTTTCTGCTGTCATATCCGTTATTTCGGAATCATAGAAGTTAATCTCCGCGTCACGGGCGACCTTCTTTGCCTCGTCCTCAGAATTGGCCCAGACCGTAACCTCGCCGTAGCGCAGCTCGCTCACTCGAACGAGATAGGGCTGACCGGCTTTGCAATTAGTCGGAGCAAAGGAACTGAAATTTTCACAACAGTTGCAAGCCCCAACAGCATCCAGCGTTTCTTGCTCGTCATAGATGCAGTTACCACACCGAATTTGCATTACCCAAACACCACCTCTCCGAACAGGGCGAGCTGAACAATAGCGTCAGCCGCATCCGCGTCAATATTGCCAACGTCAATCGAACCGTCTGCTGGCTTGACCCAAGCCCCGAATCCCTGCTCGATGGCGAGCTTCATTCCATTCAAGAACTTGTTCAGCGTCAGCTCCCATTTATCACTGCTTTCGGCATCATACAGTGTGAGCATACCGCCGCGAGAAATCTGGTCGCTGGCATATTCGCCGAGGTATTTGCCGTTGACTTTTGCCTTGCGGCACCAGTAGTTGATACCGCCTTCTAAAGCGCAGACCATAATGTCGTCGATGTCCTGCGAAGTGACGTTGACCTCAATCTGAGGCTGAATCGTGTAGGTGCTTTTTTCGTTGCCCACTATCTTTTACCTCCAATCTGGTATGTAGCCTCCATAGCCCGCACTGATGTGTGCTTCCAGCACTGCTATGGCTTCTGGGTTCGGGAGCCACTGGCTTCGGTCGGTTATTATGGCGTACATCTGCCTGATGGTTGCGGTTGGATGCTGCTGGTGAATCATCACCAGAAAATCGCTTGTTGGTTTCGTCGAGCCAGCTACCCGCCGCTTTCGTCCGGGGACGTAATACTCGACATCCACATGGTTCCGTGGGTACTTAGGCATTGGCACACCTCTGACTTTCAGGCAGTGTTGGCATTTTCGCCCAATCTTCCCGCGCCTTTTTCCAACAAGTGGGGCAGTAAACGAGGTCACTTTGTTGCATCATCCTCATATATTCCCCACGCCCATAACAGTCGATGAAGCATTTCGAGCAAAAAGTATCACCGCATTTTTCGCACCCCCACATCTCGCCGTGCTTTAGGTCAGACGCGTCCCACTGCATCTCAAATCCGCAAATGTCGCAGGAATAGGTGTCTGAAATGAGATTGTAAGCCATTACGTTTCACCGCCTGTCACCACATATCACAATCAGCAGGAATGCTGACATAAAATATACCCGTTGCCTCGTTAAGACGCACATCAGCACCGTAGCCGCTCTTTTTGATACTCTCGATGACTTCCTCGGTCTTGCGCTCATAATACTCATTCCACACGCCATGCTTATACATCACGGTTTTTGTGTGCTGAATGGCTTCAATCGCATTTTCGACCTGTAAAGTGCATATGTTTTTCATTCCTCATTTTCCTCCTTCACCAAGTCCTGCACAGCCCAGCCGCGCAGGTTTTCTCGATGCCGACGCAGCCGAACTCAGAGCAGTCGGGCATATCATGGTTATAGACGTAGCACAGCGGCTCACGGTTTTTCAGGTCCTCACGGTCCTGCTCCCACTCATCGCGGTGGTCGCTGACGTACAGGTAACAGTCCATCTTGCCGAAAGTGGTGTAGCTACGGATAACGAGGTAAACCAGCACATTGCGGTTTTCCTCAAACTCACGGATGCGCTGCAAGTCCTCACCCTCGGCCCAGAAGAAAGCGCCCACAGGCGGCTCGCTGATGCTGACGTAATCATCCCGCTCGAATTGCTTGCGGGTCTCGGCAAAAATGTCAAGCAGCTTCATACGCTCGATGGCCTCTGCCTTTTTATCCTCTCTGGTAATGTTCATTTCGTGTACCTCCGTTTTATTTGTCCTCAACATCTTTTGTGACGGTAAGGGTGCGCTTATCAACTCTGGTATAGCTACCGTAGTGAGCAACGATGTAGTGGTCGCCGCAGTCCCTTGCGCATCCAGAGGGTGTCCACCCCTTGTACCCACGCTTCATCTTGACGATAAGACGGGTAATTGATTCTTCCTCCATCCAGCCGACAGGAGTGTGTTCTTTGTAGAACCGCTGGTACTGCGCCCGTTCCTCATCGTCGATGGGCAATATCGTAATCATGCTGTCTACTCCTTTCTGCCCTGCCATCATCAGGCCGAGTAGGGCAACTCTCGGCGACCGCCTTACGGCGGTTTCGGCTTACACTTCCTCAGAACGCACGGACCAGAGACAATCTGCCGGGTCGAATCCCCTCTGCCTCAAACAAGCCGCAATAGAATCCTCAATGGCTTTCTCAGAATATTCGCCGATGGTAACGTGCGTGTTGCTCGGTGCATGGTGGATATCTGCGTAATACTTCTTCACGTCAAATCCTTTCTCCCCCGTAACCTTCGGGGCGGGTTTTATGTTCTTAAACGCCCATCGCGGCGCAGAGCTTAGTGAACAGAACTTCGTGGGGAATGCTGGTGCTGAACACCTTCGGCGCGGCGTGAACCTGCTCAACAAAAGCGGCGGGGTCATAGTTGCCAGCCATGAGGTAGTTGATGGCTTCTTCTGCCATTACAACATCGCTGTCATCTCCTGCGAGATAACCAGCCGCGATGCCTACCATATCGTGCGGGGCGGGGTTCTCGTCGCGGATAACCGCTTTGCCGAGTGTGTTGAAAATCTCATCGAATCTGCTGTTTGTCATGGTGTTGACCTCCTATGTTTTTCCCTTTTCTTTAATTCTATTATACACCTATATAGGTGTTTTTGTCAATAGATTTCCCGAAAAATTTTCGAGAAAAATCACTTAAAGTCTGATTTCAAACCAGCAGACCGCACATAAAGTTGTCAAAGTCATCGAGATCCTTGAAGCCTCGTGTCTGCCCTTCATCTTCCATCCGTTCCCAGAGGGCAAGTAGGGCGCTGTCATACGGGGCGGTGTCCACAGACCAATTCGCATGAAAACAGTGTGCCGTCCACAATGCCCGAAGCTGCTCACGGGCGAGCAGGTCCCCGCTATCGTTAATAGCGGCGAAATCCATCAGGTGCGCCATCTCATGCGTGAGATTGAACGAGCTGTCCTGCTGTTCAATGATACGAGCGGCATCTGAGTACCCATCTCTCCGCAGCATTTCAATCTGATTCTTGGTGTATTCGTTCATGATGTTTCCTCCTTCATAGCGATGCGCAAAAATCTCCAAGTTTCTGCCAGAGGTCGTATGCGGCTCCTGTCATTTTTACGCTGGCTGGCGCTCCGCTTTTCAGCGCCCACGTTTGCGCCTGTCGGAACAAGCGGCTGGCAAGCTGCTGTTCCGCGTGGCTGAACTCACTATCCCATCTGCGTTTGCGTGTGCCTGTGTCCCACCGAGCACCGTATCGAGTTTCGCATACCACCTGATACGGAATATCCCGCTGAATCTGCTCACGGCTCAGAGACAAGCAGGTCGGGTATTCTCCCTCGTTCTGACGGGACAGGCGGCTCACCAATCGCAGCAGGGCTGCGGCCAAATCAGGCCGCGCCCCCTCTGCGTTAATGTGCTTGTACACCGTAACCAGCAGGTCAAGGTCTCGCGCGTTAAGTCTCATCGCATATCCTCCGTATCGGCGTCTCCATAAATCAGGTCATAGTAATCATCCCCGAACTCCGATTCCGCAAGCATCGTGATTGCTTGGTCGCCCTGCGCCGCCCTGATGTCCTCCAACTCGGCCATCGAGTAGTAGCCGTAGTCCAACAGCAGCTCATACGCAGGTCGGATGTCAGCAGGGATGTCGCTCAGACCTTCATATTCCTGCTCGCCACCATCAAGCCTGACGATTTTGCCGCTGCGCTCATACGCCCAATCTTCCCAACCCCAAGAGTAACTGCCACGGCTGCCGAAGCGCGTGAACTGCACACTTTCGATGTACTCATACTTCGGGAAGTTGGGTTTTACGGAATCCGCGATAATCCCCACGACCTTACGAATCGTTGTGTTTAGGTGCTTCTGGTTGATGTACTCGTGCTGAGTGTGGGCGTTGTAGTACCCCGATGAGAGGTTGACCGCCGCAACACCCAGCGTCGGAGCCACCACAGAGATGTCACTGAATGAACCGAACTGCGTCTTGAAGCCCTTATTCGTGATGTAGCTCTCAAAGTCCGTGTTGGCGCAGTCGTAGTACACCGCGTCATCTCGGCCTTTGCGGTCAATCTCGATGATGGCTTTCAAGTCACCGAGACCCTTCGGCATCTTGCCTTTGCCGTACTCAGTGCAAAACGCGCTTGCGCCCACACCGCCGACTTCCTCATCGCAGGTGAACAGAAGCCACGGCTTGACTGCCGCCCGTTCATGCGCCGTCACCAGCGCGTACACACCGCAGCGGTCATCACCGCCGATGCCCTGCGGGGACATCAGAATGTTGCCATTGTCGCTCCTACATATCGTCTTGACCGGCTGATGGTGAACCGTGTCAAGGTGTGCCACCAGCATCACCGGCGCTTGACCGGGGACGAGAATGTAACTGCCCTTGCGTATTGTGGCGTTTTTGTACATCACAGTGAGCTTTCTAAACAGCTCGCGCTGTGTCGGGGTCAGAAATTCCTCTATCTTCTTCATGCTACTTCATGCTCCTTTCCAGATTCGACTTCTTCTTCATTCTCATCAATGACCGCGCCACAGTGCGGACAGGTTCCGTCATCGCGCACTTTTACCAGCTCGCCGCAATGCGGGCATTCCTCATACTCAGCGGCGCAATCGTCGCAGACATAAGCAAGGTCGCCGTTCTCCTGATATGCCGCGATGACACATTTGTTGTAGTGGTAGTCGTGGCAGTGCTGGCACTCCATATAGTGCTCGTCAAGGCAGTCGCAACACACCCGGCACTCAATGCCGTTCTCATCATGAACAAGGTACATATCGTCATCGCAATACAGCTCATCACATTCTTCGCAGTAGCTGTAATTCTTACGGCAATCATCGCAAACGTATCGTCCATTAGCCGTCGAATAAACGCTGTCATTTGGATACCACTCGTCACAGTCCTCGCACTGCGTATAGTGGCTATTTCGGCAGTCCTCACAGACCATGAGCGTCCTGCCCCTACTGTCGTGTACCTCGTACAGTTCCTCGCTTGTGTAATTCTCACAGTGTTCGCAGTAGTTTTCTTCGTCATCGTCGCTCAAACAGCCATCGCAGTAGAGCTTGGTGTTGATTTCGTCACCGCAGCAGATACACAGACCGGCTGCCCCAATCTCAAATCCCTCATAATCGTTCTCACGGTCACGCCGGACGCTGACGTGAGCATCGAAGTTTTCATAAGTCCAGTCGGGGTAGCCGCCAAAGTCCTCGTTCTTGAAAATCTCAGACGCGAAGTCACTGCCGCAAAAGTTGCAGGTTTTCCACAGGTTCGGCACTTCTTCCAACATGGAGATTTCACGCTGGACTAAATCACGATAGAGCTTGCTGTCCTCTGCGGCTCCATACACACCGCCCGACGTGTTGTACATCCGGCTCTGCAACAGCAGACCGTTACCGGGCTTGTAGGCGAAAATTTGCCTCGTGGTCTTGCGGTTGTTCAGCGTCTCAGGATTAGATGGGTCATCGACCGTGAACACGATGAACGTGTAGTTGTCGCGGGCATATCCAGAACAGCCGTTGTTGTATTCGTATTCCGTGGAATTGAACGAATGGCAGCTTGTCAGGGTGCTCCCGCGCTTATCGCATTTCGGGTTGCTCATCGTGAGGAAGTGCGCGGGGTTGATGCTGATGTACAACTTGAATCCAATCTTCCTTGCTGTCAGCTCATCCGCAAACTGCGCGTAGAGGTGCTGAAACTGACTGCCCGCTGTCTCATCAGCAACGCCCAGTTTGGTGCAGAGCGCCTTGAACACGCGGCTGAGTTTCTTCCCCGGCGCGTAGGCTTTGGGCGCAAGCCGGTTGATGGCAGCAGTGTAGAACTCCGGCTGGTCGAGGCTTGGATTAGCGAAGAACTCAATGGCGGCTTCGATGTCGGCATACCTCTCACTATCATTGGCCCTTTTAGCCGCATACCTCGGCTCCGCTAAAATATCCCACGCTAAGTTGCGGATGCGGGTGTAGTCCGGGTTGTGCGTCCGTGTCCCGTTGATAACGAGCGCGTCAATGTCCTCGCACCAGACCGGCGACTTGCTGAACAGCTCCCGAAGCTCCTGCTTGGCGTAGCTGCTATCCCTTGCGAGGCGGGTAATGAATGCGTCTGAAACATCGTCCAGCACTTCCGTCTTGTCCGTGTGCGCGCGGTAGTCCCGTAGCGCCTGACGAATATTCCGTTCCGCTCTCTTGATTACTGTCTGCATATCCATTTTCTTTGTCCTCCTGTAATTTTCCATCAAGGATGTAGTTGGCAAATATCCAGTTACGGCAGGTCCGCTGTTCGGGCGTATACTCGCCAACGGGGTCAGGTACATAGTCCTGAAAATGAATCTCCCGTGCATCTGTTATCCGCAGACCGATTTTGTCATTGTTGATTTCTACCAGCTCACCCGGCGCAGGAATAAACGCGACGTGGACGTTGTTCTCCCAGACGCTCCCCGCGCTTATCCCGCAGAGGTAATAAGCCAGTGCCTTTGGGTCCTCATCAATGTCGATGCTCACCAGCGCGTACTTCTTGCACCGGGTCGCGTGGTAGACGCGGTTGTCTTTTTTGGCGTTGAAACACTCGATGCAGCACTTGTCTCTCCGTGCTCCGTATATGGCTCTCAGCCAAAAGAAGTTGTGGTACTTTTTGACCTCTAAGTTTAAGTGCATAGGCGGGTCCTCCCTGTGTATCAGGCAGCCGATTCCTCGGCTGCCTCTTTATTTTCAACGTCGAGGCTCAGCTGCTGCTCGTCCTCGGCCTTGAATGTCCATGTCAGCTGGGCTTTGAACTCGCCGTCGCCCATGTTCTCGATAGTGCAGACCCAGCCCTCGCCCTCAACGGTCAGCTCGTCATCGTCGCGGGTGGTCGCTGCGGCCTTCGCCAGAACACTCTCACCGGCGAGCGCAACGGCCTCGTTCGCTCTGGCGACTTCGAGGGAGTGCAGCAGCCACTGCGCCGCCTTCTCGATTGTGCGGACCATCTTGGTGGAGTAGAGGATGTCGGCCTGTGCGCGACTGGTCCCGACCGTGATGTCCATGACGTTGCTCTTGCTCTCGAAGTTTGCCTGTCCCTGCGCGTGAACCTTCGTCCAGCGGCTCTGCTTGAAGTTGGTGCTCATTGTTTTGTCCTCCTTTTTGGTTTCGGTGATTGTGGTGTCAACCGGCTCGGCGGTTGTGATATGGGCTTCGTACTCGGCCTTCTTGATGACGGTTTTCTTGCCGTCCTCAACGCGGTAGTAACGGTTCTTGCCGTTCTTGTCCTGCTTCACGATGTACTCTGTCATTGTGTTTGTCCTCCTTTTGCTCAAATCCGGTAGACCATTGAGATGGTGCGTGTTGCATTACGAGGTCGGACAATCTTGTGTGCAGGTATCGGAGTGCTGCTGATAGCAGTAACTATGGCATCGTGCGGAGACGGAAGTGCTGAGGACAACGGCACTGCCAAACCCTCGACGATTGCTGGGGTCGCTCAAACGAGAGCGATAACGCCTGAGACGCATACGCAGTTTCGGGCTGCGGCAGACACGATTTCAGAGGATGTTCTGGAAACGGTCTCGCCGAGCGAAACAACAAACCCGTGGACAAAAGATGAGCTGGATGCAATAGCCACCACCCTTGCGGGCGAGTGCTACGATGACAAGGTTCAGGACAAGCGCAAGGTATGTGAGGTCATTCTTAACCGCGTGTCGTGCGACGGATTTCCTGATACCGTGCTTGGCGTTTTAACCTACCCCAATGCCTTTTGCGGTTACTGGTCTCAATCCAGACAAGCGACAGAAAGTGATTACGCTGTCGCAACACAGGCTCTGCGGGACTGGTATGGCAACGGGTGTCAGCCGTTGTCAAACTACCTATTCTTTGAAGCTGGCGAAAATCGTGAAAACGTGTTCCGCGAGGAATACTGAAAAATTCTAAGGAGGACAAATCTATGTTTGAAATGAAAATTACCCTTGAAGCCCCGCAGCTTGCTGCGTCGATTGAGCATCTTGCAACGACGCTCTATATGCAGCACGGATTGTCTGCGGCCCCTACGGTACAGGCCCCTACCCCCGCACAGCAGACCGCCTCTGTCCCGCAGCCCACGGCTCCAACACAGCAGACTACCGCAGCGGCCCCTGCCCCCCAGCCTCCCGCCATGCCTACGGCTCCCGCCGCTGCTCCGGCCCCGGTAGCGCCTAATTCTCCGGCTGTGCCGCCCGCTGCTGGTATGCCTTTAGCACCGCCCCCGCAATACACGGTGGACCAAATCATGCAGGCCGGAGCAACCCTGATGGATGCCGGTAAGGTTCAAGAGCTGATGAACCTGCTGCACAGCTTTGGTGTCAACGCCGTAATGGACCTGAAACCGGAACAGCTTGGCGCGTTCGCTACTGAGATGCGCAAGCTGGGGGCGCAGATATGAGCGCCCATGCCCTACTGTCCCCATCCAGCGCCCACCGCTGGCTAAACTGCACTCCCGCTCCCCGGCTTGAAGCCACGCTCCCCGAAAGGACGAGCGAGTATGCGCAGGAGGGGACGCTGGCTCACAGCGTTTGCGAAATCAGCGCCAAGAAGAAATTCAAGAAGGTCAAGGCGGCTGAGTACAACAAGGAAATCAAGAAACTCAAAAAGCGCGAGCTTTGGGACGACGAAATGCTCCACACGGCAGAAACCTATGTGGAGCACCTGTCAGAGCGGGCTATGGGTTTTGAGAACGAGCCGTATGTCACGTTCGAGGTCAAGGTTGACATCAGCGATTATGTACCGGAGGCGTTCGGTCGCTGCGACTGCGTGATGTTCGGCGGTGAAACGCTCATCATTACGGACTACAAGCACGGAAAGGGCGTACCCGTAGATGTTGTAGAGAATCCTCAGATGATGCTCTACGCCTTGGGTGCATTAAAGCTCTACCAGCCACTATTTGGCGGGGCAATCAAAACAGTGGAGATTTATGTGGACCAGCCCCGTATCAACTCCTACGATGGGTGGCAGGTCAGCGTTGAGGATTTGCTGGCGTGGGGTGCGGAGATAAAGCCGAAGGCTCAGATGGCGTATGCAGGCTTCGGAGAATACCATGCTGGTGATTGGTGTCGGTTCTGCCGTGCCAACGGTATGTGCAAGGCACAGGCTGAGCAGATGACATCGGCACTTGATGATTTCGGCGCGGTGTCTGGCAACAACCCGGCGCTCCTGACCCCGGAGCAGATGAGCGAGGCTTTGGAAAAGGGCGGCTGTCTTGTGGAGTGGTACAAAAAGCTCCAAGACCTGTCCCTCGAAGCAATTCTGTCTGGTACGAAAATCCCCGGCTACAAAGCTGTGGAGGGTCGGAGCGTCCGAGTATGGTCCGACCAAGACAAGGCCCTTGAAACGCTCTTGTCTAACGGTGTGGAGCGGGCAGTCATCTATGATAGTGTTCCTAAAACTCTGGCGCAGCTGGAAAAGGTCTTGGGAGCAAAGCGGTTTACCGAGCTCGTTGGCGAGTTCGTAACCAAGCCGCAGGGCAAGCCCTCGCTTGCAACTGCGGAGGATAAACGCGCAGAATTTAACAGCGCCGTTGCGGATTTCGCGGGTGTTGCTAAAGAGAAAAACAGTGCAGAGCAAAGTTGAAAGGAGAAAAAAGTTATGTATAACAACATTCCCACGAAAGTCCTGACCGGAGAGGTTCGCCTGTCCTATGTCAACCTCATTCAGCCGAGGGCGAACAACAACGACCCCAACGCAGAGCCTAAATACTCCGCAACCCTGCTTATCCCCAAGAGCGATGAGGTTGTTTATCAAAATATCCTGAGCAGCATCGAAGCTGCGGCCGCGGATGCTCAAAGTAAGATTTGGAACGGTGTACGGCCTCCGGTCATGCCTATCCCGATCCACGACGGCGACGGTGTTCGTGAAAACGGCACACCTTACGGCCCTGAATGCAAGGGCTGTTGGGTAATTACCGCGTCCACCAAGCAGAAGCCGCAGGTTGTACATCAGAGCGACATCAATACGGAGTTGCTGCCACAGGACATCTATTCCGGTATGTGGGGGCGTGTCACGATTAACTTCTTTGGATACGCACGTGCTGGCAAGAAGGGCATTGGTTGCGGCCTCGGCAACGTGATGAAAACCCGCGATGACGAACCGCTGTCCGGTGGCGCGTCCGCTGCGGCAGACTTCGCTGGCGTAGGCCAGACCGTCGGCGCTCCTGCTACGCCCAATTACGGTGCGGCAATGCCCGCTACCCCCGGCCAGATGACATACCCCAACACAGGTGCGGCGATGCCCAATCCGATGGGTGTCCAGCCGAGGCAGATTAACCCTCTCACTGGTCAGCCGTTTTACGGGGCGTAAGCAGTAAAAAGACGAGCGACCGATAGCCTTATCAGTCGCTCGTCTCGATTTTTCTAAGGAGGACAATCCTATGACCCCCATTGATTGGATTGATATTCAGTCTGAATATCATGAGATGGAAAGAATGTCTTGTGTCCCTGCTGGTATCCGAAAGGTACGGGCAGACCACGTTTTCGATGAGAATCAGTCTGTTCTCTGGAATCGGAAACAGGTGGAGGATAACAACCAGCGCTTTCAGGAAGAAGTCGCTCGGCTAAATACCGAAAAGAATAAGCGGCGTGACGCTATCTACGAGAAAATCTACAAAGCCATCCAAGATGAAGTGGGCCACGGCTTGACGCGAAAAAAGGCTGTGGTCTTGTGGAATCTCGCTTATGAAAGAGGACACGCGTACGGCATCAAGGAAGTTAAGTCGTATCTGGATGAGCTGATGGAGCTGGCAGCTTTGCTGCTTGATGATATGAGGTGAGCTATGGTATTCACGATTGAGTGGCCTACGGGCTACATGGACCTAAATATCGGTAAATTCTTTGTCGAAGCCAATAAGAGGCAAATTCGTAAGGCGATGCGGTTGGCAAAGCAGTATTGCGATAACAACCAGCGCAAAGAGCTTATTACGGAAATGAACAACGAAATTAAATCTCGCACAGTGGCACTCGACCGCTGCGGCGAGCTGGAATTTGAGCGCGAACAAATCCTGCGACCGTTTTTGGGTTTGTTAGCTAAACGTCCACTTCCGCCGCAGGAAAAGCGGCTCACAGAGCAGTGTGACCGTTTGAAATGGTGCGTTGACCTGATAGAGAATGAAAGGTGGGGATAGTATGAGCTATGTGAAAAACACGATAGCACACCAGCGCATCACTGCGTACTTAGCGGCATTTGATGATTGGGAGCGCAGGAACAAAGAGGCACAGGAGGCGTGGGAGCGGCTGGTTAAAAGCGTCCACCAGATGACCGACTATGATAAGAAGGTCTTTGAGCGTGTGTTTGAGAAGTGGATAAAGGAGGCCAAAAATGCTGCATCATCTGTCGATTGACCTTGAAACTTACAGCAGCGTTCCGATTGCAAAGGCGGGTGCGTACAAATACGTCCAGAGCCCCGATTTTGAAATCCTGCTGTTTGCGTACAGCGTTGATGGAGAGCCGGTGCAGATTGTGGACTTAGCACAGGGAGAGATACTTCCTGATTGGCTTTACCGCTCTATCACTGACCCCGCTTTCATTAAACACGCATACAACGCTGCGTTTGAGTGGTATTGCCTGTCAAAATTCTGTGGGCTGCTCCTGCCTGTGGAACAGTGGCGCGATACTATGCTCCACGGCCTCTACTGCGGTTATACCGCTGGTCTGGACGCAACAGGCAAGGCGCTGGGCCTTCCTGCTGAAAAGCAGAAACTCTCTATGGGCAAGGCACTCATTCGTTACTTCTGTGTTCCTTGTAACCCCACTCAGGCGAACGGCGGCAGGACACGGAACCTGCCGAAGCACGACCCCGATAAATGGGAGCTGTTTAAGACCTACTGCCGGGGTGACGTTACCACCGAAATGGAGATTGAGCGGCGGCTATCTAACTTCCCTGTGCCGGATGCAGTCGAGAAACAGTGGCAGACCGACCTCATCATCAACGCTCGCGGCGTTGCTGTGGACATGAGTATGGTGCAGGGTGCTCTCCATATCGGGGACAGCACGAGAGAGCAACTGATGGCAGAGGCTACGGAGCTCACAGGGCTTGAAAACCCCAACAGTATTCAGCAACTCATGGGCTGGCTGGAACCGAGGGTTGACGATATGGTAACGGACCTTCGTAAAGAGACCGTTGCTACAATGCTCGAAAACGGGACCGCCAAAGATGAAGCAGCGCGAGTGTTGGAAATCCGGCAGGAGCTGGGAAAGACCAGCACCAAAAAGTACGATGCCATTGAAGCGGCGGTCTGCTCCGATGGACGCGTCCGGGGGTTGCTGCAATTCTACGGCGCGAACCGAACAGGCCGATGGGCTGGGCGGCTGGTGCAGGTCCAAAACCTACCGCGCACTTACATCGGGCAGTTACCGCTGGCACGAGAGGCGGTCAGAAACAAAGAGGCTGACAAGTTGCGGCTGCTCTACGGTTCTATCCCTGACACCCTTTCCCAGCTCATCCGCACGTCATTTGTGGCATCGCCGGGGAACAAGCTCGTAGATGCGGACTTTTCAGCAATCGAAGCGCGGGTTATCTCGTGGCTTGCTGGCGAGCAGTGGCGGCTGGAAGTGTTCAGGACGCACGGCAAAATCTACGAAGCGTCGGCATCGCAAATGTTCGGAGTGCCTATTGAGAAAATCAAAAAGGGCAACCCCGAATATGCGCTGCGGCAAAAGGGCAAGGTCGCTGAGCTGGCGCTTGGCTATCAGGGCAGCTCTGGCGCACTCGTAGCGATGGGCGCTTTGAAGATGGGGATTCCAGAGAGCGACCTGCCAGACATTGTTTCTCGCTGGCGGGAATCAAACAGGCGCATTGTGGACCTGTGGTACAGTCTCGAAAGCGCGGCGGTGTCCGTCATCGAAAGCGGTTCTCCCGCAGGGGTGAGGAACCTCATCCTGATGCGGGAGATAGACCCTGCGAATGGGCTGGACTACCTCACGATTACCCTGCCGAGCAAGCGGAAACTGTATTACGCCCATCCAAGCCTTACGACAAACGAATGGAACAAGCCGTCTATTCTCTATTACGGCTCTAACCAGACCACAAAGCAATGGTCGCAGCTTGAAACCTACGGCGGCAAGTTGGTGGAGAATGTGGTACAGGCAATCGCCCGCGACTGCCTTGCAGTGGCGATAGAGCACTTGGAGGCGGCGGGATTCCCCGTAGTGTTCCACGTCCATGACGAGGTAGTCATCGACATTCCAGAGGACAAGGCAAACCTCGATGAAGTGGTGCGGCTGATGACGCCGCCGATACCGTGGGCTCCCGACCTGCCGCTGAACGCGGATGGCTGGATAGGCGATTTCTTCAAGAAGGATTAAGGAGGACAACATGAAAATTATCAACCCGTCATTTGAAATCATTGGAAACGTAGACGGCTCTGCTATCGTGCGCCACATCGAGAAGTGCGGCAGGGTATGTTACAAGTCGGAGGATAGAATTACCGACGACAGCGCGGAGAAGTTCGTCGCGGGCATTATCCAGCGCGGTCACGAGGCGGTGCTGGAACACGCCAGTGTCACGGTCAAGTTCATTTGTGACAGAGGCGTGAGCCACGAAATCGTCAGGCATCGGCTGGCCTCATTCTGTCAGGAAAGTACCCGCTACTGCAATTATTCCAGTGACAAGTTTGGCAGTGAGATTACTGTTATCAGGCCGTGCTTCACAGATGAAAACGAAATGGGCTTTAATCGCTGGAAATCAATTTGTGAAGCAGCCGAGAGGTCATATTTTATGCTTCTGGACTTCGGCTGGTCTCCGCAGGAGGCCCGCGCTGTTCTGCCTAACTCTCTAAAAACAGAGGTCGTTATGACAGCTAACCTCAGAGAATGGCGGCATTTTCTGAAACTGCGTACCGACAACGCCGCCCATCCGCAGATGCGAGAGATGGCACGGCCGCTGCTCTGCACGATGCAGGAGCTTGTGCCAGTCGTGTTTGACAACATTACGTGGAGGGATTACTGTGATGCGAATTGAGAAGGACGACTACTACATCGGCATCGCAAGCGCCGTCTCGAAGCGGTCTACCTGCCTACGGCGGCAATACGGCGCAGTCATCGTGGTAAACGATGAGATTGTTTCCACCGGCTACAACGGTGCTCCACGCGGACAGGAGAATTGCTGTGACAGCGGTGTGTGCATCAGGAACGAGCTGAATGTCCCCAAGGGCGAACGCTACGAGCTTTGCAAGGCTCTCCATGCTGAGATGAACGCCATCATCAGCGCGGCCCGCAAGGACATGATTGGCGGGACAATGTACATCTCCGGCTATGAGGCCGATGAGGGTTGCGCTGACCCGACCTGCTGCCTGATGTGCCGCAGATTCATACGGAACGCAGGAATCATCCGTGTCATCGGCAACTTCAACGGAACAGCGAAAGAAATTGATGTTAGAGAGGGGGCAATGACCCATGAACAGGGCTGAAATTTTAGATGCCGCTCGCGTCTGCGTATGCGGGCAGCGGGAACAGGAATACGGAAAGCCGGAGGATAACTTCAATACAATCGGGCTGCTGTGGAGCGTTTACCTTAACGCCGCGCACCCTGAGTATACAAAGGCTTTCCCCTACAACGGCATCACGGCAAAGGATGTTGCGACCATGATGGCGTTGCTCAAAGTGGCTCGTACCGCCACTGGCAGCAGCCCCGACAGCTTCGTCGATTTGGCTGGCTACGCGGCCTGTGCTGGGGAAATCGCAACCCACGATGGGGAGTGACAGAAAGCCCTCGGCGTACCGAAACGCCGAAGGGTATTATGACCCGACTGCTGGCGAGGCGTACAGCAACATCACCGCAGACGAGCGTAAGCGCGATGCGGAACGTCTCGCTGCGATAAGCACCCTAATGCCTATCCTGCGGAAGGTGACAGAACTCGTAGGCTTTGAAATCGTTGGGCGTATCACATTCGCAGACAAAGAAACAGGCAAAAGGTACAAGTAGGAGGACAAAGTTATGCTTAAAACGATTGCACGTTTCGATATGGGAAATCCCATAACGGCGTGATTATGGATATTACGAAGGGAGGCTGGCGCAGGTGCTGAATTATGACCGAAAGATAACAATTACGACTGGCAACAATCGAAAAAGCATAAACTGGCGGCCCCTTACGACCACGCTGTCTGAGTTCTATGAGAAGTTACGGATTCCAAGCCGTTCAACGGAAACGATGGCAGAATACCTCGCGCTTAAAAAGTCGGAACAGGATGACCGTAAGGACATCGGCGGCTTTGTTGCGGGTAGCCTCAACGGTCCCCGCCGCAAGGCGGGGGCTGTTACGGGGCGCGACATCATTACGTTGGACTTTGACACAATACCACCGGGAGGAACCGATGAAATTCTCAAACGAGTGGAAGGGCTGGGCTGTGGCTACTGCATCTATTCCACGCGCAAACACGCCCCTGCCAGTCCGAGGCTACGTCTGTTGTTCCCACTTGACAGGACAGCTACCGCTGATGAGTATGAGCCGATTGCGCGGTATGTAGCGTGGAGCATAGGGATTGAGTTTGCAGACCCTACCACCTTTGAAGCCACTCGCCTGATGTACTGGCCCAGCTGCTGTGCCGACAGCGAGTATGTGTTCAATTATGGTGATAAACCGATGCTCTCTGTGGACGGGCTGTTGGCGGCGCTGGACCAGAGTATCGGAGACTGGCGTGATGTATCGCGGTGGCCCCAAGTACCCGGTGCGGATAACGCATACAAAAAGCTGGCAATGAAACAGGTTGACCCGCTGAGTAAGAACGGCGTGGTCGGGGCGTTTTGCCGGACATACGACGTTTACGGCGCGATGGACACCTTTCTCGACGGCATCTATGCCCCTGTGGACGATTCGCGTGGACGCTATACCTATCTTGGCGGCAGCACAACGGGCGGTGCAGTCATCTACGACAACGGAATGTTCCTATACTCCCACCACTCTACCGACCCATGCTGTGGAAAACTGGTAAACGCTTTCGACCTCGTGAGGCTGCACAAGTTTGGCGACTTGGACGATAGTGCAGACCCGAAAACGCCGACGAACCGGCTCCCGTCATACACGGCGATGTGCAATCTTGCCATAGCGGACACGCGGGTCTCGCGGCAGATAGCAAAGGAACGAGCCGATTCTGCGGTCAGCGATTTCAGCCAGTTGGCGCAGGTGTCAGACAGCGAGGATGCAGAGGGGCCAGACCTGAATTGGACGCAGAACTTGGAGCTGAACAGCCAGTCTGGGGCTATAAAGGCCACGATAGACAACATCTGGCTCATTTTAGAGAATGACCCGAACCTCAAAGGCAAGTTTGCGCTTAACGAGTTTGCGGGGCGCGGAGAGATATTGGGCGACCTTCCGTGGAGCCCGTTTGAGAAACGCCGCGCATGGACAGACAACGATAATCAGGGGCTTTACTGGTACTTTGAAAAGGTCTACAAAATCACCGGAAACGGCAAAATCGACGGTGCTCTTTCACTCCACAGCGAGAAGCACAAGTTCAACGACGTGTGGAATTTCCTCTCAGGGCTGACATGGGACGGAGTGCCGCGGCTCGACACTCTGCTCATTGATTACCTTGGAGCCGCCGACAGGCCGTATGTCAGAGCTGTCACACGCAAGGCATTTACGGCGGCGGTGGCGCGGGCAATGGAGCCGGGGTGCAAGTATGACACCATGCTGATTCTCGTCGGGCCGCAGGGCATCGGTAAGTCCACCCTGCTGGACAAGATGAGTAAGGGGTGGTTTAACGACGGCATCCGCACCTTCGAGGGCAAGGAGGCCAGCGAGCTGCTGCAAGGCGTATGGTTGATAGAGATTTCGGAGTTAGAGGCGTTCAGGCGTACCGGGGATGAGGCTCGTATCAAGCAGTTCCTTTCGCTTCGCTCAGACCGCTTTCGGGCGGCGTATGGGCGGCACGTCAAGGACATACCACGCTGCTGTGTGTTTTTCGGTTCCACGAACACGCCGGTGTTCCTGCATGACCGCACAGGCGGTCGTCGGTTCTGGCCCGTTGACGTTGGCGTACAGGAGCGAAAGAAATTCGTATGGGCGCATCTGGACGATGAGATAGACCAAATATGGGCCGAGGCGGTCATGCGCTGGCGGCTGGGCGAGCAGATTTACCTTACCGGAGACGTGGAGCAGGACGCCAAGAAAGAACAGGAGGCCCACCGCGATGTCAGCAGTAAGGAGGGCATCATCATCGACTTCATCAACCGTCCCGTCCCCGCAGACTGGCAGAAATGGCCCTTAGATAAGCGCCGCATTTGGCTCAACGGCGAGGCGGTCACAGAGGGTACAGAGTTAGTTTTGCGTGACAGAGTGTGCGCATTGGAGATATGGTGCGAAGCCTTTGGAGGGCAGGTGCGGGACTTTCGATATTCGGAATCGACAGAGATAAACGACATCCTGCGGTCACTGCCGGAGTGGGAGAAAACCCCAAACGGGCTGCGCTTTGGCTACTGTGGGTATCAGCGTGGATTTTTAAGGAGGACGTGAGATGTATGAAGATTTGCATCAAAAGCGTAGACCCAAAGTTCCAAAATGCCTTCAAGCTAACGGTATTCGCGGATTTTTAGGAGTTTTGAGCCCGTCAAAAGTCTATTCCAGCGATTCATTGGAGGCAAAAACATTCTTTGATGGGGTGCTAAAATACCGTATCTACAAACGTGCCGCTGGCAAGGATGAATGGCATCGTGCCTACCGGCAACACCGATTGAATAGGAGGACATAGAGATGTATCTGGCGACAAAAGACGGCATTTCCGAGACCCCAAGACTGAGGCCAATTAAGGCGCTGTTTTGTAAGCACCGCCATATCATAGCCGGTAAGGCTTGCAGTAAAAACGGACTGCGGAGAATTTCGGGGCTTGATGTGTATGTGGTCTGCATCGATTGCGGAAAGGTGCTTCACGAAAACCACACAAATTATTAGGAGGATGCCATGAGGGTCAAGAAGTATAAGGGCAAGGTGTTCGGTGCTGACTTGACCGCAGCCGAGAAAAAGGCAATGGACATCGAGATAAAGCGGCAGCTCGCGGAGTACGAACGGAATCATGCCATCGAACTCGAAGCAATCATTCTGTGGGTGCTCCATGAGCAGCTGGGCTTTGGCGAGAAACGGCTGCGGCGATTCCACGACGGGTTTGCGCCGGAGATTGACGCCCTGCTAAAACGGTACGAGATGGACGATGCAGATGAGACCTGGCTTTGTATGAAAAAGCTCAAAGACGTTGGTATCGACATCACAAAATGGGCCTGAAACACTGAAACATCTGAATGAAACATCTGAATTTCATTCACACATTAGGGATAAAGGGAAAGTTTTAGGCTGGAAATTCAACACAATGTTTCAGCCTCGAATGTTTCAATGTTTCGGGCATTGTTTCACCAATGTTTCAGGCTAAACCCTTGATATTACTGGCTTTTCAGCCTTTTGAAACATTGAAACATTCAAATCATAACTCAGGTAAAAATAGAGAGATTAGAGGAATTAGAGGGTATTGCGTACCTCTCTAATATCCCTAATGCCCCTAATCTCATAAAAAGTATGGGAGACCAATGTTTCAGGAGGTAAAAGCACTTGAAAGAGAGCACAATCGAACGGCATTTGGTCGAGGGCGTAAAGCGCCTCGGCGGTATGTGCATAAAGTTCACAAGCCCCGGAACACCCGGCGTTCCAGACCGGCTTATCATCACTTCGGAAGGTAGGATAATCTTCGCAGAGCTGAAAACGGAGGTCGGCTATCTGTCGAAAATCCAGAAGTACACAATCGGGCAGATGATGAAACGGGGCGCAGATGTGAGGGTGGTTAAGGGCATTGACGGCGTGAGACAGCTTTTAGCTGAAATCGAGGGAGGCGGTATCTGATGAAGTTTGTACCCTACCCCTACCAGCAGTATTGCATCGACAGCATTATCTACAACAGGGCTGTTGGGCTGTTTCTCGATATGGGGTTAGGCAAGACGGTGATAACCCTGTCAGCGATACACGACCTGCGGTACAATCGGTGGGAGGTTCAAAAGCCTCTTATCGTTGCCCCAAAAACAGTCGCGGAGGCGACATGGACAAAAGAGGCGGCAAAGTGGGACCACCTCAAAATGATGAGGGTCATTCCGGTTCTTGGGACACAGCAGCAGCGCCTTCGGGCGTTAGCGACACCAGCAGACGCATACGTCATCAACCGTGAGAATGTCCCTTGGCTGGTCGAACACTTCAAAAACGCTTGGCCTTTCGATATGGTGGTACTGGATGAAAGTTCCAGTTTCAAAAACTCACAGAGTAAGCGGTTCAAGGCATTGAAGCTGGTGCGGTCACGCATCCGACGAATCGTAGAGCTGACCGGCACCCCATCAAGCAACGGTTTGGAGGACCTGTGGGCGCAGATTTACTTACTTGACGAGGGCGCACGTTTGGGTCGCACTATTTCAGCGTACCGGCAGATGTACTTTGCCCCCGGCAAGCGGAACAGGACAACGGTTTTCAGTTATGAGCCGATGGAGGGTAGTTTTGACAGAATCAAACAGGCCATCAGCGACATCTGCATAAGCATGAAAGCGGAGGACTATTTGACCCTCCCTGACGTGATGACGAATGATGTTCCTGTCAAGCTGGATGCCAAAGCGCAAAAGGCATATACGGAGTTGGAGACGGAGCTACTGTTGCAGGTTGATGAAAACACCATAACAGCCAGTAGCGCAGGTGTCTTGACTGGAAAGCTGTTGCAGCTATGCAATGGAGCCATTTATGATGAGGACCGAAATGCAGTTCCGGTTCACGACTGCAAAATCAACGCATTCATGGAGTTGGTGGAGCAGTTGAACGGGCAACACGCTTTGGTGTTCTACAACTTCCAGCACGACCGCGACCGGCTGTTGGAGGCGCTGGCCCCTACTGGCCTTCGAGTGCGGGTGTATTCTCAGGCAAAGGATGAGCAGGACTGGAACAACGGAGAGGTTGACATCCTGTTAGCGCATCCTGCCAGCTGTGGCTACGGTTTGAATTTACAGCGCGGCGGTCATCATGCGGTCTGGTTCGGGCTGACGTGGAGCTTGGAGCAATACGAACAGGCAAACAAGCGTCTGCACCGGCAGGGGCAGGAACACCCGGTTGTTATCCACCACCTGATAGCGCAGGGCGGTATGGATGAGGTAGTTATCGAGGCTCTGCAAAGCAAGGGCGATATGCAGGGTGCTTTGATGGATGCCCTTCGAGTACGAATCAACAAAGTTCGCAGTTAAAAAAGGAGGTGGCACAGCTGTGAAAAAAGAGGAAATCGCTGAGATTGCAAGAGTGGCGGCGCAGGAAGTCCTTGCTAAGAAAGACGAGATGCTGGATGATGAGTATGATTCCCGGTATCACGATGTCAACCTGTTGATGAAGAATTACCGCAAGCTCAAAACGCATTACGCCCACGTTTCGCCGGAGGCTTTAGAGGTCAACGCCATTTGTTCCATGCGCCGCAAGACCGGTCTGATGATGAGCCACGTTGACAAGATGCTGGCGGCATACAAAGCCATTTGTCACGAGGCATTGAACCAAGACGAGGCTCGCCGGTGGGATTCTCTGTACCTCCGGTACATAGACGATGAGCGGCTGAGTGTTGATGAAATCGCCGAGCGGTTGAATATTGAGAAGCGGACATTCTACCGAGACATCAACAAGGCGATGGAGGATATGGCGGTTCTGCTGTTCGGCATAGAGGCAATCGGCAGTTGGAAACACAAAGGCGGGAAAAAGTGAGACGGAGAGGGCTTGTCAGCAACTGAGACAAGCCCTCTCTTTCACAGAAATTTTTCAGAAAAACGATTGACAAAACACCTATATAGGTGTATAATAGAATTGAGCATTGCCGTTCGCAGGAACGGCTCTTAATTTATACCCACGAGGGAGGTGGAGCCTTTGTATAAGCTGATAGGCCCAGATGGAAAGCAGTATCTGTCAGAAGAACCGGGAACGCTCGGCGGTCATCGGGGCATGAAAATCTATGGCAAACTGGATTGCCGGTCTGCCCTCCAAGCGATTGCCAGACCGACGGGCGGGACATACATCAGTAACCGCGTGTTCTTCGCCGACGAGCAGACAGCGATTGCGGCGGGCTACCGCCCCTGCCACACCTGTATGCGCGAGCACTGGAAACTGTGGCAGGAAGGTAGGCTCGATGAATTTTTTCCAAAAAATTTTTCCGAAAAGGCTTGACATTACACCTATATAGGTGTATACTATAATTAGTACGAAGGAAGAAAGCTAAGAGGATAAAACAGAATGTGGACAAGCCCCACTCGCCTTACGAGGTTTCAAAGTGGCAAGCGCAATGCGAAAGGCAACCTCTTAGCTCATAACTAAAAAATCAGGAGGACAAGAACATGATGAGACCTATGACTTACATCGAGGAATTGGAAAACGCGCTGGTCGAGCTGCTGGGTGCTATCTGCGAGACCGACGATGATGCGGAGCTTGCATCACTCACTCGGCAGTATGAATACTGCGAGGCTGAGCTGGTTTTCATGGCAGTTGCCTAATCTGAAAAATTTTCCCGAAATTTTTTCAGAAAAACGCTTGACAAAGTAGCCTAAAAGTCGTATAATGAGAATATAAAGAAAATAATGCGACCGCGCAGAAACCACTACGGGTTGTTAGGCAAATAGGGCAGACCATCTCAGTAATTTGAATCACCTCATTGCTTTACTACCGCCATGCGGCGGCTTTTCTTCTGCCGAAAATCGTACTGGCTTTGATAAGTCTCGCAGTCGAACGATGTTTCCCGATAATAAACGCCGCTCCTGTACCACTCTCGCAAAACCCGTTCTCCGTCCCGCAATTCCGGCATTTCGGCCTTTGCCTGCTCTGCCAGCTCCGTTGCTACTGCAAGCAGAACAGCCGGTGTGGAGCTCACTGATTTCCACTACTGTCATCGTAGCTGTCGGCCAGCAGTTCCTCAATGGTACAGCCGTAAAGCTCTGCCAACTTCGGCAGCTTGTCAGCACGGGGTTTAGCGATTCCGCGTTCCCACTTGCTGACTGCGGATTCCTTCACGCCGACGGCCTTTGCTACTTCGCGCTGTGTGGGAATTGCCCCGCGCAGCCTCCGCTCGCGCATGACGTTCATGCTCTCACCTCCTTCTGAAAGCCTCAGCGGTTCGCTTTCTTGAATTACAAGTCTATTATAACACCTATTTTCTCTTTTGTCAACCTACATTCTTGCGTTTTCCGAAAAAATTTTGTGGCTTGACAACTTGAATTAAAAGACTTATACTTGAATTAAAAGATAGGAGGTGTCCCTATGGACGGATTTGGAGAACGACTTAGAAGATTGCGGAAAGCACGTGATATTACACAGAGCGACCTTGCGGAGTACATCGGGGTGGTTCCCTCTGCCGTGGGTAAATATGAACGGCTGGCAGATTCCTACCCCAGCGTTGAGGCCCTTATCAAAATCAGCGAGTATTTTGATGTGAGCATCGACTACCTGCTGAAAGGTACAATGCCGAGCGGGAACGTGGAGAACAACCTAAACGGCCTGATGACAAACAGCCCATTCATCCAAGCAAACAACGGCGGGGTCGTATTCAACGGCGACGGCTCCATCTCACCGGAGGCGATGGAGCTGCTGCGCATCTATGAAAAGCTGGGCGGGCGCGACCGCCTAAAGCTCCTGAATTTCGCCGTTGACCTCGAAGGAGGTCAGACCACATGAGACGAGCAGCCCTCTATATCCGCGTCTCTACGCTGGAACAGGCACAAGAGGGCTATTCTGTTGGCGAACAAAAGGAACGTCTGATAGCCTACTGCAAGGCGCAGGACTGGCTCATCGCAGACGTTTATGTGGATGGCGGGTACACCGGCAGTAACATAAAACGCCCCGGCATCCAGAAACTCATCTCGGAGACGGACAAGTTCGACCTCGTGCTGGTCTACAAGCTCGACCGTCTCTCCCGCTCTCAGCGAGATACCTTGTATCTTATCGAGGAAGTTTTTCTTCCGAACAAGGTTGACTTCATCTCCATGCAAGAGAGCTTTGACACGTCATCACCATTTGGCAAAGCCATGATAGGGCTGCTGGCAGTGTTCGCCCAGCTGGAACGTGAGCAAATAAAAGAACGGACGTGGATGGGCCGCGTGGCAAGAGCCAAAGCGGGGTTGTACCACGGCGGCGGCAAAATCCCCATCGGATATGATTACGTTGAAGGGCATCTCGTCGTGAATCCTTACGAGGCTGAACAGGTACAGAAGATTTACGACTGGTATCTTGCTGGGGCCTCGCTGAAAACAATAGCAGACCGGCTGCAAGCTGCGGGGTACACGAACAAGTACAGCAGCTACAACTCGTGGACCTCAATCAGAAACATTCTGGAAAATGAAACCTACCTCGGCAGATTGCACTTCGGAGATGTTCTCGTTGAGGATGCGCACGAGGCAATCATCACGCAGGAACAGTTTGACGCTGCGCAGACCATACGCCTGAGACGGCAAGAGGAATTTGGAGCAAACGCATTCCGGTCGAAGCACCTTTTGACTGGCATGATATTCTGCGGTCACTGTGGTGGGCGCTACTATCTTCGTAACACCGGAAAGTATTCGTACTACGCTTGTTACTCTCGCACCAAGCAGATGAAAAGCATGGTGAAAGACCCCAACTGCATGAATAAAATCTGGAAAGCCTCGGAATTGGAGCCCATCATCGACCAACAAATTCGGGTGCTACTGCAATCCCCGCAGATGGCTGCCGACATCGCGGCTAATCGCCCCAAGCACCCTACCGTCAACCGGAACGCCGAAATTGAAAAGCGCATCCGCGAGATAGACCGGCAGATAAGCAAGCTGATGGAACTATACCAACAGGATGACATACCAGCAGAGTTGCTGGGCAGTAAAATCAACAAACTGTACTCAGAGAAAACTGCCCTACAATCCTCTCTTGCGCCAGAAGAAGATGATGGCATTGTGCCATTCGATTTGGTGCAGGAGCTCATCGAGGACGCAGCGCAGATTTGGGACTTTGCAGATGAAAGCCAAAAGCGGCGAATCATTCAAAGCCTCATATCCCGAATCGTGCTGACCGGTGATGACGTAAAAATAGAATGGGCCTTTTGAGATAAAAAGAGCGGGAGCATATCATGATATGCTCCCGCTTCGATTTTAGTATTTGACAAGTGTTTCGTGTTTCAGGTGGCTGGGGACGAGCCAGTTTTCACCTCTGCCGTAGGTTGTGATGATGAAGATACCGTCAAACCTGATAACTGTGTGCTCTGCTCCATTGAGGTCGCGTAATACGCTCCCAACTCTCAAATCGTTTGCCGTCATTATGTTTTCCTCCTTATTTGATTCTGCGCCAGTAGCGGACTGTATATGTCTGTGTGGGAACCTTAGACCAATCTCTGTTCGGTACATTGTATCGAAGGCCACGAACGATGTGGTATGTTTCGTTTTCTAACTTTGTTTCTGCATACCCCGTGTTTACCACTTTCCACATTTCCGAAGCAACAACCTTGCGAACGTCCTTTCCCGTAGGAGGGTAGTCATCTTCGACCAATCGGTAAAGCTCATAAGAGGTATACCACACGCCGATAGCCATTTTCTTATATATCGCTCGTGCCATCGTTTTTTCCATGATGCCTTTCCCTCCCGCTTGTTTTCTGGTTTAGTCCTCGAAATAGATGCTGTACACGGCCTCAGTAATCTGATTAAAGCAGCCCCTCTGGTCGCGCTCAATCGCGCTTTGGAGCATTTTGTTCGCCATCTCAGAAGCCTCTTTGTGTTCATTGATTTTGAGTGCCTTCTCATACGTTGTCATTGTCAATTCCTCCCTATCTTTTATGCCCTGCCATCATCAGCACCGGTGGGGCGGTTCCGGCGGACGGGCTTTCACCCGTTTCGGCTCTTATTTTCCGTATGTGACTTTGAGCAAGTCCATGTTGTTCAACTCTTTGTCTTGGTCTGCTTGCTCGAACAGGATAGCTCTTAATTCCTGAACGGTCATGTTCTGATTTTCGATTTCGGTCAGCGCCTGTCTTAATTCACGGATTGTCATTTTCAGTTCCTCCTGTTTCTTTTCTCGTTTTCCTTTGAACTAATTATAGTATACACCTATATAGGTGTTTTGTCAAGGGCTTTTCAGAAAATTTTTCGAGAAAATTTACTGAAAGTCGTGTGAATAAGCAAAAAGAAATGCCGGAGCATTTAGCTCTCGGCATTGTCTCTTTCGATTGTTTCCATAACAGCGCGTGTGAGAAATCCGTTTACGCTCTCACCCATTGCCGCTGCATGAGCCTTCACTGCGTCAGCGTTGAGCAGTGCATCGCGGCGCAAGATAAAAGCAATCTGTTGATAAGTTTTTTTATTAAACCGGGCATCGGCCTCGGCTTTGGCTGGATTCTTAGGCATATAGTCGCACCTCCTGTTATTGCTCTTTTATTATACCCTATATAGGTGTATATGTCAAGAGGTTTGTGCTTGACTGTGGCTGAGAAGTGTCTTATAATTCAAGTTGGAGGTGTTCGCCATGTATAAACTGATAGGCCCGGACGGAAAACAATACCTGTCCGAAGAACCAGGGGCTCTCGGCGGTCATCGAGGCCAGAAACTATACGGTCGATTGGACTGCCCCTCCGCGCTCCGCGCTATCGCCAGACCAACCGGAGCTACATACGTTAAGAACCGAGTGTTCTTTAAGGACGAGCAAACTGCGCTTGCCGCTGGGTATCGTCCCTGCGCTGTCTGCATGAGAGAGCACTACAACCTCTGGAAAGAGGGAAAACTGGAAGAAGCCCTGAAATGAAAAACGACCCTCCGACATTGGAATACCAACATCGGAGGGCCGTTTTATTCGCCCATGTGCCGCCTCCGTTCTTCCTCAGAACAGGGCGGGAACGGGCAGGTGTCGCAATCCCCCGGTTTGCACGGCGGTTCGCTTTGACCGTGGCTCATCGCCACTGAAACCGCTATCAGGAGAAGGACACCCACCAGAATCATAATGCAAGGGCCGTGACGCCCTGTTTCTGGCTCCTGACCTCTGCCTCGATTTTATTCGTCAGGTAGCTGTTAATGTCGCCGTAGACTTGCGTAATAAAATCTCTGGCGGCAGGGGTGAGAGACGCAATACAAGCCCCCAGAGCCATTTTCGCAGCTTCTTTCTGCGCCTCCGCTGTAAACTCACCCTTGCTTTTGAGTGCGTCCACATACGTCTGACTGGTGGCAGATACCGCATCGGAAACGGCGATGCCAATTTCCGTGATGTAGCTTTGCACCTTCGCATCTTCCGTCTTAGCGGCGATGTTAGTAGCTGCCTTACGGATGAGGGTTACGCCGTATGCGGTAAGAACCGGCACGGCGGCAGTGATAACTGCGATGAGAAGATTAGAAAGAAATTCGTTCATAAGAGCCTCCTTATTTCAACAGTTGGTTTACTTTACGCTGCACCGCCTCGTAGTTATATCCGGCAGATTGCAGACGCTTCTTGCGGTCATCCCCGTTGCCCCATTTACCATCAATTACCTCTCTGGCAAGAGCCTCCATAGACTTTCCCGTTCCGGGGATTTTGATTTTCTGGCCTACGCTGATGATGTTCGGGTTGGCAATTCCGTTATACGCTGCGAGCTTTTGGTATGTCGTACCATAGCGGGCGGCGATTGCTGAGAGTGTGTCACCGCTGACTACGGTGTAGATTTCCTCTCCCTGCGACACGGAAATATCGGTCTCACTCGGCGCGGTGGTTTCGCTTGCACCCGTATATGAGACGTAGGGCAGCTTGCCATGCTTCTTCCAAGTTCGAGTGGGGTAGCCGCTCTTATTGCAGTTGCAAGCGGTAAGCTGCACCTTGTTTGCCCACGAGGGCGTACACTCCACAGAAAGACCATTGCCAACATAAATACCGATGTGCCCGTTGGTCCAAACTGCTTCGCCAACTTCGATGTGGCTGAAATCCGTCGTAACGTTCCGGCACTTGGTAATCATCGTGTCAGCTCCAATGTCGGGTACGCCATTTACCGCATAATCCGCGCCGCCATAGGACTTGGACTTATCACCGCACCAGCCCCACAAGAGCCCCTTGATTAAACAAACGCAATCAAAGCCAAAGGTGTCCTCGCTTGCGGCGTTAATCATGGCAGCTCTCGAAGCATTGCGGTTATACTCGTGGTGCTGGATGTACCGCTTCTTGTTCGCTGCTGTCAGCGGCGCACCGAAGCACCCCATGACGTACAACGTTTTGTAATTCTTCGCCACGTCCACAGCTCTTTCGGCGAGCTGCTTGCCAGTCGTGATTTTTGTTGACACTGTTTTTTCCTCCTTCTTGACACTCGCGTACTTGTCATAAAAGGTTTGTCCATATCCAGCGCGGCGGTTTTTTGCCGCCTCGCTCTGGTCTGCGGGCTTCTCGAATTTCAGCAACACAAGGTCTGATGCGGCCTTGACGCTTGCCGCCGACCTCAGGCTGTTCAGCAACCCATACGCACCCAGCTCCTTGATGAGATAAGTCAGCTGCATATCAAGGTCGCCAATGGATTTGTTCGCGGCTTTCGCCGCGTCCAACAGCCCCTGTTTGCGGCTCCAATATGTCCACTGTGCAAGGCCATATCCTGCGCTGTCGTGGACGAAATTAGTGTATCTGCCGCTGTCCACGGCTGCGGTATAACTGGCATCATTGTACCCCAGCTTTTTCTCGTAGGAGTTTTGCAGGTTTTTGGGGTCAAGCCCGCTTTCAGCGTAGAGATTCCCCATCAGGCCCGCAGCGCCACTGGAATTAAAACCCTGCGCTTTGAGGTAATCCCAAATCTTTTGTTCATTCATAGCTGTCTCCTTGTCCATCAGAGTTATCCGGCTCATCCTGTCTCTTATCAGGCCAGCGGTTGTTCTTAGATAGGTTTTCAACGACACTCTTGATGCAGTAAGCCAGTACCACGCCTATGATTTCAGTGACCGCCACTTGGGACAAGCTCTCTGCAATCTGCACCTTGTCGAGCGCGGCGAGAATGTAACTGAACCACACCCACGCAATGCCATTGGCGAGGCAGAGCCAGATAACCTTTTTCGTAGTTTCCATTTTCACCTTCGGTTTGATGTGTTTGCCGCGCCGAAGGTCGATAATTCTGTGCTGCAATCGGGCAATACGGGCTCGGCAAAGAATGAAGGATAACACGGCTCCGACGAAAAAACCACCTAACAGGGTGAATATAATCTTTACCATGCCATCCTCCTACATTCCTATCTGCCTAAAGATAAACCCAAGAATGATGCCGATAACGGCTGTTGCGATGTAGCCGACAACCTTGCGCCACATCTCTCCATCGCGGCCTTCAAGGTCCTCCAACCGCTTACCTTGCCGCTCCTGCTCCTTAACCATGCCTTCCATGTTTGTAGCCAGCTTCTCAACTGAGGTAGCCAGCGCAGACATTCCGCGCACGTTTTCTTCGAGCAGGTCAATACGGTGGTTCTGACGGCTGTTTTCATCTGCCAAACGCTGGTTTTCAGACACCATGCGCTTCGCAAATTCCTCGTGCTCTGCTCTGGTAATTGGTGTGTCCATAGCGTTATCCTCCTTTCCCGATAGGTATAATCAAAAGGAGACGCAGTTGCGCCTCCTTTTAATCACTAACCATCCCAACACCCAAGCTCGCGCAAACGAGCTATCGTGGCGGCTGCCTCATCTTCTTTGACTTGAGCCTTTAGTTGTTCAAGCACGAACGCTTGAGCCTTGATGATTTCAGCTTGCCGCTTGCAGATGTCAGTTAGCTCTGTAATAAGTTCTGCCGCTGTCATTCCGACACTTCCTCCCAAGCAGCGGCATAGTCAGCCGGAGAGAAGTTAGTGTCGGACTTACACCGGTAAATCTTCTCGTCAGTCCACACCATGTATTCTCCGGCTCGGTACAAATCGTGCGAGCCCTGCACAGGGACGAATGGGCGGGCTGTCTCCGGCGTAGTGCCGTGGAGCGGACGGTTGAACGTGTACCACGCAGGGTTATCCGGTCGAATGTCTGGGTATGTCGTGTTGTCGTACTCCTGATAGCACTCCCACGTTTGCCCCTCAGCGTTGTAGATTTCTCCTTTTGCATGTTTGCCCTCGACCCACTCAGGATAAAGGCCAGAGGCGCGAAGTTTCTTGTCATCTGTGTCTATCGCCTCTCCTGTCAATGTGGCGCGGGAAACAAAGATTGCGCTCGACAGCGCATCCAACATTTTGTCATTCACAGATTAAGCCCCCTTTCGATAGCCGCTTCGATTGCCCCTACCTGCTCTGCAACGCGAGCGGTCTTATCAGCCACGCGGTAGTGGTGGTCGATTTCGTACCAGTCGTAGCAGTTGCCCTCATCATCCTCTTTGCTATCAAACTTGCGGACAATGCGGAAGTTGTCAGTGATGGTCTGGTCGGGATAGGTACGCTCTACGGAGTGAAACCCTGTCAGGTCGGTATGGGCATCGCCTTTGGTTTTAAGGATTTCGATTTCGCCCTGCGTTCCAAATACATACTCCAAGTTAATTCCTCCTTCCGGTGATTTTCCCGAACAATCCGTTTCAGGTCGCGCATAATGCGCTGCCCCTGAAACAGCATCCAGTAAAGGTTGTGATTATTACAGTGTTTTAACTGCCCAAGACGTGAAATCAGGCTTGACGCTGCACCTGCAAAGATTTTCTTTCCTTGCCTCTTTCGCTTTCGGTATCGTGCCAAAGCCCGCTTGATGCGCAGCAGGTTATGCTTGCGAGGCAGGGTGTAGCCACGCCCATAGCGGTAGCCCACTGCGTCCGGCATACGCCCTTTCTGCCTTGTCACCCCTCTGCGGGGCGGCGGCAGGGGCTGGTGCGGCTCGCGTTTCGCTACAGGGAATATCTGCCAGTCGCTTTTGAGCTGCAACTGGTGGTTGTTCAGCCACTTCTCCACGAGAATCCGCAGCTTTTTCAGTTTCCGCTTGTTCGAGCCAAACACGGTTAGGTTGTCCATGTAGCGCGTGTAGTGAGCGCACAGGCCGCTTTGCCGTATGAGCATATCCAATGGCTGTAGAACCGTATTGGCGAACCACTGAGAGGTGTAGGCTCCGATGAGAACGCCTTTTGAGATAATCCGCTCAATGAGGTCCAACACCCGCCAGTCCTTGATGAGCTGGCGCATACGGGCTATCACGACTTCCGGTTTTAAGCTGTCGTAGAAGTGATAGATGTCGCCCGAAAACTCATACTTTGTACCCTTCTTGTCATCCCGCATCCAGCTCTCAATCGCAGCTTGCGCTTGATGTGGCCCACGGTCACGAATGGAGCCGCAGCACCACTTGTCCATGCCGCGCATCATAACCGGCTGTAGGATTTGGATAAGAGCGTGATGCACATACTGGTCGGGCCATTGTGCGGGTTCACTGACCGTGCGCCATTTCTGGGCGCTCGCGTCCCAGCGTTCGGTAACGTGAGGCGTTTTGGGGACGAAACCATCTATAAGAATTTGACGCAGCTCTTTGATTCGCTCTGACTTTGTTTCCTCCACCCAAGCCGTGGTAGCGTTTGGGCGGTGGTGCGTTCGCCAGTGATGCGTTCTGTTTACCTCGTCGATTGCTTCTTCGAGGTTTTCATCTGAAATAAGGATTCCCCAAAGATTCCCCATTCGTTTTGGCATAAGGGACAATCCTCCTTTTAGCTATACGGGCTTTCCAGCGCCCCGAAGGGTGTACTAACCCGCTCCCTTTGTTGCTTATCTTCACCAAGAGGTGAGCGACTACCTGCGCCATAGAAATTGAGGATTAGCGTTATCACAAAAAGGTTGCGGCAGCCGATGTTCGTGTTCGTGTTCGACGTGCTGGTGTAGTTGACGTAGAACAGGCCGTGGTTGGTGTTCTGGTTATAGTTGCCACCAACGTAGAGGCACGGGTTCGACGTGTTGAAGTTCCAGTTATCGCACGTTGGACCGCAGGTTGCATCGGCACTGCGCAGGTAGCCCCAAGATGGCCCCCGCCTAACGGCGGGGGCTTCGTGAGGGGGCTCGCGCCCCCTCACACTCCCCCATCAAGGGAGTTCTAGGAG
>CAJTZM010000004.1:33937-152482 GCA_910583935.1 uncultured Oscillospiraceae bacterium
AGGCGGCAGCCGATGTTCGTGACCGTGCTCGACGTGCCGGTGAAGTCGACGCAGAACAGGCCGCGGCTGGTGTACTGGTTATAGTTGCCACCAACGCAGAGGCACGGGTACGACGTGTCGAAGTACCAGAGATCGCACGAGTAAGTAGAATCGCTGCCGCTTGCGGCGGTAGGAATGAATGTCGGGAATGCCCCAGACACACTTTTCACACCAAACGCCGAAGGCCAACCGCTCGTCGGCTTACCAATTAGAACACCACCAGAGCTATCGCTGAAACTGTTCGGGTTCAGAATGACATTCATGCCGTTGCTGTTGTAGTAGCAGCCGTCCATCCAGTCAAGCACGTTATCCCACAAGCCCTCAATGTTACGGTACTGCGTACCGCAGCCATAGGTGGTGCGGGAGCTTTTTGTTGTACCGGTATGGTACGACATAGAATCCGTGTAGCCCATATTTTCAGTCCCGCTGTTGTTACCGCAGCCGTAGCCGATTTTTGCCTGAGAGTTCCAGTCGGCAAACTCTACGATGTAGAGCAGCCAAATGGTAAAGCGCATGGCGAAGTCCATCTGCCAGATATTTGAGCCGAGGTTGTGGATAGCGGTACGCGCCGCAGAGCGAGTGATACTGGCTTTTGGCTTGCCTCCTGTCTTGCTCTTATAATCGCTGGTGTGGCAATGATAGCGTCCGATGTAGACCACATCGCGCTCACCTTTTCCATCGCCCCGGTTCATGTGAGCTGGGGAGACGGAGAATCCAGAGGTTTCTTTATTGGCAATCTGGATTTTCATACCCGCGCCATTCTGAGTAATCTTATACCAAAACTTCGGAATGGCTACCATCACACCGCCGGTGCGGTTGCTCTTTACCATACCAGCCCACGGCTGGATGCTGTCAAAGGGAGAGCTACCATTACCGTTATTAACTGCGGGCACGGGGTCGGTAAAGCCAGCCGCCGCATCGGTGCGGGTCCACTTGGTCGTGCTGGTTCCATCCCAGCTTGCACCGTAAATCTTCGGGGCCTCTACGGTCACGGCGCAGGACTTGTTGGCGGGAGCCAGATAATTCGCGCCCTCGGCAACCTTTACCGTGATTGTCGCAGAGCCGACAGCCTTGCCTGTCACCACGAAGTAATTCCCGGACTTGCTCACCGTGGCAACGCTGGTGTTACTGGACGTTGCAGAAATTTCTCCGTCGCCTGTCTGCGAGGCAGAGAGAACTGCGGTCTCACCGGGAGCGCCAATCGTGATTTTCGTGGGACTAATAGTCAGTGTGTTCGCGGCTTTGCCAATGCTCCACGGAACCGACTTTGCGGAGGTCGAACCGTCAGGCCACTGGAAGTTCGCTTTCGGCGTTATCGTAGCCGCATAGCTCTTTGCGGCAGTGCCGGAGGTGTCCCCACCCAGTGTCATCTTGTTGGCATCATAATTGCTCAGCGTAGGCGACTGCGCCTGTCCGTTGTAGGTCAGGCTTCCGCTCTGGGTGGGAACCGCGAGCGTAGCCTTGGCGATGCTCCATGCGACAGTCTTGGCTGCGGTCGTCCCATCAGGCCACTGGAAGTTCGCAGTCGGAGCGAAAGAACTGCTGTAATCTCCGGCATCGGTCCGCGCCGTCTCCGTCTTGGTAAGCTGATTGGTGTTAAGGTTCAGCCATTCCGGGGTCTGAGCACTTCCCGTATAGACCAGCGGCGTTTTAACGCTGGGGACTTCGGCGATTGTGGCTCGCTGAATGCTCCACGTCAACTCACGTTCAGTACGGGATTTATCGCCCCATGTGTAACCCTCCTTTGGCGTGGCATACGCCTTGTAGATTCCGGCGTTTACCTCGCCGGTAAAATCAGCCTCAGATACCTTGCCGCTGCCGTAGGTGATTACCAGCATCTCAACGGGGTAGTTGTTCCACGTCGGTTTCTGGCGGGTGCCGGTGTAAGCCAGACTGCCGGACTGCGAAGGCGTGGCTGAGATGGTATTCTGGACAGCGGCGATAGCCTCCGCTGCGCCGTCCGCTGTGGACTTCGCAAGCTCTGCGGTAGACAATGCCTTATCTGCTGTCTTTTGCGCGGCCTTTGCCGCTTTCAGCGCGTCATCCGCTGTCTTTCCGATACGGGCAACCGTCTTGTCCAGTTTCTCACCGGTCTTGGGGTCAACGACAGCAGGAGTAACCGTTCGGGGAAAGACCTCATCGTAGTTACTCGTTTCGGGGTGTTTAGGGTCCTCATAGACACGCTGCTCTGCGATGACCCTATCACGCAATTTACCCATGATTTACTTGCTCCTTTCTTTTATTCACCGGTTTCGTTGGTTTGATTCTCATACCAATCTTCCACCTGTTCCAGCACACGGAGATGCACACGGGTATTTTCCCCCGGCGTCTCCGCACTTGACAACTCCGTGAAAGCGGCAAAGCGAGCTTTCATCACGTCCATCGTGGCGATTGCCTCCGGGTTGATGACCGTCACATCCACCTCGACGGCATCCACGATGTTGATGCAGGTGAACTCCGCGAACTTCTGCACGGGGTCGCTCGCCGCCCGAATCCATTCGGGGCTCTCGGCAATCACGATGTAGGTATAGAGGATTTCACCCTCGTCGGGGTCCATCGCCCAGATAGCGCCCTCGGACGCTAAGAAACCGACTTCGACATCCCGGCTGAACACTTGAAAGACGATTTGGGCCTCACCCGCCACTGGCGTACTGATTTCCGAAATCATACCCGGCGCTCGCCATTCTGCGAGGTCGGTCATGTCCTTCGGGGCTTTTCCGTCAGGCACTGTTCCAGAGCCGACAGCGGCACGGGTAAACTCAATCTGAGTTTTCGACGCCATGAGCTTGGCTATCAGCGCCCTCCCTTTTTCTGTTAGATAGTTGCCGTCTTTGTAAGCAGTAGGCATTTCTTGCTCTCCTTTCTTCAATAGCATGATGTGATGCTGATACGGGAATACTCGAACAGAACAAACTCAGTCACGTCCACGCCTTTGAACGTCTGCGGCTCTGGCGGCACCGGCGCGGTTTGGACCTGCGTATGCTCGAACAGCACTGCGTCTGCTGGAATGGCATCCGTAAAAGTACGTCGGACATCAAACAGCCCGAAGGTCAACCTGCTCCGTTCAAACGCCGCTGACGCGACAAAATTGTTCTCTGCCGAAGAATGCCTTACATCCGGTAAATCGAATGTAAGGTGGCTACGGTCAAAAAGCGCAGTCGTGATGGGCGTGGTTTTCTCGAAACTACGGTAGCTCCGCAGGGTTGGGATAATGCCCACGCCAGCGGCGAGAATCCGCTTTATCATCTCAACAATGTCAACCACGTTGGCGATGGTCTCAGCGGTCAGGTCCGCTTCATTCACGTCGAGGCTAATTTTTGCCGGAAATACCTCGTCCAGCATTATCTTCTCCACAGGGATTTCAAACAGCTCCGCTGCCGCATTTAGCACCGTGTTGATGTCGCCGCCTGAAAGCTGTGACAGCAACTTGACCTTGATGGTGAGCCGGTAAAACGCATCGGTCGCACCGAACCGCTCTACCCCGAAATTCGCGCCGTAACGGTCAAGCACTGAGCCTTTGGCATAGTCGAGGTCATCCCACAGCTTGATAAGCTCCGCTTGCTCCTGAACAGAATCCAGCCCCCAAGCGAATATCGAAAACAACTTTCCAATATTTGTTTCTATGGCTAAGCCTCGCTTGTGGTTATCGTAGTCTTTTCGTGTGTACGCACTTGTTAGCGCATACAACATCTCAGTCAAATATTCTTTCACGATACCGTCACCGAGCCTTCCTCAGTCACAGCCTTCTGGCGGGCGGCAATCACAATGTTGTCATCGCTGAACGTCTCTCCGTTAGAGCTGATTTGCAGGTCGAAGTCCACAACACCGGGCACCTTCAAAACCTCTGTCGGGAGCGCTACTTGGATAACAGACTGCCCGATGTTCAAGCCGCCACGAGCGTTCCCGCCGATGTATGAAACGAGGTTTCGCTTGATTTGCTCAATGCCGTCCAGCGGGAAGTGTCGGTCGGTCACGAGGTTTGTCACCTTCACCCAAATCTTTACCGGTGTTGGGCGGCTGAAATGGATGTCAAAGGTCTGGCCTGACGTGCTAACTACCGCAACGGTCGTGTTGCCGTAAGTCTGAACGCCCGCCGCTTTCCGTCTGAAAATCGCTTTGGCTATTTCCTCATCCAGTCCGCCATACACAACCATCTCGAAGGAATGGGGCGGGAGACCGCTGGCGTTCGTAACGTCCGTATCATTTTCCTCACCCGTAACCGCGATGACCGCTTCAACACTCTCGTAAATCTCGGCCACGATTGCGTCAATGTTCACGCCGCCAGCAAAGTCAACGGAGAGATAATACCGCGCTCTAAACTCGGCATCGGTTTCTGTGTTGCGTCCACCATCAAATGGCTTTTCATTCGTGACCTTCGTAATACCAGTCTTAGGATTCGTGATATTCGTAATTGTGTTCTCGGCAGTGTTGCCGTCCGGTCCTGCGATAACCGCCGAGGCGGGAACTGTCACGCTCCCATCCCTTATTACGCCAGAGGCGAGCACGATGTACTGAATACCCGCAATGGTCTCAGCCAGATACCCCTCCGGCACCTCTACGTTGTCCTCGCCAGAAAAGGTCAAATAGCCGACGGCCTTCTGCGCACCGAGTAGGCGTAGACCGATTACCCTGCCGAGATTGTATAGGCTGTGGCCTACCGCCGTATCAATGAACCGGCTGTTGTACACGTCCTCCAATGTGGAGAACAAAAGGTTCAGCATCCAAGCGTAGATACGCAGGAAAATCCCCAGCGGAGAGCGCACCGTCATATTTGCGGTGGAGCCGAACAGCTCACGCGCTTTGTGTTCAAGCGCATCCAGCAGCTCAGCATAAGTGGGTCGCCTGAAACCGGCATCCGTCAACCCCCAATCAGCCATCTTTGCCATTATGCTGTCACCTCCAATGCAATAGATTCGCCATTTACGAGTGTCGCAGAGAGCTGTACTATGAGCGTTCGACGGTCATAGCTCACCGCTATTTCGTCAATACGCTGCACATCTGGCTCCTGAAAAACCGCCTCGCGGATGACCTCTTTGATTTCCTCATCCTCGATTTCATTCTGGTTCCTTCCAACAATGGATTCATAATCCGTCCCGTGTTCGAGGTCGGCGAAAAATTCCTCTTTCCATGTCGAAAGAGCGTGACGGACATTCTGGACCGTTGTGTCTTTGTCGAAGATTTTCTTGAACGACCCGTCCTCATCGAACACTAAGTCGTGGGTGTGTGGGTCAATCAGCAATGTCATATTGTCGCTCATATCCTTCATCCTCCTATGAACACGTTGCCGCTGCCGTCTCGGACTGAGCCGCCTATCGAGACAGCATCGCCAACCCGTCCAGCGGAAATGCCGTTGATGAACACACTGGAACTGCCCGCACTGATTTTATCCGAATGAGAAGGGTGCGAAACACATCCATGAGAGGCATAGCTATCACCAACTCGTCCCGCGCCCTTGCCGTTGATGAGCACATCCGAGCTGCATCCTGTCAGCGGAACAGCGCCGCAGGAATCATGCCCGGTGCAACAATCGCCTTGCCGTGTAGCCGCTGCCATACTGCACCCCCTAATTGAGATTGATTGAGGAACCATTCAGCGTGATTGCGCCGCTCGCGTTTATGGACACCTCGCCGGTGTTCATTGAAATCTTGTCTGCGGTAAACTCCGCTGTAGTTCCCTTGTTTTTGATTGCTATTTTGTCCTGCTCTAAAGACACATAGCTGCTGCCATCCTCTTTCGCAAGAACCAGTGCATCGTCTGGCAAGCCCTTAACGGTATAGCCACCCGACACGATGCCACCTATGAATATAGCATCGCTGGTGGAGTGGTTGCGTGTGGTCTGGGGCCTCGCCTCCTTCCCGCCGCTCACAGTTGCGTCTGAATCGTGGTCAAGATAAACCACAACGCCAACGTCGCCCTCTTTTATCCACGGCCTGATGATATACCCCCCTATGCGTGTAACCGCGACAGGGACGCAGAGAATAGGCGGCTGGCTCTCGAAACTGCCGTTCTCTAAATGCTTCGAGAGCGGCTGCACATTTACAGTCATCTTTTCTTTATCAAACTTTATCACCCGCACCGTAGCCGAAACGCAAATGGATTCAGCGAGCTTCTGGTCGCGGGCCCGTTCGTAATTGTACTGATTGAGCTTTGACATTTCCGAACCTCCTAATAGGGCTTTAGCTCCATCGACGTTTTCCAACTCCCTGTTCTGCTGCCGGAGTGCTTGCCCTCCACCACAATAAACCGCCCGTTCAGGTCATTAGACTGCACCTTCACAACCTCAGCGGTAGCTATCCGATAATTCAGGAGGCAAGACCGGGAAATGGTATCGTCCTCAGTAGTTTCTTTTTCAGACTTGGATTCAGGCTCGAAAATAACCTTTTCTTCATCAGCCCGCAGGAGGCCCGTCGCGGTAGTCAGCACCACACCGTTGTTTATACCGTCATCAGCCTTGGTTATATAGACCTGTCCGGTCGCCCTAATGATAAACCGGCTCTTGCATTCGTTCACCACTATTTCGGTCAGCACCTGTTTCAAGTTGCCACGACAGACCCTGCCGCGGGGGTAAACTTGGTCTACAGATAACTCGCATTTTGAAACCTCCATCCCGAAAATATTCAACAGGTCCCGGACAATAGCCGATGCTTTGGCGTTTTCAGCATAGGTCTTATTTATGAGACTTCCAAGAATCTCGTCTGCCCCCGGCTGCACGGTCAGCGTGGTGGTCCAGTCTACGCTGCTCCACTTGTGTTTCAAGCCCACCACTTTGCCGATGAGGATGCACCCAACATCTCCCTCATACCCGGCGTTCAGGACAACAGGGTCATTCTTCTTGATGTTGTTCCGCGTATTGGCTGAGAAGTTCTTTACTGTCACCGTAGCAACCGGTGGTTCATCGCTGTCCTCAAACGGTATCTCAAAGGAGAAATCCAGATTGGCAAGTGAGTATTTGTTGTGACCGATTGTGAGGGCGGCGTCCCTTATCCAAAAAGCCATTATTCCGCCACCTTCCTTTCAAACAAATACAGCTTTACGGCCTTGCCGAAGTTGTCTTTCGTCACCTCTGAAATCCCATCATCCGTTATACAGACAGGAATGATGACCGGAATAGGGAACCGCTCATCCTCCACGACGTTGAACAAAGCTCTGCCATACCGCACTACCTCTCCGAATACAAGGACTTCACCGTTGAGGTCGTAAAGGTCTATGGTATAAAACTCGCCAATGTCGTTGTACTTTACCGTAAAAGTAAAGGTCTTATCAACCAGCTTGATGCTGAATGAGTACGGCACTTTTGCGGTGTCGATGTTGATATACTCAACGTCTTGATTAAGGTCTATCAGCTGCAATGCCATACTCACGGCCCCCTTTCTAACTGATTGCTATACCGTTGTAACCTCCGGTCTGTCGCGTGAGCGGCGCGGAACTGCTACCCCCTGAGTAGGCAGCGTCCCGCCTGTTCACGCTCGCCGAGCTGACAGACTGGTATGCAATCGTAGTCATCCCGGCATTCATGGTTTTTGCCAGCTGTGCGTTGTTGCTCTTGCCCGCGTCTTGCGATGTCATGGATTGCTCCCCATCCATAGAAACGTAATCGGATGTAGTAGTCCGTATTTGCTTTAGCGTTAAAGAGAACGCCGCGCCATTTTTATTCTTGTACGAACGGTCAAATTTGAGACTTGTGATGACAAGCCCCGTCATGCGGGTCACGCCGATATAGGTGAGGATGTCCCGTGATTCCCGCATCTGTTTGAGCTTTCTGATGGCACTGTCGCCACCGACGATTGTGCCGGAGATACTGAGCTGACCCTGTGCGTTATTCACATGGTCGTTGATGTCTGCGCCATCCTCTACGGGATTTGACGTAATGGAGCTTGAATAGCTCTCGCTCTCTTTTTCCACCACGCCTGTATCATTCGGAACAAACCGAACCGTGCCTCCCTTTTTGCCGGTAAGTGTGTATGCCATCGTCTCACCTCCAAATCAGGGCCGCGCCTCAACCGTTGGCAGTACCTCAGTATGGAAATAGAGTTGATAATGATATGGGTCGGTGTGCGTTCCTGTGATGTCCTCCACGACGTAAAGTGTGTAGTCGTTTAAGTAAATATAGTTTTTCTTGTACTCATTCGGGCCGACTTTGCACGTCACAACCAATTCACTTGCCGAGTTGTTGCTGACGCTCATATACCCCTCTGCTTCGAGGATTATTGTGTCCGTCCGTGCATTGTACACGGTGATTTTCCTCTCGCACTCGAAGTAGTCAGCTTGCTTGGACAGGTTGGTGTTTACCTTGTCTGCCTCCGAACAGGCAGACAAGGTAATCAGGCACAGTAAAAGCGCCAGCACAAGGGCAAAAATTCTTTTCATTTGGTGTTCCTCCTATTAGTAGGCGTATTGATTTTTAAGCGTCTGCCGTTCCAATTCTTCCTCTCGGAACTCTCGGAACAACTCGCGCACCGTATCATACAGGGTGCTGCGCAGGTTTTCGGTTTTTTCCTCATCCGCGTCACCCTGTACCACAATAGAAATCTGCGGCGCAAATACCGGAGCCGCGCCGCTGTTGCTTGGCTCAGATACACCGTCTGCGCTATCAGCATCGCCAACGCTGCTACTGCCATAAATCGCATCAGCAGAGGTGTCAGGCGGGTTGAAGTCCCCGACCATCGGAGTTACATTATAGGACACGTCAGACACTTTGGGTGTGTTCACGTCCCCAATGACGGGATTAACAGAATAGGACACGTCAGGCACAATAGGCGAACCGACAGACGGGAACCCAACATCGGGGTCTGGAATGTCAATTTCTGGCCCGTCGAGCTTGGTCGGAATAGAATCTTCCATATCCTCAGTAACAGACTTCATTGTCCCAACAAAGCCCTTTCCAACGCCCAAAGCCATGTTGTTTCCTACTTCGTGCTCAAACACGGTGGACGGACTGTGAATCCCGAAGAAGCCTTTAATGTTGTTGAGGATTCCACTGGCCCAACCAGAAATCTGATTCCATAGCCAGCTGCCCATAGACGAAATGCCATTCCACAGGCCCTGCACAATACTCACACCAATGTTGAGCACCTGCCCCGGCAGACTGGCAAGTCCATTGACTACTGCCGAGATTATCTGCGGTAGCTGCGCTACAAGCTGTGGTATCGCCGAGATTATGCCGGACGCGAATTGAAGAAGCAGGTTGATACCTGTCTCAATAATCTGCGGCAGATTCGAGGTTATCCCCGAAACGATGGTGGAGATTATCTGTGGAACCTGACTTATCAGCTCAGGCAGAGCAGAAATAATGCCCGTCCCTATATTGATAACAAGGTTCATACCCTGCTCTAAGATGAGCGGAAGGTTTGCGGTAAGCGTATCGACGATGCTGGAAATAATCAGTGGCAGTTGTGCCACCAATTCAGGTATCGCCTCTACGATGCCCATTGCCAGATTGACGACCATCTGGACGCCCTGCTCCAAAATGGTGGGCAAACTCTCCGTAACAAACGAACAAATTTCAGTGATGATTAGCGGTAGCTGTTCGAGCAGCAGAGGAATGGAATCAATGATGCCCTGCGCCAGTGTAGATAAAATCTGTACGCCTTGTTCGAGAATCATGGGTATGCTCTCAGTCAAGAACCCGATGATACCTTGTATGATTTCGGGCAATCGGCCTATCAAAACCGGCAAGGCGTTTACAATTCCATCTGCCAGCCCTTGCAGAATTTGGAGCCCAGCATCAAGGATGAGTGGCAGGTTTGCGATTATCGTGTCTACGACGGTGAGCAGGGTATCAATAACCGTTGGAATCAGCTCTGGTAAGGACTGGCCTATTCCCGTCGCTATCGTAACGATTATCTGCGCCGCTGCTTCAATCACAGTCGGAAGGTTTTGGAGAATACCCTGTCCGAGAGCACCAAGCAGCTGCATACCAGCGTCAACAAGTGTCGGCAGCATATCAATAATCATGGCAAGGGCGTCACTCAGTATTGTGCCGAGCGCACTCATCGCGCCAGACAAACCGCCTTCTTGGAAAGCAGTAGACAGGTCAGAAACCGCACCGCTCCCGAACTGTACAAACTCACGCAACGTAGGCGTAAGCTGGTCAGATAAAACAATCTGCGCCCCTTCGAGCGCAGACTTGAATAGCGTTATATCACCTTCAAGGTTATCCAGCTGGACATTCGCCATATCCTGCGCCGCACCATCGGCATTGCCGATGGCCTCCGTCAGCTCGCCGAACCGGTCTGCGCTGGTTCCCAAAAGGGCGTTGACCGATTTCAGGTCAACCTTGTTAAAGATAGTGCTGAGAACTTCGGTTTGTTCCTGTTGAGACATGGTACCGAGAATACCTTGCAGGTCTCCGAATGTCTCATTCAACGGACGCATATTACCCTCGGCATCGAATACCTCAAGACCGAGTTGCTGGATAGCTTTTGCTGCCGTATCTGTTGGAGCTGATAGCGATAGGATTACATTACGAAGGGCTGTGCCGCCCTCTGAACCTTTAATACCGTTATCAGCTAAAACACCAAGCATGGTAGATAGCTCGGTTGTGCCACCAGCGAGATTCTTTGCAGTACCGCCAACGGTAAGAAACGCTTCGCCCAACTGTGCAACACTTGTGTTGGATTTAGACGCAGCCATCGCCATCTGGTCTACCATTACAGATGTTTCGTCCAAAGTAAGACCTAACGCAGACTGCGCATCTGTAACCATGTCCGAGGCTGAGGCCAAATCTATGCCACCCGCAGCCGCAAGGTTCAGCACGTTTGGCAGCATCGCCATAGAGGTTTCAGCATCGTAGCCAGCCAATGCCATATAATTCAAAGCATTGGATGCTTCTGTTGCTGAGAACGCGGTGGTCGCGCCCATCTCCATAGCGAAACTTCGTAGCTGGCTATATGTCTCAGCCGCCTCGGACCCCGCCGTATTTAATTCTTCTACGGAGTAGCCCATTGTGGCTGCGACCTGCGACATGGAAGAATCGAACTCCATGCCGACTTGCACCGACGACATTGCGAAACCGGCTACTGCCGTAGTGGCCGCCAGCAGTGCAACACCAACGCCTTTTAGAATCCCTCCGAATTTATCAAATTTTCCACCAGAGGAATCGGCGGCGTCACCAGCATCCCGAACGCTTTTTGCCGCGTCATCTGCGGCATCGCCTAACCCATCAGTAGAATCGGAGGCTTCTTCTGCACTTCGGGCCATAGAGACAAATTTATCTTTAGCAGATTGGATTGCATTTCCCAATCCGGTTTTTATCGTAGTAATGGGGTGTGTGAATCCTTCTTTGATACTGCTTGCCGTGTTGACAACATTATCTTTGAAGTCCGACACCGTGCTTTTAACATGGGTAAAAGCTCCGCCTACGCCCTGTTTTAAGGACGAGGCGAAGCTGTTCCCATTGTCAATTCCTTCGAGGAATGACCTGCGGAACGCAGAACCAACACTGGTCGCCTCAGACTGGACATTTCCAAGGCCGCTTGTCACCCGACGAATACCACTCTCTGCTTGCCCGGTGTCCGCACCTACAGTAATTCGGTGTCGTCCGGACTGCATATCACCTAAGTTACTTGTCAGGCTACGGATATTCGATTCCGCTTGCCCGGTGTCTGCGCTTACTGTGATACTGTACTGTAAGCTACGGGCCTCGTCCACAGGTCATCCCTCCCTTCTATTCGGTTTTCTTTTTACTCCAAACGTCCTGCCACAGCAGCCGCGCTTGTTCAGCCTCGGCAAACTCATAGAGGTCCATGTTTTTGAGTTCGGTATAACTGAGGCCATCACAGCAAAAGACTAACCGCCATAGACGCTCGTTGTTCTCAGCCCTGCGCTTGGCTGCTTTGGGGTCAATTTCGCTCGCCCAGAAAATTTTCGATTTCGCGTACCAACTCGCCCGGTGTCGCCAAATCCTCCTGTTCGTCGAAATACTTTATACCCTGCTTGGCTACCTCAGCAGGGGCCGTAACGCAGCCCTTGATGAGAGCATCCGCATACTTGGCGGTGTTCTTCCTGCCGCTGGCGGGGTTGATGTAGAGGTCAGTCAGGTTGGAGTACCACGAAAAGGTCACGCTCTGGAATGTGTACTCGACATTGTTGATGGTGGTCTTTTTTGTTCTTGCCATTTGGTAAATCCTCCTTTGAAACATTGGTTGTCCGTACTTTTTATAAGAATAGGGGCGTTAGAGATATTAGAGGGTATAGGTATATACCCATATCCCCCTAATCCCTCTCTTTATAGTTCTAATAGTAGAAAATGTTTCAATGTTTCAATAAGCCAGAAAGCCTGTAATATCAAGGGTTAAGCCCGAAACATTGGTGAAACATCACCCGAAACATTGAAACATTCGGAGCTGAAACATTGTGTTGAATTTCCCGCCTAAAATGCGACTTTCGAGCCTAAATCTGTCTTTTAGCCCGAATGTTTCACCCCAATGTTTCAGCGGATTTCGATGTCAGGGATGAGGAAAACGATGCTCACATCTCCGGCATCCTTGCCTCTAACCCTGTCAGGCAGCTTCTCCACCATGCAGTTCTGCGCGAAGAACACAGTGCCACTGTCGTTGGCATCCGTAATGGCAAGGTTCGCCATTGTGTTCTTCTCTGCGCACCGTTCAAGGTAGGGGAGGTCGGGCGATTCCTGCTGCAACGTGATGGTGAGCTTGCCCGCCTTGTTCGCGTTCAGAACGTAAGTGCTGTCACCCTTCACGCCCTTCTTCAAGGTCACATTGGCCTCGTCGCGGGCCAGCGTGAACAGGCTCTCGCCGAACATACGAAGCTGCCTGTTGTTAAAGGTGACGTTGACCTTCAACGGGTCGTAGGTTTTTAACATAGCTGTTTACTCTCCTTCCTTACAGAGATGCGCGGAGCGCACCCTTGACCTTGACGTTGTGGATTGCCCCGGAAAGCAGAGCCTCCCATGTGATGTCAGGCATTATGCGGTTTCTGCGCTGGTCCTCGGTGCTGTCGGCATACTTCGGAATGACGACCGTAAACACGCCCGCCTTGCTCTCAGCGTCGCGGGCGATGATGTTGTGGTCCACCGCCTCGGACAGAGCTTGCATCACCGCTGTAGCGATAAAGCCGAAGCCCGCGTCATCATAGTTGATGTTGGCGTTTTCCAGCAGCAGGTTATAGAGCAGGTCGCGCATACGCTTAGCAATCCAGTCGCCGCCCAGCACCACGTCAATGAACTCACCGTTGAGACAGGTGCCGTCCTTGACATACTGCCGCTTGTATTCTTCCGTAAGGAAGTTGACGTGGTTCTCCAAAAGAGCGTCCCGCTCGCCATCAGTAAGTTGCGGCAGGGAGATAACGGATGCGATTTCGGCGTTGCCGTTTTGCGGGCGTTTGAACTTCCACGTTACACTGGTTGGGTAGAAGGGGGCCACGTTGCCGGTATACGAGGCATCCGGTTCCTCCCTTAGAAATTCCTCATCCGTGTAAATGACCGCAGCTCTGGCGGCGTCACAGGCGAAGTCCTTGTTGCTGGTCTGGCCCATATAGAATTTGCGGTGGTCCTCCACACCGGCTCCCAGCTCAGCCTCGGTAGGCTCGCTGGCCTCTGCAAACTTGGCGAGCGCCTGAATATACTCGTCCTCATCTTTATCAACCATCAGGTAGTACCAGTCGTTGTCAACATCGGTCTGAAATTGCTTGATGGCTTTGATGAGGTTCCCAGCGGCACTGGTCTCATCCGAGCCATTTGTAAATTCCACAGCAGGGTTATCCGCAAAGAGGGGGTTCGTCAGCTCGGCATCCAAGAAGATGTCTGCCTTTCGCGGAATGGTGTCAGCCTCGCCCTTTTCAGAAGCTGTGTACGTTACAACAGAGCCCTTAACTGTGGCCGCATAGGTCTTTCCGCCCTTCGTGAATTCAGACCCTCTGAACAGAGCAGCAAGAGCGGCGCCGGTGCTAATTTCCTCTGCGGCTGTCACAGAGACCACTGCTTTGTCATCGCCGCCGATTCTAAGGCAGACTGTGCTGTTGCCCTCAATATGCTCAGGCAAATTCCCACTCACGAACGAAACAGTCAGCTCCGCAGCCGTAGCGGGTGTTGCGCTGGTTGGCTCAAAGCCCACGATTTTGAATTTGTTTACCAGTGTGTCCGCAAGAGTTGTTTTTCCCTGATTGAGCAGGGTGGTCGCCTTGCGCACGACCTTGGAGTTCGGAGATTCCCCAGCAGGGCCGAACACCGCCTCAACGCTCGCAACGTCTCTGTATGTCTTTACCGGATATGCCCCGGTAGTGGACACGAGAAGAATGTCGAGGCTTTCTTTTGTGCTGGGCAGCGCGTCCCGCTGCACAACGACAATTACATCTTTTGCCATAGGGCAATTCCTCCTTAATTATTGTTTAACGCCTCCTGCGGCGTTGGGTGGCTTCGATACCGGGCCTGTCGGCATTTCGTCGGTCCGTATATAGGAAAACCGAACATCAAAACCGTATCGGCGAATGGTATCTTCAACCCAAAAGCTGGTGCGGCTTGACACGTTCCCGACGTTATTCACAACTATCTCCCCGTATTCCGTGGCAATGTTGTGACCGTTCAGCAAGAAAAAGCCGTTGGCTTTTTCCGCGAGCGCCAGAGCTTCGTCCTCACCGTAGATATAGCCGCCGTCCTCGGATTCGCGGTTCATACTGCAAAACGTGAATGATATGGTAGCAGCTACCGGCTCGGAGCGGACGAGCGCAAACCCATCTTCCCGTTCAACCACTTCCCGCAGCCCGAAGGTGTAGGTCTGAATGCGCGGAGCTAAGACGCTGTAATAGCCATACGGAAACTCCGGCATATCCGCTATTTGGTCTGAAAGTGTAACCGGATAGCCGATGTGCGCCTCCAACCCAGCGATAATTGCGTTACGGGCTTGCTCAAAGGTCACTTTGCCACCCCCTCCACAAGAAAGCGAAGCATCGGATGAATAGAGTTGTGGTTCAGCTCTGTTGTGACGGTGTAAACTTGCCCGTCAAAGGTATCGCGAATGATTTGTCCGGGCTTGATTTTAACCGGGTCATCCGTGTACAATTTTTGCGTGTTTGAGGTAAACGAGCCCTCCGGCAGTTGTTTCCAATCTTTGTTGGATAGCGGAAGGACAATGCCCCAAAAAGTCGCAGCGACCTCATAGACCGGTTTGCTCTGCCCTCCGTGAGCAGAATCCCGCACGAACTTCCGGTCAGAGACCGTGAGTATATGCAGCAGCGCACGGGGCAGCTTTGGTGTTGCATAGAGCATAAGCTATCCCTCCACTTTGAATGCGATACGGTCTCGGATATGTGTGCCCGTTTCGTATAGCGTTGTATGCTGCGTTTTCTTGGAAAAGTCTGATGACGGGGTTACGCGGTTGCTGTCGATGTAGTTTTGCACCAGTTGGGCGGCTTGCGCTCCAATGGCGTTTGCCGCTGCACCAGCCGATGTTTGCCCGGATAGGACTTTCGTGACCTGCCCGGTCACGATATTGCTCAGCTCGGCTTGGTCTGCATCAAAACTCGCCCGTAGGAATGACCGTTCTGGCATTTTCCCGTCACCGTATTCATGAATATGGGCAATCTTGGCGGTTTCACCGCCGCCAATGATACCCACCGTAATTTTCTTCCCCGCCATCTCCTGACAGGCTTGCTTTAACCGTTCAAACTCTGTGAGAATTGCATTAACATCATCAGCCATATCAGTACCTCCGATACAGATTGAGAAGTTGTGTCCATGCTTCGTTGGTGGACTTATCAAAATCCCAGCGCACATCAGAAATAGAGAACGCAGACAGGCCCTGGGAGCCGTTTTGCAGCCCAGTATAGGTCTGTGATACAATATCCCACAGAAGTCCTTCAAGGTCAGCAGGGAGTGTCTGAGGCTCATCCTCGGTGGCATCTTTGGGGAGAACATACCCAGCAGTATACTTGACCTCGATAATGCGCTTAGATGCTACAATGTCATTTGCCAGTCCTCTGCGCCATCCCGCTTTAAGCCAGCCCTCGTCACGGTAAATCACCCCGATGTCGCCGGTCTGTGAGTAGTCATAGCTGTGTGGGTCTACGAGTTCCCCTTGCTGCTTTACATAATCAACTGAAATTATGGGGTATTCTTCCGTGACGAGTTCTTGCTGGCCGTCAGCGTCGTACCATTGCAGGTACGTTTTCTTGCCTAAATGCCTGCCGATTTGCCGCTCAATCCACGAAGAAGCACGATTTACAAGCATCTCAACAATCATGTCGGTTTTCTCGTCCTCAATGTCAGAAAGCCCCAGCATCAGCTTCATCCGTTCCAGAGTTGTTAATGCGTTTTCAGCAAGCATATAGGCACCTCCTACTAAAAAGGTGGCGGCGACTTAGCTGTCGCCGCTCTCCTTTTTCTCGCTGTTTCTCTTGGGCTCCTTGACCGGGGGCGCAGGAGCTTTGGTTTCGGTTACAGGGGCCATCGCTTTGTTGATATCAGGCCCCACGGGTTTATACACTCTCGGCATATTCGGCCCTCCTTTACACCGGCTGGGCGCTCTTATCCCCCAGCACGACAGCGATACCGCCGCCAGCAGCAGTGCCGCTGACAGTAATCTTAATGTAATTCTTGCAGCCAATGAGGTCCAAATCGAAGTTGGCGACATCGCTCTCTGCCAGCTCTTTGGCCTCGGCAGTGCCGCCGACCACCAGTCGGGTGTCGGGAACAGCCTCGAAGGTGCCGTCCGCAGTATCAGCGTGGGTCACTTCCACTTTCACGTCACCTGCGGCCTTTGCAGCCACGGCAACCACACCGGACAGAAAGCCCTCACGGTCAATGACATCCCCGCTGGTGTAGGGGATTGCCTTTACGTTCTGAATCAGCTCACGTTTCATATTCAGTTACCTCCTGTTTGGATTAGACGGGAACAGCAACCTTGGTTGCCACGGCAAAGCTCTCGTCATGACGCAGCCCGATGTCTACGTTGTCGATAGCGCGAATGAGGGTCTGGTCGTTCTCAAAGGCAGACACGAGATTGCCCGCCTCGTCAGTCCACGAACCCTCGCGGCTGGTGTCGATTTCCAACGCACCCTGCTCACCAATGATGAGGTCGTTCCAGTTGCCGAAGATAATGCTGGTCTTGCCGCCGGTGGTTTCCAGCAGGTTGGTGGTCTTGTAGGGGTAGCCAACCAGTGTACCGTTCTCGTTCATCTCCTTGGCGAAGATGAAGCCGCCTACATTGTCGCGCAGGTTCTTGAAGAACTGCTCCACGCTGGTGTTGAACACAAAGCCCAAACCATCCGCATACACGTTGTTCTTCAAGACAGAGGCCACCATGAAATTGGGGAACCCAGCGGTCAAAACGCCGGTGGAATCTGCATAGGCGGCGTCAAGGCTCGTCACGTCGATGCTCTGGACCGCCTTGTTGCGGATGATACCGAGGGGCTGGAACTCGCCGCCGGTGCCGAGCAGCGCACCGTAGTCCACGCCAAGAGCCATCTGCTTTGTGATGTCCTGCCCCACGATGACATCATTGTCAAAGTTGGTAGAACGCAGAAGGTCGTTGCTCATGGGGATGAGTGCGGTCAGCTTCTTAGCAGACAGCTTCAAATTGCCGAACTTGGGAGCGGTCTTGGGAATTGCGCGGTTCTCGCCGGTGAACATGGCGCGGGAGCCGGTCTTGATTTTGGGGATGTTCAGGTTGCCGTTCGCCATACCGAGCCGACGCGCACCCAGCGCATAGATGACCGTGGCGGGGTACAGCAGCTCAATGATTTCGTTGGCGTAGACTTCCGGCACGAGGTAGCCACCATCGCTGGGGGAGGTTGCGGACAGAGCCTTGAACTCATGCGCCATCTCAGTATCGTTGAACTTGTGCTCAGCGGTATAAGCGGCCTTCTCCACGTCGCCGCCAGCGGCGTTGATACACTTCACAGCGCGACCGAACATACCGTAAGCGGTCTTGCGGCGCTCCGGTGCAGACATACGCTCCATACGGGCCTTGAAGCCTTCGGGCTTTGCGCCGTCACGAGCCGCGCCAGTGGACATGAACAGGCTGGCGTACTTACGCTGCGCGGGAGCAGCAGGGGCAGGAGCCGCACTCTTACCTTCACTACCGCCGACAATAGGGGCCGCTTTGCCCTCATCACCACCATTGACAGGCGCGGGCTCGGCAACAGGCTCAAAAGCCTTGGAACCGGCGATAGCTGCCATGATTTTGTCGAGCAGGGCATTCCCTTCGTCGCCCTCGCCCTTGCCCTCATCAGGGTCGGAATCGGGGTTTGCGGCGGGGTCACTGTCCTCCATCTCAGCGATGACAGCGGAGAGCTCGGCGAGAATATCTTCGTTCGTGATGTCATCCACGCTCTTACCGGCCTCGGTGAACTTGGCAGTCAGATTCGCAAATACCTTTGCGATGAGAGCCGCGAGCTGTTCTTTAGTCAGTTTCATAATTAAATACCTCCTGTTGATTAGGGGACAATCTCGAAAATCATCCCGGACAGATTTTTTGTTTCCTTGTTGGATTGCTGCTGTTTCTTGCCCTCATCAGGGTCCTCCGGTGCTTGGGCGGGCGGCTCCAAAAAGGGGCCAAGAATCTCGACAAGCTCCCGAACCACTGCGATGAAGGGTTTCAGAGTGTTGAGCCGTGCCTGAGTGAGCTTTCCTGCCTTTGCTTCAAGCCGGAGTTCTTCTGCGAGCGACTTGACATCATCAATCTTGGCTTGGTCGTTCATCGCCCATGTGACAATGGAGACCTCCCACAACTTGATTTCCTTCAAGTAGCGGATGCCGGTTTTACTGTCAAACTCAAACTCCGTAGCATCGTAGCCGATGGACAGCTCATTTAGAACGCCATCGCGCATGAGCGTTAGAATCTCGCGCCCTTTCTCTGTGTTGCTGATTTTGCCTTTGATGAAAAGGCCCTTATCATCTTCACGCAGTTCAAGCGGCTTGCCAATAGGCAGGGCATAGCTCTCGTGCTGGGACAGAATTTTGATGCGGTCAAAGTCCTCAGTGATTGTCTTAGCGAACGCGCCTTTCTGTATTACATCATGCCCGCTGTCCTCGTTGCCAAAGACTGCGGCATAGCCAGAAAACTCTCCGCTTTCGTCGTCACCGGGATTCTCCAACGCAAACTTGAAAGACTTGTACTCGCGTGTTGCCGAAGAAGTGTCAGACTTCTGCTCTCTGCCGCCAGCTCGTTTTCCCTTTCTTGCCATACGGTGTTCCTCCTTTCCTCAGAAGTTGGGGCTTATCTTAAAAACCGCCGTAGGTTAAGTAGCACCGGCAGTTAATAAGCTGTTCGGGGCGACCGTCCTCCGGGTCTCGCGGATAACGAAGCCCATTAGAGAACGTATCGTCGATGTTGACTGTTTCGCCTTCGAGAATAACGTGATTGACTTTGCCATGCGTTCCATCTCTTGGGTCAATCTGATTGCGGTGGTGCCACGTTTTAGTTGTCGCACCGGACGCTTTCATCATGTCAAACTGGCCTGTTGCAAGAGCCGTCATGGTCTCCTGACGGGCGATGAGCTTTGCCCTTGTTTGGGTCGTGCTCATTTCCGACAGGACTGCCTTCTGAATCTCTCGCTGGCTCTGTCCGCTTTCGACGCCCTTCGCAATGACATTGGCGATGCCGTCCCTTGTGGTTTGCTGAATGCCCACGATACGCTTTGCGCCGTTGACCTTTGCGGCAGACACAAACTCAGGCCGCTGGATTTCGGTGATGCCGTAGGCTTCTGCACTGACGATTTCGCCGTCCTCATACGCTGCTTTCCATATTGGCGTGAACAACTTCGTCAGCTTCTTTACCTCTGCGTCCCAATTTAGCAGACCTGCCGCTATACCTTCCGACAGTTTTACTTGTTCTGCCTCAGTCAAAGCGGCCCATTTCTCAGGGTCAAACGTCCCGTCATCGAGTAGATAATCTGCAAGCGGAGACAGGAACGAAGGCGTATCAGCTTTTGATGTCAGGCCGATTGCCGCCTCCACAGCTTTCTGTTGTTCGGAGAAGTGGCGTGTTATTGCTGCCATGAACCTACGCTCGCTTATGCGGGCTACTTGTTCCTCCTTACGGAGCATGGCTGAAATATTCACCCGCCGTCTGGACTTAATGCCCTTGGAATCAATGGTGTCCATCGGAATGATAGTATCCTCTTGAAACATCGCCTGTGTAACCGCCGCAGGGTCGTCGCCTTCGTTCAAGAACAGGTCGTTCACGCTGACTTTGAACACGTCCCCGCCCTCGGTATCAGGCAGGTCTAAAAGCTCGCGGGCTTCATTCTTGGTGAGCAGCCCTGCGTTGTAAGCGTCAAGGGCTTTGGCCTTATCAAACTCCTTGTCGAAGGGGATAACCGGGTCGTACCGCCACACGAGGCCGTCACCGAATAGCGGGAGCAGTTGCTTGTTAATGGCTTCTTCCCGCATACGAATACGGGGCGTGAGGACATTCTTAGCGTAGATGTACTGCGCGGAATCCGCAGTGGAGCGATTGCTGTTCTCGGTGATGCCCATGATTTCACGCGGTACGCCAAAGTGTTCCAGCACCGCGTCACGGAGTGCCACACGGCTTTCCACAAACCCAAGCTCACGAGTATCACTTGAGCCGAAGGTTTTCACGTCGATATTTCCGGTAAGCGCCGCCGCCTTATGGCTGTTCTCCACGCCTTTGTGCTTCTGGTTCCAGCGAGCCATGAAAGCCTCACTTTGTTCTTTCGAGGCATCCGGCATAAGAAATACAACCGGAGGTAAAGCATCGTTGTAGAAAAAGCGCTTCTGGAACTTCGCTGCGTATTCGTCAATCTCAACCTCATCTGCGATGCTTTCCGCAATGCCAAGCCCGCGCATGAATGGGTCAAGTGGATTTAGCTGCTTCATCACAAACATATCATCCACCGGCACGTCCATCACCAACCCGCCGGGTGAAACGATTTGATATGTTGGACTGCCGAGGTGTGGGGTCATCTTGACCCAGTGCGGAGGGACGTTCCACAACTCGACGGGTCGGTCAAATTGATCCCGCTCAATGAGCAGGAATCCCTCGCCCACCAGCATAAGGTAGACTTCATGTAGCCGCCAGATAGCTGAACTCGTCATCTCATAAAGCGGGTTGGGTTGCTCCATGAACCGAAGGAAAGGATGGTCGGTAATTTCCGTCTCGGTGCCATCCTTTTCGATATACAGCAGCTTGCCGCTGCAATTCGCAAGGTCGTTGGCAATTCGGTCCACAACTGCTAAACGTGGGCTCTTGGAGAACATATCCAGCCATTCGGCAGTATTCAAAGAGGGCGGTCTTGCCCAACGCGATACGAAGCGGTTCTGGTCTTTCCCAGTGTACTGCTCGCGCACCTTGCGCTTTCCTGTAAAGATTTCAAATATACTCATTCTGCACCTCATCCAAAGGAGAAGCTAAACTCCGGTTTTTCAACTTCAAGCTCCAAATAGGCGTTTGCCGAAGCGTCAACCATGTCTTTCAGCTTGCCAATAGGGAAGTTTTCAAGCTGTCGAAAGTAATCATCGTTCCACTCCGCAACCTTGACATCCACGTTCCCTGCAAGCCACTGTGAGGAAAACGGCTCGGCGCGTGTGACCTTATCGCCGCTTTCCAAGGCAACCGAAACGGTATAACCGCCAAGCATACGCACAAAGCTCTGCGCTTGGTCTTTACCGGCCTGTCCGGGGTCTTGCGGCAGACGCACCGTCACGTTGCCGTAGAGGGCGTTGTCACTGGCGGCTGTGGTCTTAATCAGCTTACGCACGTCAGCGCCGTTCTCGCGGACATTGATGACATCGGCGACAAATATTCTGCCGTTCCGACGTTTACCCATCAGAACACCGGCGGTGTAGGCGCTGTCATCGCCTCGTGCGGAGCCACGCCGCGCCGGACCCTCCATGTCCTCTAACTCGCCGGGAGCGGTAGCTGCAAGGTCCCACGCTCTGACCCACTTGACTATATCCGTAGGAACAGCAGACAGCGGGTTGACTTTGGACCGCTTGAAGTAGTGGCCCGCAGACCTGCGGATTTTCCAGTTACCATTGAGCAGCTGCTCTTGGTCGAACTCGGACATGGCCTTTAGAGAGCCGATATAACCGGGGTCGTGCTTCATCAGGACTTTATTATCAGTAACTTTTGCACTGATGAACGTAACGGACTTGACCTCGTTGCGTTCCTCGAATGTGCGCAAGTCGAAGGTTTCCCACAGTTCCTCTCGTGTATCTGCCCAATGCGTGACATTGTTTTTGCGGACGAAATACCGCAGCTTACCGCACTTGCTTTCGTCAGCATAGCCCGTCTCTGGGTCAATCCACCAGTCAATAAATTTAGCCACCCAACTTTCCCCATCAGGATTGCAGGTGGCTCGAATGTATGGTGTAACGCCACAGGTCGAACGATTACGAGAGAACATATAGAAAAACTGGCTCTCCGTGAAGTGAACCAGCTCATCAAACATCAGCAGAGGTATCTGAGCGCCTTGGTAGTTATACTTCTCCTTCTCATAGAACATATAGGCGAAAGTAACCTTTGCGCCAGATGGGAACCTCCACTGGATGCTTGGTGTCAGTACACTTGTTGCGCCAAGATTTGGGTAGATTTCTTGGCTGGTGGCATAAAGACCGCCAGCGTTCATTATCTGCGGTCTGGACTGCCGGAATATGACGGCCTCAAAACGGGGGTTGTTGATATGCCGTAGACATTCGAGCAGCAGGGCGTAGGTCTTGCCGCCACCTGCTGCGCCGCCATAAATACAGATATCCGCAGGGGACCGCAGAAATAGCTCTTGTTTGCCCGCTTGCGGGCGTATGATTCGAGGCTGGCTCGCAGTCTCGGTTTTACTTCTTCCCATTTTGCCCGCTCACCTCCGAATCCTTTTCGGGTAGATAAATCTGGACAGGAGCCTGAACGGAAACAGGCGTTCCGGTAATCTTGGCTTCAATGGCTTTCCGGTCGTTAAAGAAGTCGCCGCCATACACCTTTAAGGCATAAATGATGGCGGTCGTGTCACCGCTCGAAACTCTTTCCATTAGCTTGTTTTGGCACATAGCCACAACAGAAAGACGGCCTGTTTCGATTGCCTTCTTTAGTGCGGGGTGCTCTTTCTGCAATTTCTGTAAGGTTCGCCGCGTAATGTCGAAAACACTGGCAATTTCCTCCATCGACTTTCCCTGCATAGACAGGGATTGAATGATGGCAAGATTATTCTCTACGTCACCAGATTCTACCCACTGCTCAAACAAGTCCTTTCTTTTCTTATCATTAGTCATACCTCTCCGCTACCTTCGCTATCAGAGCGTCCATGAGCCCCCGGTGCTTGTTGTGGTGGAACCCGCCGGGATACTCGATATTCAGCTCTTTTTCCAAGTATTCCTCGTAGTGCTCACGCGAGAGCTGCTTTGGCGTGGCACACGCACAGTAAATAGTGTTGGCTGTGCAGCGCAGCACCTTCACATCCTCGAAAAACTGTTCCAACAGGGCGGTGTAGCTTTCGCGGGTGTGGAATTTCTGTTTGAATGCGATGCCGTTGGCGATGCTCAGCGCATAATTGTTTTCATCAAGGCAGTACAGCGCAATACCCTTTCCAATGCTGTTGCTCTTTTGGTCGTAGGAGCGCGTCACCCCTTCGAGATTACGGGTACAGGTAATTAGCGTACCTGTCGCCTTTAGGGTGGCGTTGCAGAGCGTGAGCACTGCCTTTTCAAACTCGTCATCAACGATGGAGTTAATGACGAACTCCAAGATGCAGTAATCGAATAAGCCGTTGGCCTTGACTGTCTTTTCCGCATCAAGGATGTTGGCGATAATGCCCTTCATGTCAAGGCTGTTTGAGCCTTTCGCCATAAGGGACGGCTCGTAAGCGTGAATGTCGTAGCCCTGAGATTTAAGCATCTTCATATACGCCATGCGCCCCGCACCAACATCAATAATGCTGTCGGTCTTTTGGAGGCGAGGAATCAGGATGTCCTCGTACAGAGAGGACGTGTTCTGTCGCCGCCCGTCTGTGCTCCTGCGCCGGAGCTGGGCCTTGAACTGGTGGTATGTCTTGATGCCGAGGTTATCAAAGTTGTACTTGCCATACTCGATGCCGATGCACTCCAAGAACTCTTGAACATCCTCATTCGGAATGGAATACGCCAGCACACCAAAGCCCATCTTTTTAGCGCAGTAGGCATACTCAGCGTTCAGGATAACAACGCCATCCCCGTCAGTCACCACGCTGCCCCACTCGTTGTACTGCGACAGGAGCCGCGTAATCTCGGAGCAGATGAGCAGGTTTTTCGGCTCATTCTCCACCCTGATTTTTGCAGAGGGGCAGTAGTGGTACGCCCCGACCTCGTATTCTTCGAGGTGGACCCTGTTTTGGCTGGTTTCGATGGAGTTGTGCAGAAGGTTGAAATGAATCTCATCCTGCACATTCGGAGTGCTGATGCGGACACAGGGCAGCGTAGGCATCCCGATGGCTTCTGCCGCCTTTTTCCGCTGGTGGCCCGCAACAATGACGTTGTTGGAGGCGTTGACAATCAGGGGCTTTACCATGCCAAACCGCTTGATGCTGTATTGCAGCTTCTCCAATGCACCCTCCGTAATAACACGGGGGTTGTATGTTGAGCCTGTTACTTCGCTGGTCGGAATGTTTTCAATGAAATCAATCACGGTTCTCAACTCCTTCCAGCAGATATGCGGCAAAACTCTTGCTCCCGATTGCGCCGCTGTCAATGAACTCGGCATACTTGGCGTTCAGCCGGTCGAGCTCTACTTGCGAGATAAAGAACTGCACCTCGCCGAAGCGGAACTGAATGAGCGCCGGAGCTCTGCCGGTCGTTCTCGGAGGTTCGGGTGCGGCAGGGGCGTGAGCCTCTGTGCCACCCTCTGCCCTCAGTATAGGGGTTGCGGCAGGACTGCCACTTGCGGGAGCCTCCCTGTTATCAGCGGGGTTATCGAAGCGGGGAGGGGTGTTGTCGGCGACGGGCGCAGCGGCCTCGTCCTCGTCAGAACCATCCTCGTCCTCATAACTGTCGTTGACCTCGCTCTCAGGCGGGTGAACCGTGCTAACCGGTGGCTTCTTGGGCCGCTCTCCTTCGCCCATGAAGTTGAAGGTGGGAATGCGGATTTCGGCCTGTTCTGGCTCAATGTCAAAGACCTCCGCAGAAAGCTCAAAGCGTTCGAGCAGAAGCTGGTTCTTTTCCAGCGTCAAATCGACACACGCCAACTCATCTTTCAGCTTCTCGAAATCCCAATCGCTGTACTCGCTGGTCTTATTATCAACCAAGCGGAACAGGTTGATTTGTTCCTCCGTCAACTCATCTGCGATGATGCAGGGGATGGTCTGGATTCCAAGCTCACGACAAGCACGAACACGGGTGTGTCCTGCCACGATGACGTAGTTTACGTCGATGACAACAGGGAACAGGAACCCGAACCGCTGAATGCTGTACTTGACCTTCTCAACAGCAAGGTCATTGTTGCGCGGATTGTTTTCGTACTCTCTCAGCCGCGCTGTCGAAACTTCTCTGAGATTCATTCTGCGTCACCTCCTGTCAACCACATCACAAAGCCGATGTAGGTCTTGTGTTTTTCGATGTACGCGTCGTAGACCGCTTTGAGCCGACTAAATTCGTCCTCTGTAATCGGCATTTGGTTACTGCCGAAGATGAGGAATTTATTCTCCTTGAAGAATTTCTGGTCTTGGCTGGGGGTAAAGAATGTGGTCTTGAAACCGAGGTTGATGCCCGACAGCTCTTTATGGAGCTTGCCAACGTCCCACGTTGCGTACTCATGGCTCTTGTTGTCCACGATACGAGCAAGTTTCGCATCCTCATCTGACAGGTCAGTAACGACGCAGGGAACTTCCTCCATCCCTAACTGTATTGCGGCTTTCAGTCGCGTGTGACCGGAGATGATGACGTTGTTGGCATCAATCGTAATCGGGTTTAGGAATCCGAATTGCTTGATACTGTCAGCAACCTTCGCTACCGCAGCGTCATTCCGGCGAGCGTTGTTCTCGTACATAACGAGCTCGTCAACGCGTTTGTTAATGACTTGCATTTTCTTGTCCTCCTTGTGATGTGCATAGAAAAAGAGAGCCAGTCAACTGACCGGCTCTCACTTTTCTCCGGTATTGAGTTTTTAGAACAGCCCCCACTCAGCAAACTTCTCAAAGCCGCCGATGGACTGAATGTAGCCTCTTGCCTGTTCTACGATGTCGGCATACGGAATGCCGTTGATTTCCTCATCGCCAATGGCACAGCACAACTCGACAGGCTTGCCTGTCTCCTGCGCTTTGAGGAAAGTGTAAATGTTCAGGGACACGTCAGCTTTCGAGAGGTCCTTGCCGTGCAGTCCGCCGCCCGTCACGGAATCAGCCATGTCTGAACCAAGTTTCCGATTGGTGGCCCCCGTATCTACATCCGTACCGCCGCTCCAATCGCCGAGAGGATTCACTATGGTGTGGTACTCTGGGTATGACCGCGCCAACTCTGCGCTGTTTGCGTTGCTCTGGCAGATGATAAGGCGCTCACCATTCAGAATGTATTTGCCATCCGAAGGGAACTGCCCGTAGATTTCACGGGCGATGCTGGACAGCTCTTTCTGTTCATCGGTGAGCGGCACACCTCGGAAGATGCCGTTGTCCCCGCATCGGAACCCTCCGCTTTGATTTTCGGTGAGGTGCGGGTCCTGCGGATAGATGCTCAACATCACCTGCACAAATGGCCCCGCAATACGGCGAGCCGCACGGTGGATGGTTTCAAGAATCTCATTCCGCAGCAGATTCGCGGAGGTCTCCACGATGATGTGGCAGCAGCCGTGTCCGATAAGGACTTCGACCGCGATGGTCGGGTCATCCTCGACCTTGTACGCTATATCCACAATCGCTCCGGCAATCCGGTCAGCGATTTTATCAGGATGGGCGGGGTTTACTTTCTCAATCATATAATCAATTCCTCTGCTTTATTTTTTCGGTTCCCTTTAACGGAGGCCCCAACACGTCACAGTCAGGGTCAACATCTGGGTGTACAATGCCGTAATGGGTTGCATAGCAATACGCGCACCCGTGACTGCAAGTGCTGTATGCGCCGATGTCAACGCTCTCGACGCATTGGCACAGCCCGCGCTGATTGCGGTCTTTGGGTTTTACAACCCCGAACCGTCTGCCGTCAACGCAGCAGGAGTGGGGGATGCCAACATCTTCGGCGCAGGACTGTAACTCCATGCCGTGCGCTGCTGCGATTTCTGCCAGCTGCTGGGCTAACTCCCTCTGCTGCTCAGGTGTGAGTGGCCGAATATTCAGTGGGTCCAGATTCACGGTGCGGTAGTAATCAACAAAGCTCATAACCGCCGTATTGGTGTAACCTTCAAGAGCCTCTGCTATTTTGGTAAACGCTTGGACGTGATAATCCCAAGTGTAGTGCTCGTTAATAAAAATCGGGTCATAACGCCAGATGGCTTTATTGGACCCGATTTTCTTGAACGCCGGTATTACGACTGTCTCTTTGTCCGGCAGATTCCGCTCTACATCTCGCCCATAGCCCGTAATCGTGTACTGGAAATAGTATTTGAACTGGCTCAGCTCGCCGATACGCGGCAGAAAAGGCGCGGCGTTCTTCGTCCAAAAGACGATTCCCTCAACACGGTCGGGCGTGAGTTCAACACGCCCGACCTGCTGCGGGTTATATGGGTTTCTAATGAGGACAAATCCTTTACCCATGCGGTTGTAGAACCACTCTGGGAAAAAGGCGGGGATGTCCGTCCTTCTGCTTGCACTCACAATCATAGCGGCATACCGTCCTTGATATAATTTGCAAATATCCAGTTACGGCAGGTGCGCTGCTTGCGCGTGTAATTTCCCGGAGGGTTGGGGTTATAGCCCCAGAAGTTGATGCGGCGAGCATTGGTAATATCCAGCTTTATGCGGTCATTCTCGATATGGATTTCGGAATCTGAATCAGGAACGAACGCAACGTGCGTGTTGAGTTTCCAAACGTAGCCGTCGCTCAGCCCGCACAGGTAATACGCCTTTGCGAGTGGGCTCTGCCTCACGAACAGGTCAATAACCCCTTCGGATTTACCGTGGGTCGCGTCCCAGAAATTTGGGTCATACTGACCGATGAAGCATTTGGCGCAGCACTTGGAAATGTCAACATCGCGGATGTCTTTAAGCCAGAACAGCTCACACCGCTTCTTGAGTTCGAGCCGAAGGTGCATCGGCGCGTGTTTTGATACAATATCGGACACTAACATTTTAACTCCTCCTTAGTGACAAGTCAATGACACGTTTGTGACATGAGGGCGAACTCCCGAATGTCTGGGTTGACCGACTGGAAATATTGCCCCAGCGAATACAGGATGGTCTCACAGGAATTGGGCAGCGCCGGATTAAACTCGATACCGGTCTCGGTCATCGCATTCTTCACAGCTACTAACTCCTGATTCTTACCACTTACGCGAGTACGTGCAGTTTTCATCCTCTCGCCGTGGTCGGTGAAGCTCTCGAATAGCGCATGAGACAGAGGATTGCCTGCGCTCAACGAGTTGCCGACACTGAGCCTACCGAGTGTGATTACGTACCCCTCCTTCGTGGTTCCTACCAACGTGTATTCACGAACGCCGGTGACATACAACGGGAGGCTGTTCACTCCTGCGTACTGTTCCGGTGTAAAGCTCTTAATCATTTCGCTTCTCCTTTCTTTGGATTATAGTTCTATTATACACCTATATATGTGTTTTGTCAAGAGATTTTCCGAAAAATTTTCAAGAAAAGTCACTACAAGTCGTTAAACTTCCGCAGCTATCCGCTTCTGCATCTGAAACTCCTGACCACTTTTGAAGCCTTTCGCAAACTCGTTTCCGAATATGCTGTCCTGCGAACGGGAGCGAAACGCCGTCGGTTTCCCCAAAGCGTCTGCGGCATCCTGAACCTCCCTCGGAGTAACAAGGACAAGCCCCCACTCCTGCTCCTTTTCTGCTGTTTGCTTCTCAAACGCGGCTTGCAGACCGATGGCAAACCCATACCCAAAGCTATCACATCTGCTTTTAACGTGGTTTGCGTCATAAGAGGCGTACTGCTTTTTGATGCGCTTAACTTCCGAACGAACGCAGTCCACCGCATACTTGAAGATGTCTACGCACAGGGTTACGTCATCCTCAAAGCCGATGAATCCGACCTCCTGCGTCTGACATCTGGTTTGATGGGTACGAAATCCCTTGCAACAGTAGTTATTTCCGATGGTTGCCGAGAGCGGTATACACCACGGGTCACGCCTCTTTGAACAAGTGATACCTGTATAGAGCCTCACGACCTTCTGCGGCTCCGTCTCCCTACACTCTCGCTCTGTGAGCTTGTACTTTGCCATCAGCTCACGAGCCTTTAACAGTGCGGCTTGTGCCTCTGCTTCAACAGGACTTTCTGCAAGTGCGAGCAGATGCCGAATCTTCTCTTTGTAATCAGCCATGACGTTTGCCACCTTTCTTTTTGTGAGGTTTGCTTTTGGGGACATATCGAGGCGCAGGTCTCTTTTTTAAGAGCTGCACCAGCTCTTTGATTTCAGCTTTGCTCTTTTTGCCCACAGTCTACACCTCCCATTTTGGCCCCGCAGTTCGGGCAGTAGTTTGAACCGGCGAACGCGAGCGGACTGATTCTGGTATCGCACGGCAAGTTGTCATTTTTAGTCTTGCACACGCTGCATTCCCACGCTCCAAGCGCCCAATCCGTACCGTTGGGATTCCACACCCACTTGGCGCTGTATTCAGTCAGAGACGCTATTCTCTTAATTGCGTCTGCCGGAGTGTGTCCGTCCCAGCGCGGGGCATTTTCCAGCTCTTTTACCTGAAACAAATCCCAATACGGGTCGATGTCGTAGTGGTAAGTAGCTGGACCGGCTGGTGTGTTGATTCCAACGATGAACATGCCCTCGTACATATCGCCGTCGAAATGGCGCTTTGACTTCCACGCCAGCCGTGGGAACCTTGCGCACACCACGCTGAACAGCACCGCCCGGTGGTGGTATAGCTCGTTGAATGTGTGATAACCGTCCGAGGTATTGCCGTTGATGATTTCGCTTTTGGCGATTCGGTCTAAGATAATCTCCCACACCTGGGTAGAGACATGAACCACGTAATCCAGTATGACAGCCCCTTCACGGAGCTTCTTCGCAAAGGTCTTGTTATCCATGTTATTGAGCATTTAGCCTTCCTCCTTATCCATCTTCGCCCCGCAGTAGGGGCAAAATTTTATCTGCGGACGTTCATCGGGGTTGTCGAAGTCATCAGGCAGAGTAGTCTGACACGCTGAACATTCCCAGCCCCAATCATAGTCATAGCCAGTCAGGGGATTACCGTTCTGTTTCTCGTACCATGTCCATCGCCCACGCCGCATTGGTGAGGCTTCAATCGTAGTAGCATCAGCAATAAGCCGTTTTAGCTGGGTTCTTTCGGTGAGTTGTGCGCTGTATCGTGCATACGCCGGACTACTGCTTGGGGTATCTATAACTCGGTTTCGGGCCAATTCCTCCAACTTTGAAAGCTCGTTGTACAATGGTACTTTATCAATCAATTCCATCTCATTTTCCTCCATCGGTGGCGCTGCCAGTCTCGTCCATCTTCGCCCCGCAGTAGGGGCAGTAATCGTATTCCTGATAGCCGTTCCCATAAAACCACGGCTGCGGCGTTTTGCAGACGGAACAGTAGTTTTCACCGTCGCCGAGGGCAAACTTGACCCACCTCCCATGCTGCACGGAGCGGTTTAGTCTTTTTATCTCCCTGTCTTTTCGTGCCAGCTCAGTCAGCAGGGCAGGTTCAGGCGTGGTCTGCCGCATCTCTGGCGGCAGAACCCTTGCCTCAAACCGAAACTTCCGCGCATCGTCCCCGATTTTTTGGAACAGGCGGGACACTGCCAGCATCGGTGTGTCCTCACAAATGCCGAACTGCCAGCACTTTCTTATGGCGTTCCAGATTCCATATTGCTCGCCACGAACGCCAAACATATAAGTTTCTCGTTTCATCTGAACCGGCTCCTTTCAGATACAACCGCCGCAGCACCCCCCAAGGCACTGAGCTGTTGAGCACTTCATCTATTTCTGTGGCGTAGCTTTTGAATTTGTCAGGCAACACTGAAACATCGATACTCCACGGTGCGTCACTGACGTGTGCATCCATGTAGTCGTTTGTGAACCAGCATTCACCGCCTGACTTCCAAAATGGCTCGTGCCGTCCCTTTCCGTACCCAAACTCATGAAGCTCTCCGTCAATTTTCAGCGTGAGAACCCCACTGCACAGGTTCGGGTATTTACCGGTGTACGATACGAACTCGATGTGCTGTGGAGCTGTGCCATTAACTAAAGCCATCTCAATCCCTCCTTAAATTTCATAGACCTGCGGGTCGTCTGTAGGGTCAATTCGCTTGACATGAACGCTGTCCAAACCAAAAACCTCGACTGCTTTTTCAGTCGCTTCTTCAAGGTTGTCGGCGAGGATAATTAGTGTCCTGCCACCCTCGTATTTCCGATGCGCCCTGAACAGGTGCTTGGCGATGGTGCGGTATGCCGTATCTCTTTCCATCATATCAATCCCTCCTGTTCGCAACGCGGCGCACGATACGCGCCGCCTGTTTAAGAGCTTTGGCTTGAACATCCAGCCATGTTTCGCCACCACCGGGCCCATAGGCTCCGTCGTGGAGTTTCCTTTGACGGCTCGGTGAGTACAGTCGCTCACAGATGTCGCCATCAAAGACGAGAGCGCACCCGCCGTAACTGTACTGGCTCCAATCACAAGCGCCGTTCAGCATTTCGACCTCGGTGATATTTTCGCCAAGCTCCGCGTCATCGGCTAAATGCCGATGCTCTACGACCTCTGCAAACAATTCCTCCGCATACTCGCGGCAGCCCTTGTCCCATGCGGACCGTGCTGCCCGCTCTGAAATGGCCTTCTTTATCTCAGCAATAAGCATAAACGCCAGCCTCCCTCTTTACTGCAAGGTGTTCCCTTGCGTAGTCCAGCAGACAATCCTCGTGGATTGTGTCGCCGTCAATGTCGTAAACTTCCTCACCTTCGTAAATCTCGCCGCCGCACTGGTCGCAGTAGCCCACGACCACATCCTCTGGCGGTTCAAGCGAGCGTTCCGGTATGTAATCAAACATCGTCTTTGTCTCCTTCCACGCGAGCGGACCAGCGAGCAGATTTCGCCCGGATAAATCGCTCAACCTCTGCTTTGTCAATTCCTACAGTTATGGCACACAGCAGCACGTCTGTAAGTTCTTCCTGCAAATGAAGTACCGCGCTTTCTTCGGTGACGGGTGTGGGGTTCCTGCCATCCAGCACACGCCGGAGTTTCAGTGCCGCCTGAGATAGCTCAGACGCTTCTTCTGCAAGCTGGGCCAGCAATTCGGCTCGACCCAGCTTATCAGCAATTCGGTTCAGTTCTGGTCGCCAATCGGCGATGGCCTTCTCAACGGCTCCGCAGCCAGTTTGGTTGCTTCTTTCTGCCAGCCTCATAAGTTCCTCAATTTCATCCAGTGGCATTGACACACTGAACCAGTCGTAATCCTCGCCATCTTTTGTGGGTGAGAACATGACATCAGCGTTTCGTGCCTCTGGGTAGGCCGTTGGAAACTCCACGCTGATTTCCATTGATTCAGCCTCTGGATATTTCCCACCAAGCATATCAGCTGGCGCAATGAAATACAGTGTTGTGGTATTTGCTTCGGGACACTCGGATGATTCCTCAAAGTAAATCCTGCGGTCAATCATAAGTCAGCCCTCCTTTCGCTTTCTTTTTCAACAGAAACCCAGATTCGATTAGGCCGAATCGCAAGGCCCCATTTGCGTACCGCCGCGCTGTGGATTTCTGGCCTCATACACATCTCGTGATACCCATAGGGGCTGAAATATAGCGTTTTCTGTTTGCCCCCATCGTTTTGAACAATAACGATAGCTTGAAATTTTGAATCTAAGCCGAAATAGCTTTCCAGCAATTCGTGGACAGTCATTTGTTTACCTCCTTGATTGGGCACCATTGCGGGCGATGCTCCAAGACGTGCTTATACTCGCTGTCCATGACATCCTCGCCTGTTACGCCGCAAGAATAAAACCAGTGGTGCGCATCGGGCTGGCAGCACGGACATTCCTCACAACTTTTGGGGAGGTCCATGTTAATTTGTATCATGCCCGCTTTCCTCCTTTCACACCGCAGAAGTATTCTTGCGCGGTCGGTTTGTGAAAACCGCGCAGTTCATCCAATTCCGGAGGTGTGATAATTCTTAAATCACTGATGCCGCAGCGTTTCAAATCATCGAATACATCTTGTTTTGGGGTGTTGAAACGCTGGTTGAAATCTTTTGTGAAGCCGCCAACAAAACCGTTGCCCCAATCAACCAAATACGAAATCATCTGTCTGTTCCTCCTTTGAAAAATAAATGAAACCCGCCATTTCTGGCGGGTTTCGGTATATAGGCAAATTCAGCTAACTATCAAGATAGTTTGCCCTGTGAACTTATGTTGTGCAAGTACATCTATTTCAATTCCAGTAACTCGAACTGTTTGAGTTACTTCGTACTGCTGACATGTTAAGACTTGAGCAACCAATTTTTCGAGGATACCGCCTTTACAGGTTGTTGTCTCTTCTTCTTTGATACAGACCTCTATTTTGGTATTCACAATATCCCTCCTTCGGAATTTGTAGAAAAATCAACTTCATTTATCCATTAAGCATTACTTTCTTGGTCCCAAGAACTTATCCCCATTCAAATGGATCATATGATCCGGCATATCAGCAATCCAAACTTCTGTTTCCCAAGCAAGTGTCTCAGAAAACTTCTTGAATGTCTTGAAATCCAGAAAAGCTGTAACATAGATTTTCCCTGCAGTTACGCCGGTGGTCATTTCTTCGATCTCTTTGATGCGTTTCGGCTCCATCGGCCCAACAGATGTTACCGACTCTATAAAGTACAGCCAGTTCTTTTCCTCTGAGTAGAGGACTACATCTGGCATCTTGTCATGTAATGTAATAGTAAATCCGAGTTCACGAAGCCTGTCCTCGTTCTTTACCAAATCTTTTTCGATGGTATCGCCAACATAGAGGCATTCCGAATTTGGAGCAAAGCGTGGTGCAAATTCCTCGATAATTGCTTTTTGAAGTTGATTATGCTCTCCTGGAGAAAAAGTGAAATCTTCACCGTTGATCTTCACTGGCATTTTGCGTCTGACACGCTTAGAAGCATATAGCTGAACAAGCGTTTCGTGATTAGTTTGAAAAGAAGCAAGCTTGGTTTCCCACCAATCTGTACCAAAGCTCTGTATCAACTTCAGCATTTCATCTGTCAGCCGATAGCGATAATTCGGACTATTGGTAGCCTTGCCATTATCCTCAATAAAAGCTGCATTTCTAAAATGATGCATAGCCTGTTTACGGAATGTCTCTCGACTATTTTCCGCATAAGTAGTCCCATAATTGTTATTGGCAAAAGCAATTACATCGTGAATACGAATCCATTCGTTGGTTGCATCTTGCCATGAAGTTTCCTCTAAGAGTCCTGCCATCGTCAGCAAAACACAACAGCACATAGCATTTTGCTGCTTTGCCGGGACTTGCAAGGCATTTAAGATTTCTTTTGCTTCATCAATTTTACTCATACATAACCTCTCAAAATTCTGTCACAAACAGGTTCCGACATATCGTGTGCAGCTATCAGCTCTTTCCCCATGGCCTCAATGATATCCATGGATGGAACCGGCATAGAGTTCACCTCAGTCGAATTGACCTGCGTTGAACCATTCAAGATCCTATAATAGCAGTCATACAAGGTGGAGTTAAACAAGACATAAAGCCCGTACACAACACACTCCGAAAGATCACACATCCCATCGATAAAATTTATCTTGTTTTGTGTACTGATTTGGGAATACTCAGGATGCTTTTTTGCCAGATAAATACCACATTGAAGCCGCCTATGTTCTTCCTTTGCTGTAAATCGTTTAACAAAAAGATAGTTCTTATTTGGTTGTAATAGTCCCCTCTGCTCAGTAACCAGATACTCGTGTTCCTTCCCTACAGGAAAAACCACTTTGCCATTTTGTATGTGCTGAGAATAGAACAATGGAACAGACTGATCTTCAGCTGCATCTCTCAGTGCTTCTCTGTTTCGGAAATCAACTGTAAGGCCAGTCTTCATTTTTAGACCAATACTTGGCAGGGTGTTTTCCCACTTGTTCAAACTATTAAGTGTCTCTACCTCCTCAGCATTTGTTACCAGATATACATAGAAATCTGGTCCGTTGATAACGGCAGAGTACGGAGCCTCAAAAATTGTCTTTTCTGAAAAGTCCGCATTACTTTGGGTAGTAGTAATCGTGATTGTTTTAGGTTTTAGGTGCGTTTTTTTAAGCTTTATAATGATGGTTTCCTGCAGTACACTTTCTTTTTCAAAGACCTTATCTCGGCTAACAAACAAGTGGATATGCTCCAAAGCCCCTTCGTTTAAAAACTTCTGACGAAATCTTTTGAAATACGCGCCAGAAGTCCAGGAGCGCGGAATAATATAAACCATTTCTCCGTCATCTTTTAAGTTAAACAAACTCATAGAAGCAAAGAGAAAATAGAGATTAGGCGCACCATAGCAAACATCTGGCATCGCCAAAGCTTCTGGGGTATCCTTAGCTATTTTCATATATGGAGGATTTCCAATTATAAAATCAAATTTTTCAGGATTTAAATTTGCACCTAACATTAAGTTGTAGTCATTTGATTGGCTTAAAATGTAGTTATCAGAAACGATCTCGTAAGATATTTCCTGTTGGGCATAACTACACGCTGTCTCTAAATTGGTTCGAAGTAACTCCATTATATTAGGGTCATTCTCATAACAAACCAATCTAATCTCTTTTATCGCTGAAAAGGATTGCAGGCGTTCCAATAGTGCAATTGAAAGAATTCCAGAACCTGCGCCAGGATCGAGAATAGAAAGCGCCTCACACCCATTAGGGATTTCAAACAGTCCAGCCATAAAAATGGCAGTCTCTTTGCTCGTAAAGAACTGACCATATTTCTTGCGCTGACTTTTTGGCATGTGGTCAATATATTCTGTTGTTGCCATAATTGCAAAGTCAAGCATGCTCATTATTTGTAAACTCCATAATTTCATCAATACCGCAGTCTAATGCTACACAAATTTTGTATAGGCTTTCCATTGATACAAATTCATCTTTTCCCATCTTTGCTAAGACATTAAAACTAATACCAGCAGCATCCTTTAAGTCCGAGCGTTTCATCTTTTTATCAATAAGGGTTTTCCAAAGCTTGTCATACGAGACTGGCATCTTAATTTCTCCCATCATATTCGGATGAGTTATTATACCACAAACTACACAATAACTCAAGACATGCTCACGATATGATGAGACCATCTCGGTACAACAGATAACCTTTCTTAGTTTTAATCAAACAAAGGTTTTGCTGTCACAGCCTTTAGATATCGTTCCGGGTCACCGTTCAAAATCAGCTCGGCGTAGGCCAGCGGATCATTATAAATTAGCCAGTCTAGCTCCGACCGCTGGTACATACTGTTTGCTAATTTGTTCTCCACGGCGGTGCAGTCAATGGAGAGCAGCGTTTCATCCGCCAGATGCAGCTCCACACAGGCGGTGTCCAGGTTGAACTCACAGGACAAAATCTTTCTCATAGTCGTTACCTCCTAATGCTTAAATTTCGGTTGATTTTCCGTAGCGGTACAAAGTCCGTTTCGTTAATTTTAGAATCTGGCAAGCAATGCGTGTGGCTATCCACACACAAATCCGGCAAGCAATGCGAGTGTTAATACACACTCACATTTCCTGCCGTCTGCTTGTTGAGGGCAGCGCCCCCAAGCCCCTTTTGAACACAGAATTTCATTCTGTGGCTGCGCGTTCTGCGAACACTTTGAAAGGGTACGCCGAAGCGCCGTCCCCTTTAAGATGCCATGGAACAAATCGTTCCACCCTTACTGCCTGAGGTCTACCGTGAAACACAGTAGCTCTCGCTAGATGCGTGGGCAAAATGTTTTCCCATCGTTCGCTTTTACTCCGCACACTGTATCCTGTTTTGGCGCATCGGGTGTCGTGAAACGCGACATCCTATGGTGATCTTGGGGTGCCCTAAAATGGGGCATCCTCTTGAACAATGGGGTGGCAAAACACCACCTCATATTTTCTTTTCCGCAACGGTGGCGACGGTCGCAACGGTGCTGGGAGTACCCCTCAAAACACCGTCGCGACCGTTGCAAGCGTCGCGCTTTACTTAATTACTTCAACCATAGGTGCTTCTACCATATAAGTCAGCCTGATACGCCTTCCGGCATGCTTGGTTTTGTTTTCGTACTTCACCTGATGTTCTTCCAGCAGGCGACTGGCATTCACATTCAAATGCTTGGTAAGGCGGTTCACTGCCATATTCAACTGGAGGGCTTCGGCAAGCTCTGTAGGGCTGCCTTCCCACTCGCGGTTTTCGTCAGATACCATTTTCGCTACCGCTTCCAGCACCGGGTCCGGAGGCTGCTTCCAAAGCTCATTCTCTGCATGGTCGAGAAGCCATACCAAACGCTCCTGGTCTTTACTTAGATACAGCCGCTGATCCGGCTGATCCCGTCCACTAATTTCCAGTGTAGCCTTTCCGTCAGTTCGTTTTTCTTTCTGCATAATGAGTGCCCCATCTGCACAGCCCGACAGTCCGGTGGTACCGGAAATCTTCTCAAAGCTATCTCCCGCAGGCTGCTTTCTGGTGTGGTGGACAATCAGGATGCAAACTCCATGCCGGTCTGCAAATTGTTTCAGTTTTCCAATCACCTCATAATCGCTGGAATAGCTGTAATTGTCGCTTACCATCTCCCGGACTTTTTGCAGGGTATCCACGATAATCAATTTGGTGTCTCTGTGTTCCCGGACAAACTTTTCAAGTTGTTCATCCAAACCGCTGCCAATCATCTTGGCACTGGTAGCAAAGTGGAGAGAGCTTGTCCCCTCCACACCGAACATGCGGAACATCCTGCGCTGCAAACGGCTTTCGTCATCTTCCAAAGCAAGATAGAGGACTGTTCCTTGATGAACTTTGTAACCCCACAAATCCTGCCCAGTGCTGACATGGTGGGCGATCTGCGCCACCAGAAAAGACTTGCCGATTTTGGGCGCTCCGGCAAGGATATATGCTCCAGTATAGAGCAGGTTTTCAATCACCGCAGACTTTACCTCAAACACATTGTCCATCAGCTCGTCCAGGGTTACAGTGTGCAGGTAAGCTGGGTCGCTCATGCGCTGTATCTTGCGGTACATTTCTTCCAGGCTTTCCTGAGGATTTACAACTTCATCGTTGATTTCTTCCTTGGAAGTGGTTATACTAATGTCAGAGTTTTTAGAGATTGACTGCCCATCGTCTGCGCCAACAGATGAGTCCTGGGTGGTCATTTTCTTTTTTTCATCGATCATAGGCAATATCCTCCCGCATTCCTTTCATAATGGTTGTGATCATCTGAATGGTGTCCAACAGTTCCTCATTTACTCCTTGCCCAGCTTCAATCCGGCGCAGCTCGTCCAGCACAGCAGCCAGCTGATCTCGCAGTGCCTTATAGACTCTTGGATTTCCATGCACCACCACATCCCGGCAGAGCAGCCGACGGATGATATAATCCTGCTTGGTCAGTCCGGTGAGCTTGACTGCTGTTTCAATCTGGGCATCCTCCTCAGGGGAGACCCGGAAAGATACGGCCTTGTTTCTCCAACGATTGTGCTTATCCAAATTTTTTGCTGACATTTTTAATTGCCCCTTTCCATATTCAATTTATCTGCCATTTCCGTTTGTTTGGACGGAAACAGGTGTGCATAATTGTAAGTGATGTCGATGCTCTCATGACCTACCCGATCTGCGATGGCTGTGGCGGAGAACCCCATGTCGATCAAAAGCGAAACTGCGCTGTGACGAATATCGTGGATTCGGATACGCGGGACTCCGGCCTCTTTGGAGCCTCTATCCATCTCCCGGTGGAGATAACTCTTGGTGACGGTGAACATTCGGTCATCTGCTCCAATGCCGTAGAGCATTTTGAGGTAATCCTGAATTTCCTCTGCCAGAAACTGCGGCATAGTGATAATCCGATTACTCTTTTCAGTTTTTGGAGTAGTAATCAAATCCTGTCCATTCAGCCGCTGATAGGATTTGTTGATGGTGACAGTGCGCTTCTCAAAGTCAAAATCTGTCGGGGTCAAAGCCAGAAGTTCTCCCTCTCGGATACCGCACCAGTAAAGCATCTCAAAGGCATAGAAGGATAGCGGTTTATCCATCATCACCTCGGCAAATTTCAAGTACTGCTCCTTGGTCCAGAACATCATCTCTCGGTTTTTCTTTTTCCCCATACTGCCAGCCTTTTTGCAAGGGTTATCACGGAGATTGTAATACCGTACTGCGTGGTTAAAGATGGCACTGAGTTGATTGTGAACCGTCTTAAGGTACACAGGTGAATAGGGCTGTCCCTTTTCATCCTTGTGGTTCAGCATCTCGTTCTGCCAGGTGATGATCTGTTGGGCGGTGATGTTACACATCTTCAGCTTGCCGAAGTAGGGGAGTAGCTTGGTGCGGATAATATGCTCCTTTGTGGCCCAGGTGTTTTCCTTGAGCCGGGTCTTCATATCCGCTGTGTAAAGTTCCACAAAACTTTTGAAATTCATATCAAAATCAGCGCTGGTTTTATGAACCTGTTCACGCTCCCAAGCCTGTGCCTCTCGCTTGGTCTTGAAGCCCCTCTTTTGGGTCTGTTTCCGCTCACCATTCCAATCGGTATAGCGATAAACTGCCCGCCAAGTTCCGGTTTTTTCTTCCTTGTAAACTGCCATTATGATTCCTCCTTTGCTGTTTTGGTATAGTAATACTTCTCCCTGAAGAATTCTCGATTGACACGGCCGGAGATGGTCAGATACCCTTTCTCCTGCAATTCTTCATTAAGCCCATGGATCACCTTGTAGGCGTGGGATTTGGAGATGCCTAATTCCTGAGCAACTTCGTCTGCTCGCATAAAACTCTGTTTCTGCATAAATAAAATACCTTCCTTTCCTTATTGATCGTTTCTGCCTGCTAATTTTGCTTTTCATAAAGACCTCCTCACTCTCTACTGCCACTTTTTTCAGATTTTGCACCCAAGAATTTTGAAAAAAGTTTCTTCAGTTACTTTAACTAAGCAAATATGCTTTGCCTATTGTCATTATACTAAGCATAATAGCTTGTGTCAATCGGCGCACACAAAATAAATTAAATAAAATTGTTTAGTATTCTCTTGACTTTCCTAAGCATTTCTGCTACGCTTTCTATAAAGACAACCAACGATTGGAGTTGATGATATGGCGATTGGTGAACGAATTCACTTTTTCCGTCTCCTACGGGGGATGACACAAAAATATCTCGGCATGTCACTGGGCTTCCCGGAGAAGTCTGCTGATGTGCGCCTTGCACAGTACGAAACAGGATCAAGAACCCCAAAGGCAGACCTGACCGCCGCTTTGGCTGAGGTACTGGATGTCTCGCCCCATGCGCTCTCTGTTCCTGATATAGACTCCTATGTGGGCCTTATGCATACCCTGTTTACCCTTGAGGACAACTACGGGCTCAAGATCAGCGAGATGGATGGAGAAGTATGCTTGAAGGTCGATGTGCGGAAGAACAAGGACGCAGCTCGGCTGCATGAGATGCTCTGTTCCTGGCAGCAGGCCGACGCCATGCTGGAGGCGGGTGAGATCTCCAAAGAGGACTACGACAAGTGGCGCTACCACTACCCGGAGTTTGATAAGACCCAGAACTATGTGAAGGTGCCGCCCCAGGACCTCTTTTGACCCTCTCACTTGTAGGCCACGGGAAAGGCCGTTTGTTGCACAAAATAATAATAAAAAGAAAAAGAGAGCTAACTGACTAATCAAAATCAGTTAGCTCTCTTTTTATGAATAATGAAAAATGTTGCCAAATCGTTGCCACGAAGGGCATCAGGCCTTAGAAAACCCAGTCATTCCGGGCTTTTTCTGGGCTTCTGAAATCATTCCCACTCAATGGTTGCTGGGGGTTTACTGGTGATATCGTACACTATACGATTGATCCCGCGTACCTCATTGATAATGCGATTTGACACCTTTTCCAATACGTCATAAGGGATTCGCGCCCAATCGGCTGTCATGAAATCAGTGGTCGTTACACCGCGTAGCGCCAAGGTATAATCGTATGTACGAACATCTCCCATTACACCCACCGAACGCATAGAGGTCAGTACCGCAAAATATTGATGAATATCCCGGTCTATCTGCGCGTCGGCAATTTCCTGCCGGAAAATTGCATCTGCGTCCCGCAAAATGTCCAATTTTTCCTTTGTAATTTCGCCTATGACTCGAATAGCAAGTCCCGGACCCGGAAACGGCTGTCTCCAAACGAGGTAATCTGCCAAGCCCAATTCTTTTCCCAATTTACGAACCTCATCCTTAAACAAAGGCCGAAGCGGTTCAATAATCTCTTTAAAATCTACATAGTCCGGCAAACCGCCTACATTGTGATGGCTTTTGATGACCGCTGCGTCGCCGGCGCCAGATTCGATTACATCCGGGTAAATGGTTCCCTGAACCAGATAATCTACCCGGCCGATCTTTTTCGCTTCTTCTTCAAATACGCGGATAAATTCCTCACCGATGATCTTGCGCTTTTTCTCCGGCTCTGTTACGCCGGACAGCTTATCCAAAAAACGCTTTTCCGCGTTGACTCTTAAAAAATGGATTCCCTTATCCGCAAAAGCGGCTTCCACCTCATCTCCCTCGTTTTTGCGCATCAAGCCATGATCCACAAAAATACAGGTCAGCTGCCCGCCAACCGCTTTGGCCAGCAGCGCCGCCGCAACCGAGCTGTCCACACCGCCGGACAGCGCCAGCAGCACCTTTCCATCTCCTACCTTTTTCCGAATTTCCTCGATGGTGTTCTGCGCATAGTCACCCATGGTCCAATCGCCTTTTGCTCCACAAACGCCGTAGAGAAAATTGTAAAGCATTTTCGTCCCATTTTCGGTATGAAGAACTTCCGGGTGAAACTGCAATCCATACAGCCTTTTCTCCTGGTTCTGCATCGCCGCCGTAGGGCAGGATTTTGTATGGGCAGCCACAGAGAAGCCCTCCGGCATCTTATCCACATAATCTGTATGACTCATCCAGGTGATTCCCTCTGCGGAAAGCCCGGAAAACAGCGGGCAGGCCATATCAAATTCTGTCTTTGTTTTTCCATATTCCCTGGAGTTTGGCGAGGTCACATGGCCGCCCAGTACATAGGTCATAACCTGGATGCCGTAACAGATTCCCAACACCGGAACGCCCAACTCAAATACCTCTTTGCCACACCGGGGCGCATCCTCCAGATATACGCTGTTCGGCCCGCCGGTAAAAATAATCCCGATGGGCTTTTTTGCAAGAATTTGATCTATCGGCGTGTGATAAGGCAAAACCTCACAATAAACGCCGCATTCCCTGACACGGCGCGCGATTAGCTGGTTATACTGTCCTCCAAAATCCAAAATCACAATTGTCTGATTCACACCATACCTCCTGCTTTCTTCCCTTCTATTCCCTTTATTCTGCCACAATTGCTGTAAAAATGCAAGCAAAATCCGAAACGGCACCTGTATAAAAAGCGTGGATTTTCAAAAGATAGGGATAGTTTAAAAGAGGAAGTGATTGGTTTGAAAACACTTTTTAGTTTATTTTTGTCCTTTTTATTGATTCCAGCGCCGCTTTATGAGGATACGCCCTTTATTCAGCCCGTATCCGCTGATTCTTCCGAGAATTTTTCCCATATATCCGTATGCAAGGACGAGATTTGGGAGCTGTCTGCCCGTCAGCTGGAAATTCGTTTAGGGCTGGAAGAAGGAAAGCTCCCGGGGATTATCGTCACAGCCTTACCGGATAACGGCCGGCTGATTTTAGACGGCGTGCCAGTAAGCGAATTTTCCCAGCTCAGCCGGGAGGAACTGGATCGTTTGTGCTTTGTCCCTGGCGAAAAGACCCGATTTTCCGGCTTTTCCTTTATTCCAGACTGCGCTGACCGCTCTACTGCCACGCTCTCTATTGCCGTAGAGGATCAGGTCCCCGCGCCGCCTCAGGCCAGAGATCTACAGCTGTATACCTGGTCGGACGTACCAACCGGCAGCTTCTCCTTGTTACAGGACCAGACACAGGAGCTTTTTGTGCATATTACCCAGTCTCCGCAAAAGGGCATTGTTCGAACCGATGGACTTTCCCTCACCTACCTGCCCTTTTCAGGGATCCATGGTCAGGACAGCTTCTCTTATGTTTTGGTGGACCGCTACGGAAACTTTTCCACTGAGGCCACCGCTATGGTAAACATCGAAAAAAATAAAAACGGCTTTGTCTTTTCCGATCTGATCGGCCGCCCCGAGGCTGCCTCCGCCATTACCCTGCACAAAAAATCCATTCTCTGCGGAGAAAAGGTTGGGGAAAGCTGGTATTTCTACCCAGATGATCCGATCAGCTGCGGGCAATTTCTCATCTGCCTGCTGGCGGCGAAAAACACACCGATTTCCTCCGACTCTGTACAGACTGGCCTATCCAACGACGAGGCGCTTCCCCTATGGCTGAAGCCCTATTTAAAATCCGCAATGGACGCAAAATTTTTGACCGAAACGTCCTTCCTTCCGGATGAATATATTTCCTTGGCACAGGCAAAAACGATTCTGCACCGGGCGTTTGATTCATCCTCGCAAAAAATCGCTTTTTCCTCTGCTGTAACGGCGCTGGGCCCGGCAGCAAACATAGGTCCTGCAAGCCCGGAGGAAAACACGCCGTTGACCCGCGCCGCTTTTGCCGTAATGCTTGCGGAAATGACCAACAATTTCCCCTCATAAAGCATCTAATAGCGGAAACACTACTATCAGCCGGAATCACCCGACAGGGCCTTTTCGGCAAATGAGCGACAAATCAATAAAGGAGTGGAAACCATGCTGGATAAAACCGCTTTAACGCTGGCAATTATCGGCGCGTTGAACTGGGGCTCCATCGGTATCTTCCAGTTTGATATCGTGGCATGGCTGTTCGGCGGACAGGGCGCTATGCTCAGCCGAATTGTCTATACCCTGGTCGCCCTGGCGGGTGTGTGGTGTATTTCGCTGCTGTTCCGTGATACCGAAGCTGCAGAATTTACAGAATAGTCCGCCCATGCAAAAAGCGTCCGCCAGCAAGATCGGACGCTTTTTTCCATACGATTCCTCCGTTTGATCTCTCATGCCGCGAGGTCAAACTGGATCCTTACTGATCTTCCTGCGTCAAGCCTCGGTTCAGGCTTTCCCAATCCACTGTGCGCATTTTCCCCTTCAAAATGGGAAGATACGCAGGGTAATCGTTCGGATACTGGGCAAAGCCGCCTTCTTTCACAAATCGAAAGCCCAAAGAAAGGTAAAGGACCACCGCCTTGTGGCTCCAGGTTTGGGTATGCAGGTAGATGTATTTTCCCTGTTCCTTCTCCGCCAGTGTTTGCAGCGCTCGCACCGTGACAGCCTTTCCCAGCCCTTTTCCCTGGTAAGCAGGGTCGACGCTAACCCAATGCAGGGAAGCGGTCCTCCCATCCTTTCCAATTTTGTCAAACCAGGCGGTTGCTGTTGCAGCCGCCTGGTTTTTCCTCTCATCCCAGACAAACCAGCAGCGCTGCGCTAGCAAGAAGGACTTTGGCAGATACTGTCCGCAAAAATAATCAAGCGCTTGTTTTTGGGAAGGGAACTCATCTACCGACCATTCCAGCCGCGCCCACTGTTTTTCATCTCCTGGGCGAAACAGCCGGAAGGAAAAACACGCCGGAAGCTCCGGCTGTTCCCGGCCCTCAAAACCGTCTTTTTCCGTGCGCATAATAATATTTTTGTAAGGAACCGATTTGTCCAGCATCGTATATTCCCTCCTATTCCTTTACCAGCAAAGCGGTGTATTCCCATCCGCAGGGCAGTGGCTTGGGCATTCCCAGTACATATTGGTCGGTGGCCGACGCCTCTAAACGGGCAAAGCCTTCTGGAGCTCCCCCTAGATTTTGCAGCCAGCGTAGCGATTGGGAGATCGGAAGTCTCACTTCTTTTTTCATCCTCTTTAGAATTTCTTCGCCTTTGGCGCCAATCCCCAAAATCCGCAGGTAAGGCGGCGGATTATTCTGCATCCTTGCCGTTACGCCGAGAAAGGCGTGCAGGACCATTCTTCGGGCCCTGCTCTGGGGATATCTTTTGGACTGAATCAGCCCATACAGCTGTGGGATCGAAACAGCCTGACGGATTCCTGCATAAAAGCGGTTTTCCACCCCCTCGCTCATATCCGGCAGCGCCTTCAGCTGCTCCAGCGAACGGGTCCGAAGGGCAGACAGTATACTTCGCTCCAGAAGCTTGATTTGGACAGGCCCTCTTCCCGATAAAAATACCTGCTGATAGATCATCCGGCCGGTTTCTGTCAGCCCCTTTTCCGCTTCGTCCCAGGCCTTTTGCTCCAACAGCCCGCGCAGATACGAAGCGCTCATCATCCCGTTTTGCAGGCCTGGCTGGTCATGCTGCGCGCCTTGTCTTGGCACTGTTACCCAGCTCGGAAAAAAATCCAGCCTGTGAGCCGCCTTTAGATATTCTAACGCCAGGATATTATTGGGTCTGCCTAATACCGCCGCCGTCTCCTCCCCGGCAAGATCCTCCACAGCCCTAGCGCGGGCAGCGGCATAGGAGACGCCTTGTGCCCGGCGCGCCTGAAACGCTGGCTCAAATCGCTTTGACAGCAGTACCGCCAGCGTACTTTGCAGCTGCTTCAGCGGGTCCTCCGCCCCAAAGCTCACCATATCTACACATCCCGCTGCCTGCATTAAAGAAAGTGAGCCGTAGGCGAACGTCTCGGCTGACGCAGTCGCAAAGGGCAGCGGCAGTTCTATGACCAAATCCACGCCGCCGCACAAAGCGGCCCGGACGCGGGTCCATTTATCCAGTATGGCGGGTGCGCCCCGCTGGACAAAATTCCCGCTCATCACCGCTACAATATGGGTTGCACCTGCCCGGCGGGCCTGCTCAATCTGATAAGCATGACCTTTATGAAAAGGATTGTATTCCGCTGTGATCCCACAAATTTTCATTTTATCCGCTTTCCTCGAATGCCTGCCGCTCCCGGCAGGCATCAAGGCAAAAACCGCACAAACCGGAGTTGGCCAAGCCTACAGGGTTCTCAAAACAGGCGTTCAATGGTCTTTTATTGTAATGATACCACACCGCCTAAAGGTTTTACAAGGATGGATCGAGTAAGGGGCAGCCGCAGATTTCTAAAAAACGCTGTGGATCGCAAAGCTCTTACTTCCGCTTTCATCTTTGTATATGCTCCTCGCCGTATTCTCCGTCAAAGCGCAGCACGGCAGTAACCCGCATTGGATAACCGCCCGATCAATCGGAGAGGATCGAATCCAAATCAAAAAGGGCTTTTTCGTAATCTTGTACAAAATACCGAATATTTTTGCGTCCTTTTTGAATGACGGTATGCCCTTCCGCTTCCAGCTTTTCTTTCTGCGCTTGAGTGCCGCCGGGATATTTTGGATTCAGCTCTCCGTCTGCCTTCAGCGTTCGCCAATAGGGTGTTATGTCCGTCGAACGCTGGAAGCTCGCCCACGCCGCAATCGACACAAAGATTCCCGCTGTAATGGGCTCCGTAAAATCCGCCCCGCTTCGTTTCGCAAAGTATTCCCGTATCTTCCCAATAGTCATGACCTTTCCCGCGGGGACCTGCTTCATCACTCGGTCATAATCAAGGGGCGGCGCGAAGTACATTCTGTCCCCGCCATATTTTTGAATGCTTTTCGCGTCGGTGATCGTCTCAATTTTCGGCATACCCTTACTTTCGTACAGCATGGCATTAAAATCTTTTTTCTCTTCATTGGCCATATCAATCGCCTCCTATAATAAGAGAATACCCTGTTTTTGGACGCTGCGCAATGAGGCGGTTAAAAAACGTTTTTTCTCACAGCTTTCTCCGGTCAAGCCGCCCTGGTAATATCGCGGCCAGATTAAGACTTGGGTACAATTGTCGAAACGGTCGTGATTTTTGCCGGCAGTGCTTATCGAAACTGGAACTTGCATGGATTTTCCTTGCTTTTTTCCCGTTCTTGTAATAATATTAAATTATATGACAACCGTCAATGATATACAAACAGGGAGGAATACTACATGAAGGTTTTGGTTATCAATGCCGGCAGCTCATCCTTAAAATACCAGCTGATCGACATGGAGGATGAGTCTGTTCTGGCGAAAGGCAACTGTGAGCGCATCGGGGTGGATGGCCTGATTACCCACAAGACCGCCGACGGGCGCACCGTATCCCACAACACCCCCTTCCCCACCCATAAGGAAGCGTTTATGGAGGTTGTAAAGATCCTGACCGAAGGGGATGGCAAGGTCATCGACTCGGTCAAAGAGATTTCTGCTGTCGGCCACCGTGTACTCCATGGCAGCGAGGTTTATAAGACCTCCACCCTGGTCACCGACAAGGTAATCGAGGACATTTTCTCCTTCTCTGAGCTGGGCCCGCTGCACAATCCGCCGCAGGCCACCGCTATGAAGGCCTGTCAGGAGGTTTTCGGCAAGGAGACCCCTATGGTCGCAATCTTCGACACCTCTTTCCATCAAACCATGCCGCCAAAGGCCTACATGTTCGGCGTTCCGTATGAATACTACGAAAAATACTCGATCCGCCGCTATGGGTTCCACGGCACCAGTCATCGTTTTGTCAGCGGAAGATATGGTCAGCTTCATGGCTCCATTGAGGGAACCAAAATCATCACCTGTCATCTGGGCAACGGAAGCTCCATTTCCGCCATTCAAGACGGCAAGGTTGTCGATACCTCCATGGGCTTCACCCCTCTTGACGGTTTTATTATGGGCACCCGCAGCGGTGGAATTGATCCTTCCGTAGTCACCTATATCATGAATAAAGAGGGCTTAACCCCTGACCAGATGTCCGATTTGATGAATAAAAAATCCGGATTTTTAGGTGTGTCGGGCGTTTCCAGCGACTGCCGCGATCTATGGGCCGCCGCAAATAAGGGCAATCCTCGGGCGAAGCTGACGTTGGAAATTGTCAGCTACCAGATCAAAAAATTTATCGGTTCCTACGCGGCCGCCATGGGCGGCGTGGACGCGGTCATCTTTACCGGCGGCATCGGCGAGAACGACAGCGCCATGCGGGCGCTGGTCTGCGAGGACATGGCGTTTTTGGGTATGAAGCTGGATACTGAGCGCAACAAAGTCCGCGATGAGGCAAAAATTTCAGCCGACGATTCTAAGGTGGAAATTTGGGTTATTCCCACTAACGAGGAGCTGCTAATCGCCCGGGATACGATGGAAATTGTCTCTAAGCTTTTGTAATAATAGAAGGAAAAAAGGACGCCTGCGGCGTCCTTTTTTCCCTTTTTGCCAAATGACCTTCACCTGCATTATATTTTTCAGCTTCCCGCACAGGCTGTCAGGCTTTTGGAAAGCTAGCTTTGACAATCGCGTCGAACAGGTCCATCTGGTATGCATAATGGTCAATGACCTTCTGCTTATCGTGATCTCGAATGTAGGCAAGATCTCGTACCACAAAAAAAAGATCATCACTGACTACCAAAAAATCCTTAGCAAAAATGGTATTCTTCACCATCAGCTTACAGCCATCCTTAATGGGCAGGTCCGGATATTTTTCATGCAAATCAACAAAAATCGGGCGGTTTGCGTCCTTCATCATCTCGTTATACTGAATCTCGTCAAAAATATAAATGGCCGTGTCGCTGTCCATTTCTCCCGCCAAAGCAGTGGTAGCCGCCAGATACTCCCGAATATCTTCCGTATCCTCGTCCGGCCGGACAATATCTGATTCCAACCCGTCAACTACCGTATCCTCCTCGCTGACGTCCGGAAGCGCCGAATAGCCAAAACGCACATTGATGCCATCCTTACCGTCATAGTCGCCCGCATAGTTTTCCAGCTTGTTCTGAATCTGCTCCACATTCAGCGCCGCCGCCGTATCGCTTCGGCAGACCAGATAGACGGTTGCGTCATACTGCATCTGATTGAGCATACTGTAGAGGATACTGCTGCCTAAAATCAAAATGCACAGGATGATCACCGTCGGCCATTTATAATAAAACCAGTAATTTTGAAGCCAATCCCTCCATCCCCTTTTTTGCATATCCTCTTTTTTCAATCGAAACCGGTCCATTTTTTTACCTCAAATCTTAATCATGGCCAAAATTTCTAAAATTCATTTTTATTATACAAAAGATTTGAAGATAAGCCATCTGCATTTTGTGAACAAATCGCGAATTTTTTCATTTATTTCGTTTGGCAGCCAATACAGATGCAAAAAACCTAAGAGCCTGAACAGCCGTTTTTCACCGTTCGGGCTCTTAGGTTTTTATCGCCTTTGTTCGTTTTATTTGGAAATCTCCAGGATTTTTAAATGCATGATGCCGGCGGGGATCTCCACATCAATTTCTTCGTCGATGCGGCCTCCAATCAATCCCTTTCCCAGCGGGGATTCATCGGAAATACGGTTTTCCATCGGGTCCGCTTCCGCCGAACCAACGATCTGATACTCCTCTTCCTCTTCTAAATCCATATCGAAAATCCGCACCTTGGAGCCTACGCTGACAACATCGGTAGAAAGCTCGCTTGTATCGACCACCTCAACCACCTTCAGCATTGCTTCCAATTGGGTAATTTTTGCCTCAATAATTGCCTGCTCATTTTTTGCTTCGTCATACTCGCTGTTTTCGGATAAATCTCCAAAGGACAGCGCCAATTTTATCTTTTCGGCAATTTCCTTACGCCGGACCGTTTTTAAATTCTCAAGCTCCTGCTCAATCTTTTTTAAACCGTCTTCTGTCAGACGTTTCTTTTCAGCCATAACTACATCTTCCTTTCTATCCGTGCCGTTGCAGACAGTAGTTGTATTATAATTCAGCCCTTATCTTTCTGTCAAGCCACAAACTGAAAACCTTCTGTGAACAAAAGCGTTACCGGTCCAGGCATCCCTCTGACGAAAGACGGACCAGCTCGCTCCACCCGAAGGACGCGCCGTTTTGCCTTCCTTGGCAGGGAATTTCCTCCAGAGAAAGCCATCCTTCCTGGAAGCAAGCCGCCAAAAAATCCTGAGGCGAAATCCCCTCCGGCAGGCTCCAATCACCGAATACCAACGGCGACGGCTCCAGACAAATTCCCTTACCCCGTTCCGAAACCGCCGTTAAAATAATCCCCTGGAATCCCCGCCATGGCCGCAGCCACCCTTCCGGGTCCAGCAGCAATCCGCTGGAGTGCTTTGGCAGACTTTCCCCATGCAGCAGCACAACGCCGTATTCCTCCAGCAGCTCCTTTGCCAAAGCCTGACGGAGATTTTCCCTTTCGCTGATCAGCGTAAACGCCGGACTGCAAAAGATCCATTCTCTCAGCCAGCTTTGCCGTGTTCCCTTCCGATCAGCCAGGATAATCCTCCTGCCGCTCATCGGGCAGTCCAGCTGGGACAGCAAAGCGTTTGCCGCTTGATGAAAAAAGACCTCCTCCCAGGATTGCGCCGAAAAAGCCGGGAATCCCTCCGGCGCTGTCAAGCTCTTGGGCAGCAGAAAATATACACCTCTTTGAACCACTTTTTCCAGCTGATCCCACCGCACTCTGCGGTCGCAAACCCGCAATACCCGATAATCTCCCCAAGGACTTTGGCGCTTTTCCTCCGTTGGCGCATATCTGCGAAGGCGAAGCTTGATTTTTTCCAAAAGCGTTTTTTGCTTCCACCGCTCCACTTCAACCACGGCAATCATTCGGCATTCCCCCTGTACAGGCTGTTATACTGTATGTCCTATCGGCCTGCAATATACATCCGAACGTGGAAAACGCCGGAATCACAACATATTCCAGCGTTTTTCCTTTTGCCATGCAAAATGTAGGCGCATGGGCCGTCTCCTCTCACGCGCCTACATTTTTATACATCGCTCTTTTTCATGTTTCTCGTATTGTAATTTGCGTAGGAAGCCTTTATGCGGCAGAATCTTCCCCTTCATTCTCTTCTTCGTCAGAGTTCTCCCAAGACGCCTCAGAGGACTCTTCAGCTTCGCTGCTTTCCGACTCCTGGGGGGTAGGCAGACTGCTGCTGGGAGGCTCGACACCTTCACCCCGCAGAGAGCTTGTCACAACCTCCAGTGCCTTTCTCAGCTGCGGATCGGTCGTTTCGTCTAAATTTCCCAAATTGGCCTGCATATCCGCTGTCAGCTCCACCTCATAATCCGGCTTGATTCCTTCGCCGTCATAACTGATCCCGCTGGGCGGCAGATAGCGCGCCACCGTAACATTTACCGCCGAACCATCGTTGAGCTTTTTGACCGACTGCATCGTTCCCTTGCCATAGGTGATCGTCCCCACCGATTTGGCCTTATTATAATCCCGCAGCGCCTGGGTAAATAATTCCGCCGCGCTGGCTGTTCGATTATTGGTCAGCACAACCATAGGGAGGTTAATTTCATTCTCGTCGCTTTTGGCCAAAACGTCTACCGTACCGTCTTTGTAAACAGCTGAAACAATGTCCCCCTCCGGCAGAAGCTTATCCAGCATTTTCGTCACAGATGTGAGGGTTCCGCCGCCGTTATTGCGCATATCGAATATCAAAGCCTGTGCACCCTGGCTGATTAAAGCATCAACCTGATTGGAGAATTGGGTCGATGTACTGTCGTTAAATTCCGTTACCTGTACATAGCCGACATTCCCATCAATCATTCTGGAGAAAACCGTCGGAACATCCACCTTCCGGCGGGTCACCTCAATGGTTGTATCCTCCGATTCCCGGCGATAGGTAATATTTACCTTACTGCCCTCTTCCCCGCGAATTGCCTGAGAGGCCTGTTCATAGGTCTCCGTATTCACATCCAGCTCATCTACCTTAATGATCAGGTCCCCGGCCTGCAGCCCCACAATCGCCGCTGGGGATTCTTCGTAAACCTCTCGGATCAAAATATATCCGCTGGGATCCATTTCCGCCGAAACACCGATACCAACAACGCGTCCTTCCAGATCAATCATATACGCTTCGTATTCTTCTGGTGTAAAATACCGCGCGTATTTATCTCCGGAACCAATTACATAGCCATCGGCCAACGCTTCATTTAAAGCGTCCTCATCAATGTCGTTAATATAATTGGCGCGGATGATCCGATCCAATTCCGAAAGCTTGCTGTACATGGTTTCCCGCTCTTTTAAATTGTAAACCTTCCCGTTAAAAACATCCATATAATAGATCATGGTAATCGAAAAGGTCACCGCCGCCGCCATGATCATCAACGTAATCGTTGCCCCTAAGGATATTTTCTTATTCATCTGTTTTCTCCAATCTTGACAGTAAAATGTCACATCACACGTCTATTGCAGATATTCCAGCGGATTGGTATGCTTTCCGTTAATTCGGATTTCAAAATGAATATGAGGGCCGGTAGACCAACCAGTTGAGCCGACCCGGGAAATGGTCTGCCCACGGGTCACATAATCGCCCACGCTGACCAAGATCTCACTGTTATGCGCATACAAAGTTGTGTATCCGCCGCCGTGGTCCAAAATCAGGTACTTACCATATCCTTTTCCCGGCGTGTAACTGGTATTGACAAAGACCACCTTGCCGGAATTAGATGCCACAACAGGCGTACCATAAATGTTGGAGCCGGAAATGTCGATTCCCGTATGAAAATCGCTCCCATTAAAACGCCATCCGTAATAGGAGGTGATGTTCCTGTAGCTAGGCGAAGGCCATCCAAAGGTTCCGCCGACAAAATCGCCCATCGAATCCAGCTTAGCGTAGATCGCGTCGATATCCGCCTGAACGGCGGCCATTTCCGCCTGGGTCGCTGCTTTATCCTTATTAAACTGCTCCTCCAGCGCCGAAATATCTTGGATTTGCTGCTGGGTCTGGCCCAGCTGTTGATTGAGGGTAAGCGTCAGCTGATCCAGCTGCGCCTTTGCCGCCTCCACCTCAGATCGGGTTTGTTCGATCTGCTCTTTGGCCTGTTCAATCGCTTCCCGGTCGGCAATCAGCTGTTCAATGACCTCTTTATCCCGCTCAGCGATTCGCTCCATAATCTCAGAGCGCGTCAAAAAATCGTAAAAACTGTCCGCCCCCAAAATAAGACCTAAAGCTGTCTCGTCGCCCCGCAGATAGGAGGAACGGACCCGCTTTTTAAAAAGGGTATAGTTCTCGTCAATTTCCTGGGATTTTTCTTCAATTTCCGCCTCTTTCTGGGCAATATTCTCGCCTAGTAAAGAAATTTTTTCATTTACCACCTGAATCTGCCGGCGGGTAAGTGAAATCTGATGGTCAATCTGCTGCTTTTGGGCCAACGCTTTTTCCTTGTCCGATTTGGCCCGATTGATATTCTTTTCTATCTCATCCTGCTGACTCTGAAGATCCTTCAGCTGAGATCCCAAGTCTGCCAACGCATCCTTATAATCCTCCTGAGAGGTATCTGGTTCGGAAATCGATCCGCTGGTATCTGCTGCTGTCGCATCCACGGCAAAAACGCTGAAGCCGCCTTTCTGTCCAGCCAAAATAAGCGATAAGCAAAGGGCCGCACTGGCCGTTTTAAAAAGAATCTTTTTAAAACCCAATCCTCCACGTCCTTTCGTTTTTTTGCGATATTCTCTCTTTAAACTTTCAAGTGCTTACGCACAAAAATCATACTGCCAAACACACCAATTGCTACGCCGCCTGTTACAAAGCTGGCAAACAGCTGCTTTGCCACCTGGGAAAACGGCACCAGGTTCTTTAAAAAGGCCGAAAACCCGGTAGCGGTTTGTGTTTGCACATAATCGATCAGATATGTGTAGCCGCCCCATAAGAGCAGATAGGCAATGCAGGCGGAAATAACCCCCAGCAAAATTCCCTCCACAACAAAAGGCATTCGAATAAACAAATCCGTTGCGCCCACAAATTTCATAATATTGATCTCTTTGCGGCGGTTAAACACCGTCACTTTAATGGTGTTGGCAATAATAATCAGCGTAACCGACAAAAGGATCACCACAATGCCGGAGCCGCCGATATAAACCGCTCTTTTTATGCCGGTAACCGTTTCCGCCACATTGGTGGGCGCATTGACCTGCATGATCCCAGGGATGGACTCGATCTTGGCAATCGACTCCTCGATCTGAGAAAGATCCTTCAGCGTAATTCGAAAGGACAGTGGAAAAACCTCATCCTTATCCGCCTCCAGGTTCTCCAGCAGACTGTCGGGAACGATTTCACTGTACCGCTCCAGCGCCTCCTCCCGGGAGACAAAGGCGTAAGAATCCACATTGTCGTTTTGGTCCAACGCTGACTTCACAGCATTGACCAAGGTGTCGTCCGCACTGTCCTCCAGAAAAGCAACCATCTCGTTCTGATTTTCCACATAGTTAACCATTCCATTGAGGTTAATGGAAAGCAGAATGGCGCTGCCGATTAAAAGCATACAGGAAACCAGAATGCCGATAGAAGCCAGCGACATCATCCGGTTTACCCAGATATTCCGTCCACCCTCCTTGAGCAAATAGGTAAAGCTGGAACCCTTCATCGCCGCCTCCAATCTGCGTCGTCCGCCACAACGCTGCCGCCATTGATGGTAATGACCCGATGGTTAAACTGGGCGACTAAATCATGCTCGTGGGTCACCATTAAAACGGTGGTACCCACTTTATTGATTTCATTCAAAAGGTCTACAATCTCGTAGGAAAGCTCTGGGTCGATATTTCCGGTGGGCTCGTCCGCAATAATCAGCTTTGGGTTGTTTACCAAAGCTCTTGCCAGCGCCACGCGCTGCTGCTCGCCGCCAGAAAGCTCGTTCATTTTGCACCTCGCTTTAGAGGCCAATCCCACCAAGCTCAGAATATAAGGCACACGCCTGCGGATATCCCGAGTGGAAACATTGGTTACACGCAAAGCAAACGCCACGTTATCGTAAACATTCATGGTTGGAATCAATCGGAAATCCTGAAAAACTACGCCTAATGAGCGCCGAAAGCCAGGGATCTGCCGACGCTTCAGCCGGTTGACTGAATAGCCGTTCACCTCAATTGCGCCGGAAGAAGGGACCTCCTCGCGCAGCAAAAGCTTAATCAGTGTGCTTTTTCCCGCGCCGGACGATCCGACAATAAAGACAAATTCGCCGTCCGCAATTTCCAGATCCACATTTCTAAGCGCTTTTGTGCCGTTATCGTATGTCTTCGATACATTGGAAAAACGAATCAATTTGCACCCGCCCTCACAGACTCGATGGTCCTTTAGTATTTAATGGGGTTAGCTGTTAAGTATTTTTTGACCATCAGCGCTACCTTAAATACGATCGCATGGTCAAATTCCCGCAGGTCCAACCCGGTAAGCTTTTTGATCTTCTCCAGCCGGTATACCAGCGTATTCCGGTGAACAAACAGCTTTCGGGAGGTTTCGGACACATTCAGGTTATTTTCAAAGAATTTCTGAATGGTGAACAGCGTCTCCTGGTCTAAGCTCTCGATGGAACCTTTTTTGAACACTTCCCGCAGGAACATCTCGCACAGCGTAGTAGGCAGCTGATAGATTAGGCGGGCAATTCCCAAATTGTCATAGCAGACGATTGCCTTTTCCGTATCGAAGACCTTTCCAACCTCCAAGGCAATCTGCGCTTCTTTAAATGAACGCGCCAAATCCTTAACGCCCTCAACCGCCGTACCAATACCCGCGACCGCTTTCGTATAAAACTCAGAGCCGAGTGTATCCACAATGGAACGCGCCAGCTTTTCCAGATCCTTTGAGCCAATGGGAGACTTGATCTCCTTGACCAACACAATATCATTTTCACTGATATTGAAAACAAAGTCCTTTTGTTTATCCGGGAATAAATTCTGCACAACATCGAATGCAGAAATATCGTTCGAAGCGATTACCCTTATTAGCAAAACCGCCCTGCTGACATCCGTGTTAAAATGCAGCTCCTTTGCTTTCATAAAAATATCACCGGGCAGGATATTATCCAGGATCACATTCTTGATAAAATTATTCCGATCATATTTTTCATCATAATATTGCTTTATGGTCAGCAGAGAAATCGCCAAAACGCCACAAAACTTCGCGGCCAGCTCATCGGTACCCTCCACAAAAACCGCGTAATCCGGTTTGATTCTGGTCCCAAAGGGCTTATAGGTATATCCATCCTTTACGAAGATCTCGTTCCCGTCAACTGCGTCCAGGGAGATATATTCATTGTGCCCGCCGATTTTGGTCAGGTCACTGCAGGAAATAACCGTAGCCGTGTCGTCAATAACCCCTACGACCCGATCTATCGTATCCCGCATCTGATGCACTACGCCTTGAAATAGTCTGTTTGACATGATGATGCTCCCTTCTGCCGCTTGTTTTGTGGCAAAAAATAAACCGTCCAGAAAGCCGAATCCTCGGGCCCGTCAAAACCTCATTTTCCTGTTGTCATTCAGCCAACCACATTTATTTTACAAAAAAATAATGTTTATTGCAACCTTATTACAGAGAAAAGTCATGGGATTCTCTACAGGAACTGACAAAATAAGCGGCAAAAATCTGCCAACATAGTCATATTACAACAAAAAAGGCGAAAATATGTGAATAAGCTTTTAAATCCTCCTTTGAATGGTCCGTCCATATAGCTCCAAAAGCAGCAGGAGCATTCTCTCCCTTTATTATTCGGCTCATGACCCTTTCCAACGAAAAAGGACCGATTCCTTTGCGGAATCGGTCCTACAAAAAATCTCGATTAGAACAGTGCGTTTTCTGTTTCCTGATCAAACAGGTGGATTTTATTGACATCCATTGCCATTTTGATCTGCTCGCCAGCCTTTGCAGTAACACGATTGGAAATTCTCGCGGTCAGAGCATTGCCTGCGCAGTCAAGATACAGATGGGTCTCAGCGCCCATCATTTCAGTAACGTCAACCTTGCAATCAAAGATACCGGTGGTAGCGGCGTTGATGAAAATCTCCTCTGTGTGCAGATCTTCCGGTCTTACGCCCAGTGTAATCTCTTTGCCAACATAATCGGCAACACCCGGCAGCTTCGCCTTCGCGTCCGGCAGCTCAACGGTAAAGGGCTTGTTGGCGTCGCCGTACTCAATTACCAGCTTGCCATCTTTCGAGGTCAGCTTCGCGTTGATAAAGTTCATTTGCGGAGACCCAATAAAGCCCGCAACGAATACGTTTACAGGATTATCGTACAGATTCTGCGGTGTGTCAACCTGCTGGATGAAGCCATCCTTCATAACAACGATCCGGTCACCCATGGTCATAGCCTCGACCTGGTCGTGGGTTACGTAAATGAAGGTGGTGCCCAATCTCTTATGCAGCTTATTCAACTCAGTTCTCATCTGCGCACGCAGCTTTGCGTCCAGGTTGGACAGCGGCTCGTCAAGTAGGAAGACCTTCGGCTCACGAACGATTGCACGGCCCAGTGCCACACGCTGTCTCTGACCGCCAGACAAAGCCTTGGGCTTTCTATCAAGCAGGTGGGAGATATCCAAAATACGAGCGGCCTCTTCTACGCGGCGTTTGATTTCCTCTTTCGGGGTTTTGCGCAGCTTCAGACCGAAAGCCATGTTGTCAAATACGGTCATGTGCGGATACAGCGCATAGTTCTGGAACACCATCGCGATGTCCCTATCCTTCGGCGGAACATCGTTTACCAGCCTGTCGCCGATAAACAGTTCGCCTTCGGAAATTTCCTCCAAGCCTGCAATCATTCTCAGAGTGGTAGATTTACCACAACCAGAAGGACCGACTAGAATGATAAACTCTTTGTCTTCAATTTCCAGGGTAAAGTCTGTTACTGCGGTAACGCCCCCCGGATATTTTTTGTAGATATTGCGTAAAGATAATCCTGCCATGATACATTGACCTCCTAAACGCTAAATATAAAACTATATTCTAGCTTTATTAATTAGACGAATTTCTTTCTCTTATGATAACAAAAAAGCAAGCTTGATGGCAAGTACCTATACACCCAAACTTTCTCTTATCACTTTGTCTAAAATACCTAATTTCCAGAAAATGTTCCCAAAACTGTTGAAAAACAGTCTATATTTTATCCAAAAGCCGGAGGATTTCTTTGTCGGTAATTTTTCGGACCTCCCCAGGCTTCAGCGCCTCATCCAACGGCAAAGCGCCGATAGCGGTGCGCTTGAGCCAAAGCACCCGGCGGCCGCAGGCCACAAACATCCTTTTCACCTGATGATACATCCCCTGCGTCAGGACCACCTGGCAGAGCGATTCTGGCCCGCTCTCCAGCAAAAGAAGCTGCGCCGGCCTACACAAGCTTCCATCCTCCAGGACAATGCCGTCAGCAAATGCTTTGACCATCCGCTCATTCACCGGGCCGTCGATTCGGGCGTGATAGGTTTTGGGCACGTGCCGCTTGGGGGACAAAATTCGATGGGCAAATTCCCCATCGTCGGTTATGAGCATAAAGCCTTCGGTGTCTTTATCCAGCCGTCCGGCGGGGAAGAGCCCTGTCCGGCGGTACCCTTCCGGAAGCAGGTCCAGCACGGTGGGCTGCTTTGGGTCCCGGGCGGCACTTAAAACGCCGGCGGGCTTATTCATCATCAAATACAGCCGCTTTTGGAGAAGCAAGGACTTTCCATCCAGCTGTAAAACATCCGCAGCCAGATCGACCTTTTCCTCCGCAGAGCGTACCAGCCTCCCATTCAGCCGAACCCTGCCCTGCGTGATCAGCTTTTTCGTTTCTTTTCGGGAAAACGCCGTCCTCGACGCCAAAATTTTATCTACCCGCTCCAAATCGCTAAGCACTTCCTTTTACATTCCTTCTGAAATCTATTATAGCATCTCCGCTTTCCGACATCCAGCCTTAAGAAATAGGACGTGCAAAGCCATGGGTAAAACCGTCTTCTCCCAAGGCGCTGATATCGCCTCCTACAATTCTCCCATTATAGGTCAGCAGAGTACAGACAACATGCTCCGGCCGGTCCGGGTAATTGAGTACGGCATATTGATATTTTTTACATCGCTTTCCTTTGTAGGGGGACAGGTCCATCTGCTGTGTTTTTTGCAAATTATTATACTCTTCGTATGTTTTATCAAATTCCTCCGGTATTTTTATTTCTATAATCGTGGATGGCTCTTTTTCCACCTGCCAGCCGAAGGAGTCCAGAAAGCTTTGTCTTTGCTCCTCCGTGTCGCCAGCGATTTTTTCTGTTTTCACCTTAGACTGGGACGATGTCTGGCGGACAGAGTCAACCAGTCTCCCTCCAAACAATGCGGCTACGACAGCAAACAGAAAAACGCCTACAAAAAGAAGCGTCTTTTTTTTGCTGAAACGAAAAGACAGCATAACCATACTATATCCTCCTTTTTTGAGAATATATATGTTTTTTTGTCCCATTTCATACGCTGAATCATAAAATCGCCTTTGGCGCAGACGACTTTTTGTCTGCGCCAAAGGCGAAAAATGTGAGTATGCAAGCTCTTCAGGCGAGAAAACATCCTCGTCCAGCCTCGTCTGAAGAAAAACTTTTTCCCCCAAATTAAAGCAGGGGATCTGCCGAATCTTCCTCCTCGCCGTCTGAGACAGGCTCAATCACCGCAAGGGGGAAAACGCTGGAATTTTCCTCATCCTCAGAAGGCTTCGGCTCCTCTACCGCGGAGCTCTTTGGTTCCGGTTCTTCGAAAACGGGCTTTTTCGGCTTTTCCATCTTCAGTCCGCCATTCACCATAGCGCCTTTGCTCATTTCCAGCTCAGCGGTGGTAATATCGCCGGTTACCCGGCTTTCGCTGCCAATAATAGCGCTTTCCGTCGCGGTAATATCGCCGTCTACCAGCCCGCTGATACTGACCGAAACCGCATGAACGTCGCCCTTCACCTTGGCGCCGTTCCCAATTACCACCGATTTTTCCGCCGAAATGTCTCCGATGATTTCAGAGCCATTGGCTACCAGCACGCCGCAGGCAATATCGCCATGCACTGTGCCGTAGATGCGAACAACAGCTGAACTGGTGATCGAGCCCTCTATTGTTCCGTAAATGTCCAAATTGTCCTGGGTGGAAATATCACCCTTGAAAATCGTGTTTCTGGATACCGACGCCGTCAGATCAGATTCGTTCATGTTACCTTCTCCTACATCTTCTTGTAAGTGAGCCGATTCCGGCTCCGATGCTTCTGCTTCTGCAGGTCTTTCTGAAACCACAGGATCCTCCTGGGAAGGCGGCTGCTTTTCTTCAGGAAGCGGCTCCTGAACCGGAACCGCTGGTTCCTCAGGCGCAATCTGCGGTTTTGGTTTTTTGCCAAAAAGCATATTTGACATCCCCTTTATAAACTATTTGGGAACAAAGAACTCTCCCCATCACAACAAACTTACTCATCCATCAGCGCTTTCGCTTCTTCAATTACCTGTTGCTCCAGATTTGCGGGCAGCTGCTCATATCTTTCAAAGGTCAAGGTAAAATATCCCCGACCCTGTGTCATAGAGCGAATCAAGGTCGCAAAATCGTGCATCTCGCTCATAGGGACCTCTGCGACGATCTCTTGAAGACCTTCCTCCGCCGGATTCATACCCAGCACTCGACCCCGACGCTTATTCAATTCGCCCATCAAGTCCCCGGTATTGCTCTCCGGCACATAGGCCTTTAAGGAGCCGATCGGCTCTAAAATACAGGGACTGGCTTTCGGCAATCCTTCTTTATACGCAATGGAGGCCGCCATTTTAAAGGACATTTCCGACGAGTCAACCGGATGGTAAGAACCGTCGGTCAAGGTCGCCTTTAAACCAACGACCGGATATCCCGCCAAAACCCCTTTTCTGATGCAGTCCCGCAGTCCCTTTTCTACTGCCGGGAAAAAGTTTCTGGGAACAGACCCGCCGAATACGCTTTCAGCAAAAACCATATCCTCGCTGTCGCAGGGCTCAAACTCTATCCAAACGTCGCCGTACTGGCCGTGACCGCCGGACTGCTTTTTATGCTTACCCTGAACCTTCACCTTTTTGCGGATGGTCTCGCGGTAGGGCACTCGGGGATTCTCCATAACAATATCCACCCCAAATTTTGCTTTCATCTTGGAAACCAATACGTCCAGATGCTGCTCACCCAGACCGGTAACCACCTGCTGCTTGGTCTCGACGTTATTTTCGTAGGCGATGGTGCGGTCCTCCTCCATCAGCCGCTGCAAGGCCTGGGCGATTTTCCCCTCGTCCCCTTTGGCCTTCGGCTTAAACGCGATCGAAAGGCAGGGGGCCGGGAACTCCATTGGGCTGCATCTGAGCTGACAGGACCCATCGCACAAAAGGTCGCCGGTGTTAGTTTGGGCCAGCTTGGTAACCGCGCCGATATCCCCTGCGCAGATGACGGAGGTATCCTCCTGCTTTTTCCCTTTGACAAACACGATTTTCCCCATTCGCTCCGACTGACCAGTTGTAGTATTCACCGGCGTCTGGTCAGAGGTAAGCTTACCGGACAAAACCTTTACATAAGACATTTTCCCTACGAACGGGTCGGCAATCGTCTTAAAGACAAACGCCGCCAGAGGCTGGTCGTCAGAGCAGATAATTTTTACAGGCTTGCCGTCCAGATCGGTGCAGACCTCGTCCGCCGCTTCGGCAGGAGAGGGCATTAGCTCGCATATCATATCCAGCACCATATCAACACCAGCCAGTGTAAAGGCCGAGCAGCATACCACCGGGGTAATGGAGCCGTCTCGAACGCCTTTTTTAATGCCGCTTAAAATCTCCTCCGGCGTAAACTGCTCGCCGGAAAAATATTTCTCAAACAAGTCCTCATCCGTCTCGGCAACCGCCTCGGATATGGCGCTAATCAAGCCCTCTACACGGTGGCCGGTGCCGGGCATCGGCACCTCCTTGGCAGCGCCCTTGCCGTCATAAGCATAGGCCTTCATCTCAATCAGATTGATGTAGCCCACAACATCCCGGCTCTCGTAAACCGGCACCACAACAGGGCACACGCTTGGGCCAAAGACCGATTTCAGCTGTTCGAGCACCTTATAAAAATCCGCGTTGTCACGATCCAGCTTTGTCACGCAGAACATAGTAGGCTTTTTGGCGTTTTTTGCCATACGGTAAGCCTTCTCTGTCCCCACCGAAACACCCGACTTTCCCGATAGGGTGATCAGCACATTATTGGCGGCACGTACGCCCTCGTACATCCCGGCGGCAAAATCAAACAGACCGGGGGTATCGATCAGGTTGATCTTTTTATCCTTCCAATTTAACGGAGCAACCGCAAGGGAAACAGAAACCTGCCGTTTGATTTCCTCCGGATCAAAATCGCACACGGTGTTTGCATCCAGTACCTTTCCCAGCCGGTCGGTCGCGCCGGCCTTGAACAGCAAAGCCTCTGCCAGCGAGGTCTTGCCCGCGCTGCCGTGCCCGGCCAATGCGATGTTGCGAATGCTTTGAGCAGTATACTGTGCCATAAATATTGACGCTCCTTTCAGAATGGACGATACCGCCTCTGAAGCGGTAAGACAGAATGGCTGTAAGCGCAAAGGATGATCCAGCCATTTTCTCTGCCTATAATATATACATTATACATAATTCTCCCGCCAGGCGCAAGCGTCATATTGTAAATTAGGTACATTTCATAGAAAATACCGGAAAGATTTTCTTCCGCTTCCCTGTTTTTTCTCTTTATCGAAGAAAAACGGCAAAAACGGACAGCCCGCCTGCCGTCCGTTTTTTGTATGTAATGGGCGGATTTTATTCGTGCTTGATCGCTTCCAAAGCGCTGATTTTTACCGCCCGGTTGGCCGGCGAAAATCCGGAAATCAGACCGATCAGCGTGGAAAAAACCAGCGCCAAGGCCACCAGCCAGGGAGGGATCACCGAAAGCTGGGTCGCCATGCCGGAGCCGTCGTAATATCCGCCGCCCATCATGCCGCCGACGCTTCCGCCTCCGCCTAAGATATTGAGCACAGCGGAGATGATAAAGCTCAACATCACGCCAATCACGCCGCCGCCAAAGCCGATTAAGCCCGCCTCCATCAAAAAGATGGTGCGGATATCGCCGATGACGCAGCCCAGGACCTTCATAATGCCGATTTCACGGGTCCGTTCATAGATGGACATAACCATCGTATTGGTAATGCCCATGGCCGCCACCAAAAGAGAAATACCGCCCAGGCCGCCTAACAAAAGCATAGTGTTTCTGACCTGCTCCTGCAGCGGCTTTCTCATGGTCTCCATGCTGTAGGTATCGTAGCCCAGGTCCTTGATCTTTGTCTCTACCTCATCCACGTAATCCATGTCGGTGACCTTAACGTATGCGTGATCGTAGTTGATTTTCCGCGGGTTAAACGCCGTGCTGGAGCTGGACGATATTCCATTATACGAATCGTATTCTTTATACAGTTCGTATAATTTATCGATGGGCAAAAACACGCCGTAAACCGTCTCGTAGCCCTTGTTCCAGTCACCTACCAGGCGTCCGGTAATGACCATATCGTGCTTTTCCGGGTCCTTGCCGCTTTTGTCCTCCTCGTCCTCCCTGCCTACCGAGATGGTAAAGGTATCGTTAAAAATATCTACTGGCGGGTCCTCGTTATCATAGGGACTGAACCACACGTCGGGATTTTTTGTATCGTTAAAGCTATAGGGGGCGTTTTCACCGAACAAGACGGCGATCTCCTTTTCCTTCCCCGTGGGGAATTTCCCCTCGGAGAGCTCGTACCCCAGCTTTTCCAGCGCCTCGGGGTAAACGCCGTAAATGCTGTCGTTATACTCGTAATCCCCGCAGCGGATTTTGACCTTTCCCCATTCCGCCTGGACGATGGGGGTGACAACCTCTACATGATCATAAGCGGCGATCTGCTCGATGACGCTGTCGTCCAGATTGGGGACCTCGTTTCCCGAATCGCCCCGCCCGCCGCTGTAATTGTAGATTTCGATCTTGGTCAGATCGCCCATCTGGGCCAGCATGGCCTCCAGGCTTTCCTGCATGCCAACGCCCAGCGAGATCATCACCACGATGGCGCAGGTCCCAACCACCACGCCCATAGTGGTCAGGGTGGTGCGGACCTTCCGCCGGGAGAGGTTTTGCAGGCACATCGAGATCTGATCAAATATCTTCATCGTCCGCCTCTTCCCTCTTCATTTTGGTTTTTAAGAACATCCACAGGCCGGACACACCGCCTACCGACAGGCTGCCCGCGCTGAACAGAGTCCACTGCCACCAGCGCATGCCGGCTTCCTCCTCCGGCGGCATCATACCGGGGTCCATGCCCGGATCCAGCCCCGGATCGATAAAATCGCCGCTGTTGTCGTATACCTCGCAGGTAAACTCCTTGGTGATGGTGGACAGGTCGCCCTTTTCGTTTTCATAGGTGATGGTGATCACGCAGGATACCTGGCCGCCCGCCTCCATGGAGGCGATGGAAAACTTGGCGCTGCCCGAATCGCCCGCCTTGATGTTGCCCAGATTCTGAATCTGGTTGGGATCGTCGATATTCCCGGCAATGGTCGCTGTCAGGTTGTAGATGTCCGCCCGGCCCTTGTTGACATAGCTGATCACCGCGTTGGTGTTGTCCCCCGGATACAGCATGGTGGGGAATTCGGTCAGGCTTACCTCAAACCGCTCGGTCTGGGCGATGGGGATGGAGATGGTTTCCTCCGATCCCTTGGTGTTTCGCGTATCGTTGGCCACGTATTCGTAGGAAAAGGTGATATGTACCGACTCGCTCCCCGGCGTGGCGCTGGTCAGGCACTTGAGGGGGATAGACTTAGTCATGGACCCTTTAGCCCCCAGCGTGGGGATGTAGTAGGTGTTCGACGCGCCGGTGATGGAAAGCCCGGCGGTAGGCTCCACCTTCATGATGATGTTTTCCAGGCTGATGTTGGCGCTGGTGTTGTAGAAATTGACGGTCAAAGCAAAATCGGAGCCGGCCGCCACATCCCCTTCGCCATAGCTGTAGTTCTGCACCAGGATGTAGGGGGTCGCCGGGTCCGGGATGGTGGGATCCGGTTCTACCGGGTCGGGTTCCGAAGGAGTTGGTGGAACAAATTGGCTGAGGTTCGCCCGTACCTCATATCCTTCCATTGCTATTGGCTCATTGTTGTAATCATAGTACATCCGAAAATAAATCTCATTTCCTTTTTTATCCCATCCAACATAAGGAACTTCCACCTGAAAGCGAAGATTTTTGTCTCCTGTACTGGAGCCTTTTCCGCTAAGCACTTCAGCCCTAGAGGTAATGCTCTCTCCGTAATTTTCATCTTTGCTGGATAGTGGATAAAAATTACTTGTCAGAAGAGAAAAGTAGAAATCATTGAATGATTCTGTAGAACTTGCCTTAATATTGGTATCTACCAGTACTAGAACCAAGTAAGTTTGATTGTTTTTTGTAAGGTAATAGTACTTCTCAATTAAAATGCCCTCATTTGTTAAAATATTAGGCTTCCCGCTTGTATTGTTGTCCGGGTCCTGTGGATTTCCAGGACTATCCTTATCTGGATCAGGACTAGTCGGTACATCTGGTATATGCATCGATTCCGCCGCATACACCGCGGAGATCAGCACCCCTGTGAGAGTCCCCAATATAATCAATGCCGCCAGGCCTAAACTTATGATCCGTTTCATTACTCTGCTCCTCCTGTGCTTGTATTCGCCGCGCCCGCGTCCGCCGCAGCCGGGGCCTGTTCCTCTTTTGCCTGCTGCCCGGCCGCGGCCGCCTTATCGGCGGCAATCTGTTCCCGGGTGCGGGCGATGGATTCGTTTTTTTCGTCCCCGACAATCTTTCCATCCACGATGGTTACAATCCGGTCCGCATAACGGGCGATGCCGTTGTCGTGGGTCACCAGAATAAAGGTCTGGTTGTTTTCCCGGGACTTATTGACCATCAGCTCCATGACCTCGGTGGTGGTTTTGGTATCCAGATTGCCGGTGGGCTCGTCGGCGAAAACGATCTTGGGCTTTGTTACAAAAGCGCGGGCAATGCCTACGCGCTGCTGCTGCCCGCCGGACATCTGAGAGGGCCTGTGCTTCATGCGGTTGCCCAGCCCCACCTCCCGCAGCGCCTCCTTAGCAATGCGGGTCCGCCTGTCCTTATCCATACCGCGGAACATCAGCGGCATGGCCACATTTTCAATACCGGATAAGCTGGTCATCAGGTTGTAGGACTGAAACACAAACCCGATATTTTTTTGCCGGAACAGCGCCCAGCGCCGTTCGTCGAATCGGGAAACATCCTTGCCGGAATACAGCACCTGACCTTTTGTCGGCCGTTCCAGCCCCGCCATCATGTTTAAAAGCGTTGATTTTCCGGAACCGGAGGTCCCCAGGATGCAGCAGATTTCCCCGCGCTCAATGGTCAGATTGATATTTTCCAGCGCCACAACCCGCTCCTTCCCCAGCTTATACACCTTTCGCAGACCCCTGATTTCAATAAAGGGCGTTTTTTCCAAAATCTTCCCTCCTGTGTCCGAGCATTTCCGCTTTTTGCGGCGGACGCGTCTGCGGCAAAAAGCAAAAGCCGCAGCATAACAAAACGAATGCGCCGAACCGGCACAATAGCTCTATTAATTTTATACCTCATTTTCCGGCAATCTGTTACAAAATTTTGCCGTTTCCCTCATAAAACAAGAAAAACACCGAACGCCGCCAATTTTGCTCCTCCTACCGGTTTATGGTATACTATTGTTATCTTGGATTGTATGGCCGCGCTGTAGGCATGGCCCATGACGCGATCCTGAGCAGATGGGATGGATGGTCCTATCTGTCCAATTTACCGCTTCCCTAAATATTCTATGCCGGAAAAGGATGGAAAATATGCTGCAAAAAAACGATTTAATCCCGCTGACCGTCACCGACATCACCAACGAAGCCTCCGGCGTAGGCCGATACGACGGCATGGCTGTTTTTGTACCGGGCACCGCTGTGGGCGATCAGCTGGAGGTGCGGGTCGTCAAGGTGCTCAAAAGCTACGCCTACGGCAGGATTGAGCGGATTTTGACGCCCTCGCCCGACCGCATAGACGGCGGATGCCCTGTGTCCCGCCAATGCGGCGGATGCTCGCTGCGCCATCTTTCCTACGCCGCCGAATGCCGGATCAAGCAAGGCTGGGTAACGGAGCATTTTCGCCGGATTGGGGGACTGGCCCCCGCCGTCCTTCCCATTCAGCCCTCCCCCTCCCAAAGCGGCTACCGGAACAAGGCCCAGTACCCTATCCGCCGCGGTCCCGACGGGCGGGTTCAGATCGGTTTTTATGCGCCCCGCAGCCATCGCGTGGTGGAAAATCACTTCTGCGATCTGCAGCCCCGCTTTTTTGGCGAAATCCTGGAATTGGTGCAGCGTTTTTTGGAAAAATATCGTATTTCCGTCTACGATGAGCTGTCCCACCAGGGCCTGGTCCGCCATCTGTTTCTGCGTTGGGGAGAGGGCACCGGACAGATCATGGTTTGCCTGGTGGTAAACGGCAAAGACCTGCCCCACGCCGACCGGCTTGTCCGGATGCTGACCGAGGCCTTTCCGCAGATCGCCTCCATCCAGCTAAACCTTAACCGAGCTAAAACCAACGTGATCCTGGGGCCCGAATGCCGGGTTTTGTACGGCAGCCCGGTGATTCTGGACCTTTTGTGCGGCGTAGAGGTTTCCTTGTCCCCTCTGTCCTTTTATCAGGTCAACCGCAGCGGCGCCGAAAAGCTGTACCGCATCGCGGCGGATTTTGCCGGGCTCACCGGCAAGGAGCTGCTTTTGGATCTTTACTGCGGCGCCGGGACCATCGGGCTTTCCATGGCCCATCTGGCCCGGGAGGTGGTCGGCGTGGAAATCGTCAAGGAAGCGGTGGAAAACGCCCAAGAAAACGCCCGCCGCAATCAAATCCAAAACGCCCGTTTTTTCTGTGGTGACGCCGCAAAAGCCGCCCAGTCGCTCGCGGCCGAAGGGCTTTGCCCGGATGTTGTGATTCTGGACCCTCCCCGCAAGGGCTGCGACGGCGCTTTGTTAAAAAGCATCGTTCAGATGGGGCCAAAACGGGTCGTTATGATCTCCTGCAACAGCGCCACCGCCGCCCGGGATACGGCGATCCTCTCTCAAAACGGATATGACGCTGAGCAGCTCCAGGCGGTGGACATGTTCCCCCGAACCGCCCATGTGGAGTGCGTCGTGTTGATGAAAAAGAGGAAATAGAGAACCATTCTCCACAATCCGCAACATATTTAAAAACAGCACTCTTTCCATAATAAAACCGACGGTGCCCAAAAGCCCCGTCGGTTTTATTGCATAATACCCCTATACCTTTCCAAACACCTGCATCCACCGCATCAGGTTGCGGATGGTCAGCGCCATATCGCTCTTGGAGCGCCCCTTTGCCTGGGAAAAGGGCACCGCTACGCGATTGATGCTGAAAATCGCGCTGACCCCTTCGTCATACGCGCCTTCAATCTCATCGCCAATATCGCCGACTACCGCCACAAGCGGCACACCCAGCTTTTTGGTCCGCCGCGCCACGCCGATGACCACCTTTCCCCGCAGAGACTGGGTGTCGATCTTCCCTTCGCCGCTGAAGACCAAGTCAGCGTCTCGGGCCAGCTCATCAAAGCGCACTGTATTCAGCACCGTCTCAATGCCCATCTGCAGCTGCGAGCCAAAGAAGGCCACCATCCCACCGCCCATGCCGCCGGCTGCGCCGGAGCCAGGCAGATCGAGGATTCTTTTGCCCAGATCCCGCTCGACAAGCTCGGCCAGATGCCGCAGATTTCGGTCCAGTCTCTCCACCATCTGGGGATCGGCGCCCTTTTGAGGACCGAATACCGCCGAAGCGCCATTTTCACCGCACAGCGGATTGTCAATATCGCACATGGTAATCAACTCGGTTTTCGCCAGCTCCGGCAACAGACCGCTGACGTCGATGGAGACGATCCGGTCCAGTGTGCCGCCTACCGGAACAAAGCTTTCCCCCTTCTCGTCGAAAAAACGAATGCCCAGCGCCGCCGCCGCGCCGGTTCCGCCGTCGTTGGTGGCGGAACCGCCTAAGCCTACAATCATCTTTCTGCAGCCGGCATGGGCCGCGTGGGCCATCAGCTGTCCAACGCCATAGGTCGTGGTCCGATCCGCCCGTTTTTCTTCCCCTACTAGGGGAAGACCGGCAGCAGCAGCCATCTCAATCACCGCCGTGCCGTCGGGCAATACGCCGTAAAAGCTCTCCATTTCTTCGAAATATGGGCCTTTTACCCGCACCGTGACTTTTTTGCCGCCCATTGCCGTCAAAAAGGAATCAACGCTTCCTTCTCCCCCGTCCGCCACCGGGACCGAAACCACCTGCGTCTGTGGATAAAAAGACAGTATTTCCTGCTTCATAATGGCGCAGATTTCGCTTGAGCTCATGGTTCCCTTAAAAGAATCGGGAATCAGCACGATCTTTCTCATAACGCGCTCCTTTCCTGTCAGCTTTTTTTCGATAAAGGCAAGGGCGGCGAAGCCGCCGCCCTGTCCGTTAAAACATGCTATTGCTTTTTTACCGCAGAACCAGCGAAAGCGGGAAAATCACAATCATAGCCGCCACGCCCATAATCAGGGTAAGCATCGTCTGCGTCTTGTAGCCGTCGCTGACCTCCATTTCGCCAAAATTGGTAACAACCCAGAAGTAGGAGTCGTTAGCATGGGATACGGTCATTGCGCCGGCACCGATCGCCATAACGGTCAGCGCCATGAGAACCGGCGTATCCAACCCCAAAACGCCCAGCAGCGGCGCTACAATACCGGCCGTCGTCGTAATCGCAACAGTCGAGGAGCCCTGGGCGGATTTAAGAATGGCCGCCAGCAGGAACGGGAAGAAGATGCCGACCTTCTCTAAAATCGCCGCATTCGAAGTAATATACTCTACCATGCCGGAAACGGAAATCACCTTACCCAATACGCCGCCGGCCGCCGTGACAAACAGGATCGGTCCCACTGTTTTCAAGGTATCATTGGTCATATTGTAAAACTCTTTCATCTTTCCGGTAGTAGCCATCAGCCATACGCCAAACAGCACGCCTACTGCCAGCGCGATAATCGGGGTACCCAGGAAATTACACAGATCCGCGATAAAACCGGTCCATTTCGCCATTGAGGCGATGGAGCCTAAAGCCATCAGCACAATCGGCATCAGAATCGGCGCCAGCGCCAAAAAGCCGTTGGGCAGCTTGCCGTAAGAGGCAACGATCTCCTCGTATGTTTTCGTCACATCAGAAGGATTTGCAGCCACCTCATCCTTGGCCTTTACCTTTTTGCCGATGTATTTGGCATACAAATAGCCCGCGATCAGGCAGGGGATGGAGGCAACGGCACCCAGGCCCATTACCAGCAGCAGGTTCTCCCCAATCCCCAGTGTATTCGCCGCCGCGATGGGACCGGGGGTCGGCGGAATAAACACGTGGGAAATGTACAAACCGGCAGAAAGCGCCACCGTCATTGCAACGCTGGAAACAGCGGTGCGTTTTACCAAAGCCTTCCGAATCGGATTTAAAATAACAAAGCCGCTGTCGCAGAATACAGGGATGGATACGACCCAGCCCATCAAAAGAATAGCCAATTCGGGGTTCTTTTTCCCCACCAGCTTAATGACCATGTCCGCCAGCTTAAACGCCGCGCCGGTCACCTCCAGCAAAGTGCCTACCAGCGCGCCCAGGATAATGACGATGCCGATGCTGGTAAAGGTCCCGCTGAAGCCCGCGCCCACAACATTGGCAATTCCCTGCGTTACCGTGCCGTCGGCCCCGGCTGTGTTTACCAGGGGGATCCCCGCGACCAAGCCCAAAATTAAAGATACGCCCATAATCGAAAGAAACGGGTGAATCTTGAATTTGGAGATGGCGAGAATCATGACAATAATTGCCAGTACAAAAGCGATAATTAACCCAATACCTGACATGAATGACCCTCCAATACATTCTTTTTGCAGGCCGCCGCCTACTGGGTATGGAATATATTCCAGTTTACTTAAGAAATGCCTATTCTATGTATGGTAAGCACAGATTATAGAAATTCTTAAATAACCTGCTTATATTGTAATAAATTTAACAAACCCTGTCTATGTTCTGCAGTATAGAATAATTCTAAAATAAATGGTCTTTGGAACATTCTATTTCACAAATTCACAGTAAATTTGTCTAATTGTCCAAAAATAACAAATCATTCTCCACATCTCGAAAAAAAATAGAGCTCATATATAAAATTGTCGCCTGACTGGGGAGCCGTACGTCATAGCCCGTCAGCTCCTCCAGCTTTCGCAGCTTGTATTGGAAGGTGTTTTTGTGCATATAAAGCTGCTGCGCTGCTCGGGACACAGAACCCTCCGCCGAAAAATAGACGTTTAAAATCCCCACCCAGTAGCGAATTTCCTCATAGCTGCACCCACTAAATACCTTGTGCAGATATTCTCTTTTGGACTGCTTGGAGACATCTTCCACAAAAATCTCCAGGCACAACTGATCATATAAAGCGATTCCATCGGCCGAATACATCGCCGACCTCCATGCCTTTTGGGCCTTGATATACGCCTTGTGCAAATCCTCCGCATGTCCGTCGACCCCTATGCACAAGGAAATACCAAATCGCCCCTGCACCTGTTTTTGCAAATTCAGGGCAAAATTGCGAATCCCTATATCTGTACGGCTTGCGACCAGCAGAAGCTGCCGGCCTGCATTGCGCAGGATGATGCCGCCTTCCCGCCGTGCCTGCGATGCTACCGTCTTTTCTACATTTTCAATCAGCTTTTGCCCATGACTCGTGTTGATGTAGTGGGCACTGTCCTTTACGCTTGCGATCATCACCCGGCGCGGCAGAGCGATGTCAATGCCCAGGCGCATTCCACGCTCCGCCAAAGCTGAGGCGCGGACCAATCCGTCACCAATAATCCAATCCTCTAAAAACCGGTTGAGCACCCGCTGGTCCAGCCGCCTTTCGTCCTGCTCATATCCCTCGCGCAGCAGGATTTCGGTCATTTTTTTGACAATCTGCCCATAGCTGACCACCTGATCATACCGGCCGGTAATGCCCACTACGCCCACTACCCGGCCGTTGATGGTCAAAGGCAGATTCAGGCCGTTGCGCGTAGTGGCGGTTTCCATCTCCAAAGAGATGTACAGCTCCGGCAAATCCTCGTCAATAATCCGCTTTGCCCCTTCGTGTACGTGCCCGATACGAGATGGGTCGGTGCTGGCGATAATCACCCCGTCCGAGTCCATAATATTCACATGCTGACCCACGATCGCGCTGATTTCCTGTACAATCTGCTGTGCGCTCAAATAGGATAAATGCATGGCGTTTCCTCCTGGCTGTCGTCTCTTTTCAGAATACCACATCTTTTTTCCGCTGAACAGTACCCTTGTTTTTTTCTCTTGTGAATTTTTTACAATTTGTGATACAATATGATATAATCCAAATTGCGCTGCCGGTCAGCTTGAAAGGATGTTTTACTATGAATTCCGGGAATCTACAGCAAAAAAGCCTTTGGACGCGAATTTCCCACGCCTTGCTTTTTTGCATGAATGTTCTGTTCTTCTTTTTATTCTTCAGTCTCTCGTTCAGCGCTGTTTTTCGAAACAAAAGCGTTTATCCCTGTATTTTCTTTATCCAGCTGGCCGCCGCATGCGCCGTCACGCTGCTGGTGTTTTCTGCGTTTGTCCTGTTCTTCCTCTTTAAAAGCCGCCTGCCGTTTGCATGGGAGCGGATTTTACAGCATGAAACGATCTTTGTAGCCGCCCTGTTTTTGCTCATCCTCACGGTCCAGGTGGTCATCGTCTGCTCAACCTATACCTCTGTCGGCTGGGATGTTGCGATAGTAATGGAGGCCGCAACAGCAGACGTCACCTATAACCACTGGGACTATTTTTCTGTCTATCCAAACAACTTTCTTCTTTTTATGCTGTATCGTCTGGTCTACAGCACTTTAGGAAAATTTCTGGATATCTGGCTGGCTATGGACCTGATCAACATTCTTTTTGTCGACGCCGCCTTGCTCCTGGGCTTTTTCTGCGCCAAAAAATGCTTTGGAAGAAGGACCGCTTATATCGTTCTGGGCCTGTCCGTTTTGCTGTTCGGCTTCTCCCCCTGGCTGATTATCCCTTACAGCGACACGCTGGCCATGCCCTTTCCCATCGGCGTCATCGCCTGCTGGCTTTGCTTTTTAAGCGCCTCGGGCCGTGTAAAAAAGGTCCTGTTCGCCCTTCTGGCCGGCATTCTGGCCTTTGTGGGATACTTGATCAAGCCGTCGGTAGTTGTTGTGCTTGTGGCGGCCGCCATCATCGGATTGGTCTGCTCCTCCCAATGGCGGAAAGCGCTGCTTCGCCTTTCATTCTCCTTGCTGGCAACAGCGGTCTTTTTACTGGGCAGCGCCGGCTGGAATGTCTTTTTGCAAGAGCAGCCCTGGATGCCGCTGAACCTGGAGTGGGTCGCCCCGCCGGAGCACTTTTTCATGATGGGATTGTTTCATCGTTTCGTAAATTACGACAGTTCCTATCAGTTTGAAACTTACGGCGACTATAACCCGGAGGACATCGACTTTACCTTTTCCTTTTCGTCTTTAGAGGAAAGAAAAGCTGCCGATCTGGACAGAGCCTTTGAGCGGATCCGAGCATTTGGGCCGGCCGGGTATGTCCGATTTTTGTTCGGCAAGGCCCAGTATGTTACGGCGGACGGTGTTTTTTACTGGGGCCGCGAGGGATATTTCGCCGATTTCTCCTGTGAAAAGAAAAATGGGCTGCAGCAGCTTTTCTATACGAACGGCAGCGCCTTTCCGGTTTATCGCTACGCCGCCCAAGGCCTCTGGCTTTTTGTCCTGTGCCTGACCGTCGTCCCCTTCCTCTGGACCTGGCATAGGCCGGAAAGATCGGATCCCTTTTCCCTTGTCCCATTTTTGCGCTGCTCCATTTTGGGCATTCTCTTTTTTATCCTGCTGTTCGAAGGGCGCTCGCGTTATTTAATCCTGTATCTGCCTTGCTTCAGCCTTTTGGCCGGCTGGGCTCTATCGCAGCTGTCCGAGTTCCTCCAAAAACGCTGCAAAAGAGCTTTCTCGCCCCGGACGCTTCGTCTTCCCCGCAAAAATAACCCGGCGCGGACGCTGCCCGGGGAAAAAGAAAGGAACCTCTACATGTTCAAAAAGCTTTTTACGATTGCCCTGGCAATCCTTCTTTTCAGCGGCTGCGGCGCTTCTTCGTCAGGTACAGTGCCAGATCTTTCCTCTTTGCCGTCGGACGAACGGGAGCTTCCACAGCCGCAGAGCATCGAGGGCATTGTGGAAAGGGCGGAGGAAAACGTTCTCTCCCTTCGTACCGATGACGGAGAACTGCTTGTTTTCACCCTGTCTACCTCCTCAAACGACCCGGAGCTGACCGATCTTTTGGGCGGGGAAACAGTCCGAATTTCCTACCTGGCAAAGGCGGATGGGGAAAACCATCTGATTTCTTTGGAAATCTTACAGATTCCAGATCGGGCTGAGGAAGCCTTGCGGTCTCTGCTCGCTTCCATGACGCTGGAGGAAAAGGTCGCCCAAATGTTCTGGGTCCGCTGCCCGGAGCAGCAGGCCGCCGAAACTGTCTCCCGCTGGCAGATTGGCGGCTATATCCTGTTTGGCCGGGATTTTGCCGATACGACCCCCGACCAGCTGCGGCAGACTGTAAATTCTTATCAGCAAAACGCGAAAATCCCTTTGCTGATTGGCATCGACGAGGAGGGCGGACGGGTAGTCCGGGCCAGTAGCTACAGCGCGTTTCGCGCGTCCGCGTATCCCTCCCCCCAGCAGCTATACGCCCAAGGCGGCCTAGAGGCGATTGTCGCCGATGCCACTGATAAAGCGGCCTTTCTGCTGGATCTGGGGGTAAATGTGAATCTTGCGCCGGTCTGCGATCTGTCCACCGATCCTTCGGATTATATCTATAGCCGCTCTTTGGGGCAGGACGCGCCGACCACCGCCTTGTATGCCAAAAGCGTTGTACAGCAGATGAACCAATCCGGGATCGGTTGTGTCCTCAAGCACTTTCCCGGCTATGGGCCCAGCGAGGATACCCATCTGGGCTTTGTACAGGACGACCGTCCGCTGGAAACCTTCCAGACCGAGGATTTTCTTCCCTTTCAGGCGGGCATTGACGCCGGGGCACCCGGTATTTTGGTCAGCCATAATATCGTCAGCTGCCTGGACCCGTCTGCCCCCGCCTCTCTCTCGCCTGCGGCCCACCAGCTGCTGCGGGAACAGCTGGGCTTTCGCGGCGTCATCATGACCGATGATTTATATATGGGCGCGATCCGGGAGCAATACGGCCTGGAGGAATCGGCCGTTTTAGCGGTCCAGGCAGGCAACGATCTTTTGATCAGTACAAACTTTGAAACCCAAATTCCCGCTGTCGTTCAGGCGGTACAGGAGGGAAAAATCCCCCAAGCGCAAATCGACGCTTCGGTTCTTCGGATCCTGCAGTGGAAACAGCAGCTGGGTCTTTTGGACAAGGAGAACGCCGCTTGAGCGCGCTGGTGGGGCCAGGGCCCTTGAGCGACGGGGAAATCCGCCTGGTTCTTGCCAACGTTACCAGGGCGGAGCCGGAAAAAGGATATCTGCCTGCCTACGTTTTTCAAATCCGCCGCTGTCAGGACGACACTTTGGCCGGAAGCTGTACCCTGCGAGTCGGGGAAAATGAGGAGGTGCAGTATAGCGGTCACATCGGCTATGCCGTGCGCCCCGCCTGCCGGGGACGGCATTACGCGGCAAAATCAGTGGCGTTGCTGCTTCCTTTGGCGTTTCGAAACGGGATGAGACAGGTTGTTATCACCTGCCTGCCGGAAAACGAAGCCTCCCGCCGTACCTGCCTTAGAGCCGGCGGCGTGTTTTTGGGGATTGCTCCCGTCCCCGGCTGGCACGAAATGTACTATACTGGACGAAAAGCGGTCTGCCGATATCTTTTTCGCCGCCCTTCCCAATAAAAAGCAAGTTTTACAATGAAACGGAGGTCCAACCATGCTGGTAAACGACGTTTTTTCTTTTCTCGACGGGCTGGCGCCCTTTTCCTATGCGATGGATTTTGACAACAGCGGCCTTTTGGTCGGGGACCCTTTGCAGCCGGTAGAAAAAATTCTGGTAGCACTGGATTGCACGTCATCCGTGGTCCAAGCGGCAAAGGAATCCGGTGCCCAGTTGATCGTGACCCACCATCCGGTGATTTTTGACCCCATCAAATCGGTGATTGCCGGTTCAATCCCCTATCAGCTGGCTTCTGCCGGGATCTCGGTCATCTGTGCCCACACCAACCTGGACCTGGCCCGAGGCGGTGTCAACGATGAGCTGGCCCGGCGTTTGGGGCTCGGCTGCCTGGAGGGTCTCTCTCCCATCCCCTGCACTGACCGGGACAAAAATACGGTAACCGAATATCTGGGCCGGATCTCCTTCCTGCCCAATCCGATGGAGCCGCAGGATTTTGCCCGCTTTGTCAAGGAGCAGCTAGGCGCAGGCATCCGGTTTACCCTCGGCCGGCGGCCGGTTCATCGGGTGGCGGTCTGCGGCGGTGCAGGGGCTGACTGCCTGGACGACGCCATCCAGGCCGGCGCCGACGCGCTGGTCACCGCAGAGGTCAAGCATCACGTTTTCCTCTCTGCCGCCCAGCGAGGAATCACCCTGGTGGATGCCGGCCATTTTCACACCGAGGATGTCGTTATCGAACCGCTGGCCCAGCGTCTTCGCGAGCAATTTCCGGAAACGGAGGTGCTTGCCTGGCACTTGACGGAGATCCAGGTGATATAGGCATTTGCCAAAAAAGGGACCGCGGGCCTGTTGGCTCTGCGGTCCCTTTTTGTATGGACAGAATTAGGCTTTGTCAATGGAGCCGAACAGCTCCATTTTTTCTTTGACCGTATCCTTAATCGCCTGGGTGCCGGGGGCCAGAAGCTTTCTGGGATCGAAGCCCTTGCCCTCCAAATCCTTGCCCGCTTCGATATATTTGCGGGTCGCCTCCGCAAAGGCCAGCTGGCACTCTGTATTTACATTGATCTTAGAAACGCCCAGAGAAATCGCTTTTTTGATCATATCCGCCGGAATACCGGTTCCCCCATGGAGAACCAAAGGCATACCAGGCGTTTTCTCCTGAATTTTTGCCAGAACCTCAAAATTCAGGCCCTTCCAGTTGGCGGGGTATTTGCCATGGATGTTGCCAATACCCGCGGCCAGCATGGTAACGCCCAGCTCAGCGATCATTTTGCACTCCTCCGGATCGGCTACCTCGCCGCTTCCTACAACGCCATCCTCCTCGCCGCCAATGGCGCCGACCTCCGCTTCTACCGAAATGCCCTTTGCGCCGGCCAAAGCGATGATCTCTTTGGTCTTTTCAATATTCTCCGCAATGGGATAGTGGGATCCGTCGAACATAACCGAGGAAAATCCCGCTTCAATTACAGCCTTCGCGCCCTCATAGGTACCATGGTCAATGTGCAGCGCCACTGGGACGGTGATCTTCATGTCCTTTAATAAACCGTTCACCATACCTACAACCGCGTTCCAACCGCCCATGTATTTGCCTGCGCCCTCGGACACACCCAAAATAACCGGCGAATGGTTCTCCTGTGCCGTTTGCAGAACCGCTTTGGTCCACTCCAGATTGTTGATATTAAACTGCCCGACGGCATATTTTCCCTCTTTTGCTTTGGTGAGCATTTCTTTTGCAGAAACCAGCATCTTTAACTCCTCCTAAAATTTGCAGATTTTCTCTCTATATTATAGTAGATTGTCCAAAAAAAAGCAAACCTTTTTCTTCTTTTTTGCCCCATTCCGTTAAAAAAGACCGGCAGCAGCCTGCTCCCGGTCTTTTTCTTATACCTTTGATGGAAGAGAAACTCTCGCCAGGTCCGACGTCGCAATGGCCGGACGGTTGGCCTCTGCCCTGCTTTGCTGCTCTGCTTCCCAGGTATCCTTGCCCTTGATGGAAAGGATACTGTATCCATCCTTCACCTTTTTCATCTGATAAATCATATATTTATCCGGCTCTGGCTCATATTTTGAGCCGCCCATCGCCGCCTCCCACAAAGTCCCCGGCGGGATATACCCTACCGTCAGCGTATACAAATCGCCTTTTTTTTCAATCTTGGTCACCTGCGGGGTATATTGGCTGGTCTGTCCCATTACCGGAACCGCATAGGTTTTAGTCTCCGGATCGTAAGGGTAGGTCATGTCAAAATCCTCAATAGTCTGGTGCTGTAGCTTCACATCCGGACCATAAAGCTTTGCCGCATAGACGTCCAGATCCGAGGCGGGGACCACCAGCATAGCGCTTTCGTCAAAGGTGTATTTGTTCGTGTTGTCCAAAAGCGTTCCCCACAAAGAGGACTGAAGCAGAAACAGCGGGTCTGCGTAGGCAGGCGAATCAAACTCCACCGGGTCAAACATGACAACCGGCAGCAGATAATCCTCAAATTTGCTTTTTTCCTGGGTGTTATCCATAATCTGATTGGTCAGCCGCACACAGAAGCCAGCGACAGAGATGAGTCCAATCACAGCCAAAATCAGGAACACCCCCCCCAAGGGCAGCGCATATTTGCTGGCGCGTTTATGCTTGTTCAATGGATTTTGCTTTTCCATAGCGATCCCTCCTTTTTCTCTTACTCTCCGTCCGCCGGCTCCGAGAGCAGCTCCAGCCGCACCCGGCTGATTCGCTGCTCATCCACCTGCAAAACGGTCACCTTCAAGCGATCCCGGATAAAGCTTTCCATCGGCGCCGGGATATGCTCCATCTCTTCTAAAACCCAGCCGCTGACTGTGTGATAATCACAGTCAAAATCCGGGGGGCGATAGCCAATTTCCTCGAACAGATCGTCTAAATCTACCTCGCCGGCCGTTTCAAAAGAGGATTCGCCTATCCGCAGAATCCCCTCGGGGATCTCGTCGCTTTCATCGTAAATTTCGCCGACCAGCTCTTCCAAAATGTCCTCCATCGTCACCAAGCCATAGGTCCCGCCGTAGTCGTCCGTCACGATGGCCAAATGTTGATTTTGCTTTTGCAGCATGTTTAATACCGCCGGTATTTTCATGGAGCGGTGAACAAAAACGCATTGATGCATCAGACGGCGAACGTCCAGGGACTCTTTGCCGTGCTGCACAATCTCATCGAATAAATCCCGCAGATAAAGCACGCCGACAATTTTATCCACCGAACGCTCGTACACCGGAATGCGGGAGTAGTGCTCCGGCACGATTCTTCCTAAAATCTCATCAATATCATCTTCCACGTCCACACAAACCATATCGACCCGTGGAACGGCGATCTTTTCCGCAGGCGTTTCGTCAAACTTTAAGGCGGACTGTACAAGAGAGCTTTCCTCCTTACCTAAAACGCCTTCGCTTTCAATCGTCTCAATAATATACTTTAGCTCCTCCTCCGTTACCGAAGGCTGCTTCTTTTCGCCTTTAAACAGGTTGATAAACGCGTGCTGCATCTTAATAAATGCAAAAGAAAGCGGCGTCATCAGTGTAATGATGCCTAAAAGCACGCCGCATAGACTCAACGCGACCTTTTCGCTGTGCTCTTTCGCAAAGGTTTTCGGCAAAATTTCTCCGAAAATCAGCACGATGATTGTAACCACTACCGTCGATATCCAGGTGCCCGCGGCCCCCAGCCAGGTGGTAAACAGCACCGTAGCGATAGAAGAAATCGCAATATTGACCAGGTTATTTCCAATCAGGATGCTCGAAAGAGTCTTTTCATACATTTCGGCAATGCGCAAAGCCATAACGGCCTTCCGATTTCCTGCATCGGCATGGTTTTTTAATCGGATGGTGTTCACAGTAGCAAAAGCTGTTTCCGATGCGGAAAAGAATGCCGACCCCGCCAACAGCGCTACCAAACCAGCGTATACTTGCCATCCTATGTCTCCCAAAGCTGTACCAACTCCATAACAAGAATTTTCACAGGTGAGCCCATGAATCGTTGTCATTATAGCAAAAACCATCCTGCAACACAAGGTTTCCGCAAGACAATTCACAAATTCCTAACTTTTCCGTTCCCCACGGTTTTCCCCGGTCGCCGAGTATTCCAAAAGGAAAAAGACCTCCCTGTGCGAAAAGTGTCCGCACTGCAAAGCGATATACGGGGATAGCTTGGCAAAATATCCCCATTCATTCCGCCTTTTAAAGCCGCTTTTCAAAAAAATACTGCTGATGGGGGCCAAAAGCCGGATCCAGCTTCAGCAAAAGCTCATAGCCGTTTTGTTGATAAAACGCTGGCGTCTGAAAGCTGTATGTGTTCAGCCTAATTCTTTTCATTCCCGCCTCTTTCGCCTTTTCCTCAACCATTTTCAGCAGCTGCTTTCCAAGTCCTTGGCCGCGGCGACTTTCCTCAACCAGCAGATACTGTACCTCTACCGTGTCGTATACCGATTCTGCGACAATTCCCGCTATCGTCTCCTCATTTTCTTCTATATGATAAGAAAAGTCAATGATATCCTCCATATACGGTTTATTGTAAAGCTGTAACCGTCCATGCACAAATTCCTTGATTTTTTCAGAGGACTGTTTTACCTGCATCTTCGCTTCCTCCTTAAAATCTCTTTTCCAGCTTCCCAAGAAAACAGCACCCACCGAAAGGCGGCTGCCTTTTGGGCGGGTGCTGTTTTTCTGATTTCCTGTAGCGCATCAGGGAAATACCGGACGCTGCCACCGTTGCAGGAAGGCCCAGCTAATCGTCTATTCCAAAAACGTATTCCAGCTCATCCTCTGCGGCATCCAGCCGATCCTCCAGTCGCTCCAGCTCGCGCTCAAGCGCTTTGTAATCGCTCGCGGTAAGGGAACCGGCGCGATACTGAAATTCCAGCTCGTCCTCATACAAATCCAGACGGTCGTCGATCTGTTTTTCCTCCTGCTTCAGGGCAAAAAACGATTCCAAGCTCCCAGCGCCCCCACCGTTCGGCTGACTTGCGTTTACCTTCTCCTCGAAGGCGCTAACCAGAGCGGCCAACTCCTCCATTGTGCCGGTGGTCTGTCCGCCACCCGCAGGACCGTCGTTCGGAATAAACGCCGACTGCACATCGGAAAGATCGCCGGAGGGCTCACCAGACGATGAAAGCTCCGACGCCGTGTTTTGACTGACTGCACCGCCCGGTTCCCCCTGGGAAGCAGGGAGATTCTTCGCCTCCCATTCCGACACTCTTTGCTCCAGCTGCGCAATCCGCCGCTGCAAAGCCTCCGTCTCGTCCTGGGCTCCACATCCCGAAAAGACAAGCAAAAAAACAAGTCCAGTCCAAAAAAAGCGCATCTTTTTTCCCATGTCTTATCTCCTCCTGCAAGCAATTTTTCAGATAGACAAGCTTTTTTCAAAATACCGGGCTTTCTAAAAGCCTTCGTGGATCCGGATATTATCTCTCCTCCGCCGCTTTTTTGGCCTCCAGCTTTGCCAGAGCATCCTTGCGGGAGAGGTTAATTCTGCCCTGCTGGTCGATTTCCGTGACCATGACCACAATCTCGTCGCCTACCGAAACCACATCCTCCACCTTTTCAACCCGGTGGTTTTCCAGCTTGGAAATGTGGACCAGTCCCTCTTTGCCAGGCGCGATTTCCACAAAGGCGCCAAAGCTCATTAAACGCGTCACCCGGCCTTTATAGATCGCCCCGATCTCCGGATCCTTGGCAATGAGCTCCACAATATTGGCGGCCCGTTTAATATCATCCTTATTAATGGCGGAGATAAAGACCCGGCCGTCCTCCTCAATGTCAATTTTCACATTGCATTCCGCGCAGATCTTCTGAATGACCTTGCCGCCCTGACCAATGACGTCGCGGATCTTATCCACGTCGATTCTCAGGGTGGTCATTTTAGGCGCGTATTCGCTTAATTCCGTGCGAGGCACGGGAATTGCCTTGAGCATAATTTCGTCCAGGATATAGTCGCGGGCCTTATGGGTTTTGGCAAACGCCTCCTTGATAATCTCCGGCGTCAGCCCGTCGATCTTCAGGTCCATCTGGATGGCGGTGATCCCCTTATGGGTGCCGCCGACCTTAAAGTCCATATCGCCGTAGAAATCCTCGAGGCCCTGAATGTCCACCATGGTCATCCAGCGGTCCCCTTCGGTAATCAACCCGCAGGAAATACCAGCCACCGGCGCTTTAATCGGAACGCCCGCATCCATCAGCGCCAGCGTAGAGCCGCAGATCGAAGCCTGAGAGGTAGAGCCGTTGGAGGACAGCACCTCCGAAACCAGCCGCATAGCGTAGGGGAATTCCTCCTCGCTGGGCAGCACCGGCTCCAAAGCCTTCTGCGCCAAAGCGCCATGACCGATTTCCCGGCGTCCGGGGCCGCGGCTGGGCCGGGTCTCTCCCACCGAATAGGACGGGAAATTATAGTGATGCATATAACGGCGGGTTTCCTCGCTGTCAATGCCGTCCAGCAGCTGTGCCTCCCGCATGGAACCTAAGGTTGCCACAGTCAGCACCTGGGTCTGTCCACGGGTAAACATACCCGAGCCGTGTACCCGCGGCAGAACGCCGACCTCGGCGGCCAGCGGACGCATCTCGTCCAGCTTTCTGCCGTCAACCCGCTTTCCCTCGTCCAGCAGCCAGCGCCGGACAATGAACTTCTGCAGCTTGTAGATGCATTCGTCGATCTGTTCCGCCTGCTCCGGATGGGTCTCTTCAAATTTTTGATGGATATCCTCCACAATCGGGGCCAAACGCGCCTCCCGCTCCACCTTGTCGTCGGTGTCCAGGGCATATTTTACCCGATCGATGGCGTAATCCTTAATCGCTTCGAACAGGTCGTGGTCAATCTCCTGGGATTCAAAGGCAAATTTGGCTTTGCCGATTTCCTTTTGCACATCCGAAATAAACGCGACCATCTTTTTGCATTCCGCATGGGCCTGCATAATCGCCTCCAGCATGGTATCGTCATCCACCTCTTTGGCGCCCGCCTCAATCATGACGATTTTCTCGGCGGAACCTACCACCGTGACCAGCATGTCGGACTCTGCCCGCTGGGCCTCGTCCGGGCAGATGACGATCTGGCCGTCGACCAATCCGACGTTCACGCCTGCCACCGGCCCGTTCCACGGGATGTCGGAAATCGACAGAGCAAAGGAGGTGCCGATCATCCCGGCAATTTCCGGCTGACAGTCCGGGTCAACCGACAGGACCGTCATCACCACCGAAACGTCGTTGCGCATATCCTTAGGGAACAGCGGACGGATCGGCCGGTCCACCATACGGGACGCCAGGACCGCCTTTTCGGAGGGACGCCCCTCCCGCTTTAAAAAGGAGCCTGGAATTTTACCGACCGAATACAGCTTTTCCTCAAAATCCACCGACAGCGGGAAAAAGTCGATTCCGTCCCGAGGTTTCTGAGAGGCTGTGGCGTTGCACAGCACAGTGGTATCGCCATAGCGCACCAGGCAGGAGCCATTGGAAAGACCGCACATCTTCCCCACCTCAAAGGAAATGGGTTTTCCGGCCAGCTGCGTTTTAAAAACACGGTAATTTTCAAACATATAATAGCCTCCATTCTATAGTGGCAGGCCTTGGATGGATTTAGCAATAAATCCGTTGCTCGGCGCCGCCGAGCCCCCGATTCACTGCTAAAGGCCCTTCTTCGGCCCGCCTTGATCTTTTATTATATGCACTTGAAGGGCGGACAAAAACTGTCCGCCCTCCGGCATAAACGACTACTTTCTCAGACCCAGCTTCGCAACAATCGCACGGTAACGCTCGATGTCGTTCTTCTGCAGATAGTTAAGCAGGTTCCGTCTGTGGCCGACCATTTTTAACAGGCCGCGGCGGGAGTGGTGATCCTTCTTGTGGATCTTCAGATGCTCGGTCAAATCGTTGATCCGCTTGGTTAAAACGGCGATCTGCACCTCCGGAGAACCGGTATCGTTTTCATGTGTTTTGTTGGCAGCAATAATTGCAGCCTTTTCTTCCTTCAGCAGCATAAATCTTTCCACCTTTACTTGATTTGCGCCTATCTTAGCAAAGGGCTGTGAAAATTCCCGATCTGGGCGTTCCCCCCTAAGCCAAGGTAGGGCATAATTAGCTTATGTATTATAGCATGGTTTCTTCTGTCTGTAAAGCTTTTTTTACAATTTGGGCGGCTTTGACGGCGTCTCGCCCGATCTGCTCGCGCAACGCCTCAACCGAATGAAACTTCTGCTCCGGCCGCAAAAAAGACAAAAACTGCACCGGAACCGCTCTGCCGTATAAATCGCCGGAAAATCCGATCAGATAGGTCTCGGCCCGAGGCGCCATCCCTTTTTCCACTGTAGGGCGCACGCCGACGTTGGTAACGCCTGCATAGATTTTGCCTTCTACCACCGCCATCGTGGCATACACGCCGAAGCGAGGCAGCACCATCTCAGGCGGAATCGGCTGGTTGATGGTCGGAAATTGCAGTTTGCGGCCCAAAGCCTTGCCGTGCTCCACCAAAAAATCCAGACAGTAGCGCCGCCCCAGCAGCTCTGCCGCCTTTTCCATCTCGCCGTCTGCAATCGCCTGCCGCACCCGTGTGGAGCTGACCGCTTTTCCCTCGTCCATCACTTCGTCCAGGACCGCGCACTCCATCCCCTCTGCCTTACAAAAGCGCCGCAGATCCGCCGCGCCGCAGGACGCCCCTTTTCCAAAGCGGAAATCCTTCCCGCAGCAGACCGCCGCCGCATCCATTTCCTCTTTTAAAATCTGTTGGACAAATGCTTCGCCGGACAAGCCGCAAAAATCCAAAAAATCCGGCGCATAGATTTTCAGCACCCCCATTGACTGCAAAATACGGATTTTCTGCTCCAAGGTGGTAATCTCGCCCGCGTTCTGTTTTTTTGCCGGACCAGTTTTTTGCATGGTAAAGGTGAATACCGCCGGAGTGAGCCGCCCGGCCGCCATTTCCACCGCCTTTTCAATCACCCGGCGGTGTCCCCGATGTACACCGTCAAAAAAGCCCAGCGCCACCGCCGTTTTTTGTTTTTCCATCCAAAGCCTCCCCGATTTTTACCATATTTCACAGCTGACGCCATACCAGCGCAGGCCAAGCTTCTGCGCCACCCGCTGAGAGACAAGGTTGTCCCAGGAGGTGCTGTAAAGCGGGATTCTTCCCGATTGCCGCACCGCCTGTGCCCATGCTGCGGCGGCCTGTCCCGCATATCCCCGGCCCCGATGATCCGGCAGCGTTTCCACTCCTGCTTCGGTCGCCTGGCGGCTTTTCCGCACACTGCGGCAGATGCAAACCGCCTGCCCGTCTCGAATCACCGCCGCACAGGGCGCGGAATATGGGAGCTCCTCGGCCAGCCACGAAAAGCCATTTTGGATAAACGACCGCACATTCTGTTCCGATAAAAAGACAATATCTGCTTCCACCGGCAAATCCGGCATCCAGTAGCAAGGGCCATACTCTACCTTCCCCCCGCCTAAAAGCCGGACATATTCCTTTTGATAGTTAGGCGGCGACGTCAAGGTCTGCGCAGGCTCCTCCCGGCCTGCTATCTTCTCGATTTCCCGGATCAGCTCATCCGGCAGGTCCTCCCGAAAATAACAGCGGGCCGGACCGTTCTGCGGAAGGGTCAAAAGCATCCGCGCCGCCCTGGCCGAATCCGGCCAGGGCTCGTTTACCCGCAAAAGCCTTCCGTTTTCGTCCGAGGTAAACAATACGTCCGCCTCGATTTCCATCAGCTGCACTGAGGACAAATCCGTCTCACCCAGACTCTTTATTTGATTGAGCAAAATTTTCCTCCTTCTGTCCGAAAAGCGCGTCAGCGCACAAACAGCTTCTGCACTCGCAGTTCTCCCTGTTTTTCGCATCCCAATCCCAAAAACTGTCCATTTGGACCGAGGATGCAAAAAACGCCTTCCTTTCCCTCGCATCCCACCTGTTTTGCGGACAGCCGAACGCCGTTTTGCACCAGCCGGGCGTTTTTAGCGGTCAGTAAAATGTTCTCGTAGGACGCAAAAGCCGTTTCCACCGGCAGAATTTTCTGCTCCAGCATCCCCTCGTTTGCCAGCCGCTGGGCCTGCTCGATGGTGATCGCATCTTCCACCCGGTAGCCGGAGGAAATGACCCGCCGCAGACCGGTCATCACCGCGCCGCAACCCAAGGCCTGGCCCAGATCGTGGCAGATGGTCCGTATATAGGTGCCCTTCGAGCAGCTGACATAGATTTTATAAAGATGTTCTTCTTCCCGCGCCTGCAATAAGCGCAGCTCGTGCACTGTCACCGGACGGGGCTGCCGCTGTACCTCTACCCCTTCCCGGGCCAGGTCGTAAAGCCGACGCCCCTTCACCCAAACGGCGGAATACATAGGCGGAAGCTGCAAAATATCGCCTCTGAACCGCTCCAGCTCCTTTTCCACCTGGGCGGCGGTACAGCTGACCGGGCTTTCGCACAGCACCCGGCCGGTGGAATCCTGGGTGTCGGTGGTCCGCCCCAGCCGAAACCAGGCCTCGTAGGCCTTGGTTTGGTCTGGCAGGATGTCACAAGCCTTGGTAGCCGCACCCAAAAACAGCGGCAGCACGCCGGTGGCCATCGGGTCTAACGTTCCGCCATGACCCACCTTACGGGTCCGGGCAATGCCCCGTACCTTCGCTACAACGTCAAAAGAGGTAAAGCCTTCCGGCTTGTCAATTAGCAGAATGCCGGACAAACCGGTCTGCAACGAATTGGATTCCACCTGCTCTGTCAAAGTCCCGCCTCCTCACAGGCGGCTTTGGCCGCGCCTATGATCTTTTTCCGGCATTGCTCCAGCGGTTCCCCTATAAAGCATCCCGCCGCCCGGGCGTGTCCGCCGCCGCCAAACAAAGCGCAGATGGCCGCCGCATTGATCTTCTCCACCGTCCGCACCGAAATTTTAAAGCCACCGGGCTTCTCCCGCAGCGTAATACCCACCTTTACCCCCTCGATCTCCCGGGGGATAGAGGAAAGCCCGTCTAATTCCGACTCTATGGCGCCGGTTCGCTCCAGCATTTCCCCCGTAACGGCGATGACCGCGATCCTGCCTTCCATAGCATAGACAAGCGAATCCAGCACCTCTCGCTCCATGGCGATCCGAGCCTTGGATTTTGTGCCGAACATCTTCCGGTTAATGCGGTACGCCTGTGCCCCCAGATCCACCATGTCCGCCGCTGTACGCAGCGTATGGGAGGTGACGTTGGAATACTGAAAGCAGCCGGTGTCGGTACACAGGCCGGTGTAGATGCAGTTGGCTATTCTTTGATCCGGATCCACCGCCAGGCCGCGAATGATCTCGATCATCATCTCCGCTGTCGCCGCCGCGTCCGGCCGCAAAAGCGTCCGGGCGGCATATCTGCGGTTAGAAGGGTGGTGGTCGATGCACAGATCCACCCGATCCGCCCAACAGGAAAGGGCATCGCCCAAAAGCTGCGGATCGGCCACATCCACCGCCACAACGCATTGGGGGTCGATCTGGGGCATCGCCTCTGGCAGCAGGTAGGAAAACTGCGGCGGAATCGGGTCGGAACAGACCACCTGCGCCTGCTTTCCCATGGCCAGCAGCGCATAGTAAAGGCCAAAGCCGGAGCCCAGCGTATCCCCGTCCGGGCTTTGATGACACAAAATGAGAATGTTCTCCTGCTCTTTCAAATATGCGCAGGCCTGCGGTACCGTCATCACGATTTTCCCTTCCTTTCCCTCACAATACGTCCCTCAGTCTTTCTGCAGATCGTGCAGCATTTGATTGATGTGGGCGCTGTGCTCGATCGAATCGTCTGCAATAAACTGAATCTGAGGGGAACGGCGCAGGCGGATTCGCTGACCCAACTCCCGCCGCACATAGCCGGCAGCGCTGTTGAGTCCCTCCACCGCGGATTTGGCCGCCTCCATTCCCTCCAGCGAGCTGATATAAACCCGGCAGAGGGACAGATCCTTGCTCAAATCCACCTTTAAAACACTTAATAAACCGTTGATTCGCGGATCCTTCAGTCCCCGCATAATATCGGTCAATTCCCGTTTGACGTCCTCACTGGTGCGGTCCAGCCGAAAGCTTGGCATACCTGCCGCCTCCCTTACTTTTTGATTTGCCGGAAAACCGGCTCTTCCCCGGTTGCGCAAAAAGGGCTACGTCCAGCGTAACCCTCTGCTGCCTTTTTCCGCAAAAGGCCTAATCCTCCCGATATTCCTCCACCAAATAGGCCTCCAGAATGTCGCCCTCCTTGATGTCGTTGAATTTTTCCATTGTCATACCGCATTCATAGCCGGAAGCGACCTCCCGCACATCGTCTTTAAAGCGTTTGAGGGAGGAAAGCTTGTCGTCCGCCACAATAATTCCGTCGCGCACCACCCGAATACTGGCGTTGCGGGCGATTTTGCCCTCCAGCACATAGCAGCCGGCTACTACGCCAACGCCGGTAATCTTGTAGACCTGGCGGATCTCGGCGCGGCCCAGGTCCACATCCTTGTATTTGGGCGCAAGCATTCCCTTCATGGCGGCGGTCACATCCTCGATGGCATCGTAAATGATCCGGTACAGCCGAATCTCCACGCCGCTTTGCTCGGCGTTTTCCTTGGCCACCGGGTCAGGACGCACGTTGAAGCCGACAATAATCGCGTTGGAGGCTTCGGCCAGCATCACGTCTGATTCGCTCACCGCGCCGACCGCGCCGTGAATGACCCGCACCCGAACCTCTTCGTTGGATATTTTCTCCAGCGACTGGCGCACCGCCTCCACCGATCCCATTACGTCGGCCTTTACAATCACCGGCAGTTCTTTCATCTCGCCCTCAGCGATCTGAGAGAACAGATTATCCAGCGTCACCTTCTGGTAGGACTTGAAGACTTCCTCCTTCTGCTCCTGACGGCGCTGCTCCACCAGCTCCCGAGCCAGACGTTCATCCTCTACAGCGTTGAAGGTATCCCCGGCCGAGGGAACCTCTGCCAGGCCGGTAATCTCCACCGGCACCGAGGGCCCAGCCGCTTCCACCTGGTTGCCATGCTCGTCGCACATGACCCGGACGCGGCCCAAAGCCGTTCCCGCGATGATCACGTCGCCGGTGTGCAGGGTGCCGTTCTGCACTAAAACGGTGGCCACCGGCCCGCGGCCTTTATCCAGCTTTGCCTCTACAACGGCGCCCTTGGCCAGCCGGTCCGGATTTGCCTTTAATTCCTTCATGTCCGCCACCAGCTGCACCATTTCCAAAAGGGTGTCGATCCCCTGCTTGGTCACGGCGGAAACAGGTACGCAGATCACATCGCCGCCCCATTCCTCGGGAACCAGCTCATATTCGGTCAGCTCCTGCTTGACCTTATCCGGATTGGCAGCTTCCTTATCCATCTTATTGATCGCCACGATGATGGATACCCCCGCCGCCTTTGCGTGGTTGATCGCCTCTACGGTCTGCGGCATAATACCGTCGTCCGCCGCCACCACCAGAATGGCAATGTCGGTAATCTGGGCGCCGCGGGCGCGCATAGAGGTAAAGGCCTCGTGTCCCGGGGTGTCCAAAAAGGTGATCGGCCGGCCGTTGACCGTAACCCGGTACGCGCCGATATGCTGGGTAATGCCGCCCGCCTCGGTCGAGGTCACGTTGGCGTGGCGGATCGCGTCCAGCAAAGAGGTTTTCCCGTGGTCTACATGGCCCATAACGACCACCACCGGGCTTCTCTCCTGTAAATTCTCATCGTCATCCTCACTGTCGTCAATCAGCCGGTCCTCAATGGTCAGGATGATTTCTTTTTCTACCTTGGCGCCAATTTCCATAGCGACCATGGCGGCGGTATCGTAGTCAATGACCTCGGTGACCGAAGCCATAACCCCTAAAGCCATCAGCCGCTTGATTACCTCGGCGGCGGTGACCTTCAGCCGGGCCGCCAATTCGCCCACCTGAATTTCATCCGGAATGGTGATTTCCAGCTTCTGGCGTCTTTGCCGCTCCATCTCCAGACGGCGCATCTTCTGGGCCTCCTTATCCTTGCGGGAGAACTGGGGGCGGCCCCGCTGGGCAGAGCGCTGAGACAGCTTCTGCTTTTTTACACCGGTGTCCCTGTTTCCAATGCTGGAGGTGGCGATGTTGTCGTATCTTTCGTTGTATTTGTCCAAATTCACCTGGGAGGTGCGCATATCCACATGCCGGCCTCGGGTTCCGCTGGAGCCCTGCTCCGAAACGGTTGCCGCCGGCGCGGACACAGCGCGTCCCGGCTGCGGACGGCGGCCGTTCTGCTGGATGGGCTTTCGTTCTGCCGGTTTTTTCCCCTGCTGCGGCTGTGGCGCCTTTTTTTCTTGTTCGGCGGCTTTTGCCGGCTCTTTCCCTTTGGATTCTTCTTTTTTCTGCTCCGGATTTGCCTGCGCCTTTTCCTCCGGTTCCTTTTTGCCGCTGGCAAAATAGCGGTCGAAGCTCTCCACCTGGTTTTTCTGGGTGAAATGCTCAAACACAACGTTTAATTCTTCTTCGGTCAGCGCCGTCATATGTTTTTTTTGCGTGTCAAAGTGTTGGCCCAGCAAAGCAATGACGTCTTTACTGGGGACGTTTAGGTCCTTGGCCACTTCGTGTACGCGGTATTTTACCATCATAATGCAGATTCCTCCTTGTTCGAATCGTCGGCCAGCTGCGCCAGTTTTTTGGCAAAGCCCTTGTCCGCTACCGCCAAAATTCCCGCTCGTTTTCCCGCCGCAAACCAGATTTCATCCATGGTCAGCGGCAGCGTTTTTATCAAAGCGCCGGACCTTTGGCAAACCAGCGCGATTTCTTTTTGGGATTTGAGGGATAAATCCCTTGCGAGCAGGACCAGCCCGGCGTTTTTCTTTTCCACCGATTCCCGGACCGCCTCAAAACCCAGGACCAGTTTCCCAGCCTTTTTGCTCAAAGACAGCATGGAAGCCAGCTTATTCACTGCTTTGCAACGCCTCCTCCATCCGGTCGTACACTTCTTCAGGAATCCGGCAGGAAAACGCTTTCTCCAGCCGTCGGGCCTTCCTGGCTTTCTTTAAGCACTCAATGTCGCAGCAGACATAGGCACCCCGCCCAGCCTTCTTCCCGGTCAGATCCAGCGATATCTCCCCTTCTTGATTTTTTACCACCCGGACCAGCTCCCGCTTCGGCTTCATCTGGCCGCAGCCGGTACACATCCGCATTGGGACCTTTCGCGTCGGCATTTTCCTCCCCCTTCCCTTTTACAATGGCTATTCTTCTCCGTAGAATCCGCTTTCGGGTTTAATGTCGATCTTCCAGCCGGTGAGCTTAGCCGCCAGACGGGCGTTCTGCCCTTTGTTGCCGATGGCCAGCGACAGCTGGTTGTCCGGCACCTTTACAGTGCAGTTTTTGCTCCCGTCCTCCGCAACCTCTACCGATACCACCTGAGAGGGCGACAGCGCGGCGGCCACAAACTCGCTGGGGTCTTCCGAATATTTTACCACGTCTATCTTTTCCCCATTCAGCTCGTCGACAATCTTCGCCACCCGCGCCCCTTTAGGGCCGATGCAGGCGCCTACCGCGTCTACATTGGGGTCCTTGGAGTAAACGGCGATTTTGGTGCGGGAACCGGCCTCCCGGGAGATGGCCTTCAGCTCCACCGTTCCGTCGTAAAGCTCCGGGACCTCCATCTCAAACAGCCGCTTGACCAGCCCCGGATGGGTGCGGGACAGCATGACCCGCGGTCCCCGGTCGGTGGGCGCCACCTCCACCACATAAACCTTGACATGATCGCCCTCGTGCAGCTCCTCGCCCGGCACCTGCTCCTGACGGGTGAGCATCGCCTCGGATTTACCAATTTCCAGCGTCGCCGAACCGCGGACCGGATCGGTGCGGACCACCTTCGCGGAGATAATCTCGTGCTCCCGGCTCTGGAATTCCTGCATCATCTGACCCCGCTCCGCCTCTCGAATGCCCTGGCGGATCACATGCTTCGCGGCCTGGGCGGCAATGCGCCCAAACTGCTTAGTCTCCAGCGGGATATCCACCGTCGAGCCGGTTTGAGCCTTTTTGTCGTATTTATATGCGTCCTCCAAAAGAATTTCGGTGTTGGGGTTTTCTACTGCTTCCACCACCATTTTACGGATCGCCACCGAAAACTTTCCCTTTTCCGGATCAATTTCAACCTGTCCGTTTTCGCTTCCGCCGTAGTCTCGCTTTACCGCAATGGCGATAGCCGCTTTGATTTTTTCCAGCAGATAGTCGGCAGGGATCCCCTTCTCCTTTTCCAAAAGGGCCAGCGCCTCAAAAAATTCGGTGTTCATTACCTGAGTCCTCCCATATCGATTTCTTCATACAAACGAACGAACGCAGTCTCGTCCGCTCCAACCGTCATTTCCAAATCGCCGTCTAACAACAGGGTGATTTTTCCATCCCCGTACCCGGCCAGCTGGCCAATGAAGTCCCGCTCTCCCTCTACCGGACGGATCAGCCGCACATGGATATCCGCGCCCATAAACGCCTCAAAATGCTGCGGCCGGCGCAGATCCCGGCCAATCCCCGGGGAGGACACCTCCAGCGTATAGCTCTGAGGGATAGGATCCACCTCGTCTAAAATCGGGCTCAGCCGCCGGCTGACGTTTTCACAGTCGTCGATATTGACCCCTGCCTCCTTGTCGAGAAAAACGCGCAGATACCAAATCGACCCTTCCTTCTCAAAGCGCACATCCCAAAGCTGAAGGCCCAGCTCGTCAACAATCGGCCGCACCAGCTCGGTGACAACGCCGACCGTGTTCTTTTTCTCGGATGCCATAAACCTCTCTCCTTTTCCCCGGCTGCTATGCTCCTTTTTTCACCGGAAAGGCTTTCGCCCAGTAAAAACAGGAAAAGCCCTTATACAAACGAAAGAGCGGGAAACCCCACTCTTTCATCATTCATCCTTATTACCATAAACTAGTATAGCACAGTTTTTCCCATCACGCAACCCTTTTTTCACGGATTCTGGACAGTTTTTTGCCGCTTACCGGCAAAAAACATACAAAATGCAAGCCTTTCGTCCCCGGGGTCTTTTCCATCTGCAGTCAGGACCAAGGCTTATTCCCACCGGTCCGGCAGCAGCTGACCGACCGTTTTCGTCCGCCCGCCAGGCAAAAGAACCTGACACAGATGGTTTTCATCGTGCACCTGGCAAAGGAATTCCCTGCAACGCCCGCAGGGCGGAACGACCTCGCCGTTTTCCTCTACCGCCACGAGCTGCTCTGCCCGGGACTCCCCGTCGGTCACCATGGCGGCCACCGCCGCATGCTCAGCACAAAAGCCCATGGAACAGGGGGTATATATGCACACGCCGGTATAAACCTTCCCGTTTGCCGCCAGCAGCGCCGCCGCCACCGAGCCGGCGTAAGCGTTTTTCGAAAGCTTCCGTGGCGCCAGTGTCCTCTGCGCAATCTGTTTGAGCGCTTCAAATTCCATGGGACCCCTCCTTCTCAAAATCCATCACATAAACGATTTCATCCTCGTAGTCGTTTTTGCCGCCAGCCTTTTCATAGATCCGGCAGGCCCGGGGATTTCCCTTGTCGGTGATGACAAAAAGCTCCGAGCAGCCGATTTCCTGGGCATAGCCGGCAAGCCAAGTCATAAACCGCGTGCCGATGCCTTGGTCCTGCCAGGGCTTCAGCAGCCCCAAAGAATACAAAAAGAACATGGTTTTCCCATCCGGACGAGGCAGCAGGTAGGCGTAAGCCATCCCCACCAGCCTTTCCCCATCAAAGGCGCCGAAGGAGCAGGTGTTGGGCGCGCCGAAAAATCCGTACAGACAATTTAAATCGAAAATCATACCGTCCTCCCGAAGCAGCGGCTCCATTATCAGGACATCCGCACCCGTCAACGGACGAAAGGAAAGCTCCATACCCATTCTCCTTTCCGCAAAAAGCTACCTGTTCGGCAAAGCCGCCTTTTGGAATTCCGCCAAAAAGTGCAGAATAAAGTCCCCGCAGGCCTTGAGCATCTCTTCACCCCATTGGACCGTGGCCTTTTTCGGATCATCCGGCCCGTACCAGCCGCCGGGCGAAATATTTCGGAACAGACGCGGCGTCAGCACCGTCACTCCATCCAGAGAAACCTCCGACATCCCCGCGCATTGTAAAGTATCGGATAGGTCCTGGGGAGTCAGGGGAATATAGTCCTCCATGTGAACATAGCCAGGATCAATGGCCAGCATGGCCGCTGTTTCCTCCGCTCCTCCATGGCCGCCCTTCCATTGGGGGTTTAACTGCCCTGCGATCTGCCACCAGTTGACCAACGCCGCTAAAGCTCCCCGTCCGTTTAAGTCAATGCCGATCTGCTGCAGAACCGGGTTGTTCCCGCCGTGGCCGTTTAAAAAAACAAACCGGCGGATCCCGTATCCATAAAGCTGTTCCACGATTTTGGACACAATACAGTGCAGCCCGTCCGGTCCGATGGAAATTGTGCCCGGAAACCCACCGTGATGATCCGCAACGCCATAGGGAATCGCCGGCAGAATCAGCGCATCGCTTTCCCGGTCAATCTGCTCGGCAATTTTGCCGGGCACCAGAAAGTCGGTACCCAGCGCCAGATGGGAGCCATGATTTTCTATGCTTCCCACCGGCAAAACCGCCAGATCGTGGGTTTTAAAGTATATCTCTGCCTGCTTCCAGCTCATCGCTTCCAACCGCATCAGCAAGACCTCCTTTCTTTATTTCCAATCCTCCATACCGCCGGTTACCGGCTTCCCCTCCCGGTCCACCAGTACGGTCAGACCGCCGGAATAGCCCTCGCGCCGGTACAGGTATTGAACGCCGGTAGCTCTGTCCATCCAGACCTCTATGATGCCCGATCCAAATCCGCTTTGACCAAAAATCCTGACAAACCGCTTTTCATCCATTGAATCTTCCTCCCTTTGCGCTGCGGCATCCTTTTTTGCCTTGGCCTATCTGCAAAAGCTCCGCCTGTTCAGCTAGAGCATCTGATAGCTTTATCATAACAAATCCCGTCAGCCTGTGTCAACGAAACTCCCTTCTAAATTTCCCGAATCCTCAGTCTTCAATTTTTGTCACAAACCATGCCGGAGGATGGTTTTTATAGTCGGTACGAAAATCCGGTCAAGGCAAGACAAACCCTCTTTCTTACCGAAAGCTTCGGCAAGTTGGAGCGGCGCGAGAAATTCCCATTAGATTCTTCTTGTTTTTTTGTCTGATCGGGCATAAAATACTCTTTGGGTTTCAGAAGTATCTACCAATTCGTAGGAGGACAACATAAATGGAAAAAAGAAAAGTCAAACGATATACTCGACAGCAGGTTCGGCGCAACCGGATCATTGCCTTTTTTTGTCTTGTCGCGCTGTGTATTCTCTTAGTCTTCCTGCTTGTTCAGGGAATCAAGGCTCTAATAGGCGGTGATGAGGAAGGTACGGGCAGCTCTTCCGCCGCTGTTTCTCAAAGCGCAAAACCGGACAAATCCAGCAAGTCCGCCGTCTCCTCCTCTCAGCCTGAGAGCGACTCGTCCTCCGCTTCCTCTGCTTCCTCCTCGGAAGCTTCCTCTCAGCCGCCGGATTCTTCCAGTTCTTTCCAAGTCCTCAGCAGCTCTTCTTCGCAACCGGCCAGCTCCGAAGATCCGTATTACGAAGCGTCTATGCCGCTGCTGGTCAATCCGGACCATCTGATGCCGGAGGACTACAAACCTACCGTGGTCAGCGTAGGCGGCAATTACAAGCTGGAAACTCGGGCTGCCGCCGCCTGGCAGAAAATGCAGGCCGCCGCCTCTAACGACGGGGTTTCCTTGTGGATTATCTCCGCCTACCGCACCCTGGAGCGGCAGACTGAGCTGTACAACGAAAAGGTAGAGGAGTACAAGGCCTTAGGATACAGTGAAGCGGACGCCAAGGCAGAGGCAGGGAAATGGGTCGCCGTCCCCGGCACCTCGGAGCATTGCCTAGGATACGCGGCAGACCTGTGCTCGCTGGAGGAAAGCTTCGAAAACTCCAGCCAGTTTGCGTGGCTGCAAAAACACTGCGCCCAGTACGGCTTTATCCTGCGCTATCCCAAGGATAAGGTGGACATTACCAAGATCAGCTACGAGCCCTGGCACTACCGCTATGTGGGCAGCAATCATGCCCAGATCATCATGTCCAAGGGCCTTTGTCTGGAGGAATACCTGGAGCAGTACGCTTAAAACGCCTGCCGCGGCGCATAAAAAATGGGGAGCCAAAAGGCTCCCCATTTTTGTGTCAGTCCTCATAATACTTGATCAGCGCCTGGGTTCCTAAATCCCCCAGACCTTTTTCCTCCAGCTCCCGGTACATCCGCAGCGCTTCGTCCAAAACGCCTAGCTGGGCCCCCGCCGCCTGGGCCTCCTCGTCCGCAATGGCCATATCCTTGATAAAATGCTTGATGAAAAATCCCGGATCCATGTTTCCCTTTAGGATCTGCGCGCCGTTGTTGGAGAGCTGCCAGCTTGCCGCCGCGCCGGAACCGATGGTGTCCAGCATCACCTGCGGATCCATTCCCTTGGCTTTGGCATAAGCGATAGCCTCACACACCCCGGCAATCGTCCCGGCGATGGCGATCTGGTTTGCCATCTTGCAGTGTTGTCCGCAGCCCGCCGGTCCTTGGTAGACAATGTTTTTGCCCATCGCCTCGAAAATGGGCAGACAGGTATCGAATGCCGGCTTTTCCCCGCCGACCATAATGGCCAGCGTTCCGTTTTTCGCGCCGGTATCCCCGCCGGAAACCGGCGCGTCCAGTGCGTGCAGGCCCTTCTCCCGGGCTTTCTCAAAAATCCGCTGGGAAAGCTGCGGGCTGGTGGTGGTCATGTCGATAAGATACGCGCCGGGCTGGGCGTTTTCCAAAATACCATCTTCCCCAAAATACACCTGCTCTACGTCCTTAGGGTATCCCACGATGGTGATCACCGCGTCCTGATCCTTTGCGCACGCGCCGGCGCTATCACACCACACGGCCCCCTCGTCGATGACCTCCTGCGCCTTGGACTTTGTCCGGTTATAAACCGAAACCGCATACCCATGCCGCATCAGATGCCGTACCATAGATTTTCCCATTACGCCAATGCCGATAAAACCAATTTTTTTCACGATACCCCTTCTTTCTGCCTTTCTGCTTTTTATTCTAATCAACCGTCCGGTCAAATGCAAGAAAGATTTACCGCTTGTTCACAATTTTATCCTTTCTCCCTCTTGCATTTGCCTTAGCAATGTACTATGATATTTTTAGCACTCATATGCACAGATTGCTAAAATTACAAACGAGGTGGATGATTCCATGGCAGCCAAACAGTTTAAAGCCGAATCCAAGCGCCTGCTGGATTTAATGATTCATTCGATCTATACCCACAAGGAGATTTTCCTGCGGGAGCTGATCTCCAATGCCAGCGACGCCATTGATAAGCTGTATTACCGCGCCTTGAGCGAGGACATCACCGGCCTTTCCCGGGACGATTTTTCTATTTCACTTTCCATCGACAAGGACAACCGCATCCTGACCATATCGGACAACGGCTGCGGTATGACCAAGGAGGAGCTGGAAAACAATCTGGGCACCATTGCCAAAAGCGGCTCGCTGGCCTTTAAAAAGGAAAACAAGGCCAAGGAGGACATCGATATTATCGGCCAGTTCGGCGTCGGCTTCTACGCCGCTTTTATGGTCGCCGAGCAGGTAAAGGTCCTCAGCCGCAGCTACCAGGGGGACAGCGCCTGGTGCTGGCAGTCCAAGGGGTCCGAGGGCTACACCGTTTCTCCGGCGGAGAAACAGGGGCATGGCACCGACATCATCCTCAAGATCAAGGAAAACGCCGACGAGGAAAGCTACGACGAGTTTCTTGACCCGTACCGAATCGAAAGCCTGGTCAAAAAGTATTCAGACTATATCCGTTACCCCATCCGGATGGAAAAGACCAAAAGCCGCAAAAAAGAGGATTCAGACGAGTACGAGTCCTACAGCGAGGTGGAAACTCTTAACAGCATGGTTCCCATCTGGAAAAAGAATAAAAACGAGGTTTCACACGAGGATTACTGCCGATTTTACAAGGATAAATTCTTCGATTTTGCCGATCCGATTCGGGTGATCCATAGCTCGACCGAAGGCGCCTCCACCTATAACGCGCTTTTGTTTATCCCGGAAAAGCCCGCCTTCGACTACTACAGCCGAGACTTTGAAAAGGGGCTTCAGCTGTATGCCAGCGGGGTGCTAATCATGGCCAAGTGCGCCGATCTTCTGCCCGACTGCTTCAGCTTTGTCCGGGGCCTGGTGGACTCGCAGGATCTATCCTTAAATATCTCCCGGGAAATGCTCCAGCACGACCGGCAGCTAAAGCTCATTGAATCCCGGCTGGAAAAGAAGATCAAGTCCGAGCTTTTGTCCATGCTCAGAAACGATCGGGAAAAATATGAGGACTTCTGGCAGGGCTTCGGCCGCCAGCTCAAATACGGGCTGTATTCCGCTTTCGGCTCCAACAGCGAGTTGTTAAGCGACCTTCTGCTTTTTTACTCCTCCAACGAGAAAAAGCTTTCCACCCTGGAGGAATATATCGGCCGGATGCCGGAAGATCAAAAGTATATCTACTATGCCTGCGGCGACTCTCTGGAGCGCATCGACCAGCTGCCCCAGGCGGAGCTGGTAAAGGATAAGGGCTACGAGATCCTCTATTTCACCGAGGATGTGGACGAGTTCGTCACCAAGGTGATGCCGGCCTACAAGGAAAAGGAATTCCGGTCCGTCTCGTCGGAGGACCTGGGGCTGGACAGCGACGAGGAAAAGGAACAGACCAAAAAGCAGCAGGAGGAAAACGGCGATTTGCTGACCGCCATCAAGAAAGCGCTGGGTGATCGGGTCTCGGAGGTTCGTCTGTCCTCCCGGCTAAAAAGCGCCGCCTGCTGTCTCACCGCTAAGGGGCAGGTCTCTTTGGAAATGGAGCGGGTGCTGGGCGCCATGCCCGGCGAGCAGAAGGTGAAGGCCGAGCGGGTGCTGGAGCTCAATCCGGAGCATCCCCTTTTCCCCACTCTGCAACAGCTTTTTGCCGGCGATCAAGAAACTTTGGCCAACTACGCCGAGCTGTTATACGGCCAGGCGCTTCTGCGGGAGGGAATGCTTCCGGAAAACCCCGCCGCCTTTTCCGCCGTTTTGTGCCGGCTAATGGAAGAAAAAGAAAAATAGACTTTTCTTTTTCTCCTTCATTTGGTAAAATAAAAGAGTCTGCGGCGCCCTTGCCGGACAGGCTCTTTTCTTTTTTGGCTTTTGTGGGATCTGGGAATGCCGCCTGTCTTTCCTTTTTCCGCCGGCAAAAAGCAAGAAGCGCCGTCACCTTCGGATCCCCACGGTATATTCTGCAACTTTTTATCAAAGGAGACGCTGATTTGGAAACGATTTTTCACGCGCTGACCTATTTTGGCAACGAGTTCGCTTTATTTGTGATTTCCATGGTCCCCATCGTCGAGCTGCGCGGCGCTGTTCCGCTGGGAGCCGCTTTAGGTATGCCCTGGTTCGAGGTTTTGGCCATATCCGTTCTAGGCAATATGACACCGGTCCCCTTTCTGCTACTGTTCGGCCGAAAAATCCTAGACTGGCTCAAAACCCTCCCGCTTCTTTCCAAGCCGGCCCGCTGGTATGAAGAAAAGCTGGTAAAAAAAGCGGTTCGAATCAACGACTATGCCAAATGGGGGCTGTTTTTGCTGGTAGCCATTCCACTGCCGGGAACCGGCGCCTGGACCGGTGTTTTGGCCGCAACCTTTCTAAACATGAAGATGCGCCAGGCCCTTCCGATGATCTTTCTCGGGGTGCTTGCTGCGGGAATCATTATGACCATTGGCTCCTACGGCCTGCTGGGCGCGATTCGGCTGTTTTAAAAAATTTTTCTCCGTACATTTTTCCGAATTCTCTCTAACCTATTTTTTGATTCTTTTTTGATTTTTTCTGTTTTTTGGCGCATAACGGCAGAGAAAAATCCCAAACTAAAAAAGAATCCGACATCTGCCAAAATGGACGGAAAATCCAGGCGGATACGGCAAAAAAACGGTCATACAAAAGAGAATAATCACCCCGTTATGGCAAACAATAGGATTAAGGGATTTTAACGCCATTGCTCAGACATAACGCCGGATCACTCCAGCGCCGAGTCTGGTATCGATCTTGATTTTTTTCAACAGAATATCCCACAAAAACGCCAAAAGGCAAAGAAAAATTGTACGGAGGAACTTTAAATATGAAAGCCACTGGAATTGTCAGACGAATTGACGATCTGGGACGGGTCGTCATCCCAAAAGAGATCCGGCGGACCATGCGCATCCGCGAAGGGGATCCGCTGGAAATTTATACCGATAACGATGGAGAGGTTATTTTTAAAAAATATTCTCCCATCGGCGAGTTGTCCGGCTTTGCCGGTATTTACGCCGACGTGCTGCATAAAACCGGCGGTTACCCGGTTGTGATCTGCGACAGAGACCATGTGGTCGCTGTTTCCGGACTGCCGAAAAAGGAACTGCTGGAACGCCGCGTCTCCCCCTCTTTAGAGGAATTGATGGAGGCGCGTCAGAGCTTTACGCTCGCCGCCAATGGGGACAGTAAACTGCAGCCGGTGGAAGGCTCCGACCGGCTGGCCTTGACCGCAGCGCCGATTTTGGCAGCTGGGGATGTCTGCGGTGCCGTAATGTTTTTAAAAGAGGATACGACCTCTTCCGCCGCCGAAGCGGACGTTAAGCTGATTAGCGCCGCCGCCTCTTTTCTCGGCCGTCAGATGGAGGAATAGGCTTCCTTTCCTCTTAAAGCCCCAAAAACCAAGCGATGGGAAATGTTTTCCCATCGCTTGGTTTTTGTCTTCCGCCCTGAAATGCCAAGGCATCGTTTAAATTTGCGGCAGGCGCATTTCCTCAAACGTTTCCGCCAGCTCAGCCACAAGACTCCACTGCCGCTTCATATAGCCTAAAAGCTGTTTTGTCCCCGCTTGATAAGCGGCAAGAACCGCCTGGGGATTTCCAAAATCCGCCGCGGCCGCCTGCGCCGCCCAATACCCGCTTTCCATCGCGGCGGAAATTCCCTCCCCCATCGGGTTGAGGAAACCGGCCGCCTCCCCCGCGAACAAGACCCTGCCGGCGCCGTAATCCATCGGGCAGCCAGGTAAAACCTGCGGCATAATCCATCGGTCAATCCCCAGCTGCTCTTTGATATCCAAATGGTGCTCCCTTTGCAGATAAGCGATAAACGCTTCATGATATTCCGCCGCTCTTTGTCCGTCTTTAACCGCTACGCCTATTACCAGCAGATGGTCCTTCCAGTTTAGCCACGCATCGTACTCGGAGAGCTGCGGCTGCAAAAAGGCATGGAAAAACCGATCGTCCAACGCGGCGCTTCCCTGGCAGTAAACCTGGTAGGTGACGATTTTCGGGCGGCGAATTTTTTGCAGCTTTTGCTTTATCACGCTCGCTGCTCCTTCGCAGTCCAGAAGGAAGCTCGCGCTTTCCTCATAAACCCCTTGTGCGCTTTGCAGCCTTACCTTGATCCGCCTGCCGTCCTCCTCGCAGCCTAGGACGGCTGTCCCCTCCCGTATTTCCGCTCCGGCCGCGGCGGCTTTTAGGACAAGCCAATGGTCAAAGGCGCTGCGCCATACGTTGAGCCCCTTTTGCTCAAACCGAAAAGATCGTCCCTTGTCATTGGTTAAAACCATGCCGCAGCTTTCTGCGGGCTCGCATGTCGCCGATAAAGGGACCGGCTCGCCAAAATAATCCCGTACCAATTCCAGCGTCTTCCCAATCAGCTGGCCGGAGCAGGACTTGTATCGGGGCAGCTTCTCCTTTTCGACCAGCAGGACCCGAATCCCCTTTTCCGCCAGAATCTTTGCCGCTGTGCTTCCGGCTGGTCCCGCGCCGATGACCAAAACGTCGTACATCGCTTTTCCTCCCATCCCTTTGCTGTCTCACCCAAACAAAAAGGCGGCAATGGCTTTTGGGCCACGCCGCCGGCTCTTTAGAATACTTTCTGCTGCCGTCACGACAGGGTATACTCGCCCTGCGCATTGTGAAGAATATATCCGGTTACCCCGCATTCTTTCAGCGCCTGTATCTGCGCCTTTGAATACTCCGGCGCGGAGGCCGCCGCGCCGTCTGCCTGCAAAATCGGCAAGAAGCTTTTTTCCTCTCCTTTTTCCTGCAGCAGGGCCAATACCGCCTTCACCGTCTCGTAAGGCTGCGCCTGCGGATCCTCCATCGTCAGCGACTCTGGCCGAAGTTCCTTTGTAAAGGAAGCCGGCCGCAGATCAGGGCAGAAATTTTGGATCGGATAATCCAAGCCGCCGGCTTCATAGGAGGCGCTTTCCATTCCCAGCATGGCCGTAGAGGACGAGGAATACAGCAAAACACCGTCGTTTTCCTGTAAAAGCTCCTCCATGTCCTGAACAAAATCAGACAACACCCGCTGACGGGTTTTGGTCTGTACGCCGTACCCGGCCAACTCCAGGCTATAGCCACTGGGGAACTGTACGCCGTCCAGCATGACGGCGGTGCAGCCTGAACGGATGCATTCCAGTGACAAATCCGCAATATACATCTGAGCCAGCTCCGAATAGGGATTCAGCCAGCTCTTCCCGCCGTATTCCTTGGAATTGTCCAGCCAAAGCATTTCCGTATCCTGATATTTCACCGCCGCTTTTTTGTTGATCAGTGGGCAGATGGGATCCCGAAACGCATAAATCCGCGCAATCACAATCATGTCCTTGGCCTTGGCCAAGGTCGTGACCTGTTTTAAATCCACCGCGTCGGGGACTTGGGCGGAAACCTCCGCCACCGTCTGGTTAGCCGACTGATACAGCACCTGGCCCTGAGCGTTTTTTCCGTCAATCAGAATGGCGTTGATCCCCTGCTCTTTTAAAGCATCCAGCGTCTGGCTCAAAAGAAGCGGATCCTGCAGGGTAGAAAGAGGCAGATAGGCCCCCCTTACCTGGGAAAGCTCTAGCACGACGACGGGAGGCTCCTCCTCTGGCGGCTGCTCAGGAACCGACGTCTGCGCCTCTGACAGGCTTTCCTGCGGCGGTTCATCCTCCGGTATCTGCATGGTGCCGGACAGAAACTGGGAAACCGGCTCATACAGCGCCCATCCCAAACAAGCGAGGCCGGCCAGGACGACGACCGTCAGAACAACACCCATTACCTTGGACAGAGCGCTGCGGCCACCGTAAATCCGATTATATCGTTTAATTTTTTTCTGCCCTTTTGCCAAATCGCTCACCCCTCGGTTTTGATGTCTTTCTCTATACAAAGCTTACCCTTGTTGCGCCCCGTTTATTCCCCTTTTTCTCTATGCGGCCAGCTGATGCCCAATCAAACCGTATAAAGACAGGGAAATCAGCCCCACATAGACCAATTCCGCCGGGAGTCCTCGAAAGGACTTGGGAATATTGCAGATGCTCATGCATCGCTTTCCCTGCTCCAGCAAAAAGACCGCCAACAGAAAAGAAAGTCCGACCCCCATGCCGGACGCCGCCGATTCCAGCCAGTTATAGCTGGAATACACCGTCAGCGCCATGGCACCATAGGCGGCGCAGTTAAAAAAGGCGGCGATCAAAAGCGCGGTATGGTCTCGCAGCCAGTCCCGCTTTTTCCAGTCCAAAACAAGACAGGCTATGCCGTATAACGCCGCCAGCAGGATAATATACAATACCGGCCGCAGATACTGTACATTCTTCCATTGCCCCATCAGCGGGTTGAGAAGCCCTGCCAGCAGCGACGCTATGGTGCTGACACCCGTTAAAATCAGGCCAAAAAGCCTGAGGCTCTTTTTTTCAAACGGAATGGCCAGCAGCGCCGTGACATCCAGCGCCCGGGAAAAAACGGCGTTTTGCAGCACGAGCGCCGTTAAAAGCAACGTGAATATGCTGATCAAGCTGTTCATCTGCCCATCCTCCATTTCTTTTGCTGCCGGCGGACCAGCCTGCCAATATCCTGCGCGCGGTCAATTCCCCAGCGCAGCGCCGCAGCAGCCGATCCCACGATAATAAAGCCTCCGAATGCATAGGCCGCCGGCGGAAATTTGACCGGCAGCGCCGTCGCGCCTCCCCAAAAGGTGCCGTAAGCCAAAAACTCCCGCACTAATGAAATCAACAGTGTGCAGACAAAAAAACCCAGACTGTGGCAAACCCCGTCCCACAACGCCCACTGGGGCTTTTTTTTCTGGCAGGAGGGCGCGCATACCAGCCAAACGGTATTCAGGGCCATCATAGAAAAATACATGCCCAAGGAGTCAAACAGGTTAGGCGCAATACCGCCGGCCAGCAGCCGGGCCGGAATCAGCATCAGCGCCGCCAACACCGCGCAGGCGATGGTCCGGACATATTGGGGAATCTTTTCCGGCAGCATACCCAAAAACGAGGAAAGCACCAGCACCGGGATTGTAACCATCGCAAACACCAGCGAAAGTCCCATCCCATTTTTTACCGTAAAGCCCCCCATGATAACCGGCGCCAAAGCCAAGCCTGTAATCAGCACCGGATTATGTACAAAAATCAGGTCAAGCCCTTTGCGCAGATTTCTTCTCGCTGCGTTTCGTTTTGGTTGCAATATAAACCCTCCTTAACCGGCGAAGCAGCCGTTCGCTGCCACGGTCTAACGTAAAGCCGAATACATTGGTCAAAAGCAAAGCAAAGGCAAAGGTCTGTTCCACCTGGCCGAACCGCTGGAATAAAACGGTGAACAGCGCCGCCAAAGCACCGTATAAAAGCCGCGAGCTGGAGCGCTTGGGCAGTGTGCCCGGCTCGCCCAGCAAAAAAATCCCACCAAATACCCACATACCGGTGGTCGCCTCGTATACCAGCGACATCGGACCTGTTTCCGGAATACGCGGAAACAAAAATACCGCCAGCACCATCACGGCAAAAAACGTCGCCGGCGCTTGCCAGCTGACGGCGCCGCGGAACAATAGATAAAACAAACAGGTAACCAGTACCACAATGTTGGTCAGCCCCATGGGACCCAAGAATTTCCCCAGCAGAAGGTCCAGAATATCATTGGTGGGAACGCCTCCCTGGAACAGGTTCCAGGCTGGACCGCTGGAAAGTCCCTCTGCTGCCGAACCGAAAGCGCCCGGCGCCGAAAACGGCGCGGGATAAGCAAAGACCTGTGCCGGCCAGCAGGAGACCGCAAAGGCAAAGCCCGCCGCCGCCGGATTAAAGGCGCACTGACCAACGCCGCCGAATACATGCTTGACAAATACAATCGCAAACACTGAGGCGGATACCACCACATAATAAGGCGTCGCCGCCGACATCATCAACGGCAGCAGCATACCGGTGACCACCGCCGAAATATCCCGGAAATAGGGCGTTTTTCCTTCCAGCAAAATACAGGCCAAATCGCTTATCACCGCCGCCGCCACCGAAGCCAGCCCCAAAAGCAGCGCCCGGGAGCCATAAAAGTAAAAGGCCATAAAGTAAAGCGGCAGCATCGCGATGATCATATCCGCCATCATAGTAAACGCCGAATCACGGCTGCGTACATACGGCGCCTTTGGTTCATACTGCGGCATTTTCATCCGCCTCCTTTTTCTGCCGGTTCTTTGCCATCTCAGCCTTTGCCTGCTTGATATTTTGGGCAATATCGATTTTGGCCGGGCAAATGTAGGAACAGGTTCCACAGCCAATACAGCGGTGGATATCATAAAACGCCAGCTCCTCATACCTGCCTTGCTCAATATAGCGGTTGATGTAAAAAGGCGTCAGGTTCTCCGGGCAAACCTCAGCGCAGCGGCCGCAGCCAACACATTGGTACCGCCGCTTTTTCTCCTCGTCCCGCAACGCCAGCACCGCCCGGGACATGGTCCCGACCAGATAGCTGTCCGGGTCCGGACAGACCTCGCCGGTCATACTCCCGCCGACCACCACATAGCCAGGCTCCTCCGCCAGCCCGCACCGCTCAAACAACTGGGTTGGCGTCATGCCGATGGAAACCTCCAAATTCGTTGGGTTGGCCACACAGCGCCCCGCCACCGTCACAAAGCAGGTGGACTGAATTCGGTGCTCATACACCGCCCGATATAGATGAATTAAGCTGCAAATGCCTACCAGCACCGTCGGGCCCTGGCCGTCAAAATCGTCCATTGTCCGAAATTCCGCCGGATACCGCCCATGAATCCGCCGGATCTCCACCCCCTCGATCTTTTTGGGAAGCTTTGTCTTCAAGTCCACGTCGCTTAAATTTTTATAAATGGCAAAATAAATCTTCGGGTTTCCCACTGCCTTGGCCGCCAGACGCAGCCCCTCACCCGCTTCCTTTTGCAAAAACAAAAGCGGATTTAATTGACTGGACACATATGGCTCATCGTCAATCGCGTCTCCCACCAACACCTTTGCCTCCATCTGCCGGGCCTTTTCCAGCTTTTCGTGCAAAAACATGCCGTCTCGCTCATCTATTATGCGGGCCAGACGCGCGATTTCGATAATTTCCTCGCCGAAAAGCTCCGCTCCGTCGCAGGGGAGGTCGCTTTCAAACAGCATATTGGCATAGTTGGCGTTTAAAAACGTTCGCAGCTTCCGGCGCAGAGCCGGCTCCTTGCGCTGTTCTAAAATGATTCCGCGGGTAAAAAATCCAGCCACCCACTTCACCCTTTCTATGTTTAATCAAAAAAGAAGATCCTCCCGTCCTGCTTTTGCCAAAGCAAGGACGGCGCAAAGGACCCTAGGCCTCTTCCCCGGCGCTTCGCAAAATGGCGCGGATCGCCTGGCACCGATCCTGGGCACCAAAAACCGCCGATCCAGCCACCAGCACATCCGCCCCGGCGGCGGCGGCCGCTTTCGCCGTAACCGCATCAATGCCGCCGTCTACCTGGATCCACAGCGGCCGGCGGTTTTCTTTTGCCCACCGGCGCAGATACTCAACCTTCGGCAGCATCTGCGGCATAAACCGCTGTCCGCCGAACCCCGGCTCCACCGTCATGACCAGGGCCATATCCAGCTGCGGCAAAAACGGCGCCAAAACGGCAGCGTCCGTCCTCGGCTTCACTGCCATCCCCACTTTCAGTCCCTCGCTTTTGATGGCGTCGATGGTCTTTTGCACATCTGCGTCCGATTCGTAGTGAAAGGTAATCATATCAGCCCCCGCCTTGGCAAAAGACGCCACATAAGAAAGCGGATCGCAAAGCATAAAATGCACATCGAAAAGAAGCTTCGTTTTGTCCCGCAGCGACGAGACGACGCAGGGACCAAAAGTGATGTTCGGCACAAAATGCCCGTCCATCACGTCAAGATGGAGGAGGTCCGCACCGCCTGCTTCCACATCGGCGGTCTCCTGCTCCAGACGGGAAAAATCTGCGGACAATAAAGAAGGTGCAATCTGTATCATATAAAGCTCCCGTCGCCCTTGGGCATTTAAATTTGTATCAAATCGCCCGGAAAAGGCCTTTCGCCGCCGAAAAGCTTTCCCGCTGCGGGCATAATACAGGTATATTTTAAATCATCTGTCGAAAAAGGTCAAATAAAATGCGGCGATTTAACAATTTGGTCATATCCCTTGGAAAAATCTTCACAAGGAAGTAGCCGCCGTCCAGTCCCAACTCTGCAAAAACCGGCCGTCACCGTTACCTTGCAGCTTGCCTTTGCCGCAGCGCAATTTTCACAGTACGCGGCCGGTTATACCGCTGCATCATCACAAACAAAAGATCTACAATAGCGCCGCATACGGACGTGATCAGAAATGCGGCAAATGAACCGAACCATATACTGAAAATCAGCGGCAGAAAGCTCAGCGCCGCGCTTGTTTCATGAACCAGCTCCGATTGGCACATAGCCTGCGCGATTTCGTCCCAGGTGTGATGCTCCAGCGAAAAGGTCCTTGGATCATAAGTTGGCAACCGGCCCTTCCAGGCTTTTACCCGCAAAACCCGATACACCCCTTCTTCCCAAGGGCGGGGCTGATACCACCTTTTGGTGTAGTCAGCCCGATTCCGCATTTTGACGTGATAAAGCGCTCCCACCAGCAGCCGCATTCCCAGATGGTAAGCGGTTGAGCCAAAGCTGACGGCACAGGTCAGATATATCCCTCTGCGAGACCACAGAAAAAGGATTCCGGCCAAAAGGCTCCCCAGAAAACTGAACGCCGCTGCAAGCTTCATGATTTTGGGCATTTTCTCTGTCTCCCCCCATTTTACTTCTCGTTTTATTTTACTGCCGCCGGTCCGCAGAAGCAAGGCGTGGACCCATAAAACGCTCCGGCGCTTGTCCGAAGCGTTTAGGAAAAATTTGCAAAACAACCGTTCACCTGCTATAATTGTATAAAGACATCTAAACAGAAAGGAAGGAACGACAAATGAAACATCAATTGCTGAAAAAGCTTGGCGTCAGCGTCCCCCAGCTGGGGCTGGGATGTATGCGTCTGCCCACCGATCACGATACCATCGACTATGCCCACGCCCAAAAAATCGTCGACTATGCCATGGCCAACGGCGTCAATTATTTCGATACCGCCTATATGTACCACAACGGGGAATCCCAGTATTTTTTGGGGAAAGCCCTTGCGAAGTATCCGCGGGAAAGCTATTTTCTGACCAATAAGCTGCCTTTATGGTATTGTAAAGCGCCGGAAGATATGGAGAAAATCTTCCAGGATCAGCTCCAGCGCTGCCGGACGGCGTATTTCGATTTTTATTTCATCCATTCTATGAACGATGAGCATTGGAAAATGGCTAAGGAGCTGGGCGCGCTTGAGTTTATGCAGAAAAAGAAAGCGGACGGCTCCGCCAAAGCCATCGGCTTTTCCTTCCACGGCAATCTGCCCTTGCTCAAGGAGATGGTCGAGGCCGCCGATTGGGATTTTGTCCAGCTGCAGTTAAACTATCTGGACTGGGATAAGCAGGACGCCAAAAGCTTTTACCAGGTGCTGGAGGACAAAGGGATCCCCTGCTTTGTGATGGAGCCGGTGCGCGGCGGATACCTTGCCACCCTGACCCCCGACGCGCAGGCGGTTTTCAAAAAAGCTTCGCCGGAGCGCTCCATGGTCTCCTGGGCCTACCAGTGGCTTTTGTCCAAGCCCAACGTTAAGCTGGTACTGACCGGTTCTTCCTCGCTGGAACAGTTTGTGGAAAACGTGTCGCTGTTTAACACCCTGCCGCCCTTGTCCGAAAAGGAGGCGCAGGTCATCGGCGAGGCCATCGAAAAATTGAATTCGATCCCCACCGTCCCCTGCACCGGCTGCCGTTATTGCATGGATTGTCCCTCCGGCGTGGATATTCCCGCCGTTTTCGCCGCGTACAACTACCGGGCCAGCCATCATACCATGGAGCAGGTCCGCAAAAAATATGAGGAGACCCCCGTCGGCGCCCGGGCGGACGCCTGTGTCGGCTGCCGGATCTGCTGCGATAAATGTCCCCAGTCTATCGACATTCCCGCAGAGCTTGCCCGAGTCAAAAAGGAAATTTACGCAAAATAAGTCTCCGATGCAATTTCCATGCCGCGCCGTTTGACGCGGCATGGCGCTTATCTGATGCGCGGCTTTCGCTTCTTCGGCTGTTCGCGGGCAATCATCGCCACCGAAAAAGCTGGCCGCGCTTGGCTTTTGCATCGCAATCGGGGTCCTTTTTATCTTATGACTCTGCCTTGTCCGATGCTACTTTCTGCCGTAGGCCCTCAAAACAAAAGAAAAGGCACTTCTGGATCGAGGTCCGGAAGTGCCCTTTCTTTTGTTTTACCAGTAACGATCCTGATTTCGTTTCATCTCCCGGCGGAAATTGCGCCGCTGGGCGCCGTACCGCTTTTCATTCTGGATAAACCTCACGAAATCACCGCCGAAGAACAAAAAGAAATTGATCAGCGAGGCGATAATCGCCGCCCGGGTAGGCCAATCGCCAAAAATCAGCTGGATGGCAAAGAGAATCCAGTCCACATAGGCCAGATACTTCATTTTGATGGGCAAAAAGAAAAACAAAAGGATCTCGTGATCCGGAAACAAAAACGCGAATGCCAAAAACAGCGACAGATTTAAATAGGTGCTGGTACCAAAGCCGGTGAAAAATGCCGCGATCACCGCGCCGATAACCCCAACCAGATAGTACAGGTTAAAGCGGAAGGTCCCCCAGACCTCCTCGAGCGTGCTGCCCAGAAAATAGTAAAAATACAAAAAGAAAAACAAAGAGATAATCGAGGTGGTGGGCGGTACAAAAATAAAGGTGATGAACCGCCAGAACTGCCCGTGTAAAGCTGCCTGGGTAAACAGCGCCAGATAGCCGCTGAGACTTTGCCCCTGCACCGAAAAAATCACGTCGCCAATAAATACCGCTGCCACGGTAATGACAACATACAGCATCAAATTGGGAATCCCCAGCCTCCCAAACCTGCGCTCCAGCTTATCCAGCCAATTCATCCTTCTTCCTCCCAGCCCTCTCTCCAGCGCCGGCCGGCTGTTGGAGATTTTAGTAAATCATCGAACGGCAAAAGCTACTGCTTCCGACACGTCCATAGCTGTGCCGGTAAAAAACGGGATTGGATTTGCCGTTTCTTAGGTTATTATACCACCGTACCTCTAAAAAGAACATTTCTATTCTGTAAATTTTCTAAGCAACTTGAAAATCAATAAAAAAACATCGAATTTCAACTTATATTTATTGACAAACAGAAAATTTGTGCTATTCTATAGAAAACAGGCATAAAGGAGAATCATTATGAAAATCCCAATCATCGGCCGCTGCAGTCTGGTTTCCCTTTTAGAAAAGCTCTGCTGGCTTTTGCTCTTTGCCGGATTGGCCCTCTCAGTGGCCCTTCCCTGGATCCTGGACTACTACGACCGCATTTTCTGGCACGACAACCTGGGTGCCGACTACATCCGGATTCTGCTGGTGCTTTACCCTTCGGCGGCCATGGCCCTTTCGGTCGTCTGGCAGCTGCGGAAAATTTTGGTCAACGTCAACGGCGGCAGCCCCTTTTCCCGCGAGAACGCCCGCCGGGTCAAAATCGTTTCCGTCTGCTGTTTTGTGGTGGCGATCTTGTTTCTTTTAGGCATTGTCCCATCGCTGCTGGCGCCGATGCTTGGGCTGGCCTTTTTGTTTTTGTCTGCGCTGGCGCTGGTTTTGTCCGAGCTGGTCAGACAGGCCGCGATTTATAAAGAAGAAAACGACCTGACGATTTAAGGAGGTGCCTCTGTGCCGATTATTGTAAATCTGGACGTTGTGATGGCGCAGCGGAAAATCTCCGCTACCCAGCTGGCCGACCAGGTGGGGATCACCCTGGCCAATCTGTCCATTCTCAAAAACAACAAGGCCAAAGCCGTCCGCTTTTCCACGCTGGAGGCTTTGTGCCGCGCACTGCGCTGTCAGCCGGCCGATCTTTTGGCCTTTACGGAAAATACCGATCAACAGGAGGAGATCCAATGAACCAGAAGCCTGTAGACAACCAATCCTTTTCCCCATCTAAACCGCCAACCTATATTCCGCCGGCGAAACGCCCCGGGCAGACGCCGCCGCTGTACCAGCCGCCCGCCGGGCCTATGTATCCTTTTGTGCCGGATCGAAACCCGTCCAGACCCGACCTGCCGCAGCAAAAGCCGCCTTCCCCGCCGGAAGAAAAATCCCCCGCTCCCCCCTCCGGCGGGTCCGACTCTCAGCCTGCGCCCTCCTCTCCCTCCAGCGCTGCGGCGGCGGGAAGTCCAGCTCCGCCCGCTGCAGCCGGACCCGTCTCCTCACGCGGATTAGACGCCTCCAAGTCTTCCTCCGCACCGAAATACTATCTGCCGCTCCCCCGTAAGATGCGGCCCGAATACCAGCATCTGGCCCAAAAAAGCCTGACAGGCAAAGGATCCATGGCGGTGCTTTTCTCCATCCTGTTTTGCATGTTTTTCACCGAATTGATCCTGTGGGGGAATTTAGGCGTTTCCGCCTTGATTCTAGCCGCCCTTTACTACCCGTTCTGCCTTTGGTACTTTCATGAAAAAGGAAAGCGTTTTTCCTTTGCCGCCCTGCTTACAGGCCTCCCTGTAGCGGCGATTGTCCTGGGCCTTGGCCTGACAGTAAATCGGTCCGCCTATTTTATCATCGTCCCCTCCCTTTTGGTGCTGGCGGCGGCTCAAACTGCGCTTCTGGGCGGGCTTTCTTGCCGTCCCCTCTTTTCCTGGGCGGGCTTTTGCGCCCTATGGGGCCGCCTGATCGACGGTCCTTTAGCCTTTTTGGATTTTCCCTTTCTGGTCATGGGCGGACGGCTCCGGGGAGGAAAGCGGTCCAAAAGCTTTTGGAAGGTCTTTTTGGGATTTTTGTGCGCCCTGCCGGTGGTCATTCTCCTTTTGTACCTGTTTGCCAGCGCCGATGCGGTCTTCCGTGCCGGACTGCAAACCTTTTTCCGATGGCTGCGGCTGGACTGGGGCCACCTGTTCACCGACCTGCTGCTGGGATTTTTTGGCGGCGTCTTTCTGTCGGCAATGCTCCTTTACTGCCGTGGTGCGCTGCCTCAAAAGTCCCGCCCTGTCAGCTGCAAGCGTTTTCTGGACCCGCTGTTTGCCATTCCCTTTTTAGGCCTGATCAACCTTTCGGTGCTGGCCTTTACCCTCGTCCAATTCGCCTACCTGTTTGGCGGCCAAAAGGGAAGCCTTCCCGGCGGCTATACCTACGCCGAATATGCCCGCCAGGGATTTTTCGAATTGGCCTTTTCGCTGTTTTTAATTTTTGCCATTGCTCTCTTCGCCATGTCCTTTTGTAAAGCCGACCAGCCCGGCCTTTTTTTGACAATCCGCCTGGAGCTGCTGCTTTTAAGCCTGGGCGGCGGCGTAATCCTCGTTTCCGCTGTCAAACGGATGCTCTTATACGTGGGCGTCTATGGGCTGAGCGTAAAGCGGGCGCTCACCTTATGGTTTATGGTCACAGCCGGAATCTGCTTTTTGTTTTTGGCGATGCGCTGCCTGCTGCGGCGCTTTCCGCTGGCAAAATGCACCGGTGTTTTTATCATTCTCATGGTCTGCCTTCTGTCCTTATTCCCGGTGGACGGCTTTGTGGCCCGCTACAACGTAAACGCCTACCTGGCCGGCCAGGTCGAGGCGGAGGTGGATTGCCGGTACCTGGAGGATCTGTCCGTCTCCGCTTTGCCCGCGATGGTGGATTTGTACCTGTATCAGCCCTCCGACGAGCTGGCCCGATCTATCAACCGGCAGATTTCCGCCAACGGCCGCCGACACCCCATTTGGGGCTGGACGGTGGATCAGCCCGCCATCCAAAAAAGCATCCGGCAATATGAGGAAGCTGTCAGCGCGCAACCGTAAAGCAGTTTCGCTTTATGGTTGTGAAAATCCGGCCGAGACACATGTTCTTCCCTGACAGGCGTTGGGTAAGGCATCCGCGAAGGTGGTTTGGAGCAAGCCGCCTTCTGGTGCGATCGGCTGGTCGTACCCCTAAAAATACAGAAAAAGAGTGCTTTTCGGAAAGAAAAGCACTCTTTTTCTGTATTTTTGCGTTGTTATTTTACGATTTCGCCGTAAACCTCACCGGCGCAGCCGGCAGCGTTGGACTCGTCGGTATCAATGTGCATGGCCAATGCAAATTTGGGACTGACCCGGACCACCACGTCGTCGAAGATCAAGGAGCGGCCGTTTGTGGATATTTTTACCTTGACAATTTCTTTATCGGAGACGCCTAATTTTTCCGCATCCTCCGGAGTAGCGTGGATATGGCGCTTAGCGGCGATTACGCCCTCGCTCAGCTCCACCTCGCCGCAGGGGCCCACCAGCTTACAGGGTGCGCTGCCCGCCACATCGCCCGACTCCCGCACCGGCGCGGCCACGCCCAAGGTTCTGGCGTCGGTCAGGGAAACCTCAATCTGGGTTGCTGGGCGAACCGGTCCTAAAATCGTCACGCCCGGGATGGTCTTTTTAGGGCCGACAACATCCACCCGCTCGGTGCAGGCAAACTGCCCGGGCTGGGACAGATCCTTTTTAGGAGTCAGCGCCGCGCCCTTGCCGAACAGCGTCTCCAAATCCTCCTGGGTCACATGGACGTGCCGGGCGGAAGTTTCTACCAATACCTGATTGCTCATTGTCTATTTCTCCTCTCGGAAGGCGATGCCGCCATCCCATAAATTCTACCTTCTATTATACATAAGAAAAAATCTCCCCGCAAGGGCAAATGGAGAAATCCGTCGCTTTTTCATAGGGACCTCTCTGAAGATCCTGTAAAGAAGCACTATAAAGGAGAAGCTGTCACAGCCCCAAAATATAAAAGCCGTTATACGCCTTCGACCTTTCTAACCAGCTTATCAATACCGGATCGCTCAGCGATTCTGCCGCCTTCACCCGCTCCAAGATTCTTTTTGTCTGTTCCAAAGAATAATAATTGATCCCGCACAGGTCTACCCCGCCGCACGCCAAGTTGCTGTAGGTCCCGCCTGCAAAGATTTCTCCGTAAAGGGACACAAACGCGCTGTCGTCGTCACCGTAGATGTAGAGCGAATCGTTTTTCCAATGCACAACCGTGTCGACTGAAACGATCCTTTCGATCTCGGTTCCCTGGGGCAGCCTGCAATACTGCATTTCAATAAAATAGGAGCCGCCAAAGCCCCTTCGCTCCTCTTGAGATAAAAAAGTTTGGAACAACAAAATATCGCCTCCTCATACCCTGTTTACCGATTTGTTTCATTATAAAGGAGCGCCTGCCGAAAAGCAACCGCTTCGCAATGGGCATCCGCTTTCTGAAAGTTTAAAGAAAAATCATACTTTCCATCTGAAACTGTGCTATAATGGACAAAATAGTTTTTGGCAAGACTTGGATGGCGCATCGTGGGAGGGCAAAATGGGGGATTTGGGGACACGGGACGGCCTGCTGCTGGCTATCTATTTAATAGGCGCCAGCACGGCAGGCTTTGTTCTGTTCGGTGTGGATAAGGCCCGGGCCAAAAAGGGACGCTGGCGGATCCCGGAAAAGGTCCTGTTGGGCGCGGCCTTATTTGGCGGTGCGCCCGGCTGCCTTGCAGGCATGTATCTATTCCGGCATAAGACCCGCCGGTGGTATTTCCGCTGGGGAATACCACTGACCCTTCTGCTGCAGCTGGCCGCCTGTTGGGCCATTCTTTCTTTTTGGCGGCGGTGCTGACCGAGGCTGTGTTTTTCCATATGGGTTTACCATAGATTTTCAAAAGGAGATTTTACCATGAAAAAAATTAAACAGATGGGGCGTGTCAAGCAAACGCTGATCTGCCTGGCCGTTACCCTGCTGGTCGGGCTGGTTTACTTCTATTTTGAACTGCCCGCCATCAACTTTCATTCCCCTGAATTTTACACCTTTGTATTCATTTTGTGCGGGGTGTACTGTGTAACCGCCGTTTTCACCGCCCGTCTCGGCATGGAAGCGGAGGAGCGGATGAATTTTTTCCCTGTTGGACTGCGGGGATTTTTCGCCATGATGAAGCGCCACTGCATGATCCCTTTTATTTTGTGCCTGGCATTGGTCGTTTTTTATCTGGGTGGATCCCTGTTTTCCAGCGTAATCCTGCGGGCAGGCTCCTACACCAAGCTTTTGACGGTGGAAGACGGCGATTTTGTCACCGATGTAGAGGAAATATCCTTTGACCAGATCCCCATGCTGGACAAGGATTCCGCCTCCAAGCTGGGGGACCGCAAACTGGGCGAGCTGTCCGACATGGTCAGCCAGTTCGAGGTATCGGATCAATACAACCAGATCAACTACAACGGCCATCCGGTACGGGTGACCATGCTGGAATACGGCGATCTGATCAAGTGGTTTACCAACCGGAAAAACGGTATCCCCGCCTATCTGATCATCGACATGGTAACCCAGAATGTGGACGTTGTCCGTCTGCCGCAGGGACAGGGAATCAAATACTCCCCGTCGGAGCATTTCGGCCGTTACCTAATGCGCCATCTGCGCTTTAATTATCCCACCTTTATGTTCGATACCCCCATGTTTGAGATCAACGACCAAGGGGAGCCCTACTGGATCTGTCCCAAGCTGGAAAAGACCATTGGACTGGTCGGCGGTACCGACATCAACGGTGCGGTACTGGTCAACGCCATCACCGGCGAAAGCCAGTATTACGAGGAGGTTCCCACCTGGGTGGACCGGCTGTACTCTGCCGAGCTGATTATGCAGCAGTATGATTATCACGGCCAGTATCAAAACGGATTTCTCAACTCAATTTTCGGCCAGAAAGGGGTTACAGTCACCACCTCCGGCTACAACTATATCGCCATGAACGACGACGTATACGTTTACACCGGCGTCACCTCGGTAGGCGGCGATCAGTCTAACGTGGGCTTTATCCTCACCAATCAGCGGACCAAGGAAACCCGCTACTATCCCTGTGCAGGGGCCACCGAGTATTCTGCCATGAGCTCGGCGGAGGGTGTTGTGCAGCATTTAAATTACCGGGCGACCTTCCCGCTTCTTTTGAATATTCATTCCGAGCCCACCTATTTTATCGCGCTGAAGGACAATGCGGGCCTAGTAAAGATGTACGCCATGGTCAATGTACAGCAGTATCAGATTGTGGCCACCGGCGCCTCCGTCTCTGAATGCTCAGCCAATTATTCCAAGCTGTTAAACCAGAACAACCTTGGGGACGAACCGGAAGCGCCTCTGGCCGACGAGGTCAGCGGCACCATTGCGGAAATCCGCAGCGCCGTAATAGAAGGGAACACCGTATTCTATCTCCGACTGGAAAACAGCCGGACCTACTATGCGGTCTCCGCCTCGATCAGCGAAACGGTGGTCATCCTCAATGTGGGGGATCGGGTGACCATTGGTTTTGCCCCAGACGAAGATGAAATTCTGACTGCTGTTTCCATCCAGCGGTAGAAATAGGCAAAAAGAAAAACAGCCCAAAAAAGCAGTTACCACATAAGAAGATAATTTGAAAACATTATTGGAATACAGCTTATGGGCGATAGCAAAGGCAAAAGCCAGCGTAAGAAGCAGAAACGCTTCTTGCACTGGCTTTCTTTAATGTCAACAATAAAATAGCACATTCGCAAAATGAAAAAACCTTTGCTACACTTTAGGTGAAGGAGGACGAGAAATGTGTGATATGAAAAACATTATATAGTCTAATCAAAATTGTAAACACATCTATCAAAGATTACAAAATTACGGAGGTATGAGACAATGACAAAGACAATTTTTGAAGAAATGGGCGGCGCTTATGTACGACAAGGAGATTATTTTATCCCTGATTTGAAACTGCCCGAAAAAGAAACAAAGTTTATCGGCATATGGGGACAGCGGCACAAACGCTATCTGAAAAAACATAAACGAGCAACTTATACAACTCTGCTCACAAGCGGTAAGCTGAACAACTACCTTGCCGATATTGACAAGCAGGCGGAGAAAATGTTTTCTCGGATGGTAGAGCAAATGGCAAAAAAAGAGGGCGTGACGGAACAGTTAAAGGCGGATAATCAGCTTAAATGGGTACAAAAAATGAACTGTATTCGCAATAGCGCAATGGAAATTGTAAATACCGATTTGATTTATACTGAACTGACAACAGCGGCAGGGAAAAGCATCTCTCCCCGCCGCTATCCTTTACTTTTTGTTTGCCCAAAAAGTAAGATACATTTGCGCTACCGATTCAAGTAACACAAATAATATATGTAAGATAATAAAAATACAAATAGCTGTAATATATTTTAACGATACAATCGGTAAAAGGTTCTGCATTAGAGAAATCGCAATAAGCCCTACTAAATACATAATCTCAATAAAAACATTGTATGCTATATTAGAAAGTAAAATCTGAAATAAGGATAATTGCTTTCCATTAATCGGCTTCTATTGTTTTTTGTTTGATTCAGTTTCTTTCAAACATTGTATATTCTTATTATCCGCAGATACTAAAATTGTAATAATTGCTACTGAAAACGAAATTAAAATTGCTACGATGTTTATCTGCGTATCTATCAATTCTGAAAAAGTCAACAGAACTTTTTCTGAATTGCCAATATTAAAAAACACAACTAATAATAATGCTGCCAAAGCAATAATCATTGGGACGAGGAATTTAATAAAGACTTTTTTCCTTGAAATAAAATAATCCCTAATTGGAACAAAAATTATACTTTTCATGCCTTATTCCTCGTTTCTTCTATGAATTCTTGTGCCTTACAAAAAAATCCGAACTATTTACCTCGTTGGTTATGGCTTCTGCAACAACTGGTAAATAATGCTTCATTTTCATCAGCTCAGAGTCCACTTCGAATTGACCTGATGCATTTGTCCCTTGGATGGTAATTTTCTTGATTTTTCCAGTTGCCTTAATTTGAGTGTCAGAAAAATATGCCTGTATTAGATTGTCAGGAAATCTTTTTGCACCTTTAGGAAGTTTGAGATATATTTCAACTTCATCCGCAATTTCGGTTTTTCCAGCTACCCTCATAAAATCATCTTTGATATCTTCTTTGCTTACTACCAGCTTCAACACAGACATAGTTTTTGCTTTCTTAATCGAAGAAAGGAAATCCTCACCTGACATAATTTCATATGATATTGAGTAATGATATTCGTCGTCAGTAGCATCGCTTGACAATGGTAAACACACCATTGAATAAGACGCTGGGGGCAAGAAATTAGATTTTCCACTCAAAAGAAACGCGCTCGGCGGTGGCTTGGACCTGGGAAAGAATGATGTCGGCCACCTGCCGCCGGTCGTCAAAGTCGATGTTGTCCCAATTCCCCAGGTGGGAGGACAGGTACTCGATTTTTTGCGGGGAGACGCTTTCCGCGTTCAGTGCGGCAATCTCCTTTATCAGCCCTTGACGGCGGGCGTCCAGCTCCTCGATCTTCCCGTTGGCGTAGGACATCAAAACCGC